>NZ_JAECZA010000099.1 GCF_016056275.1 Dendronalium phyllosphericum CENA369 | reverse complement strand
GGGGGATGAGGGGGATGAGGGAGTGAGGGAGATGAGGGGGATGAGGGAGAACAACTAATCCCTAATCCCTAATCCCTAATCCCCAGTCCCCAATCCTTAGTATTTATTGCAAAATATTAATATAGTTGCGTCTGGAGTTTCATTAGTGGTAATGCACGCCTCTATTCCTAAGTCTAGCGATCGCCAGACCCTAGACGAAAGGAATCAAAAGTTAAATAATTTTACGCCAAGGCACATAGGCCCAAACTCCGATGATGTTAAGCAAATGCTTGAATTATTGGGGTTATCTAGTCTAGATGCTCTCATAGACCAAACAGTACCGCAGACAATTAAGCTCAATAAACCCCTACAGTTACCAGAAGCCCAAAGCGAGTACGCAGCACTGGCAAAGTTAAAACAAATTGCTACCAAAAATCAGGTTTGCCGCTCATACATTGGTATGGGATATTACGACTGTATTACGCCTCCTGTAATTGGACGTAATATTTTAGAAAACCCTGGTTGGTATACTGCCTACACTCCCTATCAGCCAGAAATTGCTCAAGGACGACTAGAAGCGCTACTCAATTTCCAAACCATGATTATCGACTTGACAGGTTTGGAAATCGCCAATGCTTCATTACTCGATGAAGCCACAGCAGCCGCAGAAGCAATGAGTCTGAGTTACGGAGTTTGCAAAAATAAAGCCAATGCCTATTTTGTTTCTCGTGACTGCCATCCCCAAACTATTGATGTCTTGCAAACACGCGCTAAACCTCTAGGAATTAAAATTATTGTTGGCGATCCTCAAACATTTGATTTTGAGCGACCAATTTTTGGGGCAATTCTGCAATACCCTGCTAGTGATGGCACTATTTACGACTACCGCGCTTTTATTGAAAAAGCCCATGCTAAGGGTGCATTGGTGACGGTAGCAGCAGATCCTTTAAGCTTAACTTTACTCACACCACCGGGTGAATTTGGCGCTGATATTGCTGTGGGTAGTACCCAGCGATTTGGCATTCCGTTGGGGTTTGGAGGGCCTCACGCGGCATACTTTGCTACCAAAGAAGAGTATAAGCGGCAAGTTCCAGGGCGAATTGTAGGTGTATCAAAAGATGCTCAAGGTAAGCCCGCATTGCGTCTCGCCTTGCAAACCCGCGAACAGCACATCCGCCGCGAAAAAGCTACCAGTAATATTTGTACGGCACAAGTACTGCTGGCGGTGATGGCGAGTATGTACGCCGTTTATCACGGCCCTGCTGGACTGAAGGCAATTGCTGAGAACATCCACCAGCTAACTTTAATATTGGCAGCAGGATTAAAGCGCCTGGGTTACAAAATTAGTTCCGAACATTTCTTTGATACGCTGCGCGTGGAGTTGGGAACGCGCAAATTAGAAACGATTCTTGAAGCTTGTCAAACACGAAATATTAACCTGCGGATTTTTGATAATACTGCTGTTGGCATTTCCTTAGATGAAACAACTACATCAGAAGACTTAATAGACCTCTGGCAAATCTTTGCAGGCACGGATGACTTACCCTTTACCCTAGAAGAATTAACCTCCCCCAAAGAAGAAGACACGGGGATACAGGGAAACGGAGACACGGGGACATTCTTCCTCTCCGCGTCACCCTTACGGGTTCGCCAGTTGCCTGATACCACTTTCCTCAACGGGGGGAACCCCCGCACGGAAGTGGCTCCGGAGGGAAACCCTCCCGCAGCACTGGACTCACCCCATCACCGCGTCACCGCGTCTTTTTCATCTCCCCATCTCCGCACCAGTACCTACCTCTCCCATCCCGTTTTTAATCGTTATCACTCTGAAACTGAGTTGTTGCGCTATCTTCACAAGTTAGAAACTAAGGATTTATCGCTAACTACATCGATGATTCCTTTGGGTTCTTGCACGATGAAGCTGAATGCCACAGCCGAGATGATGCCAGTAACTTGGGAGGAATTTGGTAAGCTACACCCATTTGCTCCCCCATCGCAAACGCGGGGCTATCAAATTCTGTTTCAGCAACTAGAGGCATGGTTGGCTGAAATTACTGGATTTGCGGGAGTTTCTCTACAACCAAATGCAGGTTCTCAAGGCGAGTACACAGGACTTTTAGTGATTCATCAGTATCACGAAAGTCGGGGAGAAGGACATCGCAACGTTTGTTTGATTCCTACCTCAGCACACGGGACAAACCCAGCCAGTGCGGTGATGTGTGGGATGAAGGTGGTGGCAGTTGCTTGCGACTCACAAGGTAACATTGACGTTGATGACCTGAAAGTTAAAGCTGAAAAACACAGCCATGAACTCGCCGCTTTAATGGTTACATATCCTTCAACTCATGGTGTGTTCGAGGAGGCAATTCAAGAAATCTGCGCTGTTGTCCATATCCACGGCGGACAAGTATATATGGATGGGGCGAATATGAATGCCCAAGTGGGAATTTGTCGTCCCGGAGATATTGGGGCAGATGTTTGTCATTTGAATTTGCACAAAACCTTCTGCATTCCTCACGGTGGCGGCGGCCCTGGTATGGGGCCAATTGGCGTAGCCTCCCATCTCGTGCCTTTTCTCCCCGGACATACCGTAGTCAAAATCAGGAGAGAGAAAACGGGCAATGTAAATGAAACACTTTCTACTTCTTCTACTACTCAGCACTCAGCACTCAGCACTCAGCACTCACATATAGGTGCTGTTGCTGCTGCGCCTTGGGGTAGTGCTAGTATCTTAGCGATCTCTTGGATGTACATTGCCATGATGGGTGCAGAGGGTTTAACCCAAGCAACTAAAGTGGCAATTCTCAATGCTAATTACATCGCTAAGAGACTTGAAGCGTACTATCCCGTTTTGTATAAAGGGAAAAATGGTTTAGTTGCCCATGAATGCATTTTAGATTTGCGATCGCTCAAAAAATCTGCCAACATCGAAATCGATGATATTGCCAAGCGTCTAATGGATTATGGCTTCCATGCGCCGACTGTCTCTTGGCCAGTGGCAGGTACAATCATGGTGGAACCAACAGAAAGCGAATCTAAGGAAGAATTAGACCGTTTCTGTGATGCATTGATTGCTATTCGTGCAGAAATTGCCGAAATTGAATCTGGCAAGGTGGATGCCCAAGATAATGTCTTGAAGAATGCACCCCACACTGCTGAAAGTCTCATTGCAGGAGAATGGCATCATCCTTATTCCCGCGAACAAGCTGCTTACCCTGCGCCTTGGACACGCGAATATAAGTTCTGGCCTGTTGTTGGTCGCATAGATTCAGCTTTTGGCGATAGGAATTTTGTTTGTTCTTGTCTGCCAATGGCTGCTTATTCGTAGCACCTAATTTATAACCGCCTTTCTGTTTGCAGAGAGGCGGCTAATATTGGGTATTTCAGCATAATAGTAGTAATTTTGTTTTGTCCCAAGGCGTGGACATGTAAGCATTACTTTATTAAAATTTTAAATTATCAATATTTTTTTATCTAACTACTAATTTTTCAAATGTATGGTTGGATATGCATTAAATAAAAACGGTATTCTTGTTGATGCTCAATTTAGTTTACATGCTCAGGATGAAATTTTCAAATGTATATTCTGCGATCGCCCACTTTTTTATAAACAAGCACACTACAGAACACGTAAAGAAACATCTTTCTGGGTATGTGGACATTTCTTTCATAATGTCAACACAGATGAAGCGCAAGAAATAGAAATAGATTGTATTAGCAACAAATTTATCAGTACCAGAAATGAAAGCGCAGCACATAAACATGCTAAAAGTAGAGCAAAAAATATATTGGATGCAACTATTCAAACCTACTTTAAACACGATAAATTTGAGTCACTTCAAGAATTACAATATCCAGGCAGAAGAACTGATATTGCAGTTGTAAATAAAAAAAGTGCAGGTTTTTTAAATTACGAAATACAGACTTCACCTACAAATTTAAATTCTATTACAACAAGGGTAGAAAAAGACAAAAACAACTATGTAGGAGCAACAATTTACGCAATCGGAGAAATTAGCAGACAAGGATCTACTGATAAATGGGGTAACGGTGTAGGTGGTCTAGGCACAACTCAGGCAGTACTTTTAGATTCATGGTTGAGAGCTTATGGAATAGCTCAAGATATCCAAAAAGTTGCGACTTATCATGAAATCACACAGTTTCAAGATACTAGAACCGGATTTATCTATGTAGAGCGCAAAGATATATATGGAGACATTCAATTTAATCTGCATAAGCTTATAAGCGGACATAGCCAAATCAGTGATGTCACTACAGATACAACAGCCGAAATTATATATCAAGCATTACTTGAACACGAAAAACTACGCAAAGACCCCATCATATTTGACATGAGTTTTACTGGCAATCCTTCTATTTCAAATATGAACGATACTGTTGAGCAGTTAGATGGTGATGACGATAACACAAAAAGATATGAAACACCTTTAGCAAAATTAGATTTAGACTTCCTTGATAACCTCAAGCTGCCGTGTCAAACACACCAGGGAGATATAGGGGTCGCAATAGAGATTGATATTGACACCCACAGAGCAAAAATTGTCTTGTTAGGACAAAGTATAGAAGATTATCAGTGGATTAACTTTGAAGACATATTTGTAGCAGAAGCAGATTTTATTGCAATAACAAGTACATGCAAAAAAACAGAATTAGAGAAAGAAGAAGATAATACGTCCTGGTTAAAGATAATTCACAAAGAACAAATTCCTTACAATACACTCAACCCAATAAAAGATTTTAACCAGGAAATTGCAAGTCGAGTACAAAGACTTAAAATAGGTGACAGATGTACCTGGATTGGTGCGCCTGATTGGTGGAATCCCAAGGGTGAGGAAATCAATGATATTGATGAAGGTGGAAAAGTACGTTTAGCTTACGATGGTAGATATATTCCCAGAGAGGAAGTGATTCTTATTGAATTTGTTGATTAAAAGCTAAGTAATCGCCCATCAAAAGCTAGTAGTAGCACGACTGTCTTAAAATAGCGCATTCACATTTTCAACTGGTCACAGTGAGGAGTCTCCCACCACACATTTATGTTGGTGGTTCTAGGTACGCCGCTGGTGGTACTAGGTACTGGGAAAAAGTTCTTTAAAATTTGGTGTTGGGCCAAAGCCCCCACCATAATATGAGCATTTGATATACCACTACCCCCTAATCCCCATTGCCCCTAATCCCCACTCTCTGCGGTCGTGGGGGCCCCGAGTTCCCCAGTCCCTTTTACAAAATGACTTGAGCATAGCTGTGTTGAATATTAGACTTCTTGCACGAATATTTAATGAATTGAATTTGTAGCTGCATCAAATAGGTTTTTCAACTGCAATCACACATTTAAGCCTGCTAGTCACGGCTTTGTTTGTGTAGCCCCAGACTTCCAGTTTGAGGGGATAATCGTATTCATGTAAGAGGTCTATTTTACTTTCGTCAGATTAAATTTGAAATCCTATTTTGACTTAGTCTGTGGAGACTGACTTTATTTGTGTGCAAGAGTAACCGCAATTTAATTGCCTGGATTATTCTTATAAACAAGCAATTTTAAAATTTAAAAATCTGCCAAAATGGCAACCGTACTCAGATTGACTGAGTTAAATTGTAGAAGATAAACGACTTCAAGGGTGTTGTTATCAGGGGCTACCAAGATATAAAACTAATACGTTCAAAGCAGTCTATCAATTTTTTATAGGACAAATAAAATATATCTACCAATAATTTACAGACTATTTATTCAGGCAAAAAATATTAAATATCTGGCTTGACATTTGTCGCATAGGGAATATTAAATGCTTACGGGCGTTGTCGTTGACGTACCATTAGCCCCCTAAATAACGGGCAACGTCTGCATATATTCCTAAACGCTACAGCGGCAAATGCCAGAGTGGGAGGAGGCGATTGGTATGCCTCCTCCTACTCTTTTTTTATGGCAATTGAGCAAAATTACAACCTTATAAGCTGTCGCGTATTTAATACCAATTCGTAATTCGTAATTCGTAATTAAGAAAGTCAAATATGGCAAGGCTTTTAGGGTTTGAGTGTGTTGCCTTATTTGAGATAATTGGTATAAAGCCTCCTTTTTAAGGGGGTTGGGGGATCTGAGTGCGTAAGTCCTGGCTTACTAATTTGTAATTAAAAATGCGATTCCAGTAGCCAATTTACAAAAAACTTGTATCTTGTAAAAACTTTAGAACAGCTGCGTTTACTGCGTCTGAAGAACCTGTTGAAGCATCATGACAGCAATTAGACAGAATTTGGAATTTGGAATTTGGAATACATTGATGCAGTTTTTTGCCATGACTAGTCGGAAACCAACCATCTTGTTCGCCCCACAAAATTAATGTAGGACACTTAATCTCACTCAAATATTGTTGAATTTTACTGAGCATATTTGGCTTATTGGCTTGATTATTGTCAATTTCCTGGGCTGCTATTTGTAACTCTTCGGCGACTTTGGTAATAGTACCAGGTAACTCAATAAACGGGTAAGCTATCCAATATGCGTCCTCTGGTGTCAGTATTGATGGATCGAATAATTCTCCACGCCTTTCTACTGCCATAATTTCTCTAAATAGAGGTGCAAACAAATATGCTAGACGTAAATAGTCAATTGCTTGCACTACTTCTAAAGGAGTTAAAGCAAGCAACCGCATAGCCCAATGAGGTAGATATTTGGCAAAAATAGGTACATTGACTACTACTAACCGCTCGATTAAATCGGGATTTTTTTGAGCGAGAGCAAGAGCAATTAACCCTCCCAATGATTCTGCTACGATCGCGGCAGGTTCATCGCATAATGTTTGAATGATTCTCTCAAACTCAATAATTTGATGGTTATGATGTTCTTTGCGAAACAATGGTTTTTCTGAAAAACCATAGCCTTTGGCATCAAAACATATTACCCGAAAATATTTAGATAGTGGGTCAATACTGTTACGCCAATTGTAGCTCCAGCTACCCATTCCATGTAATAAAATTAATGGTTTCCCTTTACCTTTTTCACCATAAGCAATTTGTACGGGATACCCACAAGCATCGCTAATAATTAGACTTTGCCGCCCTTTAGGAAAAGTGGCTTGCCACCAATCTTTCATTCCTTTATCAATGACTAATTTCAACGCCAGTTTAGGCGTACTACAGCATTCCAATTATTAGCATGGGAAATAAAATAAGACAATGGCTATTTGCCAAAACTATAAATAATCAACTAAATATTTACACTTTGGTGCTAACGAGGTAACTTAAAATATTCTTCCAACAACTTAAGATTATACTCGTTTGCTGTCCAAGCAAAATCAAACAAGTCTCCTGCTATAGGTATACTACCGACTAAGCTATCGATAACAATATTCAAAACCATTTTGCTTAAAATAGCTTTCGGTACTCCCAATCGCGCGGCTTCTAGGATTATGTAGCTAGAAAGTACAAACCCTAAAAAATCGCCCCCAATAGGTATAAATCCGATAATTGGATCTAGACCAATAGCAATTGGCGTTCCGGGAATAGTAATGACTTTATCCAAAAGACGGCTCAACTGACGCAGCCGCTTGATAGTAGGTGCATGAGCGCTACGATCGATATGAGAAAAACGTGAAGAAGAATTAGGCATGAGGGCGATCGCTTGTTTTAAGATGAACTGGTAACTGTCATGTTTTAGCTTATTAATTAATTTTTTTCAGCAAGTTTTTGTCTGTTTTTGAGCGCATATCCTCGCCAACAGTTACGTTCAATTGGTCGCCCACTAGCATCACAGCAGCACTCATCCATAGCCACAACATCAAAACTATCACAGTGCCCACTGCACCATAAACTTTATTGTAGTTGCCGAAATTGGCGACATAAATCCGAAACAAAGCAGACAGTACCGCCCAGAAAACAGCTGCTAAAATTGCCCCTGGCATCATTGGCGTACCTGAGTTCCAGACGCTGGGGCCATAGCGGTAGATAAAGCCGAATGCGGCTGCAACTATACCTAAAGCTAAAGGCCAGCGTAACAACTGCCAAAGATGCAACAAAAAAATTAAAGAACCATTTTCATACACCACCATTGCTAATAGAAGGTCGCTGATAAAAACTAAGAAAGAAGCCACCATTAACAGCAAAATTGTCCCGATTGTTAATCCGAGAGAGATGAGTTTAGCTTTCCAAAAGGGGCGCGTTTGTTCTGGGGGAATTTGATGAATTTGATCGAAGGCAGTCATCGCAGTACTTATAGCCCCAGAAGCAGTCCAAAGGGCGATCGCAAAACTCAAAGAGAATAAACCTCTGTTTTTAGAGTTGGTAATTTCTTTGGTGGCAAAATCACGGATTAATTTCAACGCTTCTTCGGGTGCGATTTGACTGATTTGATTCGCCAGTTGTTTAAAGGTATCTTGCAAGGATTCTTCAAATAGACCGATGGCTGTAAGTACGGCGAGAATTGCCGGAAACAGAGATAGCATGGCGTTGAAGGCAATTTCCGAAGCCAGTCCCAAAAGTCGCCTTTCGATTGTCCTAGTAAAAGTTTTCTTGAGCGTGCGCCAATTCAGATGACGAACAAAGCCGACAAAGCGAGACTGTCCCATGATTGTTAGCTATGGCTGGTTAGTATCCTCAAATAATTTGCCAGATTTTCAGTGGCGATCGCATATATTTTAGGAATTTTTTTACCAAATTTTGAGCGGTACTAAGTTAATGTACCTTTAGTCTTATGATTCGGATTGCCAAAAAGATGGGGAGGCGAGAATTTGACTTTTCACGATATGTGGAAAAGTCAGAGGGTGTGGGGTGTAGTCAGGCTTTCTTGTTTTCCCTACACCCTACACCCTACCAAGAGCCTTAACGAGGGTTTGAGGACTTCCCGTGAAAAGTCAGGGCGAGAATGTAGAATTTGATGCTTTTCCCTTAGCTTCAACAGCGATGGAATATTTCTTTATGTAGAAATCCCTCACTAGAGGGCTTTTAAATTTACCACTATTTCTTGTAAAAATGGTATCGTCAGTTTTTAGATTTGATGATACTAGTTTTGTTCTATTAATAACGTATTTAATTTTACGTTTTTCATTGACAAATACCTGAAATTAGCACATTGATAGTTATCAAAGAGTATTAAAATGACTGAAAGTAATGATAAAGCAGCAGTTTTAACACAAAAGTGGTTGGCAGAAATTCAGACGCTTAAACAACAGTTGGTAGAACAGCAACGCGATCGCGATGCGGCTTGGGAAAGTGCCCAAAAATGGCGCAAACTCTACAACACAGAAGCAGAGCAACGCCGTACAGATGCTCATCTATCGCAACAGGCGATCGCCTCTTTGAAAGTGGAAATTCAGAAACTCAAAGGTATTGAGGGAGGAATACTGGTTGATGGTAAAACAACGACAGCCATTCAACAAGAAGTCCAACAAATCCAATCTGTAAAAGAATTACAAGCGAAATTGATTGCAGTCACCAAAGAACGCGATCGCCTGCTGCAAGCTTTGAAAACCGAGCAAGACAGTCACGCCCAAACCCGCAAAAGTCTTACTACTGCCTTGGGTGACGCTATTGATAGCTTGGCAAAAGAGCGAAGCCGCGAGCAGGGACAGGGTAATTCGTAATTCGTAATTCGTAATTAAGAAAGTCCTGGGTTTGGATCTGTATCATTTCAAGAGCTTGGCATTAACTCCTGATTCTGCAAATTTTGGCTATCAAAAGTCCGGGGCAACTTCAACCCAAGCACTACAATGATAGTCATCATATAAGATACAAGAGCCATCCATAAAAGGTGGTTATTGTGGAAATACCATGCTGCAACAGCCAGTGGGGTAAAACCTAATCCAAATGCAAGTAGGACGGCGTTACGTAGGATTACACCTTCCTTTAAGCCAATGAAGTACCCTTCTAGCATGAAGGCTATAGCAGTAAATCCGAGAAGAGGCAGTAACCAGATGATGTAGCTAGTTATGTGTTTGTTAACCTCTGTATGATTAGTCAGCAATCCAAATACTGTATCTGGGAAGATAAGAGATACTGTTGCAAAAGCTAGTGCAATCAGCAAACTAGTCAGTATAGAAACATTCAGCAGTGGAAGCATTTGTTCTGTGGTTCCTTTGCCCTGAAAGTTCCCGGTTAAGGTTTGGGTTGTCATGCCTACACCTTGAATTGTGAACTGACTCAAAAGAGCAATTTGGAGAAGCAACCCGTTTTCGGCAAGGACAATTGTTCCCATAGCCGCACTTAGGTTTGTGAAAATAGCATAGGCAGAAATGAGAGCTAAAAATCGCACCAAAATGTTACTCTTGAGTGCAACAGCATCTTTGAGAGCTGCCCAATCAAAAACTTCTTGCAGAGCAGTTGGTAATGCTGTCCGCGGAATACTAAAACAGACCCCAATCAAACCAATCGCCAGCGCTAGATATTGACTAATAGCCGTTGCTAGCCCAGCTCCCATACTTTCCCAGCCCCACCGAACAATCATCAGATAATCAAGCAACACATTAGAACCGTTACCAACAAGAGAAATCAATAGCACTACACCATTCATTTCTCGCCCTAGAAACCAACCAATTAACACAAAGTTGAGCAAAACAGCGGGCGCTCCCCAAATCCGACCACTGAAATAATCAATTCCAGAAGCTTCAATATCTGGCGAACCGCTAAGGATGGTAAATCCAATTTTTTGGAGAGGATATTGCAACAACACAATCAGTAAGCCGATTACTAGCGCAATTAAACCACTGCGTAGTCCTGCCAGCAAAATAGCTTTGGCATCATCCAAACCAACAGCTTGGGCAGTCAGGGCATTGGTGCTTGAGCGCAAAAATTTCAATACGCGATAAAGGTAGTCAAAAAGGATAGTTGCTAGGATGACTCCAGCTAAGTGACGAATATCTGCCAAATGTCCTAAAAAGGCAATGTCAACTAGACCTGCTAGGGGAACCATCATGTTAGAAAGTACACTGACACTTGCCAGTCGGTAAAAGCGAGGCAAGAAGCTGTACTGCTTTGGAACCACAAATGTCATAGATTGCCTGTGCTGGAATTTATTGAAGTGAGAATTCTTTCAGTTTAGGCGACTAAACTAGTAAGAATTTATTTTTTTCAGGTCATAGTATGGTTTGTGAAACTAGGCTCAATCAAATAATTATACAAATACTGCGATCGCGACCTGACTTTTCACGGTACGTGGAAAAGGAGCGAGGGTGTAGGGTGTGGGGTGTGGGGTGTGGGGTGTAGTCAGGCTTTCTTGTTTTCCCTACACCCTACCAAGAGCCTTAACGAGGGTTTGAAGACTTCCCGTGAAAAGTCAGGATAGTGACACAGTAAGCTAAAGCGTATTGAATTTTCAGAAATACTCATAGTGGTTGTTAGCTGTTAACTGTTGACGGTCAACAGTTAACTCCGGTCAATGTGAAATTTCAAAGCGTAAAGGTGTTTTTATCTTTGCTTACAAATTAAGAGCTACGTGGCATACGTTCAATCTCGGCATATCCACTGAAAATTAATTTTTTATCCTCAGTTTCTAAACGATTGAGCCGCATTTTCACCCCATCAAGGTCAAAGCGATCCAAATCGACCATATTATCTAAAATTTCTGCCAGTGCTATGCTCAAGGTTTGGGATATTTCTTGTTGCGCTTCTGGTACAAGTTCGAGTTCAACTTGTGGATCTTTGAAGGAAATTCGCCGTCGCCTTTCTACAGCTAGAGTTACGGTCATACTCAGCGGTATTAGTTCGCCATTGTTTAAATCTGCTTTTGCCATAATCCGCAGGCGATTTTCCGGTAATAGTTGTACCTGAACCTCAGTAAAAGATACTGGTTCGCCGCCAGATAATGCCGTCAAGGCAGGCACAGAGAGATTTATGAGTCGCTTTTTCACGAGTTCGGCATTAAAGGATTGGTTAATGCCTGCTTCTGATAAAATTACTTGAGCGATCGCTTGGGTAGGTTGCTTGAGATTCAGTTTGCCACTTAGGACTGCTCCAAAGTCAATGGCCACCGCATCGGTTTCAAACGACATTTCCTCTACTGCAAACTCTCTCCGGATGACCAAGCCGCGACCGCTCATTTTAAAACTATCAATGCTGCCTTGCAACAACTTGCTGGAGGGATAGCAGCGCACAAAGACTTCTACTGACTCGCTTTGGGAAAATAGATGGCGAATCGTTTGGCTAGCGACTGTGTTGAGCATCTGCTCCCCCCAGTCTGTGCCTTTAGGATCTTTTAAACCAGTAAGTCCGCCGAACATTTGGTTTTAGTCTCTAGAAGTTCTTTGTACTTTTGTAACAAAATGTGAACAATACAGCAAGTGTCTGAAGATTGGTTGTGCTGATAGGCAAGCACGGAATGGCTGATAGTTAATATCTCAACTGTGTCTGATGTTACTTTTTTCGGTTGACAGTTGCAAGACTGCGAGTGCAATCAGTGGTACTGTTATGAGACGAGATTTTCTACTGTATCAGCATCGTTTGGTAATGCGGCTGTTAAAACTTCACTGCCTGAAGCTGTAACTAAAACATCATCTTCAATGCGGATACCTCGGACATCAGCAAATTGAGATAAGCGCTGCCAATTCACGACATTTTGATATTTTACCCGGAGATTAGCATCGTTTAAAATTGCTGGTACTTGATAAAAGCCCGGCTCAATTGTAACTAGCATACCCGATCGCAAGGGACGATTTAAACGCAGGTAGCCCAAACCAAAGCGATCGCTTCTTTGACGGCCTGCTTCATATCCTGCTAAATCGCCCAAATCTTCCATATCGTGGACATCCAAACCGAGTAAATGACCGATCCCGTGAGGAAAAAACAGCGCGTGAGCATCTATTTCTACTAAATCTTCAGCATTTCCTTGCAGAATTCCTAAATCTATTAAACCTTCAGCTATGACTGTGGCAGCTAGCAGATGAATATCGCCATACTCTACCTCAGGACGTATTTTCGCAATGCAAGCATCATGAGCTGCCAGCACAACATTGTAAATGTCTTTTTGAGTAGGTGAAAACTTCCCAGCAACGGGCCAAGTACGGGTGATATCAGCTGCCCAACCCATCTCAGTTTCAGCGCCAACATCAGCTAACACTAAGTCATTTGGTTGCAGCGGATGATGATACTGCTCGTTATGCAAAACTTCACCGTGGACGGTCACAATACTGTTGTAAGAAGTAGTCATATTACTGGCAATGATTACCCCCTCCATCGCCGCCCGGACTTCAGCTTCTAGTGTTGCTTTAGATGTGGCTGCCATCCCAGCTTTGTGGGCTGCAACAGTGACAGCAGCGGCTTTTCGCAGTTCAATTAATGCCCCTTCATCGTGGGTGAGACGCAGAGAAATAATTGCTTTGGCTAATTCTAAATCAATTCCTTGGAGGGGATTTTGCGGTAAAACCCATCTATTTAAAAGCTGCGATTGCTGCGTCCAAGTGCCAGCATCTTGTACGGCAATTGTGGCTGCATCTTCCAAGAAGAACTCTAATTCTGACATTGGTTTAGCAGCATCCGCGCCAATTTGTTGGGCGATTTCGTCTCGCTTCGGCATTTCTCCGTGCCAAAGGGCACTGCTAGGTTTGGGATCTTCCATGAATAGTTCTAGCTTGCCCGATTCTAGACGAATTGCCGCATTTTGGAGTGGCAGTCCAGCAAAATAAAGGAAATGACTGCTAGGGCGAAATGGCAAAAGATTTGCTGGAAAGTTACGCGGACTGCTGCTACCCGACCAGAGAATTACTGGAAAATCAATCAGGTTAGCAAGTCGTTGCCGTCTGTAGCTGAGGGTATCAGCAAGCGAACTATAAGTGTTGTGAATAACCATAAATTGAAACTAAGAGAAAAGAATAAATACTTTACTGACGCTTTGATTTAATCTTTATCGTCTTTGTCATCATCTTTATCATCGTCGCGATCGTCTTTTTTGTCATCATCTTTATCTTGGCGATCGGGCTGATTGGGCTGTTGATTAGGTTGTATAGTTGGTTGAGATGGAGCTTGCTGTACTGGATTAAGACAGCTAACTAATCCTGTAGAAATTAACCCGGAGTTGATGACAGCCAAGACAGCTTTGATGATTGTTATCCTCCAGTTTTTGTTTGTATTTAACATTGACCATACCTCCTGGAGATAGCATTACTAATTTCTAAGGTACTGTATAGAACCCATTTGACATCTAAGAAGGTGCTGCAAGCCTCTTAATCATCAACCGAATAAAACAAAGATTAACCTTGGCAGTCGCATTAGTTAAAGTTCTCTCAAAGTTCTTGACGAGGATTTTGCATCTTTCCATCCAAGAATTTGACCGCTCAATTACCCATCTTGCTGCAACCGGAATAAACCCAGATTTCCCTTGCGCTTTGTTTTCTTGTTTGGATGGTTTCGCCGAAAGTTCAAATCTGATTTTCGTCATGATCTGGGGATAAACCTTCTCTAACTCCTCGGTGAGATGTTCAGGATGATAACCGTGGTCTAGCAGGATGGTGGTCTTGGGAAGATTGACAGGTTTTGACTTGAAATAATCAATATTGAGCGTCAACATTTCAATCAAACCCTTATCATCAGATACATTCGCTTTGGTACAG
>NZ_JAECZA010000098.1 GCF_016056275.1 Dendronalium phyllosphericum CENA369 | reverse complement strand
CCCCACACCCTACACCCCACACCCCGCCCCAACGGGGCTTGGCCAGTTGTCAGTTGTAATTTTTCACCCCTGCTCCCCTTGCCTCCCCTACTCCCAATTTTCATATAATAATTAAGTCATTCCCATCACCGAAATCAGCCGTGACTACCACTCCCCTCTCTCCAAATTCCCCAGCAACTGCTCAAGTTCCCGATATACAAGGACGCTTTGGACGCTTTGGCGGTAAGTACGTTCCGGAAACGCTGATGCCTGCTCTTGCTGAACTAGAAACAGCTTATCAACAATACCGCAATGACTCTGATTTTCAAGCAGAACTACAACAACTACTGCGAGATTATGTAGGACGCGCTACACCGTTGTATTTTGCTGAACGCTTGACTGCTCGTTATGCTAAACCAGATGGCACAGGCCCACAAATATATTTAAAACGCGAGGATTTAAATCACACTGGCGCTCATAAAATCAATAATGCCCTTGGTCAGGTATTGTTGGCAAAGCGTATGGGCAAACAGCGAATTATTGCGGAAACAGGTGCTGGACAACATGGAGTGGCAACAGCAACAGTTTGCGCTCGTTTTGGGCTAGGATGCGTAATTTACATGGGCGTTCACGATATGGAACGCCAAGCTTTAAACGTGTTTAGAATGCGGCTGATGGGAGCAGAAGTACGTCCAGTGGCGGCGGGAACGGGAACTCTCAAGGATGCGACTTCTGAAGCAATTCGAGATTGGGTAACGAATGTAGAAAATACTCACTACATTCTCGGTTCGGTAGCAGGCCCCCATCCTTACCCGATGATGGTACGCGATTTCCATGCAGTGATTGGACAAGAAACTCGCGCCCAAGCAATGGAAAAGTGGGGCGGTTTACCTGATATTCTCATGGCTTGTGTAGGTGGTGGTTCCAACGCTATGGGGCTATTCTATGAGTTTGTCAACGAGCCATCTATACGGTTAATTGGAATTGAAGCAGCAGGAGAAGGTGTTAATACACAAAAACACGCTGCAACCTTGACAAAAGGACAGGTTGGTGTATTACACGGAGCGATGAGCTATCTACTACAAGATGATGATGGACAAATCATTGAGGCCCACTCAATTAGTGCGGGGTTAGATTATCCCGGCGTAGGCCCAGAACATAGCTATTTGAAGGATACTAATCGCGCTGAATACTACAGTGTGACAGATGAAGAGGCTTTGGCAGCTTTCCAGCAACTTTCGCGGTTAGAGGGGATTATACCAGCATTGGAAACAGCCCATGCGATCGCCTACTTAGAAACCCTATCTCCTCAACTTAGTGGCAGTCCTCGCATTGTGATTAACTGCTCCGGACGTGGTGATAAAGATGTCCAAACAGTAGCCAAGTTTTTAGCTCCGGCGTAACGCTTTTAGAATCTTCCACAAAGATGAAAATTAGCGTTGCAAAGCTTCTAGTTTGACTAAATCTTATTAGTAATTAGGGGCAGGAATTTAGGAATTACGAATTACTAGTTATGTTTTTCCCAAAACAGTTCCCTGCCTCTAAAAGAAATCTTTTCATTTAGTTGAAAACCAGATGCAATCAGCTTAGACCTGACAAAGTTAGCTTTTTCCGCACCAATAATTCGTTTATGCAACTCCATTGCAATTTTTTGGATGTTGTGAAGATTTGCATAGTGAAAAAATTCGTATTCTCCTCCTTCGATGTCCAGAATTAGAAAAGAAGGATTAACTTTTTTTACTTCCTCATTGAATGACTTTACAGGTACATTAATGGGTTGAAGTCCATCTTGATATGGAACAATAGACGACTCCCAAAAACCTTTTGCTATATAAAACGTTTGTTCTCCAACATTTTCTCCTAACATACACATTTCCAAATTAGGAGAAACATTATTTAAAGTATATGTATTCCAAATTACAGGTTTTAATACTGGGTTAGCTTCATATGTGAACACTCGGTTATTGCCAATCTTCTTGGCACAAAAGCTAGAAACTAAGCCAATTCCAGTGCCCAACTCCATGACAACATCATTCTGTTGCAACTGAGATTCAACAATCTTTAACTCATATTTTTCATAAGTTCCTGCGTACAATGCTTCTTGAAGTTCTCTAGGTACATTATCAATAACTGGAACTGTAATTCCGTTAATCTTAACTAACTGTGGCTTCTTCCAATCGTAGTATGTAATTTTGGTACGTTGTAGAAACCGATCGGCCTTATTTTTTAGTTGTGAAATATTTATCATTACTTTTTATTAGAACTGTATACCAAAAATAGATTTTTCTTAGTCTATGTGTGCTGAAAAAAATAATTTTGAACCACCAATACACTAAGATGTACCTCATTGTACTTAGTCTAATTTAGCGAATCCATTTAGTTACTCATATGGTAGAAACTTATCAAGTAAATTCAAGAACCAGTAATTTAACAATGTTTTATGTTCTATAGGACTTATATTTGATTTGTGAAATACACGTAGTAGCGTTATGCCTCTGGCTAATGCACCATCTGAAGGCTTTGGTGCGTTATACTACGCAAGAACACACCCTACAGATACTACAGATACTTAAATTTTTCATAAATCAAATCGGATTCCTATACATATTTTGTAATCAATCTTTCTTTACGTGATTTCCTGCCATACACAGAACATAATCTTTACAAAGAGCGACAATAATCTTGCCTTAAGAGATGATTTCTGAATACACGAAAAATGAAATTTAGTGAAATTGTAAAAAAACTTGACGATATTGCCACTGACAATAGTCTCACAGCTAACCAAGACCAAGACCCAGAAATTACGGGGTTAGCAGCCATCGATCTAGCCACAAGTGGTACTTTGAGCTATGTAGAAGGAGCCAAATATGCATCTGGTATGGGTAAAACTGGTGCTAGTGCTTTAATTTTGCCTCAAGACAAAACATTACAGGTACAGGCACAAGAACGCGGTATTGCCTGGATAGTTACACCAGATCCAAAACTGTTGTTTGCCAAAGCAATCAGATTATTTTACCAACCATACCGCCCGACTCCAGAAATTCATCCCACTGCTGTAATTCACTCCACAGCAAAGGTTGGTAGCGATGTTTACATTGGCCCCCATGTGGTGATTCAGCAAAGAGTAGAAATTGGTGATGGCGCGATCGTTCATCCCAATGTGGTAATTTATCCAGATGTAAGAATAGGCGATCGCACTACCTTACATGCTAACTGCACCATCCACGAACGCACCCGCATTGGTGCGGATTGTGTAATTCATAGCGGTGCAGTGATTGGTGCAGAAGGATTTGGCTTTGTGCCTATCCAGACTGGTTGGTTCAAAATGGAACAATCTGGCTATACAATCTTAGAAGATGACGTAGAAGTTGGCTGCAACAGCGCCATAGACCGCCCGTCCGTCGGCGAAACTCGCGTAGGACGTAGTACAAAAATTGACAATTTAGTACAAATAGGACACGGTTGCAAAATAGGTTTTGGCTGTGCAATTGCAGGTCAGTCTGGCATGGCGGGAGGCGTAATAATTGGCAATCGCGTCATCTTGGCAGGACAGTCAGGAATTGCCAATCAGTCGAAAATGGGGGATGGTGCGATCGCCACTGCTCAAGCGGGAATACTTAGTGATGTCCCAGCCGGAGAAATTTTCTCTGGAACTCCAGCCATGCCCCACAAACTATATTTAAAAGTGGCTGCTGTTTATAGCCGTCTACCACAAATGTATCAATTCTGGAAACAATTGCAACGTCAACTAGGGCAAAAGTGAGTCAGTTGTCAGTTGTCAGTTGAGCAAGGGAACAGGGAACAGGTAAGAGTAGTTATTATTTCTCCCTCAGCTCCCCCTGCTTCTCCTGCTTCCCCTACCTCCTGACTACTAACTACTGACTCCCAACTTTTCTAACACTGGCTTTGTGGAAACAATGTGGCGTTCTAAACCTAGTTCCTTGGGGCTAACTCCTAGTGCCAATGCAATTAACTGGGGTAAGTGCAGTACTGGTAAACCTAGCTCGCGACCGATGACTTTTTCCACTTCTGGCTGGCGAGAATCTAAATTCAGATGGCACAAAGGACAAGGCGTTACTAAACAATCAGCACCAGCTGCTAAGGCTTCTTGAATATGCATCCCTGCCATTTTGAAAGATTGGGTAGTGGCGTAGCTAGCAAGAGGCCAACCGCAACATTGAGTACGACCGCGATAATAAATTGGTGTTGCTCCCACTGCGCGAAATACGTTTTCCATCGCTTCTGGCTGGAAGGGGTCATCGTAAGGCATGGATTTTTGAGCGCGCAGAAGATAGCAGCCATAAAAAGCCGCACATTTTAATCCAGTCAACTGTCGAGTAACACGTTTGCTAATTTCCTCTAAACCGTAATCTGTTACTAGCGCATAGAGGAGATGTTTCACTTCGGTACTGCCACGATAAGGCAAACAACCTTCTTTTTGCAGCAAACCATTTACTTGCTCGATGTAGGCAGGCTTGGTTGTCTGACATTCTTTCAGACGTTCGTTGACATGACCAATTACACCCTGACAAGTACTGCAATGGGTGAGTAGGGGCAGATTTAATTCTTCTGCTAAAGCAATATTCCTGGCGTTGACAGTATCTTCCAGTAATTGAGAATCTTCTTTAAACGTACCCGAACCGCAGCAAGCAGCTTTTTTCAATTCAATTAGTTGAATGCCCAATGCCTGGGTGAGGGCTTGAGTTGACTGGTACAATTCCCGACAAGCTCCTTGAGCAACACAGCCAGGAAAGTAAGCGTATTTTAGTGTGTAAGATAGCATAATAAGTATGTTAGGGTTAGGGCAATTCCCCCCGATAATAACTGTTTTATCATCCCTGCCAGATAATACTGACTAGGATTTGTATCCCTCTTTGGACATTCGCCCAAAAATTTAGTAAGAAGTAAGAATCGGTCAAAAGCATTTACACGCGATATGCGATCGCCCATACGAGTTTTCCTGCCCAACCTTGCTTTGATAAAGCAAGGCGGTGTTTTCTTTGTGACATTTACGAGGAAAATATCAATCATCGTGTGGTACGAACCTACTATGCAATGCAAGTAGTTATCCCATTGTAGAAAGTAAAGCAGGAGAGTTTTTCTTTCAGAAAACCACTTGCTAGTATCCGGGCGATCGCGCTTGACGATAAGATGTATATGCTCAAAACCATGTCGCCCATAAAGAGCGGTTAATAGGAACTGGTCAAGGAATTTTATCTATGAGCCAATCGGAAATTTTTGAAAAAGTAAAGAAGATCGTTGCTGAACAACTAAGTGTTGAGGCAGATACGATCGCACCTCAGTCTAATTTTGCCAACGATTTAAATGCTGATTCACTAGATACTGTTGAACTAGTAATGGCTTTGGAAGAAGAATTTGATATCGAAATTCCTGATGAAGCCGCCGAAAAAATTACAACGGTTCAAGAAGCGGTGGATTACATCAACAACAAAGTTGCCACATCCGCCTAAAAAGCGATTGGGGATTAGGGATTAGGGATTGGGGATTGGGGATTGGGGATTGAGGAGCGGGAATTAGAAAGAATTATGACTATATTTCTATCTCTTTCCCAGTACCTATTACCCAGTACCCATTACCCAGTACCTAGTCCCCAGTCCCTAGTACCTTCTTTTTCGCTATCTTTAACTGAGTCATGACAGATTATATACGTAAACGCGTTGTTGTAACGGGTGTGGGCGCGATTACACCTATTGGGAATACGCCAGCCCAATATTGGGAAGGATTGTTGAGTGGACGCAATGGCATTGATTATATCAGCTTATTTGATGCGTCTAGTCATGATTGCCGAATTGCTGGTGAGGTAAAAAATTTCGATCCACATGAATACATGGATCGCAAAGAAGCCAAGCGCATGGATCGATTTTCCCAATTTGGAGTTTCGGCTGCAAAACAAGCCCTGTTGGATGCAAAGTTAACGATCAATGAACTGAACGCAGAACAAATAGGGGTGATGATTGGTTCTGGTATCGGCGGTCTGAAAGTTTTGGAAGACCAGCAAACCGTCTACCTCAATCGCGGCCCCGATCGCTGTAGTCCATTCATGATTCCAATGATGATCGCCAATATGGCGGCTGGATTGACAGCAATTCACATTGGTGCTAAGGGGCCAAATTCCTGTACCGTCACAGCCTGCGCTGCTGGTTCCAACGCCATAGGAGATGCTTTTCGCTTGATTCAAGGGGGCTACGCCCAAGCTATGATTTGTGGCGGCACAGAGGCAGCAATTACACCCTTGGGTGTGGCTGGATTTGCTGCCTGCAAAGCACTCTCTTTTCGCAATGACGACCCCGCTCGTGCTTGCCGTCCTTTTGACCGCGATCGCGATGGCTTTGTCATGGGTGAAGGTGCAGGAATTTTAGTTTTGGAAGAATTGCAACATGCCATTAGTCGCGGCGCTCGTATTTATGCGGAAATGGTCGGTTATGGTATGACCTGTGACGCTTACCATATCACCTCGCCAGTACCCGGAGGTGAAGGAGCCGCCAGAGCAATACGACTGGCATTAAAGGATGCAGAACTAACCCCAGAACAAGTGAGCTATATCAATGCTCACGGCACTAGCACCCCAGCGAATGATTCGACTGAAACCGCAGCAATGAAAAAAGCTTTGGGCGACCATGCTTATAAAATAGCTGTGAGTTCTACCAAATCTATGACGGGTCATCTTTTGGGTGGTTCTGGTGGAATTGAAGCAGTGGCAACAGTACTGGCGATCGCTAACGATAAAATTCCACCAACAATCAACTTAGAAAATCCCGATTCAGAGTGTGACCTAGATTACGTTGCTAACTCTAGCCGCGCTCAAAAAGTCGAGGTAGCTCTATCCAATTCTTTTGGGTTTGGTGGTCATAATGTCACACTAGCCTTTAAGAAATATCCCTAAAATCTTTAAGACTAAAGAAGTCGAAGAAGTTACCAAGTTTAAAGGATGAAGCATGAAATATAAACCCATTGGTACATGCTTTACCCCCAAGTAGCGCGAAAAAAACAAACTTTTTCCAATACTCAAACTTCATCCTTTTGGAGGTGGACTAACTTCATACTTCATAACCTGAGCCTGCAATCGTCTCTCCTGAGAGCGCCAAAAAAAAGTATCATAAATAACATTCATATCTGAATCTAGCGTTCAGCATGACCCATTTATCAGCTTGATTTATCACCAGAAACTCAGGAGATCCCGCTTGTAGATCGACAATCTGGAATGGGATGATGAAGATAGTGCGGGGAAATTTCAATCAGCGATCGGTTATCAGCGATCGGTAACTAGGCTGATGGTAGGGAATTGAACCTGCCACAAAGAGCGAACCACCAGTCAAGTGGAAAGCTTAAACCTAATGAATAAAACCCATAACTGATAACTGTCAACTGTTAACTGTTAAAAACAACCCCGGCAAAAGAGAAGCTTAGAGAGTGCTAACCCGTCGTTAACAACAAGAGATTATGGCTGTTGCAACCCAATCCCTCGAAGAACTTTGTATTAACTCGATCCGCTTCTTGGCTATTGATGCCGTAGAAAAGGCAAAATCGGGACACCCAGGGCTGCCGATGGGCGCGGCTCCCATGGCTTTTGTACTATGGGATCGCTATTTACGGTTTAATCCGAAAAATCCCAAGTGGTTTAACCGCGATCGCTTTATCCTGTCTGCCGGGCACGGCTCAATGTTACAGTATGCCCTGCTCTACCTATATGGTTACGACAGCGTGTCCATTGAGGACATTAAGCAATTTCGTCAGTGGGAATCCAAAACCCCCGGACACCCCGAAAACTTCATGACTGCCGGCGTGGAAGTCACCACAGGTCCATTAGGTCAAGGAATTGCCAATGGAGTCGGTTTGGCGATCGCGGAAGCACACCTTGCCGCCAAATATAACAAACCCGAAGCGAAGCTTGTTGACCATTACACCTACGTCATTTTAGGTGATGGTTGTAACATGGAAGGAGTTTCTGGTGAAGCTTGTTCTTTCGCGGGTCACTTGGGATTAGGCAAACTCATTGCTCTGTACGACGACAACCACATCTCTATTGACGGTTCCACAGATGTGGCATTCACCGAAGATGTTTCTAAGCGCTTTGAGGCATATGGCTGGCATGTCCAACACGTCAAAGATGGCAATACCGATTTAGAAGGAATTGCTCAAGCAATTGAAGCGGCTAAAGCTGTCACCGATAAGCCTTCTTTCATCAAGGTCACAACCACCATTGGTTACGGTTCGCCTAACAAAGCAAACACCGCTGGCGTTCACGGCGCTGCCTTGGGTGGAGACGAAGTGGCGTTGACTCGTAAAAATTTGGGTTGGGAATACGAACCTTTTGTAGTTCCCCAAGATATCCTCAACCACACAGGTAAAGCAGTAGAACGCGGCGCAGGCTACGAAGAAGACTGGAACAAGATATACGCCGACTACAAAGCGAAGTATCCCCAAGAAGCGGCTGAGTTTGAACGTTACTTGAACGGCAAACTCCCCGATGGTTGGGATAAGGTACTACCTACTTACACTGCTGAAGATAAAGCATTACCCACCCGCAAGCACTCAGAAACCTGCCTTAACAAACTAGCAGCAGTTTTACCTGAGTTAATTGGTGGTTCGGCAGACTTAACCCACTCCAACCTGACTGAAATCAAGGGTCAGGGTGACTTTCAAAAAGGGCAATACCAAAACCCCAATATCCATTTTGGCGTGCGGGAACACGGTATGGGTGCAATCTGTAATGGTATTGCGCTGCACGATTCGGGATTAATTCCTTACGGTGCTACCTTCTTGATCTTCACAGATTACATGCGGGCTTCAATCCGCTTATCTGCCCTTTCCCAAGCTGGGGTGATTTGGGTAATGACCCACGACTCCATCGGACAAGGTGAAGACGGCCCGACGCACCAACCAATTGAAACTCTAGCTTCGCTGCGCGCCATTCCTAACCTGACAGTGATTCGTCCCGCAGACGGTAACGAAACCTCTGGTGCTTACAAAGTAGCCATTGAGCGAGCAAAACAAAATGCTCCTACTTTGTTGGCATTCACCCGTCAAAATGTCCCCAACTTGGCAGGTACATCGCTGGAACATGTGGCGAAGGGTGGATACACCGTAGTCGATTCTGATGGTACACCAGAGCTAATTTTAATTGGCACTGGTTCAGAATTGAACCTCGCTGTCACCGCAGGCGAGAAACTTACAGCTGAAGGTAAGAAAGTCCGTGTTGTCTCACTACCTGCGTGGGATTTGTTTGAAGCACAGGATGCAGCTTATAAAGAGTCTGTGTTGCCTAAAGCTGTCACCAAGCGCTTGGCTGTAGAAGCTGCCTCCAGTTTCGGTTGGCACAAGTATGTGGGTACTGAAGGCGATGTTGTTAGTATCGATCGCTTTGGTGCTTCAGCTCCTGGTGGTGTTTGTCTGGAGAAGTTTGGATTTAGCGTTGATAATGTGTTAGCTAAGGCTAAGAAATTGTTGGGTTAATTAGCAACAGAATATTCTCTTCTTTTTTGGGGTGGGTCGCAAGACTCACCTTTTTTATCTCAGCAGAATTCAGCAGTCATGCTATCTGACTTTTCACGGTATGTGGACGCATGAGCGAGGGTGTGGGGTGTAGTCCGGCTTTCTTGTTTTCCCTACACCCTACCCCCTACCCCCAGCCTTAACGAGAGTTTGAGGACTTCCCGTGAAAAGTCAGGTCATGCTATGACTCACAAACTAAAAAGCCCGCTGATGCGGGCTTACTAAATCAAATTAGACTTTTTACTTAGCGTTTCGCCAACTTCTTGGCCATCTTCCGCAGACGAATTGATTGGGGTGTAACTTCCACCAATTCATCGGGGCCGATGTACTCTAAAGCACGCTCTAGGCTCATATCTATTGGTGCTTGCAATTGCACTAGTTCATCACCACCAGAAGCGCGGTGGTTGGTCAACTGCTTGGTTTTACAAACGTTTAGATCCAAGTCTTGGGGGCGATTGTGTTCTCCCACAATCATACCTTTGTAAACCTTAGTACCGGGAGTAATAAAGAATGAACCTCTATCTTCAGCGTTCTTCATGGCGTAGAAAGTAGCAATACCTTCTTCAAAAGCTACTAAAACACCTTTGTTACGAGCTTCAATTTCGCCACTCAGCGGACGATAATCTAAGAAGCTATGGTTCATGATGCCTTCGCCACGAGTCATCCGCATGAATTCGCCCCGGAAACCAATCAAACCACGGGCGGGAATGACGAACTCTAGCTGAGTGCGATCGCCATTGCCTGGTTGCATATCTTGCATTTCGCCTTTGCGTTGTCCCAAGCGTTCGATACAGCTACCCACAGCATCAGCAGGAATGTCTAACACCAAGAGTTCATAAGGTTCGCAAGGTTGACCGTTGACTTCCCGGTAAATTACCTGTGGCTGAGATACCTGAAACTCAAAGCCTTCCCGGCGCATGGTTTCGATTAAAATACCCAGGTGGAGTTCGCCACGACCGGAAACTAGGAATTTATCAGGGGAATCAGTTTCTTCAACCCGTAGGGCGACGTTTGTTTCTAATTCGCGAAATAAGCGATCGCGCACTTGTCTTGATGTCACTAACTTACCTTCTTGACCAGCAAAGGGCGAATCATTCACCCAGAAGGTCATTTGTAAGGTCGGTTCATCTACTTTAATTAATGGCAAGGCTTGCGGTTCATTCGGGTCAGTAATTGTTTCCCCGATATAAGCATCAGCGAAACCAGCCACCGCGACAATATAACCTGCGGTTGCTTCTTCCATTTCGACACGCTTCAAGCCTTCAAAGCCCATCAACTTGGTGATTTTGGACTTGACAATTGCGCCACTTTCTGTAATCAGGGCTGCTTGCTGTCCGGCGCGGATAGTGCCGTTGTGAATTCTGCCAATTACAATCCGTCCCAGGTATTCAGAATAATCTAGGGTTGTGACTTGCAATTGCAGAGGCTTGTTGATGTCGCCGACTGGTGGTGGAACGTGTTGCAGAATCGCATTAAACAGAGGTTGCATATCTACCGCTTCTGCTTCCATGCTTTCTTTGGCATAACCTCCCATACCGGAGGCAAACAGATAGGTAAAATCACACTGGTCTTCATCTGCTCCTAATTCCAAGAACAGATCCAAAACTTTATCTACAGCAACGTGTGGATCGGCTTTGGCACGGTCAATTTTGTTGATCACGACGATGGGACGTAACCCTTTTTCCAAAGCTTTTTTCAGTACAAAGCGCGTTTGGGGCATAGGGCCTTCATTGGCATCGACAATCAGAAGACATCCGTCAACCATGCCAAGTACGCGTTCGACTTCACCACCGAAATCAGCGTGTCCAGGGGTATCAACAATATTGATCAGCGTCTCTTTGTAGCGAACCGCTGTATTTTTGGAAAGAATAGTGATTCCACGTTCCCGTTCTAGGGCATTGGAGTCCATGACGCAATCCGGAACGTCTTCACCTTCTCGGAAAATGCCGGACTGTTTGAGGAGTGCATCAACCAGGGTGGTTTTGCCGTGGTCAACGTGGGCAATGATGGCGACGTTACGAATTGGGAGCGTCATAGAGGATTTGGGTGAACTTGAGAGGGGATTTTTAGATTTACATTTAAGTGCTAGGCTGTTTTAACAGAATTAGAAGCGATCGGCAAACTCTGTAAAGAACCTTTAACAATTCTAGCGTAATCGTCACATTTGCGAGGCTTTTTGTAAAGGCTGCTTTTTCAAGCATGATGAAGCTCAAGCGATTTTTCCGCAGGATAGACAAAAAGATCGTGACTTACAGCACGTTAGAGAAATTACAGCTCTGGAAAAGTAGTATTTTACATCTATTATTTAATCTTCAACAAACTAAAAATATCTGCTGCTTTTACCTGCCAATCTACCAACACATCGAGAACAGGTAATAGATCGGTATCATATTTAACTTCCGGTAGCTTATTAGGTTGAAATACCATTACCGATTTATCATTGGGGTCGATAAACCAACCTAATTTAGTCCCTTGGTTAATACAAAAAATAATTTTATTAATTACACGGTTAGGATATTGCTCTGGCGATAGAATTTCAATAGTCCAATCAGGATAGCTGTTAAAGCGATTAGCAATTTCTCCATCTGCATCAGTTGGGATACGCGACCATTCAAACACCGCAATATCTGGAACTATGGAACGTTCTCCAAAGGTGCAACGTAACTCAGTTAATGCTAAAGCTAGCTTCCGTAATTTAGCAAGCTGATTGATTGCAGATGATAGTTCAGTTTGAAGAATACTATGTTTTCCTTGGGGCATTGGTTTTTGGTAGATGTGTCCGGCAATATATTCACTAGCTGGTTTAGTTTCTGGTAATTGAAGAAACTCTTCCAAGGAAAAATTAGAAGATACTTGAGTTGATAGTGCCATTAGCAATTACTCCTTCAATAATTCCAGCCAATGAACAATCTACGGTTATTCACAACAATTTTGCCAAAGGCAACGTAAACCCAGGTACAATATCTTCACCACTCAAAATTGCTGTAGCTGGATACTGCGTAATCGAACCATCTTGGCGATATACGAAAGCTTGCTGATTTTTACCGTCAATTAACCATCCTAAGCGCACACTATTTGCAATATACTCTGCCATCTTGGCTTTAAGTTTTTCTAAGCTGTCATTTTTAGAACGAATTTCAATAACAAAGTCTGGCGCTGAGTTGATAAATTTGTCTTCTTGCTTATCCCAATCTGCTGGTAAACGTCCTTTTGCCACAAAAGCAGCATCAGGGGAGCGTACAGCAGTATTTGCTAACCTAAAACCTGTACTTGCACTAAATACTTCACCTAAATCCTGACTTTCTACCCAATTGAATAGATAGGCTCCCGCTTTTGCTTCTCGATTACCAGAAATTCCACCAGTTGGGGGCATAGTTTCTAATATTCCATTAGCATTGCGTTCAAACCGCAGTTCTGGGTTTTGCGAACTCATCAGCATTAATTCTTCATCAGTGACAGTATCAAATGATTGCACTGTTAATTTTTCGCTGCTCATGATGTTATGGCAAGCTAGATGGATATTTTAATTTTAGGCTGAGACTACATCATCTTTTGGCAAGGCTGTTGGGAGGCGAAGAGGGTGCTTTTTGATATTATTGGGTGCTGGTGGATGCCTGCAATTAAAGTAAAATGACTGCGATCGCAGAATAATTAGAAACAAATCGATGTATTAACATCTTCATAAAGAGGCTGAAGTATTAAAAAAGAATGAAGGATTAATCGCTTTTAATACTTCATTCTTTATGTTTAATGCTTCAACCTTCAATTGACATTCTTTTGTCTAGCGGAACATACTACTCACTGAACTATCTTCATGAATCCGCCAGATGGTTTCTCCTAGCAGATTAGCTACTGATAGCAAGACTAGTTGAGGAAAACGCTGGCTTTCTGGCAAAGGAATGGTATTGGTAACAATAACTTCCTCAAACAAGCCACTTGACAACCGCTCAATTGCTGGCGGAGAGAAAACTGCATGGGTTGCACAGGCATACACCCGACTTGCTCCTTCCTCACGCAGTAATCGTGCACCTTCGGCAATTGTGCCGCCTGTGTCGATCATGTCATCCACCAAGACTGCTGTCTTACCCTTGACATCGCCGATCACATTTAAAACTTCGGCAATATTGTGAGCCTGACGACGTTTATCAATAATGGCTAGCGGAGCATCATTCAGCTTTTTCGCAAATGCTCTAGCCCGTGCAACACCGCCGACATCGGGGGAGACAACCACAAGCTCAGGTAGGTCTTTTCTCGCCAAGTAATCCAGTAATACTGGCGAACCATAAACATGGTCAAAGGGTATATCGAAATACCCTTGAATCTGAGCCGAGTGCAAATCCATTGCGAGAACGCGGTTTGCACCTGCTTGCGTAATTAGGTTAGCAACCAGTTTGGCAGTTATCGACTCTCGTCCTGCCGTTTTGCGATCGGCACGGGCATAGCCATAATAGGGAATTACTGCTGTAATCTGTCGTGCAGAAGCTCGCCGACAGGCATCAACCATGATTAGCAATTCCATCAAGTGATCGTTCACGGGTTGACAACATGGCTGGATTAAATAAACATCACAACCCCGAATCGATTCTTGAATTTGAACGTATAGTTCTCCATCCGCAAATCTTTTGCGAATCATTGGCCCCAAGTCCATCCCCAAATAACGAGCGACTTCTTGAGACAGTTGTACATTGGCAGAGCCAGAAAATAGCCGCAGGCGATGATTTTCAGTCAGTCCTGTTGCAGCTGGCTGCACTTTTAAAGTTGCAGAACTGAGCACAGCAGATCCTCGATGTGCATTCATGGCAATACTATCATTAGATAATTAGCAGATTTAACTGAAATAAGATAAAAAAACATCTGTGAGTTTTGTTAAAGCTTTCATACAAACTTTAAACATTTCTCCATAAAATTATCGTTGGCTCATTTTTGGTGCTTGTGGTAAACAACCTCTGATTGCCTAGCTGAAAATTGAATCTGGGAAATAATTTCATCGTCGATCTATTTTTGGGTGGTTTAAAAAAACTCAAATGTCTCCAAGTAGGAGTAGAGAAAGTATTGCTTCTTTTGATTTTATTTATAACTGATAGCTAACCCTTAATAACTTGAGTAATCGCGATCGGGGACTGGTGAAAGTAGAAACAGCTATGAATAAAAGCCCAAGAAGCATCTGAATGCTTGCTGAATATCTTACAATCTTAGCTACAAAATTATAAACTAAGTAAACTATATTTCTAATTGTAAATTACACAAAAAAAACTTCAAAAGCCTACAAGTTTGCTTAACTCTCATATACATGAGTTGTGCTTAAGCCAGTAGCTCCAATAAAAAATTTTCACAGCTAGGTGTAAATGAGGGATTGGAGACTGGGTAGTGAGTACTGAGTTACGAGTCAATAAAAGGGGGAGATGGGGGAGAAGGGGGAG
>NZ_JAECZA010000097.1 GCF_016056275.1 Dendronalium phyllosphericum CENA369 | reverse complement strand
CCTCTGCCCCTCTGCCCCTCTGCCCCCCAGCGATCGCATATTTTTGATTTAGAAGTCCTTTAGTAGTGAAATTCAGGTAAGCTGAGGTTACAAGTTGCATATTGTTGGATTTAAGTCACGGGGTCTTTTATGCGGTTGCGCTCACTCACGGTTGTCTTTATTTTTTGCCTGATTGCGTTTCTATCGTGGGTATTTACTCCTCCTGCTATAGCGTTGACACAAATTAAACTATTTGATGTTTCCTATAAAGATTGTCCGCCAGAACTAGCACAAGGAGCTGTTACCAGTGGCGGTAGTGCCGCAGCTGCCAATTGCTTTATTGTCACTGGCAAAGCAGAAAATGGCACCTCCAAAACGGTCTATGATGCAGATATCTTTGGACGTATTTATGATGCCAACAACGATTCAGTGATGCAAAATCGCACCCGTCTCGGTTCTATTGCCGAAGTTCCACCAGGAACCAGTGATTTTGAATTGAGAATTTCTGTACCTGCAAACCAGCCGTTACCTTTGAAGCTGAAACAGTTTAAAGCCGCAGGATTTAGCGGACAAGTCCGTAGGTAAGTTGTCTGCTAAGGTTAACCAAATATTTAGAGTAATTAAAGACTGTAGAGACGCTTTTGAAATTAACGTCTCTATTGTAGTAATTAAAATCCTTGTACAAATGGCAAGGCTGTTAAGCTTTTAAGAAACTCACCAGCTAAATTCAGCACTAGGAAGGCTAGGATAGGCGAAAAATCCATTCCGCCCAAGGGAGGGATAATTGAACGGAAAAGATTTAGATAAGGATCGGTTACCTGGCTCAAAGCGGTAAATGGTTGGTTGTACCAGTTAATAGTGGGGAACCAGGTCAACAAAACCCGAATAATTAGCAAGTAGCTATAAATGGTTAAGAACGTAGCAAGTGTGGTAATCAGTAAATTCATGGATAGCTTGATTTCCTACTAAGTGTCAAAAAGGGTCTTATCATTGATTTTAATTTAGTCTAAGCCAGGGTGTTGGCTGATTATTGCCGTATTAACCCCCATTAGCATCTTCGCTAAATATAAAATACCTTAGTGCAGCCTGACGCAAACAACTATAAAGTGCTGAGTCAAGAGTAAAGACGCGATTAAACTCTTGCGAGAAGCCGCTCTTAGGAGCGTCTACGCGTATGTACAAGAGTTAGGATTTTTATCTCCCCTTTGCTCCTCTGCCCCTTTGCCCCTCTGCCCCTCTGCCCCTCCGCTCCTCTGCACTAAGAATCTTTAGTAAGAGAACGATCGCTAGTAGACTGGGACGAACCACCATTGACGTTACCTAGATGCTTTCGCACTTCGTCAATTGTGGCATTGAGCTGGGCAATTTTATCTTCTAGCGATCGCCGTGCTGTTTCCATTTCTATACCCTCATTTTCTGAGGCTATCATCTGACGACGTTTTGCTGATACTTTCTTCGGGCTGGGTGTGCTGTTATTTAGTTCTGTTTCCTCTTGGGCGGTCAATTCTCCACCATCGCGTCTAGAAGCCAGCACAGCTCCTAGAATACCGCCAACTACCCCACCGACAAACGCTCCTGCGAAAAAACCACTAGCAAAACCATCACGCTGACTCATAAGTTTACCGCCTTGAAGAAACTTTGCAATTTTTACATCATGTAGTTCAGCTATTTTCCTTCCCTAGCTGCATACTAGCTTAAGTCCCAAAGGTGCGATCGCCTGCATCTCCCAATCCCGGTACAATATATCCTTTGTTATTAACTGTTTCATCAATAGTGGCTGTGTAAACTATCAAACCAGGATATGCAGCACTCAATTTCTGCAATGCTGGGGGAGCCGCCACTACACAAACAATTCGCGTCAAGCTAGGATCGACACCCCGCTGTGTCAATTCTGCCATTGCAGCCATTATCGAACCTCCCGTTGCTAACATCGGGTCGGTAATTAATACCCGTGTTTGGGGGTCAAATTTCTCTGGTAATTTGTTCAAATAACATGCAGGCTCTAATGTTTCTTCATTTCGCACCAAACCCAGATGGTAAATCGAAGCCAAAGGCAACAGAGTTTGCGCTCCCTCTAGCAATCCTAAACCTGCTCGCAAAATCGGTACAACCGCCACAGGTATCTCTGGATTAATCAAAGTTGCCGGACAGGAATCCAAAGGACTTTGCACTGTTGTCTCTAAAGTCGGCAACCATTCTCGTGCAGCTTCGTAAGTTAACCATCGCCCCAACTCAGTCATCGCACTACGGAATAATACTGAAGGTGTAGCAGCATCACGGGCAATTGCCAACCAGTGCTTGATTAGGGGATGGGGTGGAACGTAAACACGCAGTTGTGGCATCATAGCCAGAAATAAGCACTATTTATTGTACTAGAACTGAAAGATAATAATACTCTTTAGCGCGTACCACTGACAGCTAAAATAAATACCCTGATTTTATTGAAAATATTTTGCATTAATAGTTGACAGCCATTCTCAATCACAGTTATATTATTAATCAGTGTTCTCCTCTCTTTAAGGATCGGCAGACGGGATTAGCCAGCGGTAGCAGGCTCGTCCCTCTTTTTTTGTGATTGGGCATTAGTTAGAGAAGATAGTAGGGGTGAAAAATTACGACTAACTCTTGTACAGACGCGATTAATCGCGTCTTTGACAAAAATGCAAGATATTGATGCGATTATTATTGGCTCTGGTATTGGTGGTTTGGTGACAGCAACCCAGCTAGCAGCGAAGAAAGCTAAAGTGCTGGTACTAGAACGTTATTTAATTCCAGGTGGTAGTGCTGGCTATTTTGAACGCCAAGGCTATCGATTTGATGTGGGAGCATCAATGATTTTTGGTTTGGGAACGAATGGCACTACTAACTTACTGACTCGCGCCCTTGATGCTGTGAATGTCAGCCAGCAAACAATTATCGATCCCGTGCAGATTCACTATCATCTGCCCAACGGATTAGACATCAAAGTTGACCGGATTTATGATAAATTTTTGCAAAATCTTATTGCTTATTTTGGTCACGAAGAACAAGGGATTCGTCGCTTTTATCACGAATGCTTTAAGGTCTTCAATTGCCTCAACAGTATGGATTTGCTGTCGCTAGAAGAACCTCGGTATCTCCTACGAGTTTTTTTCCAGCATCCTTTGGCATGTCTCGGTTTAGTCAAGTATTTGCCGCAAAATGTTGGAGATGTCGCCAAACGCTACATCAAAGATCCCCTGTTATTAAAATTTATCGATTTAGAGTGTTATTGCTGGTCTGTAGTGACCGCTGATATGACACCAATGATTAATGCTGGAATGGTCTTTTCTGACAGGCATTATGGCGGAGTTAACTATCCTAAAGGGGGGGTAGGACAAATCGCTCAAAAATTAGTAGAGGGTTTAGAAAAAGCTGGAGGTGAAATTCTTTACCAAGCTAGAGTCACGAAAATTATTACGGAAAGAGGACGGGCTGTAGGCGTGCAACTAGCTGATGGTCGAGTCTATCGAGGTAAACGCATAGTTTCTAATGCTACACGTTGGGATACTTTTCATAAATTACTACCTGTAGATAAAATACCGATTAATGAGAAAAAATGGCAACAATTTTATGAAAAGTCACCAAGTTTTTTGAGTTTGCATATGGGGGTAAAAGCCTCAGTGTTGCCGACTGGGACAGAATGCCATCATATAGTTCTAGAAGATTGGGAAAAAATGACTGCACCAACAGGTACAATCTTTGTATCAATTCCTACGTTACTCGATCCAGATTTAGCGCCTGTGGGCTATCACATCATTCATGCTTTTACGCCTAACTGGATTGATGATTGGCAAAGACTATCTGCAAATGAGTATGAAGCGAAGAAAGAAAAGATGGCAGGGCAAATTATTGGCCGACTAGAGAAGATTTTTCCTGGTTTAGATGCTGGCTTAGATTATTTGGAAGTAGGAACGCCTCGCACCCATCGCCGCTTTTTGGGGCGAGAGGATGGCACTTATGGGCCAATTCCCCGTCGCAAGTTGCCGGGGTTATTGAAAATGCCATTTAATCGCACAGCTATTCCTGGACTTTATTGTGTGGGAGATAGTACTTTCCCAGGGCAGGGGTTGAACGCGGTGGCGTTTTCCGGCTTTGCCTGCGCTCATCGTATTGCTGTTGATTTAGGTCTTTAGCAATCAGTGTAAATGTATTTATTAATACAAAATATTTTCTGACATAACTAAAAGAATATCAATAGATTTTAGATTTTGGATTAACTCCAAAATCTAAAATTCCAGATAAATTATGCTGCTTGCGGCTCAACCAAATTTTCTATTCCCTGAACGACAGTTGCCGATTCAATTTTGTCGCCTGCTTTAAGTTTATCCAAAACTTCTTTGCCCTCGGTAAGATATCCAAAAACTGCATAGCGACCATCCAACAGGTTACGTCCTGCGGGGGTAAGTTCTGGTTCAAACAGAAAGAAGAAGACTTGCGACGAACCACCATTGACTTGAGTTTCAGGACGTGCCATGGCTAATGCACCAAAAGCCGAGAACGGTAAAACTGGCATATCGAGATAACGACCAGCATCTTCAAGAGTAATGCCGTAAGTAGGTTTTTTATCGCCTTCGACTAGAACTTCTAAAGGTATGGCACGGTATTGGCTCGTTTTGGGGTCAATAAAACCGACATCTTTTCCTGGTGGATCTCCAGTTTGCAATACATAAGATTCTTCAGAACGAGTAAATTCCAAACCGTTATAAAAACCTCGTTGCACCAAATCTACAAAATTACCTGCTGTCACAGGGGCGCTGTAACCATCTACTACAAGAGTTAAATCCCCTTTGTTAGTTTTGATTGCTATAGTAGAACGACCTTTAAGTTGCGGTAGATTACTATATTCAGCAGGCACTTCAAAGGGAAATCCTTTCACCATTGATTCTTCTAATTGGGTGACGAGATTCAGTAGTTTAGTTCTTCCTTGGAGAATTTGTTCTTTGTCTTTAGCTTTTACCGATTCTTGTAGCCCATCCACACCAGACTTTAATTCATCGATCCAAGCTTGGGCTTGGGACTGGCGGTCTTCGGGAACGCCTGCTAGGATTTGGGAAGGTTTATCGAGAATCTGGGATGCTTTGCTGAGGTCTTTGGAAACAGCACCCCAGCGCTTGTTTGCTCGCAGTTGGTTAGAGATGTCTTCTAGACTGGCTTGCAGTTGCCGCACTGGCTTGTTATCTATCGGGAGTGCATACCTCAATAAAGCTTTGCCATCGGTAATTGCATTTCCAGATGGCAGGGCGGCGTTACTCAAGGGAGTCCAGCCAGCTGTATTTATGCCTAAAAATATTGTTACCAACAGTATTCCCATTAGGCTGTTCTTCAGCCAAGATTTTAAAAAGTTAAACATGAGATGGCTCAAATGCAGCATCAAATTGTTGACTAGGCGTAATCCATCAATCATCTTCCCACAGTTAGGAGTGCTGAGTGCTGAGTGCTGAGTGCTGAGTAGAAGGTGAAATTTTAGTTTAGGCATGGGGATGAGGGAGAAGGATAATTACCCATTACCAATAACCCTGTCCAAAGGGCAACTGACCCTTCGGGTTCCTCAGTTGTTCATGGGGAGACCACGCCAGATGCTCCACTTGGGGTCTCCCCAAGACCGCACTGGCTCCCCAAGACCACACTGACTCACAACTGACGACTGACTAATTAACCAATTACTCCGCTTGAGGGGTACAATAAATGCCGATTGTCTTCCAAAACTTGAAAGCTTCATGATCTCCAGTAACGACTTTCGACCCGGTGTCTCAATTGTCTTAGATGGGTCTGTATGGCGAGTGGTAGAGTTCCTCCACGTTAAGCCTGGTAAAGGTTCTGCCTTTGTACGGACAAAGCTGAAAAATGTCCAGAGTGGGAGCGTTGTGGAAAGAACGTTCCGGGCTGGGGAAACAGTGCCTCAAGCTACTCTGGAAAAAAGCACGATGCAGCATACCTATAAAGAAGGCGATGAGTTTGTCTTTATGGATATGGAAACCTATGAAGAAGGCAGATTGAGCGCAGCCCAAATTGGCGATCGCGTAAAATACCTCAAAGAAGGTATGGAAGCGAACGTCATTCGTTGGGGCGAACAAGTGCTAGAAGTGGAACTGCCCAACTCTGTAGTCTTAGAAGTAGTGGAAACCGATCCAGGTGTCAAGGGTGACACTGCTACGGGTGGTACTAAACCAGCAAAGCTGGAAACTGGTGCAACTGTAATGGTTCCCTTGTTTATTTCCCAAGGAGAACGCATTAAAATTGATACCCGTGACGATAAATATTTAGGCAGGGAATAGGTTTCTCGTTCTAGAGTAAATTCCGATTTCAATCCCTATACAGGGATTAAATCCCTGCCACACTTAAAATTCTTAATTTAGGGACAGGTCGAGGTAATAAAAACTGTGCCATTGGACTTTAATGAAATCCGCCAACTGCTGGCAACTATTGCACAAACAGATATTGCCGAAGTAATGCTCAAAAGTGAAAACTTTGAACTAACGGTACGTAAAGCAACTAGCGTTAGCAATCAAATTGTGTCGGTTGGTCAAGCAGCGTTAAGTAGTGTGGTAAATTCGGGATTGACATCGGTTCCACCAATTGTCACCCAAACAGCGCCACAATCGATCCCAGAGGTCGGGACAAGTCGCGTCATGGAAACTGCTGCGGCAGGTTCTAGCGTGCAGGTTTCAGGAAATTCTCCTCCAAAGAGCGATCGCAGATTGGTAGAAGTGCCTTCTCCAATGGTAGGAACGTTTTATCGCGCCCCTGCACCTAGCGAACCAGCATTTGTGGATGTGGGCGATCGCGTCCGCAGCGGTCAAACAGTCTGTATCATCGAAGCGATGAAGCTAATGAATGAAATCGAAGCTGAGGTGTCGGGACAAGTGATCGAGATTCTCGTGCAAAATGGCGAACCTGTGGAATATGGTCAACCTTTGATGAGAATTAACCCTGATTAAGTATTAATCTATATATCAAGTGAATCATTGATAGCAAATGAGTCATTGGTAAAACAGTCAGTTCTGCGGGTCAATCCTGATGAAACAAGCGTTGCCTGTACCGCCGGAAGTGGTGCAACAAGTAGCCGAATACTTCAGTCTGTTAAGCGAACCGATGCGCTTACGACTGTTGCATTTGCTACGGGATGAAGAAAAATGCGTACAAGAATTGGTAGAGGCAACACAGACTTCACAGGCAAATGTGTCCAAACACCTGAAGATCATGTGGCAAGCAGGAATCCTCAGCCGCCGCAGTGAAGGAACTTGCGCTTACTACCGAGTGGAAGATCAAATGATTTTTGAATTGTGCAATCGGGTTTGCGATCGCCTCGCCACAAGGCTAGAACAGCAAGCCCGTAGCTTTCGCGTGTTGAATACCAAACTTTAAGTTAGTTGTTGGTTGTCAGTTGTCAGTTGTGAGTCAGTGTGGTCTTGGGGAGCCAGTGCGGTCTTGGGGTCTCCCCAAGTGGAGCATCTGGCGTGGTCTCCCCCATAAACAACTGACGTTAGCGACGCAGGAGCGTCACCCGAAGGGTCAGTTGTTGGTTGTTACCACTGACTATTGACTGCTGACTAATGACTAAAGTGGATAATTTTGCTTAAAGCTTTCACGAGTTAGTGGCTGTTCTAATTCCACACCTTCGCCACCCAAAACATCTAACTGTTTGCCGTTCACATCGATGTAGACTTTGGCATTGGGATTTAAAGTTGTGGCAGTGTAAACAACTTGTCCCACGCGACCGACCATTGAAGTACTACCACCACCTTTGGTAAAATCTTCGGATAAATTGACATGAACTTCATCATTGTTTACTTTTAGTCCCAATAATTTAGTGCCTTTGGGTATGGTGGTAGAATCTGTTCCCTGTGATGGGCCTTCTAATAAGCTTTGAAAAGCTTTTTCTAAAACTTGGTCGGGCTGTGTAGCAGCTATTTGAACTGGTTTAGGAACCAATTCAACAGTTTTTTCTTTTGGTCTGAGCAAATAAATATTAGTAGTTTTTTCGTTATTTGGCTGTGCAACTGCTGGCCCTGGTGACGGCTTAGTGATTCCTTGAGAAGAATTCGCTGGTGTCGATGGTGTGGGAGGATTGCTGTTAGTATTCCAAGTAATCCAAGCCACGCCGCCACTTACCGCTACAACCGCTGCTGAGACGGCTGCAATCACACCTGAAGAAATACGTTTAGATCCTTGTTGGTCTGTCATATTTAGAACCTTCCTGAATAAGGGCTGAGACGATGTTTGTGGCAGAGTAGCCTGGTTAAGGACGATGCTTACAAGTGGAGAGTTTCCAAAAACCTCAAGGCTTTAGATTACCAAAATATTGGATTTGCTTATTCTAGGGATTTCACTTCCAATTCTAGAATTTACACTTGTAATCCGTCATCTCCTAAATTATGTAAATCTGTAAATCTCAATCTTTTCTTGAGATTGTTATAGCAAAGTGCAAAAGTGCTGAGAGACGCGATTATACTCTTACGAGCGTCTACGCGTCTGTACAAAGGAGTGCTGAGTGGAAACTCAGTTACTTCAGGGCTTTGAACAATACTACTGTCCTAAACTATGTGACTACGGCTATGAAAATTACAAATGTATAGAAAAGTCACTAGTGTGGTTTTTGTTGCTAATAACTGCTATGGATTCACGGTGTATTTACTTCTGTGCGAATCCATAGAAGTTTAACAAGTTTTAACTTTTTTTGGGTAATTAACTAACATTTTAGCGTTTAATTTTTCACCTCTATTGCTGCTGCAATCCATTTATGAAGTGTAGATGTAACTTCTTCAATGACAATTTCTTGAGAATTACGCGTTGCTCTTTCTACAACTTCGACTTTGCCATTAGCGATCGCTCGTCCAGTGACAATTCTATAAGGTATGCCGATTAAATCAGCATCTTTGAATTTTACCCCCGCTCGTTCGTCGCGGTCATCGAGTAAAGTTTCAATTCCCGCTCGATTTAATTCAGTGTAAAGTTGTTGGGCAATTTCGACTTGTCGAGCATCATTAATGTTAGGAATTGTCACAATTGCGTGATAGGGTGCGATCGCTACTGGCCAAATAATTCCATCTTTATCGTAAGATTGCTCTACTGCCGATTGTGCTAATCGCGACACGCCGACTCCATAGCAACCCATGAATAAGGGTTTTTCTTCACCTTGTTCGTTGGTATAAGTTGCTCCCATACTTAGCGAATATTTAGTACCCAGTTGAAAAATATGACCGACTTCAATTCCTCTGGCACTTTGGAGAGTTTGTTCGGGGTGATGAAGAGCGCGATCGCCGCTTCTCGCTTTTCGCACATCCACGACATTTTCTGATAGTTGAAATTGTTCGCCCCAATTAGCCCCAACTACGTGAAAACCAGTTTCATTTGCACCTGTAACGAAGTTTTTTAACTCAACAGCTGTTTTATCTACCAAGCGTACAAATTTGGGATGAATTTGTTTATTGGCAGTAATATATTCATCGGCAATATCAGGAGCAATGTATCCTAAAGGTAGAGATTTAGCTGCCCATGTTTGCTGCGTTTCTTGATTTGGGACATCCAAAGCAATAATAGTATTAGCACCATAATTAGAAGCTAGTTTAGTCAATTCATTCTGCAATTTGACCTGATTCACTTCTTGCTCGCCGCGAATACTTACCAGAACCAACACCGTTACCCCATTGTCATAAACTGTTTGGTAAAGGACGTTTTTCACCACTTGAGTGGGAGAACATTTGAGGAATTGACAAAGCTTATCAATCGTCTCTGCTCCAGGTGTATCGCGTTTCTCATAGGTTGTAAACCGTGAGGGTTCAGCATCAGCTGGTAAAGAAACGGCTTTTTCTACATTGGCAGCATATTTGCCATCTTCGGTAAACAGAACCTCGTCTTCCCCAGCTTCCGCTAACACCATAAATTCTGTAGAACCAGAACCACCAATTGCCCCAGAATCAGCTTCTACCGCGCGAAAAGCTAGACCAGAACGCCGTAGCATGTTGCTGTAGGCTTGGTACATATCTTGGTAAGTCTCTTTGAGGCTAGCTTCATCAACGTGGAACGAGTAGCCGTCCTTCATGATAAATTCCCGTCCGCGCATCAAACCAAAGCGAGGACGAATCTCATCTCGGAATTTGGTTTGCAGTTGGTAGAGATTTAGCGGGAGCTGACGGTAAGAGCGAATCATATCACGAGCGATCGCTGTGATTACTTCTTCATGAGTTGGCCCTAATCCTAATTGTTGGTCGCGGCGGTCGATTAGGGAAAACATGATTCCCTCGGCTTTGGTGTAGGTGTCCCAACGTCCCGACTCCTTCCATAAGTCGGCTGGTTGTAATTGCGGGAGAAGACATTCTTGTGCGCCTGTAGCATTCATTTCTTCCCGCACAATTTTGGAGACTTTTTGCAATACCCGCCACATCAGCGGGAGATATGCATAAAGACCGCTACCGATGCGACGAATATAACCTGCACGGAGTAATAACTTATGGCTGGGAATCTCAGCATCAGCCGGATCGTCCCGCAGTGTAACGAATAACATTTTTGACAGTCGCATCGTTTATTCCCTTTCTAAATCGCTAATAAAGTATGAAGTATCAAGGATGAAGTATGAACTATGAAGTATAAAGTGTTATTTCTGTGGTCAGTTATCAGTAGTGCTGAGTACTGAGTCAGAAGGCAGGCAGGAGTAATTATTATTTCTTGTCTCCCTCATCTCCCTCATCTCCCTGCTTCACTCTTTAAGGAGACAACTACCTTGTCAAATGTAATTTATCAAGCGCAGCCGCCCTTAGAATTTATATCCCCAAAGTTCAATCCCTTGTTTCTACAAGCCGTTCATTCGTTGCTACCAAGTTGGATTCGTTGGCAAACAGCTATTACCCAAATTGAAGCAGACAAGGTAGAGGTTTTGGTGGATCTGTATCGCCAATTTCAAGAGGGCAAGATTCGTTTTTTATTGGCATTTCGCCATCCCAAAACAGACGATCCATTTTGTTTAACCTATTTGTTTTCTCAACTCGTGCCAAGGGTAGCACGAGAGCAGGGCACTGCACTACAATCTCCAATTCATGCTCATTTTATCTACGATCGCGGCATTCCTCTCTGGGCAGGTTCCTACGTCGGCTGGATTGCTTCGCATTTGGGTGCGACTCCCATCCAGCGGGGTAAAGCTGACTGGACGGGTTTGCGTTCGGCGCGTGAGTTGTTTGCCAACGGACAATTCCCAATGGCTGCTGCGCCAGAAGGAGCGACTAATGGTTTATCTGAAATTATCAGCCCCCTAGAACCCGGTATTGCCCAATTAGGCTTTTGGTGTGCTGAAGATTTGCATAAGGCAGAACGCTCCGAGCAGGTTCTCATTGTACCAGTTGGGATTAAATATAGTTATGTTGCGCCTCCTTGGGATGCGATCGCTCAACTTTTAAACCAATTGGAAGCGGCTACTGGTTTACCTGTGAATCCACAAGGAAAGACTAATACGGCCTCAATGGAGTTGCTTTATCCCCGATTGTTGACTTTGGCAGAACATTTATTGTCCCTGATGGAACAATTTTATACGCGGTTTTATCATCAAAAGCTACCAGATGCCCAAAAGATATCTGAGGAAATCAAAGATAGAAATGAAGCGTTAGCTGTGCGTTTACAAGCTTTATTGAATGCGGCACTACAAATTTCAGAGCAGTATTTTGACTTGCACCCCAAAGGACAATTAAACGACCGTTGTCGGCGAGTAGAACAAGCCGGCTGGAATTATATGTTTAGAGAAGAATATAAAGATGTCAAAGGGTTATCTGCTGTGGAAAAAGCTTTAGGCGATCGCGTTGCTGAAGAGGCAAATGCTCGGATGTGGCACATGCGTTTAGTAGAGAGTTTTGTGGCAGTTTCTGGTAATTATATCCGTGAAAAACCGACAGTAGAAAGGTTTGCTGAAACGACTTTAATTTTATGGCAAACAATCGCTAAGATTGAAGGCGAAAAATCTTTTCGTCGTCCGCAATTAGGTAAAAAACGGGTAAAAATTACAATTGGTGAGCCGATATCAGTATCGGAGCATTACCCAATTTATAAACAGAGTCGCTTGGGTGCAAAACAAGCTGTTGCTGATTTGACAAATAATTTACAGCAAGCGATGGAAAGTTTGATTTGAGATGTATTGTGAGAGTTAATCTTGCCATTGCATTGTAGAGATTGGCTGTAACTATTAATTGCTATCTCACAGGATAGTTGCTTTATAATTTATGGAGATCAAACCTTGCTATTAAAAATTTTATACAAATTACATTGACTAACATTGGCTCATATAAAGTAAAAGTCCGAATTAAATTGGCAATCGAGGAAATTGCTATGCTTTCCCAAGCTGAAAAACATGATATGCCTACTAATTGGTCTTTTAATTGGTTGAATTTGTGGAAAAATACCGATTTTGAATGTCAAAATATAGTCAAACTCGTTTATAACAATGAAATCTGGGGATTAGTGCGATATGGTTTGTATCCTTATCCTGGTATTCCCTGCTATCTTGAAATAGAACAGCTAGAAGCCCACCCTATAAGTCGAGGAAAAACGGCTAAACGGTTCATTGAACCAATTGGTAAATGGTTAATTTGGTATACAGTAAAAGTTGCTTTGAAGTTCTGTAAAACAGAATTAGAAGACCCGCTAATTGTGCTAGTTGCCTTAGATACGGCAATGTCTTATTATAGTGATAAGGTTCAGATGGAATATTTGGGGACTGCTACAATCGCTCCAGGAGAAGATGGATGCGCGTTTAGATTCTTGCGAAATGCTGCTGTAACCTTTTGCGATCAACAAGAAAGCCTACGGGGAGTACCAAAGCTATATGGCCAGCAATGAAGTCAAAGCCGGGTCAAAAGTTGTTATGACTCATGCCCAAAGGCAAGCTTTTATGAAAACGTCTCCTTTAGGGCAACTATTTGGAGTAGCGCATTTGCTACCTCAAGTCGAAGCGGTAACAAATAGCAATCATGCAGCTAATCAAGAAAAAGTGGCTGATATATTAGTTATCAGCGAGCAGGTATTTCAATATGAAGGTCGTGGTAAATGGTCAAAAAGGTTGTCCTGGAAGCAAGTCCAGTCATATTGTATTGAAAAAAGCTCATCTCAAAGAAAAGTATTAGCTACAGTGTAAGTAATAGCAATAAAATACCTTTGACTCGTATAAATGTATCTAATATTGAGCATAGGTGTAAAGCGACTTGTTGCAAGACATTGCCTCTTACACCTTAGCTTGGAAACACCTTAGATAAATCTAGAACTAAATTAGGGAAGGATGGGAGATTAACAGATTCATCAGGCAGAAAAATAGACTTACGGCGATAACCAAATTTACTTTGTAAATCTTGATAAGGCTCACTGTAACATTCCAAATAATTATCTACTAAATTAAATATCCAATAATCAATAATACCTGCTTCTGCATAAATAGGTAATTTTATCTCTTGGTCATATTTAAAAGAGGAATCGGCAATCTCAATTAAAAGCAATATGTCAGATGAGTTGGGATGAGCAGAAAGATAGTTATCGTCAACATTACGGACAATCGCTAAATCTGGTTCGGGTTCGCTATACTCAGAAATAATAACTGGTTGTTGCCCTCTTACTAAAGCGCGGTCTATTAAAAGCTTAATTAACTCTCTGAATAAAAGTGTTTCACAGACAGAATGTGCTGTACCTTTTGCTACCATCTGGTAAATTTCTCCTTTGATTAGTTCAACTCGGTCATCTTCCTCAAAAAATCCGAGTTTTGCCAGACGGTCATATTCAGCTACTGTAAAGCGTTTAGCAGTAGTGAAGCTCATAAGAATTAAGGGTATGGTGATATATTTTCATCTTAGTCTTTGTAATATTCAATTATTAGAAATGCGTTCTCAAATACCAAAACTCAATACTTTGTTTAATTACAATTAATCGAGTTAAATGTAACCGATACGACAGTAAATAAAAACTCAAAGTCATTATTAGGAATAGAATTCATCACTATGAAAGCCAAAAAAGTTAAATAATTGGTATGTGGGTGTTGGAATACTTTACCTCCCTAAACTCAAGTGATTTTGCAAAGCTTGGCGCATCACATCTACAGGAATTTCTTGCTGCAACCAGATTTTTAAGGCTGCTACTCCTTGCTGGACAAGCATTTCTAAGCCATCAATGGCAATTGCCCCTTGTTTTTGGGCATGTTGGAGAAATTGTGTTGGTTTCGGAATATATATTAAATCGTAGGCGATCGCACCTGAAGGCAATTTCTCAATTTCCTCTAGACTCAAAGGTGACTCATCCACCTTGGGATACATGCCAATAGGAGTTGTGTTTACTAGCAAGTTAGCTTGAGGAATCAGTTTTGCCAGATCATCCCAGATATTGACTTGTAAAATCTCAGCTATTGTTGAATTACCCCAACTACTGCGGAATTGTTGGAGTTTCTGCCTATTGCGTCCCACAACATGAATTTTTGCAAAACCAAGTTGGTGACAACCTGCAACAACTGCCCTTGCTGCACCGCCATTGCCTAAAATTACCGCCACCTTCTGACTCCAATCTTGCTGATAAGTTGTTTGCAAAGGGGCAATAAATCCTTCTATATCTGTATTTGTCCCTATCCATTGATTATCTTGGCGACTCACAGTATTAACTGCGCCTATAGCTTGGGCAATGGGAGTAATTTTTGAGAGTAAAGGCATAATTGCCTGTTTATGAGGAATTGTCACGCTAAAACCGACAACTCCAACAGCAGCTAAACCTGCGATCGCAACCTCTAAATTCTCTGATTTTATAGGAAAGGGAAGATAAACATAATCTAATCCCAATTGAGCGATCGCCGCATTATGCATCACAGGCGACAGCGAATGTTCCACCGGATGGCCAATAACCCCTAATAGTTTAGTCTTACCTGCGATCGATACTTTAGTCATTTGTCAGTTGTCAGTTGTTAGTTGTTAGTTGTTAGTTGTTAAGAGTTAGAAGTTAAGAATTATTCTCCCCTGCTCCCCTGCTCCCCTGCTCCCCC
>NZ_JAECZA010000096.1 GCF_016056275.1 Dendronalium phyllosphericum CENA369 | reverse complement strand
GTACCGCTCATGGTAAGGGTAGAGAGCATGATTTTCGTATATTTAAAAATAGTAAAGTTAGGTTGAGAAAAGACATAAAATGCTTGGGAGATAAAGGTTATCAAGGTATTCAAAAACTACATAGCAATAGTCAGATTCCTAAGAAAAAACCTAGAGGAGGTAAGTTAACTTGTGAGGATAAAAAGAGTAATCAAAAATTAGCCAAAATCAGAGTTTTAGGTGAGCATGTAAATCGGAAGCTGAAGATATTTAAAATTTTGTCCCTCACTTATAGAAATCGTCGAAAAAGATTTAGTTTGAGGTTTAATCTGATTGCTGCTCTCTACAATTACGAGCTTCATCTTTCCCAAACCGAATTTACCTAAGTGACTTTTGCAAGAGGTCTATTGAAAATTTTTGGTAAAACGATAGCAAATCTCAGCTAAATTTACTGCCTCCTGCCAAACTTTTAAATCTCGGTAAGATTGAATTTTTGAGTCCCCCATAAGTTTTGTCAAGTTATCCCTACACCCTACACCCTCCAACTTTTCCATATACCGTGAAAAGTCAGAGCCAAAAACAGATTACAGATATTTAGATACCGCAGTCTAACTAGCACATTTCGTTGTTTGAAGTTCTATCGCATCAGAAATAAAACAGCTTCCTCCAAACTTATTTAGAATTGGTTTCACATATGCCTCAATTAATAGTTGTTGTTCGGGGTGAAAGAAAGCAATGATATATACATTATCTTGCAAACTCATTGCCAAATCATCTGTTAGTTTGCCCCTTTTTTCTTTGCCACATACATTTTTAATGACTGTATGACCAAGGACATCTGCCCGTTCCAAAGCCTGTAAAATTTTACCTTGTTCGACTGAATTGGCAAAAATTTCTATTCTTTTAACTGACTGCATAATCTTATCTCCAAAATATACTAATTCCGTCTCAACTTGTTCTCCTGTCAGTATGCCCACGATCGCACTGACAACCAACAAATATTCAAAACTATTAAGCCAAGCTTTTTCTACTACTTTTGACTTAATTAATAGCTTTTATTTATGAATTATTCTAAATTTTATCGCTTTTAACTAAAAAATAATAATTAAAACTTATTGTTTTCTTCCTAAAATCGAGCTAATTGCTTCGCAGGCGTAGAGTTTTAGGCGATCGCTATTAATCAATTCCACTTTATACACATTTTTTTTGTGTGTGGATATAATGCAAGCAAATGTAAGCAAGTACTTACATATTCGAGGAATGCTACATTTAGTGATACCCCAACTACATTAGGTTATAGTTACGAATGCTACATCGAAACTTGTGTTGATTTGTTTGTACGTGGCATCAGCACTCTGCCAATCAATACAGATTATTCCTAACCAATATCAAGCGCAGGATTTTGATAGTTCCATCGAATTCTACAAATCACAGTAGAGAAAAAAGGCTGAAATATCCTGTGTATAAGTATTTTCCAGTCAAGATTACATTGCTATAGTTTAAATCTACCAAGGCGAGAAAACGAAGATGTCCCATTCTGAGTTCCCTGATTCTCCATTTCCCGTTGAACAAGAACAACCTACCGTTACTGATACTAATGAAATTCAACAACAAGAATCGCCTGTAGAAGAAAAGCAACTACCTGAGCCAAAAAAGCAGCGTTGGCCTTTGATATTGGGAATTATTTTGTTAATTGCAGGCGGTGGCTGGGGTTGGCGCTGGTGGCAAAACAGCCATACTAGTAATGTATCTGCAAGCGTTGGAAGTGCTGCTAAACCGATGGGAATTCCCGTCAAGCTAGCCACCGTTGAGACTGGAACTATCCAAGAAACTTCTGATTTTGTTGGCTCTTTGGAGGCTCCCCGCTCAGTTACACTCAAGCCAGAAATAGAAGGGCGAGTAAATGAAATTTTATTCAAAGAAGGCGATCGCATCCAACGAGGACAAGTTGTGATTCGCCTGCAAAGTGACAATGCCCAAGCCCAACTGTTACAAGCAAAAGCCTCGCTAGAACAATCCCAAGCACGTCTTGCCGAACTCAAAGCAGGTACGCGAACAGAAGAAATTGCCCAAGCTAAGGCTCAATTAGCTCAAGCTCAAGCTCGTTTGACAGATGCTCAAGCTGGCGCACAACCAGAAGAAGTTGCTCAAGCTGAAGCTCAAATTGAATCAGCCAAATCTGATTTAGAACTAGCGCGATCGCGCGCAAAGCGATACGCACAATTAAGAAAAGAAGGCGCAGTTTCTCAAGATGCCCTAGACGGATATCTTAAAGAACAACGTAGTGCTGAGGCTGCTTTGGTTGTAGCTCAACGACGCTTAGAACAAGTCCGCAAAAGCAGAAGCTCGGATATTAACGAGCTAGCTGCTGCCTTAGAACAACAAAAACAAAACTTGAGGCAACTGGAAAACGGTTCCCGTCCAGAAGAGATAGCTCAAGCCCGCTCTCAAGTAACTCAAGCAGCCGCTCAAGTCCAAGCAGCTCAAGTCCAACTGCAATACACAAATGTCCGAGCTCCGTTTACAGGTATTGTTGGTGATATACCGATAAGGGTAGGAGAGTATGTAGGCAAAGGAGATGAACTCACCACCCTTACCAAAAACGACTCTTTGAAATTGAATTTATCCATCCCGCTCACCGAAGCCAAACAGTTGCGTATAGGATTACCCGTGCAAATGTTGGATGCTCAAGGTCAACCCGCAGCTACAGGTAAGGTAAGTTTTATTTCTCCCGATGCCAGTACAAATTCGCAAACAGTTTTAGCTAAAGCCACCTTTGACAATTCTAGAAATCAACTGCTCAATCGTCAGTTAGTGCAAACTAAAGTAATTTGGGACGAACGTCCAGGAATTTTAATTCCAGTTACCGCAGTATCTCGTCTAGGTGGGGAAACTTTTGTTTTTGTAGCTCAAACACCAGAAAAACCCCAACCAGGAACGCCGCCTTTGGTAGCTGAACAAAAATCTGTGAAATTAGGAGATATTCAAGAAAATAATTATCAAGTTCTTGAAGGACTAAAAGCTGGTGAAAAAATCATCATTTCTGGTCTACTTAACCTAACTAATGGCGCTCCTATCATGCCTGCATCTGAAGAAGCGGCTAATAGCAAGCCCTAAAGAACTAATAAATCAGTCAAAGCTGGGATAGTTGGGGAGACTGGGGGAGAAGAATTAGATCGTAGTGTTGCTGTCACTAATTGAATAATTATTTCTTGGAGTTCCCTGAAAAGAAGTTTCAGGAAAATATGTCCTCTCTGTTGTAGGTGATTGTCAGTTGATGCTGAAAAGCTCAAGAGGGACTGATGATTACTCGAACTTTAGACCTCATTTTTATCGATTTGTTCGCCTTTGCGATCAACGGGACTTTGGGTGCGGTGCTTCGGACTAAAATTTGCAACTACTCATGGGACGGAAAAATTAAGCGCGAACCTCAAACCGAACAGATAGTTTCTAACAATCTCCGCCAACCATCAATGCTACAAGATATTGAACAGGCAAATCAAGACGAAGAAAAACTCTAATTTTAGATAAGTTTCACTATGGGCTTCCAATCTCACTATCAATGAGATTGGAAGTTCTAGGTGAAATATTTAGTAATTACCAATTCAAAGCATTGATAGAGGCTGCGGCAACCATTGCTCTAGTTCAGAGTTATTTTGTCGAGAATTTTGATAGCATCGCTAGTCTTTACTGCCTTCTTCTTTGTGCAATTAATTAGTGGTACAGCTACTTTTTATGTAGTGGCGAGTGTAAGAATCGCCACATTTTACCCATCAAAAAAAGTACAAGAAGCGGTACTGCACGCGAATAAACCTTACTTGCAGTTCATACATATCAGAGGACAGGTAATCTGCCAGAGGGCGACGCAACTCATATCTTGATGCAGCAAGTTGCTGTCAAAATTACTGATGGCACAATATAAGTTACTGATTATACTAAGCATTTAGAGCCGATTAAACGGCTTTATATTTGTCTATACAGATTTATATGATGGACTTTTCCAAAATTCAACAAGCATTAATCAGCCTACCGGATAATGCTCCCGAACCGATAGTTTGTCACGTATTTATCTCAGAACTACTAAAAATCTTAGGTTTTGATGTGATGGAAACTGTTCCAGAGTTTACCACTGGAAATGGTGGTAATACTGCTGATTACGCTGTTCGCAAGAACTCTGAGAATGATATCTTCATCAACACCAAGTCAAATCCTTACCTGCTACTAGAGGCAAAAGGCAGAACTATCAACCTCAACCCAAATTCTGCAAGCTATAAAACAACAGTTAACCAACTTAAAAATTATTTACTTGCTCCAAATTGTAAATCTGCTCGATGGGGAATTATCTGCAACGCGAACTATATCCAATTATTTAGAAAACATGGTAAAGCCATACATCCTGCATTTCCCTGCTTAGAAATTACACCAGATAACCTGGATAAAATTGTCTCGGCAATCAAGCAGAAAATAGATGAACCACAAAAAGCTTTGACTGTGGCAGTTTATAACAACAAAGGCGGTGTAGGAAAAACCACAACCACAATCAACTTAGCAGCTACCTTGGCACTATTAGGAAAACGAACATTAATTGTTGACTTCGACCCCAACCAACAAGACCTCACAAACTCATTAGGTCTTAAACCCAAAGAAGATACCTTGTATTCGTGGTTAGTCAATAAGAATAGCGAATTACCTGATGGATTAATTAACTCATGTAAATTCTCTCTAAAACCTAGTATTTCATGGCAATTCGACATCATTACTAGTGATGAAAAACTTCAACATCTGCAAGAAGAAAGGCTGCGTGAAATGATCAGTCCTCTCAGGCTGAGGCAAGCATTAGAGCCATTAAAGTTGCAATACGATTATATTTTGATTGACTCTCCACCAAACTGGAGATTTTTTAGCAAAAGTGCAGTGTGTGCAGCGGATGTGGTTTTAATTCCCACCAAGCACAATAGCATCTTTTCATTAGAAAATGCGGTAACTGTGATTAAACGTTTTATACCTGAAATTCAAAAAGACAGGAAAGACGGAGGGCCGATTGCGCTACCTATTTTTTTCAACGGTGAGTCTATTACAGTAGCAGCGAGAAACACTGCAAAAGAGGCTATAGACCAAATCATAGAGCAAGGTAAAAAAGATAGACCATTACCTATCGACCTCACGCCCTACTTTTATCCTCGTTCAAATCACCCCATTTTTGAACTGCCCAGCTATGCAAATATTGCCGGCGCTGCATTTACTCGTGTACCAGCTGCCTATAAAAATAAAATAGCTTACGAGCATTATTTGGCACTAGCTAAAGAATACTTTTTGCAATAAATTAACAGGTTAAAGATATGAGTTTAAGTAATGTTGGAAATTTGATGTGGCTTTACATGAATGAAATAAGCCCAGGTCAAGGCACGAATGCACCAGAGTTTTGTATTAAAGCGGCTGGAAGAGTATTGATGGAATCAGGTGGTCGTAATTGGGTTCCGGTGATTGTGAAAGAAATCGAACAAGACCAGTATGAAGTAATTGGTAACTCATTTGTTTATGCGATCGCCCAGGAAGTAGGTTTAGAAAGAGTATGGTGCATTGTCACAGATTCTAGTGAAAAAACATTCGATTTGACTAGGATTTTAACTGGTGAATTAATACCTAAACTTAATTTATCAACTGCAAGCAGAGATGAAATTCAAGCGGCGTTGCAGTATCTAATTGAGAAACCTAACAGTGAATTAAAAGGTGTGAAACTAGCGATCGCTACCAATCGGATTGATGAGGCTTCACGTCAATCTTGGAAAAACTTTGAGCCAATTACAAGGCTAAATTGTGGCATCACCAAGGGAAAAAAGCTGGATGCACTCAAAGAAGTATTTTATCTTACTCCTCAATCAGAACCAGAAGTCGTAACATCAAAAGTTACTCCAGAGACTAATTTGAATACTTTGACAGTCACAGAGCTAAAAGATATGGCGAAAAAGCAAGGAATTTCTGGATACAAAAATAAGAAAAAACAAGAATTAGTCGCTTTGTTAACACCAGCTTAATCTGAAAAAAGAGAATAGGTTTAGGGGATGTTTGAAAAGTGGTTAGCTGTGATTTTAGACACTTGTTGATCCCCCCAGCCCACACCAGTCGCTCTACTTGGGGAGGGTGAATCCTTCGGATACGCTCTTGCTAGCGCCACTTTGCCAGACGCTCTTTCGCTCTTAGCGTCTCACACCACTTGCTCGACTTGGTGAGGCAGTCGGAATCTTGGACGGCACTTCCTTCAAGCCGGGAAACCCGTCCAACGGAGTGCTTTCGCTTCCCGTCGAGTCCGAACTGCCGTTAGCGACGCAGGAGCGTCACCCAAAGGGGGAAACCCCAAGACCCTAAAGGGTTCGGCAGTGGCTCCCCTTGGGAAAAGACTCGCTAACGCTACGTTAACGACGCAAAACGCCAAGACAGCAAGTGGACTCACCAAGACCGCGCTGGCTCCCCTTAAAAAGCTACTGGCGTGGATAATGGGATCGGATGATTTGTGTGTACACCGTAGCTTGTAAATGGGGGGAATAGTCTGTGCGATGGGATATTTTTTTAGTTGGAAGTCCCTAACTGTCAACTGTCAACGAACCTCACGAGCGATCGTGCAATTTCAAAGCGTAATAGCTTATTATTTATGTTTGTGCAAACGCAGCCATACAGCACCTACACCAACAATTAGTTCTCCAAACAAAAAAGAAGGTTCAGGAACAGAATTAGTATTTTCGGGAGTGGCAACATAGATACCTTGAGTCCCATTAGCAAGTGAAGCTGCAAAAACGATTTGACCGCGATTATTCAGCCCTTGAAGATCAAAAGATTCAATACCTGTGACTTTGGAATCCAAGAGATTGTCGCCAGTAGCGATGACTTTATTTTTGACTATATCTGATCCCGTAAAAATCCCTTCACCTCCAGATTTCAAAAAAGCCCAAAAAGCTACTTTTCCATCATCATTAATAGCAGGAGAAGCACCAAAGCCATCAAAGTCACCGCTAGTATCAGCAATTGTGGTGAGCGACGCACCATTACCAGTAAAAATGCCTTCCCCTCCAGATAGCAAATTAGCTAGAAAAGCAACTGTTCCTTCTTCGTTGAGAGGAGAACCATCACCAGAGAGAGAACTAAATAAATTATTGGTGTTGGCGATAGTAGTAGTTACCTGACCGTTACGAGTAACAAGTCCTTTATCTGGCAGAATGAAAGATACTGTTCCTTGATTATTGATTACAGGATTGCCTCCATTTGTGTTGGCAATAGAGGTAATTTTTCCATTGCTATTAATATAAATATTGCCAAATTCATTATCAGCAAAGGCAACTGTTCCTTTATCGTTAATTGAGGGTCGAGATACAAGAATACCTTTAGCATTATTGTCAAAGTAAACAGTGGCAGGTAATCCACCATTCCCAGTAAAGAAGCCGACACCTGAAACCTTATTTAGTGTACGTTCGCCCTGAAAGGCCACAGTTCCGAAATTATTTAAGGAAGGAGTACCTAGAGAACTAAAAGAACCATTAGTGCCGTTGGTGTCAACGATGGTAGTAATCTTTTTACCATTAGTACTAAAGATACCAGTACCACTGTCTTGATTATTTGCATAGGCAGCACTAAAGGCTACCGTTCCTTCATCGTTGATGGCGGGAGAATCGAACTCATAAACGGGAATGCGGAAGAGACTATTGGTATCTACAATTTTTTCAAAAGTGAAGGAGGCGGCTTGAGCTTGGTTTGTGGTAAGTAAGCCTAACACGGTACTACATAGCATGGTTACTGCTAACTTTCTTACAGTCATAGCCAATCTAAATTCGTGAAACAACCTAAATTTTGTAGGTAATCAAGAAGACAAACGGTATTTTTTTTATGACACCATTTATCGACTTTGTAATTATGGTTAGATTCTAGTCGATTCTTATACAGGTTATAAATATCAAAATACTGAATCTGAGGTATCAAATAATGCGATCGCTAGCAATAATCAATACACATTACTGAATTTCTAAAATTTTAAAATGTCTAACGATTCTTCTATTTCTAAATCTAAAATTCTTTCTCTTGCGTCTTGCAGCGCTTCTATATTACCTTGTTTGCGATAGATATCTGCGGCTTTTTGAAAGTCTGCAATTGCTCCTTGTTTATCTTTTAACTCAGAACAAACATTGCCGCGATTATAATAAGCATCGCCACGATTGGGATCGATCTTAATTACTTGAGTGTAATCTTCAATAGCTTGCGCTAAATTTCCGATATCATAGCAAGCATTGCCACGGTTATAATAAGCGTCGGTAAGATGGGGATTAATTTGTATTGCCTGAGTATAATCTGCGATCGCACCTGCAAAATCGCCTAAATTAGAGCGATCGTTACCACGATGATAATAAGCATCAGCATCATGAGAATTAATCTGGATTGCCCGACCAAATCCTTGGGGATATCCTAATAAATACCGAGCAATTCCCTGATTTTTATAAGCATTGGCGTAATGAGGATTAATTTTAATTGCTTGCGTGTAATCTTCAATTGCTCCTTGGTTATCTCCTATATGAGAACGAGCTTCTGCACGGTTTTTATAAGCCACAGCAGTATTTGGATTAATGTCGATCGCTTGAGTGTAATCTGCAATTGCTTCTTGGTAATTTCCTAGTTGATAACGCGCTAAACCTCGCTGATTGTAGGCTTTAGCATCTTTGAAATTCAGCCGGATTGCTTGAGAATAATCTGCGATCGCCGCTTCGTAATTTCCTAGTTGATAATAAGTCAAACCTCTTTTATAATAGATATACGTATCATTTATATTTATTTGCAAGGCTTGATTATAGTTAGTAATAGCAGCTTCATATTGTCCTTTTTCAAAGCATTCATCACCTAAATTTGCATAATCTATATCTTCTTGATGGGAATTTAAATGGTTATCTAAAGCCAAATACAAAGAAGGTTTAATTATTTGATTGTTTCTCTGTGTAGATAGCGATCGCAATTTTGAGTAATACTGATGGATTGAAGTTTCTTGCTTGGGAGAATTATCGTTTCCAGAAGATTGGCACTGTTCTAAATAGCACCACAAACCGCCTCCATATAAAAGTTGTTCTATGCCAAACGAAATTCTACCAGTTTTTAGTTTAATCATTCGCGTCGGCAGAAAGCCAGCCAAGAAAAGGTGATATTCTGATTGCGCTTCATTCACCTCTTCTTGAATAAAAACACAGACTACAACTGCATTTTTTTCGACTTCTTCAGAACTTATTGACCATCTGACTTTATCTATACTGCCATGACGAGATTTCACTTCAATGCCAATTGTGGGATTGGCAGTTAGTGTAAAGTCAATTTTACCGTCGCCGCCGAATCTCTTTTCATAATCAACTTCTGTAATAAAATCTCCTAAACGTTCTTTGACAACTTCTTCACCGAGTTTTCCCTTCAGATAACTAATAAAAACGTCACGGACTGGCGAAACACGCTTATATTTTTCAGCCATTTCCCAGCAAAAGTCCCGTAGTATTTTTAATCTCTCTCCAGAAATTATAGTTAATTCACTATATTGACCTTCTATTTCACAATGAAGCAGACAACCAGATTTTAGCCTTTGAATAAAATCAGACTGTAGCGATCGCAGTAGAGTAATCCAGTCCATTTATATTTCTGCGAATCTTTTAATGAGATTATTTTATTAAAATATCTAGTTAGCGTAAACTTTTCAATCGGGGAACTCCCATAAATAAATTGGTTTAATTTCTTTCCCCTGTTCTCAGTCCTAGTCTTTAGCCTCCAATCCAATGATTACCACTTCTCTCAACAATTTGCCAGAAGATTCAGTTTCCCACAATCCTGAAATCAAGAAAAAAGTAATGTTACGCTTCGGCGATTTACCTCACCTGACTAATTTTTCCCAAGCCCGCTTTGCTGTCGGACAAACTGCGTCAGCCCACGCCCACCAAGATATGTGTGAAGTATTCTTCGTACAAGCTGGTGAAGGAGTCATTCGCATTGATAACCAAGAATATCCTCTGCTTCCAGGAAATTGTGTAGCGATAGAACCGGGAGAAGTTCATGAAGTGATTAATAGTGGTTCAACTGAACTAGTTCTTATTTATTTCGGTTTACAAATTAATAGTTGAAGAAGAATTCACCAAGTCAGAATTCAGGAATCAATTACTGACGGGTCTGATTCCACTTCCATCTTACTGAATGTGAAGAATTTATGAAGCAAAGCTGAATCATAACTATTGTGAAAATTTGTAAAGATTTTTGGGGAAGACTAAGTATGGCAATACTGCTTTTCTAGGAATTTGCTGAACTTGGAAAGCAGCAATAATACCTGAAAGGCAAAGGATTGAAATTATGCTCGCTAACTGTAGCATGATAAATGCTAATGATTTGAGCCTAGAATTAGATTCGACCTTACAAGAATTACCAGTATGGAATGTTGAGGTTGAGATAGACCTTCCAGGTAATGAATTAATTAGTCTTTTTGAGCACGAGCCTTTATTGCCAGGAATTATCTTAACTAAAAATCAGTATTTTGTGGGAATGATTTCTCGGCAAAGATTTTTTGAGCAGATGAGTCGCCCTTATAATTTCGAGTTGTTTTCGATGCGACCTATCCAAAATCTCTATAGCTTTCTCAATCCACAAGAGTTCGTATTATCTGAAGATATTTTGATTGTAGAAGCAACTCAGCTAGCATTGGAGCGATCGCCCCAACTTGTATACGAACCAATTTTAGTGAAAACTGAGTTAGGAAAATATGGAACAGTGGATTTCCACCTGTTACTTTTAGCTAACTCGCAGATTCATGCTCTCACACTGACAAAACTACAGCATGTCGAGAAACAATCGCTAATAGCTAAAGCAGGGTTTCGGGATCTGCAACATAACTATACTCGATTATTACAAAATGAAAAAATGGCTGCTTTAGGTCAGCTAGTTGCGGGTATTGCTCATGAAGTCAACAACCCCATCAATTTTGTTGCTGGTAATCTCGTCCATGCTATGGACTACAGTCAGCAATTGCTCAACTTGATTAGCCTGTACCAGAAATACTATCCTCATCCGGTAGCAGAGATTCAGACTCTAGTTAGCAAACACGAATTGGACTTCATAACTGCCGATTTACCTAATTTGCTAAATTCTATGCAAATTGGTTGCGATCGCATCGAGCAAATTGTTCAGTCTTTACGAAATTTTTCTCGTTTAGATGAATCTGAGAGAAAAAACGTTGATATTCATCAAGGTATTGATAGTACTCTGCTAATTTTACAAAGTCGGCTCAAGAACCAAAAAACTCATCATAGTATTAACATCATTAAAGATTACGGAACTCTCCCTCTAGTGGACTGCTATGCTGGATTACTCAATCAGGTATTTATGAATCTTCTGGCAAATGCTATTGATGCCTTAGAAGAGTTCGATGCATCGACGGCTTACCCCAGAGTAAAACTTACTAGTTATATTCCAACAATTCGCATTTGTACCGAACTTACAAAACAACAAGTACTGATTCGCATAGCTGATAATGGGCCGGGAATTCCTGAAGATGTAAAAAAGCGATTATTCGATCCATTCTTTACCACTAAACCTGTTGGTAAAGGTACTGGATTAGGACTATCTATCTGCTATCAAATTATTGTAGAAAAACATGGCGGACAAATGGATTGTATCTCTACTGTGGGACAAGGAGCCGAGTTCATTATTCAACTTCCACTTATTCCCACTGTTTCCCCCACTTGTTATCTGTAAGCATTAGACCTCTTGCAAAAGTGCTTTTTGCAAGAGGTGGGACAAAAGAAAAGTTAAAGGGAAAGAGGGAAAAACTTTGTTTGATTCCTTTTCCCAGTCCCTAGTCCCCAGTCCCCAGTCTCCAGTACCCAGTATCTTAGTCATTTGGTTGCCAATGTGGGTTTATAAGACTTGTAAGAATATGATCTTGCCATTGTCCATCAATCATTAAGTAGTCTCTAGCATATCCTTCAACAACAAAACCGAGTCTTTTAAGTACATTGCCACTGCGCTGATTGTGTGGCATATAATTTGCCATGATTCGATGAAAGTTTAATTCTTGAAATACATAGTCACTAGCAGCTTTTAGCGCTTCTGTCATATATCCTTTACCTTGCATAGCTTCAGCAAGGCTATATCCTACATAGCAAAAGTGAGCAGAACCTCGAATAAAATTATTAAAATTGATCGTCCCAATAATTTCTTTAGGATTTCTTTTAAAAAAAATAAATAGCTTTAAAGATTGGTCGTGGATAAATTCTAGAAAGCTATTTTCGAGATTATATTGCCAGTATTCTTGTGTAAAAAAATTTTCAACCCAACGCGGATAGAATGGCGTAAGATATGCTTTGTTATCATTAAAATATTTGAGAATTTGGGGTATATCCTCTTGAATCCCAATTCTTAATAACAGGCGATCGCTTGCAATTAATGGCAATTCTGATTTCATAAAACCGTCGATTTAATTATTATTAACATTTTTTTGATTTTTCAAATTCTCGCATCCCTGCGGCCTGTGGCTGAAAGTCTTTGTCAAAGATAGTCAAGTAGTTGTAGCATTAATTATTAAGCATAGCATTTGTGAGATTTACACCAAGTAAATCTGAACCTCGCAAATCCACACGGCTAAGATTCATACCTTGCAAATTAGCAAATTTTAAATTAATAGAGTTGTCAGCAAATATAAGAGTAATTTATTCTATATAGTCTTTTTTTCCCCTCTGCCCCTCCGCCCCTCCACGCGATCGCACCAAGTAGACTAAACTGGTAAAAGCGCGAGATATACTCACCCATCGTCAACGCAAAAGTTTTAAGAAATTTGATAATTACTATTTAATGACCAAACAACTCCCACAAGAGTATATAAACGGACAACGTTCCACTACTGAGTTGAGCTACTCTAATATAAAACTGCTAAGTAGGTGGACATAATTAAATGTAAAATGCCAACCTGTGAAACCCTGTCATCAGCTGGCATTTACCTTCAGCATAGCTGCCTTCTACTTAGAACCAGCAGCGGTTTACTCGTGAGTCACAAACAAATGACTCTTAAGCTCCTAAACTTGACACCTAACACAATCTAGCAGCAATTGGATCTAGGATTGAGTTAACAACTTGTTGAATATAAAGATTTTTCAGCGCAAAGAGGTCTTAAACTATGGAACTGACAATTGACAACGTTGAAACAGTCTTAGATGAAATGCGCCCTTATCTAATTTCTGATGGCGGTAATGTGGAACTTGTAGAACTTGATGGGCCTGTAGTCAAACTCCGGTTGCAAGGTGCTTGTGGTTCTTGTCCTAGTTCCACAATGACCCTGAGAATGGGCATTGAACGTCGTCTGCGGGAAATGATTCCTGAAATTGCCGAAGTCGAGCAAGTAATCTAGGGACTGGGGGGCTGGTGATTGGGGACTGGTGACTAGGGACTGGGGACTAGGGACTGGGGACTGGTGAGACAGCGCTCTTGGTAGGGTTTCCCGACTTGAGCAAAGTGGCATCAGGCGACTGCGTTAGCGAGCTTGCGAGCGTCACCCGAAGGGGGACTGGTAAAAATTTTCCCGATCGCTAATTCCCGATCCCCGATCCCTAATCTCCGATCCCTAATCCCCAATCGCTAATCCCCAATCCCCGATCCCCAATACCCAATCACTCTCTATGCCTCATCCACTCTACGTCGCGTTTATTTGGCATCAACATCAGCCGCTGTACAAATCTCCTGACAGCGGCGTTTCGCTTTCTTCTAGTCAACACTACCGCTTGCCTTGGGTACGGTTGCATGGCACTAAGGATTATTTGGATCTAGTATTAATCCTAGAGCGGTATCCTAAGTTACACCAAACGGTGAATTTAGTACCATCGCTGATATTACAAATAGAAGATTATATTGCTGGCACTGCTTTTGACCCTTACCTTACAGCTAGCTTGACACCCGTTGAACAACTAACTCAGCAACAACGGGAGTTTATTATCCAACACTTTTTTGATGCCAATCACCATACTTTGATTGACCCGCATCCCCGCTATGCCCAGTTGTATCAGCAAAAGCAAGAAAAAGGGCAATCTTGGTGTTTAGCAAATTGGCAATTGGCAGATTATAGCGATTTGCTGGCTTGGCACAATCTAGCGTGGATCGATCCGCTGTTTTGGGATGACCCAGAAATTGCCGCTTGGTTAAAACAAGGTCGGAATTTTAGTTTAGGCGATCGCCAGCGCATTTATTCTAAACAGCGCGAAATTCTCAGTCGCATCATCCCCCAACACCGCAAAATGCAAGCAGCGGGGCAGCTAGAAGTTACTACCACGCCCTACACTCACCCAATTTTGCCCTTACTAGCTGATACCAACTCTGGGCGGGTAGCTGTGCCAAATATGACGCTACCTTACTATAGATTTCAGTGGACAGAAGACATCCCTCGCCACTTGCGTAAAGCTTGGGAGCTATATAGAGATAGATTTGGACAGGAGCCGCGCGGTTTATGGCCTTCAGAACAGTCAGTCAGTCCAGAAATTTTACCATACATTATTAAACAAGGTTTTCAGTGGATTTGCTCGGATGAAGCTGTCTTAGGTTGGACGCTAAAACACTTCTTCCATCGGGATGGGGCGGGGAACGTCCAACAACCAGAATTACTATATCGACCATACCGCCTAGAAACACCAGCAGGTGATTTGGCAATTGTCTTTCGCGACCACAGATTATCGGATTTGATTGGTTTTACCTATGGCGCAATGCAGCCAAAAAAGGCAGCCGCAGACTTAGTCGGACACCTGCAAGCGATCGCGAAAAAACAAAGAGAACACCCCAGCGAACAACCTTGGTTAGTTACCATCGCTTTAGATGGAGAGAATTGCTGGGAATTTTATCAGCAAGACGGCAAACCTTTCCTAGAAGCGTTGTATCAAAGCTTGAGCAACGAACCGCACCTGCAACTCGTCACTGTCTCCGAATTTATCGAACAATTTCCACCCACAGCCACCATCCCCGGAGGACAACTGCATAGCGGTTCTTGGGTGGATGGTAGCTTTACCACCTGGATTGGCGACCCCGCCAAAAACCGCGCTTGGGATTACCTAACACAAGCTAGGATAACCCTAGCAAATCATCCCGAAGCTACAGAAGAAAATAACCCAGAAGCTTGGGAAGCTTTGTACGCTGCTGAAGGTTCTGATTGGTTCTGGTGGTTTGGTGAGGGACATTCCTCAAATCAAGATGCCATCTTTGACCAATTATTTCGAGAACATTTGTTTGGCATTTACAAAGCTTTAAATGAACCCATACCACCCTATCTCAGACAACCAGTGGAGGTTCACGAAGCACGAGCTGACCATACACCCGAAGGATTTATTCATCCTGTTATTGATGGCAGAGGTGACGAACAAGACTGGGATAAAGCTGGACGCATAGAAATCGGCGGGGCGCGGGGGACAATGCACAATAGCAGTGTCATTCAGCGGCTGTGGTATGGGGTCGATCACCTCAATTTCTATTTACGAGTGGACTTTAAAAGTGGCATTGCACCAGAGAAGGATTTACCACCAGAGTTAAATTTGCTGTGGTTCTATCCCAATAAAACAATGCACAACAGCCCAGTTCCCTTGGCAAATGTGCCAGATGCAGCCCCAATGAACTATCTGTTCCATCATCATCTAGAGATTAATTTGCTGACGCAATCGCTGCAATTTAAAGAAGCTGGAGACAATTATCAATGGCATCCTCGTTTCAGCCGCGCTCAAGTAGGTTTAAATACTTGTTTGGAAGTGGCAGTACCGTGGGCAGATTTACAAGTTCCACCAGATTATCCCCTACGCTTGATTTTGGTGACATCGGATGAAGGACGTTTTCGCAACTATTTGCCAGAAAATACTTTAATTCCGATTGAAGTACCTTAGATAGTTGAACAGGGTGTGGGGGGTAGGGTGTGGGGTGTAGTGAAGACGGCGTTGAAAGAGGATTCTGACCCCTTAGGGCGCAAGCGCCCTGAAAGGGTGGGGCTTTTACCCTGGAGGTTGTTGGGGCTATTTCTTTCCCCACACCCCACACCCCACACCCTACACC
>NZ_JAECZA010000095.1 GCF_016056275.1 Dendronalium phyllosphericum CENA369 | reverse complement strand
GACAGGGATTGGGGATTGGGGATCGGCCCCAATCCCCAATCCCTAAAGTTGGCATTCTCTTCTACCGCGCCCATTATCTCGGAGGAAACACCAAAGTAATTGATGCTTTGTGTGCTGCTTTGGCGCAGAAAGACTTAGAACCGATGCCAGTGTTCGTTTCTTCATTGCGCGACCCCGATGTGCAAGCAGAGTTAAGCGAATTTTTCCAGCCCAAAGATTCACCGCAAATTGCAATACTGTTGAATACCACAAGTTTTTCGCTAGCGCGGTTAGAAACAGAAACACCTCAAACTGACTTGTGGCAAAAATTAGATGTGCCAGTGTTGCAGGTAATTCTTAGCGGTGGAACTGTTGAACAGTGGGAATTGCAGTCGCAAGGGCTTTCTCCTCGTGATATTGCCATGAATGTGGCGCTACCAGAAGTGGATGGGCGAATTATTACTCGCGCTGTGTCTTTTAAGGCGGTGCAAACGCGAAACCCCGACTTAGAAACAGATGTGGTAGTTTATGAACCAGTAAGCGATCGCATTGAATTCGTAGCTCAACTAGCAGCCAATTGGGTACGCCTGCGCTCCAAGCCACCCCAAGAACGGCGAATTGCCCTGATTTTGGCAAATTACCCCAACCGCGATGGTCGCCTTGCTAATGGTGTGGGACTGGACACGCCAGCCAGTTGTGTAGAAATTCTCAAAGCTTTACAGATGGCTGGTTATTTGGTAGAAAATCCACCTACCCAAGTAGAAGAATTGATTCAACGTCTCACTACTGGTGTCACTAATGACCCAGAAGGCAGAGAATTGCGCCCAGTGCTGCAAAGTTCATCTCATACGGAGTATCAAGAGTATTTTGCTTCTTTACCAACAGCCGCGCAGCAAGGTATCTGCGAACGTTGGGGACTGGAAGAGGACGCAAAGATGGGGAGACACGGAGACACCGAGAGAGAAATTTTCCCCGCGTCCCCCTGTCCCCGCGTCCCCGTGTCTTCTTTCGCTATTCCTGGAATTCAACTCGGTAATGTCTTTGTGGGAATTCAGCCAGCACGAGGTTACGATCTTGACCCTAGCTTGAATTATCATGCGCCAGATTTAGCACCAACCCAGGCTTATTTAGCTTTTTACTATTGGGTGAGGGAATGTTTTGGTGCTGATGCTGTTGTGCATGTAGGAAAACATGGAAATTTAGAATGGCTACCCGGTAAGAGTTTGGCTTTATCCAGTAATTGTTATCCAGAAGTAGCATTCGGGCCGCTTCCGCACCTTTACCCGTTTATTGTCAATGACCCTGGTGAAGGTTCGCAAGCCAAACGCCGCGCTCAGGCAGTGATTCTAGATCACCTCACGCCTCCCATGACCCGTGCAGAACTCTATGGCGGTTTACAGCAGTTAGAAAATTTAATTGACGAATATTATGAAGCTGAAAGTTTAGATCCTTCGCGTTTACCAGCAATTCGCGATCGCATCCACCAACTAGTCATCCAAGAAAATCTCCATTTAGATTTAGGCATCCAAAACGAAAAAGAAATTTTTAATTCTTTAGATGGCTATCTTTGTGAATTAAAAGAAGCCCAAATCCGTGATGGCTTACATATTTTTGGTCAATGTCCCGAAGGACGACAACTACGGGATTTAATAGTAGCGATCGCCCGTATCCCCAATCGCTATTCTATAGGCATTACCCGTGCTTTAGCTCAAGATTGGGGTCTAGACTTCGATCCCCTCACAGCAGATATGTCAGTCGTCAGTCGTCAGTCGTCAGTAGTCAATGGCAAAAACTGTCGCACCATCGGCGATATTGTCGAACTCCTAGAAGAACACGCCGCCTCCCTAGTAGATCGACTCCTCACTCCTAACTCTTGTACAGACGCGATTAATTGCGTAGATCGACTCCTCACTCCTCACTCTTGTACAGACGCGATTAATCGCGTCTCTACTCCCCACTCCCCACTCAGCACTACTTTAGACTGGATACGCGATCGCCTCCTCCCTGCCATCCAACAAACCCAGCAAGAAATGACTTATTTGCTACACGGGCTTGATGGTAGATATGTTCCCAGCGCTCCTGCTGGCGCACCGACGCGCGGTCGTCCAGAAGTACTACCAACAGGCAGAAACTTTTATTCAGTCGATATCCGCGCTATTCCTACAGAGACAGCTTGGGATATCGGCAGAAAAGCTGCTGAAAACCTGATTGAATACTACACACAAGAACATGGTGAGTATCCAAAAACACTGGGATTATCCTTATGGGGAACCGCTACCATGCGAACTGGTGGTGATGACATCGCCGAAGCATTAGCTTTGTTAGGTGTGCGACCAGTATGGGATGGTGCAGCGCGGCGCGTAGTAGATTTTGAAATTTTGCCACTAGCCATTTTGCAGCGTCCCCGTGTAGATGTCACCTTAAGAATTTCTGGATTTTTTCGGGATGCTTTTCCCAATCTCATCGACTTATTCGACTCGGCCGTGCAAGCAGTAGCAGCCTTAGATGAGCCACCAGAACAAAACCCTCTAGCAGCACAAGTACGCCAAGATACAGATTTTTGGACGCAACAAGGTTTAACAACAGAAGCAGCTTTAGTGCGATCGCGCTATCGGATTTTCGGTTCGCAACCAGGTGCTTACGGTACAGGACTTCAAGGCTTAATAGATTCCCAAAATTGGACAGATGACCAAGATTTAGCCCGTGCCTACATTAACTGGAGCTGCTACGCCTACTCAGGAAGCAGGGGGGCAGAGGGGCAGAGGGGCAGAGGAATAGAGAAAGCAACATCTCCATCATCTCCCCTCCCCGCCCCCGAAGCTTTTCAGCAACGTTTAGCACAGATGCAAATTGTTTTACATAACCAAGATAACCGCGAACATGATTTGCTGGATTCTGACGATTATTATCAATTTCAGGGTGGTTTAACAGCAGCAGTACGTTCTCTCCAAGGAAAAAATCCCCAAACTTATTTTGGCGATAATTCTATTCCTGCCCGACCGCGCGTCCGCAAACTCAAAGAAGAAATCGCACGGGTGTATCGTTCTCGCGTAGTTAATCCTAAATGGATTGCAGGAATGATGCGCCACGGTTATAAAGGTGCATTTGAAATGGCAGCAACAGTAGATTATCTATTTGCTTACGACGCTACAGCAAAATGTGTGGAAGATTACATGTACCAAGGTATAGTAAAAGCCTACTTGCTCGATCCGCTTGTGTCAGAATTTATTTTGTACAATAATCCTTATGCTCTGCGTGATATTGCTGAAAAATTATTAGAAGCATCTCAGCGCAGTTTATGGCAGGATGTAAATATACAAACAATAGAAACTTTACGAAACTTAGTACATCAAGCTGAAGCAGCTATCGAATAAAACAGTGGTGTAGGAAACAAATATGGACAACCTTGCGTATTTGCACCTAGCTTTCGCCTACGAAGATAAAGAATCCAGTGAATTAGCGCCCCTGAGCTATTTTTTAAATAAAGCAGACGCGCCAGACTGGAAACGACTTTCTAGTAAGGCATGGAAGCATATGTTGCCCCTTGCTCTCACTTTATCCATTCTTGGCGCTGTTAGTAGCGCTATGGCGCTGGAAAGAGGCGATCAAGGTCCTTCTGTGAGAAGCTTACAACAAAAGCTGCAACAAACAGGCTTTTTTCAAGCTCCGATTACTCAGATATATGATTTTCCCACAGAGGATGCTGTCCGGCGCTTCCAAAAAGCTGCCAACTTACCAGTTGATGGCGTTGTTGGAGTAAGTACCCTCCAAAAATTAGACAACTGGCGAGTAGCAACTGCGAGTAACCAGACCAAAAAACCTAGTGTTACAAGTACGCAAGTTAAAACAACTACTACTGCAAGTTCAGTTACCAACAAGCGCAGCAATCCTAACTTCATAACTAAAGGTGATGAAGGTGAAGATGTTAGGGTTTTGCAAGAACAGTTGCGGGTTGCAGGTTTTTATTACGGTAATAGCACAGGCATATTTGGCCCAATCACCGAAGAAGCTGTCAAGCGGTTCCAAGCAGCTTACAAATTAGACGTTGATGGAATTGTCGGCCCGGCAACAAAAAGAAAATTACCGCAACAGGGAGTTGGTTATGGAGAGGATTCTCCTAGCAAACCAGTGGTCGAGCGAGATAAACTCCGCCTAGGCGATCGCGGCGAAGCCGTGAGAATTCTTCAAGAACAATTGATCAAAGCCGGATATTTAGAGGGAGAACCAAACGGATATTTTGGCCCTTATACGGCTGATGCTGTACGCCGATTTCAAGCTGCTAATTACTTAGCATCCAGTGGAGTTGCTGGCCCTACTACTAGAGGTAAGTTATATAACTCAGTCAAGACTGCTTCTAAGAGTGAATTTAGTGTCCTGGAAATCCAAAGGCGACTACAAGAAAAGGGCTTCTATAAAGGTCAACTAACTGGTGTAATGGCAGATGACACGAAAAAAGCGATTAAGCAAGCCCAAGAATATTACGGCATAAGTCTCAGCGATATTAGAAGCGGACGCTTTTAGCATCCGCTTCGGCTTGGTGAGTACGAGTCCCAAACTAATTACTTACCTCCCGTAACAACAAATAGCAAATTGCTCAAACTATTCAATTGCCTTGAGTAACTTCGCTTTGTTATCGCACCCAAGTGCTACAGCGGCATCAATGCCCTTTGGCACTTGGGACATACTGCATGAATTGTCATTTGACAATCTAGTAGGTGATATCCTTCTTTTTGGGCAGTTTTTGCACCAATTTTGAGAATAGAGTCATTTTTAAACTCAATGGTCGCGTTGCAACGCACGCAAATCAGGTGGTGGTGATGATGCGGGTAAGGCTGGTTGATTTCGTAATGTTTATGTCCTTCTCCGAGTTCTAGTTCCCGCAAAATACCCATTCGTGCCATCAACTTCAAAGTCCGATAGATAGTTGAGAGGCTGATACCTTCGCCTTCGCCTTCTAGTCGATGATAAAGATCCTCCGCACTAAGATGTTCCCCTTGCGGAAGTTCTTGAAATATGTGTAGAATTGTTTCGCGCTGGGGAGTTAAACGCCAGCCTCTTTCATTTAATTCTGCCTTGAGTGAAGTATTTGTGTAGACAGTCATACTAATTTTTCTCAACAAAGCTCTTTAGTTGAGAATATAACAAATGTTCCGAGCAATTTGCAACAAACATTGCTTCTTGAGAATTTTTATAAAATGCTAAAGACTAAGTTATAAAATCTTGATGACAAATTAAATAATAACGATCCCAGCCATCAAGAGATTCACAATAAGGCTGGGAATATTTGCTTTTAACTAAATGCAAATAATTTCCTATAAACTTATAAAAAGCTGCAGACTCAGAGTTCAAATGGTTCAATGAGTTTATAGTCAGTAGTCAGTACTAATGAACAACTGACTACTGAACGGGCGCAAAGCTTTGCGCCCCTAGTGATACATGATTCATGACTAACTGAGAGACTCTAAATAGTCACGGATCAGGTTGCGTCGTTTGGGTTGGCGGAGCTTTTGCAAAGCTTTAGATTCGATTTGGCGTACCCGTTCCCGCGATAAGTCCAAAGCGCGTCCAATTTCTGCTAGCGAATAAGGATGGCCATCAGCTAGACCAAAGCGCATGAGAATTACATCCCGTTCGCGGGTAGTTAAATCAGCCAATAGATTTTGCAAGTCTCTTTGTAAAGATTCTCGCATTAACATTTCTTCAGGAGTTACACTATCAGTTTCGAGTAATTCGCCCAATTCAGTGTCTTTATCCTTCCCTACCTTAGTTTCCAAAGAAACAGAACGAGGTACTCTTAGCAAAACTTCTCGTACTTGGGTAGGAGTCATGTCTAACTCAACAGCTAAGTCTTCCAGGGTAGGAGTGCGACCTTTTTCTTGAGCAATTTTGCGTTGAGCTTTTTTAATTTTGTTTAACTTTTCTGTAATATGCACAGGTAGGCGAATCGTGCGACTAGAAGTAGCGATCGCCCGTGTGATTCCTTGACGAATCCACCAGTAAGCGTAGGTACTAAAGCGATATCCCTTGGTTGGGTCAAATTTTTCTACGGCTCGCTCCAAACCTAGTGTACCTTCTTGGACTAAATCTAGTAATTCCAAACCACGATTTTGATACTTCTTAGCAACAGACACTACTAGGCGGAGATTAGCCTTAATCATGTGTTCTTTTGCTTGAAGTCCTTGAGCTTGAATTTGCTCTAGTTCTTCCACTGTCATCTTGGCAATTTCTGCCCAGCGACGTTTGCCCTCTGACAAAATTGGTTTGAGATCGGACACATTTACCCCAGCAGTGGTAGCCCATCTTTCTAAAGAGGGGCGATGTCCTAGTTCAGATGCTAGACGCTCTTGAACTTCAATTAATCGCAGATAGGGCGAAACCACTTCATCCCCTTGCTTTGCTGCGTTGGCAAGTACTATCCGCATCCGTAAGTAGCGCTGAACTTTTTGCGCTTCTGAAACCTCTTCATCGCGTCCCAGTAACCGAACTCGACCAATTTCCTGAAGATATAGACGTACCAAATCTGTACTGCGACGGTTAGTATTAGCAGCAAAGTTAGCAGGATCGGCAGCAGCTATTTCCAACTCCTGTAAATCTTCTACCGACAACTCACTGACATCAACTGTGAGATCCGAGTCCAAAACCTGGTGGGATTTTTGGGTATTGTAGGCGGCATCTGCGTAAAAGGATGTTGCTGGCATAAAATCGTCTCAATGGCTCCAGGTAACAATAGATTACGGTCAGCTAATCAACTGTTGCTATTGTTCCCGTGATTTTAGATGAACTAACACGGTTGAAGGTTTAAGTCCAGTTTTTTTTCAAAAAAACTGTACTGCTGATTTCCTCAGCATTAATACCGAACGGATTCGGCTGCTGAGGGTTTGATTGAACCAATAGCTATTCAAATCTATAGATAGGCTTTAAATTCCAAACTGACTTGAAAAAGGCAGAAGACAGAATTGGGGAATCAAGAACAGATGGGGGATAGGGAGTTTAGGAGATAGGGAAAATAAGAGTAATTTATCTATAGTTCTTTTCCTCCCTGCCCCTCTACTCCTGTGCTTCCCTTCTCCCTCATCTTCCTCATTTCCTTACTCCCTACTCACTTTCTCGTCTGGTATAAGCAGTTATCATGCCTACTTAGTCAGCATTTCAACTTTGTAGATATTAAATATTACGTTTGTAAGGGGTATAAACATATTTCAGTAAAATTATGTCTATCATCGGCATAGTCATATCTACATGAGGCTAAAAGTAATATCCTGAAGATTTACTAATTTTTTTCTCAGGATTATTGGGGAATGATCAGAGGTAATAGGTTTTAAGTAATAAGTTAGCGCTCACGCAGAAAGGATGGACTGATGACAAACGAATGCCCGTGTCTTTTTGGTGAAACCACTCAGAAATCGGATTGCCGACGCTTTTATGTCGCTATTGCTAGCGCTAACACAACTGACGGTCAAAGCCACTTCCTTGGTAACACTTGCTTCAACGTGGATAAACCACATTGAAGCAAAGTCGTCGGCTTTGCCGACTTGAAGAAAGTGGGATGTGGGAGTGCGACAGCCTCACCGCTACACTAAATTCTGATGATTATTAATAGTTGTACTCTGGCTTAATGTCTCGTACCATCAGTTCATCAAGTGCTTGTCGAGGTGTCACTTCACTCTGAAGTAATCGATAAACTTGCTCGGTAATCGGCATAGTAATATTTTGTTGTTTAGCCAGTCGTACTAAAACCTCACAAGTGTTAACTCCCTCAGCAGTTCCTGGCAAATTAGCCAGAATATCTGTAAGCGTCTTACCGCCAGCCATCTGGTAGCCGACTTGGTAATTGCGACTTAAAGAACTATTGCAAGTTGCTAACAAATCTCCTAGACCCGATAAACCGTAAAAAGTTTCCGTCTTTGCACCCCAGAAGTTGCCGATGCGAATTATTTCTGTGAGTCCACGGGTGACTAAAGCAGCTTTAGCATTGGTTCCCAATTGTAAGCCATCACATACACCAGCTGCGATCGCAATTACGTTCTTCAGCGTTCCTCCTAGCTCTACTCCTACGGGATCGGGATTGGTATAGACGCGAAAACGAGGAGAAGAAAATACTAATTGCGCTAGTTCGGCAGCAGTAGTTATACTGCTGGCAACTACCGTTGCAGCTGGCAAGGATTGTTGAATTTCTTGAGATAAATTTGGCCCAGACAGAACCACTACTGCATGGTTAGGAAATGCTGTTTGCCAAATTTGCGAAGGTGTACGGGTAGTTTGAGGATCTAAGCCTTTGGTTGCTGTGACAAAAGTTGTCTCTGGAGATATTGGCAAGGATTGTACTTGAGAGGCAACATCTCTTACACCTTTCATAGATATAGCAGACACGACTATTTGGGCATCTTGTAGAACTGCTTTAAGAGTTGCCGACCCCTGACGCGACCACACACGGACAATATGACCATTTGCTGTTGCTAGATTTGCCAAAGATGCACCCCAAGCACCTGCACCCAATATCGCTATGGTTGTTTTTTGCACTGCTACCAATACCACTCAGAACTCAGTATTCGATTTGAAAAACACTTAGTACTTAGACTGGGGGAGACGAAAAAGATGAGGGATACAGAGAAAATAAACCTGAAACTAACTCCTAAGTTTGCACCCGATTTCGAGGATAGCGTTCCATTAATTCCCTAACTTGCTCCGCATGATATGAGCTTCTAGTCAACGGTGAGGCAACAACTTGTAAAAATCCTAGTTCTTCTCCAAATACCTTCCAAGCATTAAACTGTTCTGGGTGGATAAATTCATTCACTTGCAAATGTTTCTGACTTGGTTGGAGGTATTGTCCGATTGTCAAGATATCGCAATCTACCGCACGCAAATCTTGCATGACTTGGCGGATTTCAGCATCCGTTTCGCCAAGTCCAACCATGATCCCGGATTTAGTGTATGTCCAAGGAGCAATTTGACGCGATCGCTTGAGTAATTCTAGCGTGCGATCGTAGTTTCCTTGGGGGCGTACTCGTCGATACAGGCGGGAAACAGTTTCTGTGTTGTGGTTTAAGACTTCTGGTGCAGCTTGCAGAATTATCTGTAGTGCATTCCAATTACCACATAAGTCAGGGATTAGCACCTCTATTGTAGTGTAAGGCGATAGGTTGCGAACTGCTGCAATACATTTCACAAACTGAGATGCACCACCATCTGACAAATCATCTCGGTTGACAGAGGTGATTACCACATGATTGAGTTTCATACGGCGAACAGCTTCAGCTAGTCGTTCTGGTTCCGTAGAGTCTAAAGGTTTGGGTTTTTTCTCAAAGTCAATATCACAGTAGGGACAGGCTCGCGTACAAGCTGGACCCATAATCAAAAACGTTGCAGTCCCAGCTTGAAAGCATTCACCAATATTTGGACAGGACGCTTCCTCACAAACTGTATTCAGCGCTAAATCCCGCAAAACTTCTTTAACGTTTCCGACGCGCTCCCACTGAGGCGCTTTTACCCGCAACCAGTCTGGTTTTACAGTCACAATCCGCTTTTACCACTGAAGTTATACACATCTAATCGTAGCAAGCAAAGCTTTGAGTGAAGTCGTTATATATCAAGGAAACCTGGAAACAAGAGGTCAGAGCTTGGGAAGAGCAAAGAAATAGAGAAGCTCGCGCTGTAGATTTACGATTTACGACAACGGATGCTCGGATAAAACTGAAGCGGCTTTACCTCTGGCTTCAAAATTGACAAAGTAGTAGTTTTGTTATTTGGCATGGGTTGTGATATCTTTAATCTACGATGAATGCTGTAGTTATGGCGGGATGTAGCGCAGCTTGGTAGCGCACTTCGTTCGGGACGAAGGGGCCGCTGGTTCGAATCCAGTCATCCCGATTTACAGTAGAGCGACAGATTAATTAACCGTGGCGATAAATAATTGGTCGTTCTACACTCGATATGAGAAGCTTGCTGCAAGTTAGACAGCATTATACAGAGATGATTGCGATCGCATCCATTGTCTTGTAGTTTAAAAACACTTTCTAATCTTCACTCTGTAAGATTGACTTTTGTGAGCAATCTAATCGGAATCTCAATCCAGAATTCTGTTCCTTTACTTGGCTGTGAAATACACTCCATTAGTCCGCCATGATTTTCTACAACAATCTGATAGCTGATAGCTAGCCCCAATCCTGTACCCTTACCCACTGATTTAGTAGTGAAAAATGGATCGAAAATTCGTTTTCTGACTTCTTCAGTCATTCCTGGACCATTGTCAGCAATGCGAATTAGCAAGCGTGATTTCTCAATTGAGAGTTTAGTTGAAATCCAAATTTTAGCAGAGGGAAGAGAATTATTTCTTTCTATTTTTCTATTTTCTTCAAGAGCATCAATAGCATTGGTGAAAACATTCATAAATACCTGATTCATCTGCCCGGCGTAGCATTCTACCCGTGGCAAATTGCCATAATCTTTAATTACCTCAATAGCAGTAAAATGGACATTTGATTTGAGGAGATGGTGCAAAATTAATAATGTGTTTTCTATCCCTTCATGGATATCAACGGATTTATTGTCAGCTTCATCTAAACGAGAAAAATTTCGCAATGACAATACTATAGAGCGGATGCGATCGGCTCCAACTTGCATTGAAGACATAATTTTTGGTAAGTCTTCTACCACAAAGTCTAAATCGATCGCTTCGATTACTAAGTCAATTTCCTTTTTCGGGCGAGGATAGTGCAACTGGTAGAGCTGTAAAAGTTCCATCAGTTGTTGAGTATAGGTAGTAGCATGGTACAGGTTGCCGTAAATAAAGTTTACGGGGTTGTTAATTTCGTGTGCTATACCCGCTACTAACTGTCCTAAACTGGACATTTTTTCGGACTGAATTAATTTTGCTTGTGTTTCTTGGAGTTCATACAGTGTATGCTCTAACTGTGTGGCTTTAGCTTTGGCATGTGTTTCGGCAGCACAGCTTTGTTCGTAGAGTTGCGCTTGTTGAATAGCGATCGCTGCTTGATCTGCTAGCTGTTGCAGTAAATTAATTTCTCCATCTTGCCAATGTCTGGGAGCATCACACTGATGGGCAATGAGTAACCCCCAAAGTTGCGTACCTATTTTAATCGGGACAATTAAGTTTGCTTGTACTTGCAAGGTTTGCAAAAACTCTTGATGACAAGCACTCAAAGAAGCTGTTGAGACATTATTAATCGCTCTGATCCTGCCTTGAAAGTAAAGACGGCTATACTCATCGGGAAAGCATTTTGGTGGCGCTTCCATTCCTAACGCCGATACCCAATTACCGTTAATTTCTTCCACAATCACTTGACCATTAGATTCATTCCCTATCTGAAAAATTAACATCCGGTCAGAATTTAGCAAGGGACGAACTTCCCGGACAATAGTTTGCAAGGTGGTTTTTAAGTCTAAGGTACTGCGAATATGCTCCGTAACTTGCTTGAGTACATTGGTAAGTAGTAATGATTTTTCTAGTTCAGCGGTTTGCTCTTGCACCCGAAGTTCTAAGTTGGTATTCAGTACCTGTACTTGTTGGTACATTTGGTGCTGCTGAATTGCTATGGAAAAGTGATAGCACAAGGCTTGTCCTAAGGAGATTTCTTCAGGTTTCCACTCAAGCGCTTGCCCTTTTTTTTGCTCTCGCCAAACTTCAAAAGAAAGTCGGGGTAGACTTTGGCGCAGATTTGGGTCGTGCCGTCCCGCCCACAAGATTTCACGGTCAAATCCAGGACGAAAAATGCTGATAACACCAACAAAATTTTGACGCAAATGTAGGGGCATCAGTAAGATTCCCCGAATCTGAGTAGATTGGAATGCAGGAGCCAAAACTCGCAAACGCGGTTCTTGGTAAAGGTCAGTAATTGCCCAAATATTATCTGGTTTAAATTCAGCTATCCAGTTTTGCCAGATAGGATGCTGTTCGATAATACTGTTTTCTAAACCATAGGGCAGCTGAGGTTGTTTGCCCCATGTGTATACTTCTGTACTGTCATCGACATAAAGCCTACCACCTATGCCACCAAAGGTCGCTATGACTTCTTCTAACGCCTCCTGCAATTGGATTGTAGGTAGTTTATGCAACAGCATAGTAACTCTGTTGATCGCGGCCTCTCGCTCTTGTTTCGCACGGGCTTCGGTGAGTAAGTTACTTTGAGCGATCGCGATCGCCACTTGATCTACGACTTGTTGGACTACTTTTAGCTCCTGCTCTGAAATTGTTTGCGGTTGACTGTGGTGCGATACCAATAAACCCCATAATTCCGGCTGTGCTGATTGTCTACCAGGGTCTTGATGTAAAATCGGTACTACCAACGTAGACTGTACGCCCATTGCCTTTAAGTATTGAATATGGCAAGGATCTACCTGTCGGTAGTAAATATTTTCCGTGTCTAGAGATTTACCATTTGTTGACTGTAGTGGCGATAGTCCTATCTGTCCAGTGGTTACATCCACTATCGAACGTTGCCGCGTTGACAAAAGCAACTCTCTTGCCTCTTGAGGAATATCATCGGCTGGGAAATGCAATCTTAATAGTGATGGCAAATACTGTCCGTGAATGGATTCGGCAATGACTTCACCACTGCCATCAGCATCAAACCGATATACCATCACCCGATCTGTAGCCAAAAATAAGCGAATTTCGGCAACAGTCGCTGTTAATATCTCTTGTAGGTCGAGCGATCGCCTAATCTGGTTTGTTATCTGATGTAATAAACCTTCTTGGTTGAAGGTTTGCATCGAACCACTTGGGTCATCGGGAAATGCCATTACCTATCACGCCTATGTAAAAATATAAAACTGTTCAAAAAACCCTTGCTAGATGCGACCTAACATTTTGAACTATAATTTTCTAGGGTTAAAGATTAAAAAAATATTATTAATAACGCTTAATTTTATATCCTCGGATATAAAGATGTATTCGGTAAAATTATGCAAATTACCAAAATCTAAATATTTTTCTATATTTATTATGCTTTTATAAATTTTTGATAGTTAATAGTAAAGAACTAAGTAATTTTAAGTAGAATGTTTAGAATCAAATTTAATTTGATTATTAATAATCATTTCTATATCTTTGCAACTACCTTAAAACCCTCTTTGTTGACTCTTATATTTTCAAGAGTTTTTAGTTAGTGAGAAAAGGAAAGCAAACCTCTCGCTCATTTAATTGTTACACCAATTAATTATCATAGCGGTCAAGACGAAGGTCAGTGCATGATTTATGGCGATCGCGCTTTTGTTTGCAACACTGTTCATATCTGTCAGTGCTATGGTTGCTATACGGTGAAACCAAGCATTATTAATGCTTTATCTAATGCATCAATTGAGTCTAACCACATCACTATATAAACTACTGTTTACCTATCGGAATAATGTTGTAGCTTTTTATATTACTATGGTATGATTATGCTTGTAGCGAATACTTCTAAGGATAAATGAGCAATCAAAGTGGTCACTCACATCACAATTGGGTGCAACCTCATAATCCTGTCAATCTAAAGTTGAAACTGCAACAAAAGCGACTTCAAGAGCCGATGTTCTACTATTTTGCTTACGGTTCTTGCATGTGTCCTGTGGATTTAAAGCGATCGCTTGGCGAAAATACCCATCCTTATGTTGTTGGGACTGGAATATTACAAGACTATCGATTAGGGTTTTATGTTTGTTCTCCAACTCGCAATTGTGGCGTTTTGGATATAGTGAAAGATGCTAAGGCTAACGTGAAAGGCGTACTTTATCGATTACCCTGGCGGCTGAGTGAATATCTAGATATACGTGAAGGTGTTTCTCAAGGGCTTTATCGTCATGAGATAGTAGATATTCACTGCCAAGATCGGGTTTATAAAGATGTTCGCACTTATACAGTAGTTAACAAGCTTACACAAGAAATTGCGCCAAACGATTGGTACTTTAACGTTGTCCTGCGCGGTGCTATCACTTGTGGACTACCAGAGGAATATTGCTGGCATTTGTTTAACCACATGTATCAATTACAACGACTATATCAAGAAAAACAAGTCGTGCGATCGGCTTAATAATCATATTTCAACGAACAAAAGTAAAGCTAGAAATCACTTTATCAAATACCTGTTTATTGAAGATAGTAGTCGGTCGTCCTTGTTCAATTTCAAAAGGAACCGAAACAGTAATTAGGTATTTGCGGTCAGGAGTGAAGAAAGACACGTTTTTATTAAAACCTAAAGTGTCAGATGTATAATTAACAGCACTTTGGTTGGCAACTTTAGTATTTTCAAATTTATCGATTGTGGGATTGTCTTGTCTCACAATATTCACTAAACTACGATTTCTCAAGTTAACAGATTTTACATAAATAGTGATACTACGAGGCAATTCTGTAGGCACTTTGTTTTTTACTAAACATTGTGCCTCAGCAAAAGTATTAGGGTCAAGTACTAGTAGCCGATCGCTACCAAATGCCATTGTTCTATAGTTATTTGGAATGCTAAAGCGATAGCCAAGTTTTTCTTGGCGAATGATTCGAGTTTGCGGTACAGGAGGTACTACTTTCTTGTGGGGACATTGAGCCTGTGCAATATTTGAGGAAGCAACAAGAGTAACGCTTGCTAATGCCAATCCTAATAAAACGAGTTTAAGTTTCATAGTTCATCTTAATAGCCACTAAATTAAACAAACAAAAAGTTTCAACTTAATTACGGAAGCAGCTACTCTCTAGGAAAGGCCTCACCCAGCATCGAATCTGTATAAACTTGTTTTTATGACGCGATCGCATCACAATACTCAATAAATTTGAGTTAAATTTTATACACAAAAAGTAAATTAAAAAAATTAAACTTGACAGCATGTTAGCTTGACATAGTTATAAAATCGGATTCAATTTTGAAATTGCACCCAGACTCCGTATTTATACAGGATATTGTGATGAAAAACTGGAATCGATTATTTTTAGGTTTGACAAGTGCTTGTTTAGCAGTTGGATATTCAAGTTTATTGGCTAAAGAAATTCCTTTGAAGAATCTGCCTGATTTAAAAAAAGAGTTATTAAGCCAGAAATCTGAAACAAACCCAAATGTTAATGAGTATCTAGAAAAAAATAAACCAGAAAGTTATAAGTTTTTGCAACAACAATTAAAGGTAGCCACAGAGAATGCCAAAAAACCAAGCCAAGATAAAGTAGTCAATAATCTGTGGTCACTGTCAAAAAGTAATTCTCAGATAAAATCCAGAGAAAATAATGGGAAAGTTGAATATTTAATGGCAAGTTGGAAATACACAAATAATCCCAGCGAAGATTGGAAAATAGGAAATAAAAAAAGTATAGAAAATCAGACTTGGTTAACAGCAGTTCCTCAAGTGAAAGAATTTTGTCAAAAATGTAGAGGTATAGGTATAAATATTCCTGGCAATATTATGCTTTCGCTCAGGTTACAGCAGTATTTAGGCTTAATTTTAAATAGAAATTCAAATAAAACGCATTTTGTAGAAATGTGGGTCAAAGCAGAAGATTTAAGCAGACCATGTATCGACCCAGAAATTAACGATTCTACTTGTCAAGTTTTACCTGTTCCTGTACCTGCGAGATATCCTATTTTGCAACAGATATACACAGCTTCTTATGCAGTTGGTAGTCAAGAAAATTATCCTTGGACTGGTTTGGGTTATACCTACGATTGGGGAAATTCTAAAAAACCTCATGAGGGAGCTAGCGAGTTTCTTATTAATGGAACTAAAGAGAAACCGATAGAAGTAGAAGTGGTTTCAGTGACAACTACACAAGAATATTGTAATAATCAGTACTTAAAAAATTGAATTTGATAAAGAGTTGTAGACTTAACTAAACCGTATTAGATTATAAACACTAAAAAGCGCCCTCGTGATGAGAGCGCTTTTGATATTATTCGACAGAGTAAGAATTAACCGTTGATAGCAGGAGCGCTGATTGCAACAGGAGCGCTATCAAGTGTAGCCAAGTCGAGAGGGAAGTTGTGAGCATTGCGCTCGTGCATTACTTCCATACCTAAGTTAGCGCGGTTGATGATGTCAGCCCAGGTGTTGATGACACGACCTTGAGAATCAATCACAGACTGGTTGAAGTTGAAACCGTTCAGGTTGAACGCCATTGTGCTGACACCCAAAGCGGTGAACCAGATACCGATTACAGGCCAAGCAGCCAGGAAGAAGTGCAAGGAACGGCTGTTATTGAAGGAAGCGTATTGGAAGATTAAGCGACCGAAGTAACCGTGTGCTGCAACGATGTTGTAGGTTTCTTCTTCTTGACCGAACTTGTAACCGTAGTTTTGAGATTCGCTTTCGGTGGTTTCACGAACCAAGGAAGAAGTTACTAGAGAACCGTGCATTGCAGAGAATAAGCTTCCACCGAAGACACCAGCCACACCTAACATGTGGAAGGGGTGCATTAAGATGTTGTGT
>NZ_JAECZA010000094.1 GCF_016056275.1 Dendronalium phyllosphericum CENA369 | reverse complement strand
GATTAAGAACCTGGGTAGAATATGGATTTCGACAGTGTAAACAAGAGCTAGGCTGGACAGATTACCGTTTCACCAATTTTCAACATATTGAGAGGTGGTGGGAGATTATTTTTTGTGTTTACACGATGATTAGTTTAAATTCTTCCGTCTTATTAGGCTTAAATCAATCTCGTCAACTTGAGACTGAGGCACAAGATCTGAGTGATGTTGATTTTTCTAACCATCCGCAATGGAACCATGAATCTGGATGGAAGAATGCTTTAAATAATCTGCGTCTCATTATCCAACCACTTTTACTATTTTGGTTAATTTATCCTTGGTTAAGTATTTTCCCTAATTCACATTTGTTACTGGGATTCAATCATTTAATTGCCGCAATGAATCAATTTAAACCCTATTATGCTTCTGGATGATTTAGCTCCTGAACTACTTGCTTATTCCGGAAAGTGACAGAAGAGGGGTATAAGCAAACCTTAGTACCCACTCAGTTTCTAGAACAACAGTATCTGGTATAAAAATATTTTTGTTTTGAAAAATTTCTCGACTCTTTCGGTACTGTAATTCATCATCTTGTGTCAATAGGCGTACAATTATATTAGTATCAACTGCCACCATGCCATGATTCCTCTACACCTTGACGAATGGCATCATTCATATTTTCTAAAGATTTTGGCGATCCTTGATATTTCAAGCAGCCTGCAACATGACTTAAGGTAGTTTCTGCAAAAGGCTTCTTGGGTTTGAGAAGAATACCATCACCCATATTAATAGCTATTAATTCCTGTCCGGTTTTCCAGCCAGAAGCTTTTAGCAATTCTTCAGGAATAATTATTTGTCCCTCACTGGATACTTTTGTTATTTCCATATATTGCGGAAATTTAATGATTATAAATTAAACAATTTGTTTTTATGTATTTTTCCTTTTATATTTTTTATTATTCTACTGCATCTAGTGCTTTGAGGATAGCAATTTCACATGGAGTTAAACCCTTAACGCCTTTAATATCCATGCGTTCATCAGGGCGATTATTTCTAAAAAATAGATTTGTTAAGTCGTCAAACTATTTGGCAATCGACAGTATCAAAATCGCACCTTATACAACTCAAATAATTCTCCCGATCGCCGCGCAACTACTTTAGCACCAGCAGCTTTTATGGTTTTTTCCCATTCAGCTACAGGTTCTAGAAACACCTCCGCACCTAAATAGGTTTCTAGAACTGCCCAATCTTCTGCTAAAGGTTGTTCGGGATTGAGGATGTCAAACACAAAATGTCCGCCTGGCTTCAAGACTCGTTTGACTTCTTCCAATACAGCGCTACCATATTCCAGCGGATAGTAACAGCTAAATCCTGTAGCGATCGCCAAGTCAAACTGATTCTGAGAGTAGTTTAAGTAATGAGCCGGGCCTAACTCAACACCTTTGAATAATTTTGAGTTCAATTGCGAACCACGAGAATTAAGCGTATCCCGCGCAATATTACTAACTTCTTGTCCGTAAAAAAATGCTTGCCAATCTCGCCAAGGATAAATCAAAAAGCTGACACCACAGCCAATATCCAAACAGTGTTGGTTTTTTTGCGGTTCAGCAATTTCCCAAAAAGGAGAAACAATTCTCCCTGCCAAAATACCAGCAACCCACTCTTGATATATTGGCATCGCTTGCACTTCTGCTGGTAGCTCAAAGGATTGATTTTGATACTGTTGGTTAAAGCGATAAGCTACTTGCGTTACCCTCTCGTGCCATTTATCTGAGTGACGGTTATGACTGTGTGAGGCAAACAAAGCGTTTTCAAAAGGCTTTTTAGACATTAGACCAATTCTCTAAGAATAAGACCACAGGTAGCAAGCTGCTAAACAGGGTGTGGGGTGTAGTGAAATTAAGCCACACCACTTGCGGGTGGGGTTTCAACCTTCCTTACAATATAAGGATTTTTTCGCCCTAACGTGGCGAGGCTTTAAACCTTATTTCGGGGCTAATTCTTCCCCCACACCCTATCCCCTACCCACTACCCCCGCCCCGAAGGGGGCTTGGTAAACCCATATTAATCTAACCTTCTTAATTATGAATTGCTGCCGCACTCAATAATCTAATAGAGCCAATCCTGAAACAATGAAAGTAGACACTACAGCACGATAGATATTATGAGCGAACTTCCCAACAGTCTTGAAGATGCGATCGCCCAATCACGAGTAGCAACCCAAGCTGCCCTCGCCGATGGCTATACTCGCCTACAAGTTGAGTTTTTGTTCCCAGAACTCAAACAGCAGCTAATAGCAGAAGATTTTCTGTCCGTATTTGCAGAATATGAATCCCGCTTGAAGGTTTTCTTTACCGATGCTGGTGCTGCTGCCCTAGCGCGTCGTGATTGGGCAGATGCACGATTTAAAATTTCAGATATCGGTACGGGAAGGGCTGCTTCCCTACAAGCAAAAATTCAGCCAGAAGATGAAATTTTTTTGTTTGTTGCCCCCACTGCCGTAGAAGTCCCGCAAATGGAAAAGCTATGTCAGGAAATCGGCGATCGCCCTTTAGTGATTTTAAATCCTCGCCTCGAAGATGCAGCCACTGTAGGCATTGGTTACGCTGCTAGGCAAATCCGCGATCGCTTTCTTAGCACCATTGAATCCTCTTATTACCTGCGCCCTGTAGATGAGGAAACTGCCTTATTTCGCTGCTACCCCGGACAGTGGGAAGTATGGGTAGAAAATAGCGGCGAGTATCAAAAAATCACCGAATTACCTAAAAAACCTTCCGGCGATGACTTGGATTTGATCCTCATGAAGGGAAACTCGCAAACAACTAAAGAAGCTACACCCACGAAGAAACCTAGTATGTTCAAAAGCTTACAACGGTTCTTAAAGGCGTTGAGTAGCTAGTTTATCAAGGCGACTGGGGTTTGGTGATGTGCTGAAAATCCCCGTCGCCAATTGCAATTTTAAGTATTCTCAGGGACTTACAAATTAAAAGGGATTGGGGTAGTGGTATATCAAACGCTCATATTCTGGTGCGGGCTTTGACCCACCAAATTTTAAAAAACTTTTTCCCAGTATCCAGAGCTAACGCCGCGACCAGTAAAAACATCTCAAATTTTTTATTTTTACAATAATTGCAACTAACCTAAGATAGATATAAAAATGTCTTTAATAAGACATTTTTATACTGATTTATTTCTTACTTAAGATAGATGCCGTGTTGATATCTCTCAAACAATAGATATTTCTATAATTTTAGGCAATTACCACTCATGTCAATAAACAACTAAGAGTTTCTACTTTAAGTGTAAAGTCAATAAATCTTGACTTTTTAGAGAAAATACTTAATAGTGTTGTTGTATTAAAAACATTATTTATAGCTCGATTGATAAAATATTACTAAAGCTCTATCAGAAATTAGTACAGAATTTTTAATTGGTAAATCCCTTTATAGAAAACACTTTCAGCCTTCGTAAGTCAAATAATTTACGATAAATTTACCTATAGTACATCTAGTTTTTTTAAAAACTCCGAGAAAAAATCTAGAATTTACTTAATAAATTTAAAATTATTTATACAATGTATAATAAAATTAAATAAAATTTGAATAATTAAATATAATCACGGCTACTTTTTCTAAAAAATTATTAAAAAATCATTAAATCTACTGAGTTTTAACCGAGTAACAAAGTACTGCTAAACACTAAAGATAGTGGAGATTAATATTTTTGGTGGTTTGGATAAATCTCTGTGAAAGTTAAGCTTGTGGAAAAATTCCAAACTGAAAATAAGGGTACAAAAAATGACTGATACACTTGCATTAAGCACTAAAAGCAAGCAAGAATCCGCACAACCGTTACAGTTTGTAGACCATTTTGATAGCTTTTGGAACCAAGAAATTAGACCCTTATTTACAGATGAATCTCTATCTTTTAAGGTGAAAACTCGTAACGGTAACTATGTCAAGTACATCAACTTAGATAATGGAGCCACAACTACTCCTTTTGCCAGCCTGAAGCAGTATGTAAACCAGATGCTTGATACTTATGGCAGCGTACATCGAGGCTCTGGGCAAAAGTCCATCATTACAACGCAAGAATATGACGCAAGTCGGGACATTATTCGGGAGTTTGTGAATTCGTCCTCACAGAACTATGTCATCTTTGCAAAGAATACGACAGAAGCAATCAATGGAGCCGCCACACTCTGGGCAAAAAGGCCTGGAAAAATCTTAGTCTCTGACATTGAGCATTCTTCAAATTTGCTGCCTTGGGTAACTAGAGATGAAGTTGTCCAATATAGAACTCAACCAGACGGAAGTGTGAGTCTCGCTGAAATTGAAAATATCTTTAAGGCACATCAAAATCGCCCGAAAGCCGAGCAAATCAAATTACTCACCATTACAGGTGCTTCGACTATTACAGGTTACAGACCTCCTATTTACGAACTTGCGGCATTAGCACATAAATATGGTGCGAAGATGTTTGCTGATGTTTGTCAGTTAATCCAACACGAGCGGGTAGACATGCGTGCAGATGACGACCCATGTCATTTGGATTTTGTCGCTTTCTCCGGACACAAGATGTATGCTCCCTATGGAACAGGGGTTTTACTGGGGCCGAAGGAGTTTTTTGACGGCTCTTACCCTTATCAAATTGGTGGTGGCAATTTGCCTTACATTACCAGAAACCTCGAAATCAAGCGTTTTTACACAGAACGAGCGCACGATCCAGGAACGCCAAACGCCATGGGTGCGATCGCCATTGCAAAAGCAATTCAGATTATAGAAGAACTGGGGCGCGATCGCATCGCTAATTACGAACACTCTCTAGTTGACTTCACATTCACGCGACTTCAGGCCATTCCTGGTGTGAAAGTACATATCTCAGGAGATAATTTAGCTCATGTGATTCCCTTCGATATTGATGGGTTTGACGGTCGCTTAGTGGCGGAGATTTTGGCACAAGAATATGGCATTGGGGTGCGAGCTGGAGCATTCTGCACATACGAATACATTCGCAAACTCAAGAATATTTCCGACGAGCAAGACTGCGAGATTGCCAAAGAAGTTGAAAGTGGAATTACGCGCAACATTCCTAGCATTATCCGGGCCAGCTTCGCCGTATATAACACCCTTGAAGACTGCGATCGCTTCCTTGATGCAATTTCGGAAATAGCCCAAAATGGATTAGATTATTACTTGCCCTATTACACCCAAAATCAGACAACTGGTGTTTGGACAGCGATCGATGAGTAATCTGACTCCTGATTCGCTCCAAAAGTTATACTTGGCAAGAATAAGTATTTAGACAAAATTAATTACACGCTTTGTTTTTTTATTGTCAGTTCCCTATTTCTACTCATGAATTTAATTTTGTCCGCCTATTTCTCGGGTAGCAAAAGTAGACTTATCTTTTGCTACCTGAAAATATTGAATCAAAAGAAGGTAATAGCTTGAGTGATGAAAACCTCTTTGACCAAGAAGATTACATAAAGGCACGGGTTGACGAGTACATCTGGCAAAAAAGCACACAAGCAGGTATTTCGCGCCAACGCTTTCTGCAAATACTAGCCACTATGGTTGGCGGAACAGCCATCGGAGGGTTAGCAAAACCTCTACCAGCTCGCAGTCAGACAAATACATCAAATGCTTTCAAAACAAAGGGTAATAAGATACTGAAGCCATTGCCACCAGGATATATCTCTCATAGCAAGGGCACATTAGAGATGAACTGGCAAACAATGTATGGGCGTGGCTATTTAGTGCCAAACGATTGGTTCTACGTTCACAACCGCAATACCCCTCCTCCTTTTGATCCAGCTACATGGCGTTTGCGGATTGAAGGAACTGGCGTTTCTATTCCTTGTGAGTTTACATACGATGAAATCATCGCTATGCCCTCAATCTCAGTCACTAGTGCCATTGAGTGTGCTGCCAATGGTCGGCGCTTTTTTGAGGAGGCTTACAACACACCTCTTTCCGGAACGCGGTGGCGACTAGGCGCTATTGGCGTAGCTGAGTGGACTGGCGTACCACTTAGCATATTATTAGAGCGAGCCAGATTGAAATCTACCGCCAGGGACGTATTAGTTGAGGGGGCAGATTTGGCTTCGCTGGATGAAAAAGGGACAAAGCCATCCAAATTTAACAGTGTAGTTCCGATCGCCAAAGCAACAGCAGATAACTCCCTCGTTGTCTATGCCATGAATGGGGAACCACTCCCCCCAGACCACGGTCAGCCATGCCGCGTCATATTTCCTGGTTGGGGAGGAAATGCCAATGTCAAATGGATTGAGCGCATTGAAGTTTCCGAAACACCAATATATACCCAGTGGGTACTAGAGCAGATGGTACTGATTGGCCCAGATTACCCAGCGATTTCTCCGTATAAAGGTAAGCCAATTACTTACCAAAATGTCAAAAGTGCCTTCGAGTTGGCTTGGCCAGCTACCCTTTCTGCTGGAAATTACTTGCTGCGCGGGCGTTCTTGGTCTGGTAAAGGCAAGATTGTACGTGTGGAAGTCAGTCTGGATGGTGGCAAAACTTGGCAATTTGCCCGTTTGAGAGAACCAAATCTTCCTTTTGCATGGGTGCGGTGGGATGTTGACTGGAACCCAGTTCCTGGGGAGTATTCTTTGCAAGCTCGTGCTACTGACAATTTAGGTAACACCCAGCCGAGTACAGTTCCGTGGAATGATGTGGGATTGCTGTATGGAGGCGTTGTTAGCCATCCAGTAACAGTACGTGAGGGATGAGGCAGAGGGGCTGGGGGAGATGAGGGAGACAAGGGAGACAAGGGAGACAAGGGAGTGAGATAGAATAACTTGCGACTTGCGACTTCTGCCTCCTGACAACTGACAACTGACAACTGACAACTGACTAATGACTAAAAAATGGTTCCAAATTGGGCTAGCGGGTATATTTCTCTTCTCACTTGCTTTACGTTTTTGGGGATTGGGAAGATTTAATACCTTGGTATTTGATGAAGTTTACTATGCTAAATTTGGCAATGACTATCTTACCCATGTCCCATTTTTTGATGGTCATCCGCCGCTAGGTAAATACATGATTGCGGTGGGAATATGGCTTGGCAGTCATGTTCCCTTTGGGCAAGATACGGTAAACGGGTTAACAGGTTCGCTGTTGTCGCCTTGGAGTTATCGTTGGATTAATGCGTTTTCAGGTTCTTTTATTCCTTTAATTATTGCTGGTATTGCTTATCAATTAAGTTATCGTCGTAGCTTTGCTTTACTTGCTGGGTTTTTCACTGCTTGTGACGGTATATTTATTGTAGAATCGCGCTATGCCTTGATTAATATTTATATAGTTTTATTTGGTTTATTAGGGCAGTGGTTATTTTTAGTAGCATTGGCAAATTATAAACAAAGACACATTTATTTAGCACTTGCTGGTATCGCTTTTGGTGCGTCGATCGCTACAAAATGGAACGGTTTATTTTTTCTCATAGGCATATATCTAATTTGGATAATAAATTGGGTATGGCAATGGATAATCAAAGCAACATCTCAGACAACAAATGTAATAGATGATTTATTTACTAGTTCCAAAAGTAGCTCAACGATCGCATCCGTTAGCGAGCTGCAATCTACTGCTAAAATTCCCTTATTGCAAAACTTGACACAAATAAATATTTTACAAATTGCATTTTTTTTAGGAATTATCCCACTCACCATTTACAGTTTAATTTGGATTCCTCACTTACAACTAGATACAAAATACGGATTTATAGAAGTACACAAACAAATATTAGAGTTTCACGAACGCCTTGGTGGGAATAATGCCAAAGTACATCCTTACTGTGCTGCTTGGTATAAATGGCCTTTAATGACTCGACCAATGGCATATTATTACCAAACCGCTCGAAGTGTCACCGATCCGTTACCTGTATTCGGGCCTACTTTACCTCCAGGTGCGGGAAAGGTTATTTATGATGTCCATGCAATGGGCAATCCTTTTTTGTGGTGGTTTGGTGCAGCTGCTATCTTATTTTTGATAGGTATGCTGGTAATACAACTGGCAATACCTTCAGTGAAACAAAAGCGTTTTTCTCTACCGACAACGCTGGATGTTGATACATGGATCGCTTTGTATTTAGTTGTAAATTATGCTACTAACTTAGTACCTTGGATAAAAGTCACGAGGTGCGCTTTTATTTACCACTACATGACAGCTGTAGTATTCACTTTTTTGGCGATCGCTTGGTTTGTAGACCGATGCCTTTACAGTTATTATCGTCCACTTCGAGCATTAGGCATCACAATTTCTTTTCTGATTGTACTTGCTCTTGTGTTCTGGATTCCTGTTTACTTGGGTTTACCTCTCTCACCTGAAGGTTATAAAGCACGTATGTGGTTTAATTCTTGGATTTAACCATAGCCAGGATGCAAACAGAGCAAGGGCAGCAAAGGACGAATGTAACAGTGCCCCTACCCGTGTACTTCATTTACTTGAAAAACGTTGTAAATTAATATCAATCAATATCTATGGCTTAGGGAGTAAGTGAAATTTCAACTAGGCAAGCTTTGTTAATAAAGTTATTCATTTTAAATGTTTCAATCCCTAATAGGGAGTAAGTGAAATTTCAACCGAACAACTAGATATTTGTGATGAAGCTTACGAAGCGTTGTTTCAATCCCTAATAGGGAGTAAGTGAAATTTCAACAATAAAGGGAAAGACTAATAGATTCTCCTTTTCTAGTTTCAATCCCTAATAGGGAGTAAGTGAAATTTCAACAAATCTTTTAGTAGTCTTGCATACTCTTGAAATGTTTCAATCCCTAATAGGGAGTAAGTGAAATTTCAACAAATCTATCTTTCCCCGCATGGTAAATAAAGCATTGTTTCAATCCCTAATAGGGAGTAAGTGAAATTTCAACTTACTTTTATACAGATGATGGCTGGATATTGGGTTTCAATCCCTAATAGGGAGTAAGTGAAATTTCAACTTTACCTTTTTCTTTTTCAAAATTTACCAACCAACTGTTTCAATCCCTAATAGGGAGTAAGTGAAATTTCAACCTTCTTGAGTAAATAAATCGGCGTTACTATCTTTAGTTTCAATCCCTAATAGGGAGTAAGTGAAATTTCAACATTAAAATCCTTTTCCTATAATTGGTATATACCAAGTTTCAATCCCTAATAGGGAGTAAGTGAAATTTCAACTTCGCCAATTTCGTAGCAGCAATCTGTTTCGGATTCAAGTTTCAATCCCTAATAGGGAGTAAGTGAAATTTCAACAGCGAACGCCTGGAATACAATCTATATTTGGTTTTCAAGGTTCTGTTGCGCGAATGAGGTAATGATAGCATAAAAAAATGTTATTCAGTAATCAGCAAATGGCTAAAACCCTTTCTAGACAAGGTGCGCGGCTACTAAAAGAGATATTTTGTTCGTAAGCCTGATGTTAAAAGGGTTTCAAGCTCATTTGCCCAAATTTGATTTCAAACAGCTACCCATCCGCGCCTGAAGGAATGAAAATACTGCTGTTATCAAGGTTTTACCAGCAATACGTTCAACTAGAGCAAAACAGCAAGCATACACAAATCATTTGGCAGTAATATCACTTGCGAGTCGCTATATTCCCTTATCTACCACACTTATAGTATTTTTTCAATTGAAGCGATCGCTTTTCTACTTCAGCCTCCCAGGGCAATTTCCGCTATCTATGCGTAGTCAACAGTGCAGTTATCTGATGTATTTTATTAGCTACCAAAAAATGAGTTACAAAAATACTTAATCGGATTTACGGAAATTTCATTTTTCTGCATGTATTTACAGTCCGATGCAGTTCGCTCCAGCGCTACAGTTTACCGCGTTTGGAGTGTAGATTTTTTGCATACAGCTTGCAAAAAAGAACTCAAAAATCTTTCATAAATCCTAATGCAATTTGCTTATGTCGTACTACCAACTAAAAATTGATACCAAAGACTCAACTATAACTGGTGGTAAGTACTTAACACCATTTCAACGCAAAATTCTGCAAAAAAGTTTGGAAAAAGATTTATCCGATTCCTATCGCCAGCGTATTGAAATCATGTTGCTAGCAGACGAGGGTAAATCTCAAACTAAAATTTGTCAAACTTTGGGATGTTGTGCAGCAACAGCAAGACATTGGATACACATAGCTCGTACTGGTATGGCTCATCAATGGCAAGATTGTCCGATTGGTCGCCCTAAAGCAGTAAATGAGGAATATTTAGAGCGGTTGAAAGAACTGATTACCAATAGTCCCCGCGATTATGGTTATGCTTTTCGGCGGTGGACAGCAACCTGGCTTCAGAAACATTTAGCAAAGGAATTTGGAATTGAGGTGAGCGATCGCCATATCAAGCGACTGCTCAAACAGATGGGGTTATCTACACGACCACAACTCAGCAATGCCACAGAAAATAGCATCGAACAGGCTCAGGATGCGAAAATTTTGATTGCTGACCTCACAGCAACTATTTCAGATAATTCTGATAATTCTGAATTCTTGCCCTTAAATTTAACAAAATAATGAATTTCTAATTATTTTGTTTCAAAAGTTGCAAAAAGTTACTGAATTGAGGGGCAAAATCATGTTAAAAAGTATTACTATTAGCAACAAAGATATTCTTCATCACATACAAATTAACTGTCAAATTCCTGAAATAATTGAACAGATTGTTACTCGTAATATCATTATATCTGCTATTGAAGAAGCTGGCATAAAAGTAGAAACAAAGGAACTTCAGAAAGCAGCCGATCGCATCCGGCTAGCTAATAAACTCCACAGCGCTGAAGATACCTGGAAATGGTTAGAAAAGTATTGTCTATCTTTAGCAAATTTTGAAGAAATTGTCAGCAACAGTTTAATATCAGCAAAGTTAGCTGCTTATTTGTTTGCAGATAAAGTCGAATCTTACTTTACAGAACACCAATTAGATTATACAAGTGCAGTAATTTCTGAAGTTGTTTTGGACGATCGAGACTTGGCGTTAAAACTTTTCTATGCGATTCACAAAGGTGAAAGGAGTTTCTATGAAGTTGCTCATAAATATCTTCAGGATACAGAGTTACGCCGCACTAGCGGATATCGAGCTATAGTTTGTCCACAAGATTTACGACCAGAGATTTCTGCGGCTGTTTTTACGGCTAAACCACCACAAGTTTTGAAACCAATTGTTACCTGTCAAGGAGTCCACCTAATTTTAGTTGAGGAAATTTCTCAACCGGAATTAGATCGTCAGCTGCGTTCTGAAATTATGGCTCATTTGTTTAGTGAATGGACTAAACAACAATACCAGCAAGTTGAAATCGTGAAAAAAATCGAGCTATAGCTGGGGACTGGGGACTGGTGACTGGGTGAAAAGTTAGTATGAATTTAGACTTTTCAAACACCCTCTTAGTGCTGTCCGAATATCTTACGCTCGCATCAATTCGCAACTTCTCGCTTAATAAACAAGGTGCGATAAACAGGTTCGCCTTTTTTTTGAGTAGTAATTTCTCGTTCTGTAGGAACTGGTAATGGATTTTCCATCAGCCATTCTTCTGTACCAAATTTCTCAAAAGCTCGGTGAGCCGCAAAGCGATCGCGCATTTCTACCGCCACAAATTTCATATCTGATTGTAGAAATACTACTCCTCCAACTGTCAGATAATCAGCTAATTCTTCGACTAATTCTGATTGCACTACACGGCGTTTGGCGTGGCGGGTTTTAAACCAAGGATCGGGAAATTGGATAGTAACGCGCTGTAAAGTTCCACTGGGAAGAGAAGATAGCAGCGAGCGTAATGAATTGTTGGCATTGCAAAATAAATAGTGCAGATTTGTTAAACCCAACTCAGAACGTAACTTATTTGCCTCTACTACCAAAGGTTCTCGAATTTCCAAACCCAGATAATTCCAGTTAGGTTCTATCTGGGCCATATTCAATAAAAATTGTCCCCTCGCGCAGCCTATATCTAAATGTAGCTGTTGATTTGGCTGTGCATAAACATTTTTCCAATCAAGGGGACTCGCTGGTGTTTGATATTTTTGAGCAAGTGGGTTAACGTGTTGGCGGACTCTGACAGCGGCCAAATTTGATACTCCTTTAACTGAAAAAAAATGGCAAGGTTGAGAGAAACAGCACAAGTTAATATCAATGTAAAACTGAATTATATAACAATTTTATGTTCGCTTGAAAATAAATTATTTATGGAAATATTCAATTAATTACAATTTGTTAGCTATAAAGTATTAGAGAATTTTTATTAATAATATTAATTCAGTTTTTATTATAGAATTAAAAATATATCCTATTCTAGTTTTTAGATATTAATGTTTGCAATCTTGATTTTGGTCAAGTGTCACTGTGTGATGCGATCGCTAAACGCAAAATGTGTATAAATGTTAAGTTTCCGCACTCCTACGCAGCTTGATAAAGCAAGGTTATACTTTGTGGAAAAGAGCTTTTTTTAACCCTTATTTTTAAAATTCTCCAACAAATCAATGTCCCTAAATTTTCGCTTTGCCATAGTTAGCGACTTACACATCGCGCTTCCCCACACAATCTGGGATCATCCAAGTCGTTTTCATTTAGTGGAAGTTAGTATCCCAGCTTTTGAAAGTGCGATCGCTCGTCTAGCACAACTCGATTTAGATTTTCTCTTACTTCCGGGAGATTTAACTCAACATGGGGAACCAGAGAACCACAGCTGGATGCAAAAACGTTTAGCGCAGCTACCTTTTCCAGTTTATGTTGTTCCTGGCAATCATGATGTTCCTGTATTGATGGCAGATAAGCAATCAATCGCTTTTGCCGATTTTCCCAACTATTACCGTCAGTTTGGCTATGACGATCCCAAGCAGCTTTACTATACTCAACAAGTGCTACCTGGAGTTAGGCTGATAGGTCTAAATTCTAACTTTTTTAACGAGCAGGGTAAGCAAGTAGGGCGTTTGGATAGCAAACAGCTAAGGTGGTTAGAAGAAGTTTTAGCAGCAGCATCTGATGAATTAGTACTAGTAATGGTGCATCATAATGTTGTTGAACATATACCCCAGCAATCGCGCCATCCCATTGGCAATCGCTACATGTTGGAAAATGCGCCCCAACTTTTGCAAATGCTCCAGCGCTATGGAGTCAAACTAGTATTTACAGGGCATTTGCACGTTCAAGATGTTGCCTGTTCGCAAGGAGTATACGATATCACCACTGGTTCTTTAGTCAGCTATCCTCATCCTTATCGTGTTTTAGAGTTTCAGCGGGATAACTACGGTAGAGAATGGTTGCAAATTTTATCTCATCGCGTAGAATCAGTACCAGATTTCCCGAATTTACAAAAGTTATCACGGCAGTGGATGGGCGATCGCTCTTTCCCTTTTTTAGTCAAAATGTTAACTCAGCACCCATTAAACTTACCATTGGCGCAGGCAGAAGAACTAGCTCCGAGTTTGCGCGATTTTTGGGCAACCATTGCCGATGGAGACGCGCTGTTAGACTATCCCCACTTTCCCCAAAAAGTGCGGCGTTACATTGAGACTTATGGAGCGATCGCCACAAGTGGAACTCCCACCCTAATTGATAACAACACCACCCTGCTACTAAATAGAGACCAGCAGAAGTCAGAATGTAATTCAAAACTCAGCGAGAAGTTGCGTGCGGGGGTTCCCCCCGTTGAGCAAACTTCGGTGACTCAGCACTCAGCACTCAGCACTGATTAGCACTCAGCACTCATTTGACGGCAAATGCCAAATACTGATGTGTAACCGTGGATGAATGTATTACCACCGACAGGGCCAATTTCTCCTCCACAGAAAAAGCCACCGATGGGGATATCTTGGATGTAGCGTCTAAATAGCTCAGAATCAAAATTGGGTTTACCGTAAAGTCCTTCGCCACGACCGACACAAGCAAACATTAAGGCTGCAACAGCGGAGGATTCGGATACTTGTTGATTTTGATACTGCTCTAGGAGTAATTCTAAGTCTTCGGCGGATGCTTGGGCATCGCGGAGGTGGAATTGCAGGCGCTGACCGGGACGGACGAGATCGCCAATAGCGATTGCACCGCCTGCGGGATCTACTCCCAAGATGCTGCGAATCAAAAAGTCTCCCTGCTGCAAAGACAGCTTGAATTCATCCATCGCCATTCCTACAAACAGAGAATGTTGTGCCAACATCCGCTCTTTTTCAGTAAGACTGGCAATCAAATCTCGCAGTACTACTAAAGGTACTTGCTCGTCGAGTTCTAAGATAATATTACGTTCGGCTTTAGTGACTTGCATTGGTTCGCCAATTGGTCGGCATCCTTGCGCCACAATTGTTTCTAGGACAATATTGCCACTCAAAGCCAAGCCTACCGTTCCTTCACGATAGAGGCGATCGTTACAGAATAGAGCAGTACGCCCACCCAAACCGCCAGCACTGGCTTGACCACCCACAATTGTCGAGCCAGGATAAGCAAAATCTAGCCCTTGCAATAGATTGTTAATTCCCGAAGAGAAGGCACTAGATAGCAAAACGAACTGAGGTGCTGGTGATGGAGGCACACCAATCAGATCGTTCCAAGCATTTGGCGAACTATCCAAGTCCGGTAATCCTTCGCCCAGAACATGAAAAGTTTGGATATTCACTCCTGGTAGATGTGCCAGAGTTAGGCTGAGGGCTGCTTCTGCTTCTAATTCTTGAGTGCGTCCTTTAGTTGTCGTACCAATTACACCGCCACCACTACACCCGATAATTACGGGCACTGAAAGCTTTTCAGCTAACAAAGGTAAAAGCCGGGAATACTCACTTGCAAAAGCAGATGAAATGAATACCAGTCCTAGATCCGGAGGTGCTGTTAACGATGAGACAGCCCTTTCTACCACATCTGCTATAGCTGCTTCCAAAGAAGGGCGGGTTGACAGGGCATTTGCCCACTGCATTTGGTCTGCCATGAGTTTTGGGCTTCTTTCTTTTTTGGGCTAGTAGTTTTCGATTTTTTATCCTGGGAAGAATTGCATCTTCACAGTAGATTTATGCCAGCCTTGTTTATCTTCCCTCAATGCCTGCTCTATCCCAGGCAATTAGGATTATCATTTTCTACTACATCCACTAAATATAATGTATTGCTACGCCTTTGCAGTACTGAACTCTATAAAATCTTAAAAGATCCACAAGAATCTAGAATAGATGCAGCTACTTGCTGTAATGGTTATCAATCCTGAGACGACACCATCAATTGAAACAGCTAATTAGGTAGAATGGTGATTGATAGAACAAAAAATAGCCATTTTTGAATCTTTTCTATACTGGTATTAACACCACACAACGAGACTAAAGGTATGAGCGACATCCAAGAACAAATCCAAGCAGAAGTTGAACAAGCTCGCGCTGTCTGCGATGTTTCAGGTAGCAACTCTCCTGAATGTGCTGCGGCTTGGGATGCAGTCGAAGAACTGCAAGCTGAAGCCTCTCACCAAAACCAAAAGAAGCAAAAAAACTCCTTAGAAAAGTACTGTGATGAAAACCCTGAAGCAGTTGAGTGCCGGGTTTACGACGAATAGGAATTGAATTGAGCAATTTTCTTTTTGTCTGAACAGGCAAGCAACCAGAATCCGATCGCTAAATATTTTGTACCTTCATGCTACTCCCGCATCAAACCTCAATCCATCTTCCTTTGATTATCTTGTCTTCTACTGACTGGAGTTAAGTAACAAAGTTATGTTGGAAAATTAAGGAGTTATTCTTTGGGCATTACTTCCTGAGAAAAAACTCCTAGCCTGCAAAAACTTGAGGTTTGTCTGAGCGGACTGGCTTGATACCTTCGGGTAGATTCTGCAATTATCCCGAAGGTTAGTGTAGGTTTTTACAAAATATTTAAGTAGAGGTTCTGCAAGTTGCTTGTTTTTTTTTCAATTAAAGATGGTCAACTCTAAAATGAAGTGTTAAATAAGAGGTGTAAAGGGTAAAGACTGAGGGATAAAAAATTTTATACTTCAGCCTTTACCCTTTATCCTTAAGTTATTTAGCATCTAACAAACACTATGGAAGTTTGGTTTCGCCCTTACATTTGGACTGATTATTGGCTAGCGGTATTATTTACGGTGGTAATTCCCTTAATTTTGCTAATTTGGGCGTTTGTGCAAAAAGCAGAAGGCATACAAAAGTTGTTAATCATTTACTGGCGAGTAGCCAGTCTACTACTGATTACAATTTACTTGATGATTGCTAGATATCCGATTAGCTTTATTTCTGGGTTAATAGCACTTGTGTTGATTCCGATTTCTCTATGGTTTTGGGTGGATCTCAATGATGAAATCGAGTATCAGCCAAGTGGTTCTTTAAAATTGATTTTTAATTCTTGGCGCTGGGCGGCGACAGTTTACTGTATTTTAAGTGCGATCGCTCTTATACCTTTTTTAGGTTGTGCTTTATCAGAAACTGCTATCAAAACTCCCTACTGTACCGTCTGGTTTGAGGCTCCCTTGTTATTTAAAGAAATGTTCCATCTCAAGGACTTAGGCTTGCTTGCCATACTTGCTTTAACGATTTATGTAGTTTACTTGAGCTACTTTGTTCTAATTAAGCTAGGTAAGCAAGGACGTTCAGCTACACCCCAGTAAGGGACTTCCAACTAAAAAAATCTCTCATCGCTAGGAGGAGCAGGGGGAGCGGGGGGAGCA
>NZ_JAECZA010000093.1 GCF_016056275.1 Dendronalium phyllosphericum CENA369 | reverse complement strand
GGTAAAGCAGGTTCTTTAGAGCCTGGTATTACTCATTTCTTAAAGATTACTCGTAGTTATTGGTCTGGACTTTTTCATTGTTATGATGTTGAAGGTTTACCTCGAACCAATAATGACCTTGAACAGGCTTTTGGTGTTTTACGACATCATCAACGTCGTTGTACTGGTCGTAAAGTCGCTGCTTCATCAATTGTAATTCGAGGCACAGTTCAATTAGCTTCAGCCATTGCTACTGCACTTCATTGTTTTACAGCCCAGGATTTGGCTCAGGTTTGCGTACAGAATTGGCAACAATTACGCTCTGATTTACGCCAACATCAACTCCATCGCATTCAACAACTTCGATTCCGTCGAAATCCTGAAGCTTTCTTGGATACTCTTGAGAAGTTACTCCTCTAGCAAACTTTGCGCTTCTAGAAAAAAACTGTATTGACTATGATTTATTGTCTTTAAGGTGTTTAATAAACTTATCACCAAAAGTTTAGTGTAACCAAAAACATGAAAGGTTTCAGAAAGCTATCGTCAATAGCAATACTGTTGTGTGCTTTCGTGTATCCGCCCCTATTGGCTGAAGCGAAAGCTAGTCCTGTGAGTAATTCTCTCAACGAACAGCAAGTTGGAATAGAGGCAAATTCAGTTGTAGGCAAAACTGGAGAGTTTATGATTGCTGATAGGCATCATAAACGAAGATTTGATAGAGACTCACACGACCGACGAAGATTTGATAGAGACTCACATGACCGACGAAGATTTGATAGAGACTCACACGACCGACGAAGATTTGATAGAGACTCACGCAATAGAGGAAGAGTTATTTATAGAGACTCATGGAATAGAGGGCGACCAGTTTATAGAGACTCACAATATAAACAACCAATCTATATCCGACTACATTGATCGCAACTGAGGTAACTAACCAATTGTTAATAGTTAGTGGTTATTGGTCATTGTCCTAACCACTAACTAATAATTATTAATTACTAATGGCTGGTGACTACCTCTGCTTCAAGGCGACTCAGCCGATCTGCTAATAGTTTTTCCAAGTCTTCCAGCGCCTTAGTAAAGCCTTTGATACCCTCTGCTAGTTTGTCAGATGCCATGCGGTCAGCAGTGTGCATCTCATCAAAGGTAGCTTTGTCGATGGATATCTTTTCAATTTCCAAATTTGCTACCTTGGCGGGGTCAAGTTTGCGTGGCAGTTCGCCGATAGTTGCTTGCAGTTCTCCTAACAGAGAAGGAGAAATTGTTAGCAGATCGCAACCTGCCAGTTCGGTAATTTCGCCAATGTTGCGGAAGCTAGCTCCCATAACTTCGGTTTTATAGCCGAATTTCTTGTAGTAGTTGTAAATTTGAGTAACTGACAAAACCCCAGGATCTTCAGCAGCAGGGTAGCTATCGCGTCCAGTATCTTTCTTGTACCAATCGAGAATCCGCCCGACGAAGGGAGAAATCAAAGTAATGCCAGCTTCTGCACAGGCGATCGCTTGGTGCAATCCAAAAAGTAAGGTGAGGTTACAATGAATACCCTCTTTCTCCAGAATTTCCGCAGCCCGAATACCTTCCCAAGTGGAGGCAATTTTAATTAAAACGCGATCGCGAGAAACGCCAGCAGCTTTGTATTGAGCAATAATTTCCCTAGCTGTAGTAACGGTAGCTTCTGTATCGTAAGACAAGCGGGCATCTACTTCTGTAGAGACTCGTCCGGGGATGATTTTTAAAATCTTCAGTCCAAAAGCTACTGCTAGTCGCTTAAAAGCCAAAGTAGCTATTTGTTCTGGGGTTGCTCCCGCTCCGGAATCTTTTTTTGCTTGCAGTAAAGTCTGATCGACAACTTCTTGATACTCCGGCATTTGCGCCGCAGCGGTAATCAACGACGGATTGGTAGTAGCATCTTGGGGTTTGAACTTCTCGATAGCTTGGATATCTCCTGTATCCGCTACCACAACAGTCATTTGGCGCAATTGTTCTAGTAAATTTTTAGACATAAAAGACTCCGCGATGTTTGTTTGTTTAGGATTTACCAATTCCCTTGTTCTTTAAACTTGTTCCTGTTCCTTACAATTCTGATTCTGGCAATTTTTCTTAACTATTGCCCAAAGTGGAAGAGATGGGGAAGTAAGGGGGTAGGGGGAGATGAGGGAGCAAGTGAAAAACTATTATTTTCTACATCTCCCTCATCTCCCTCATCTTCCTCATCCTCCTCATCCCCCTCATCCCATAGTCTCAGCCTCATTCTAAACGTCCTAAGCAGTAATTGGCTGTCCAATAGAATGCACTTTAATTAAACTCGTTGTGCCCGATTTACCAATTGGCACACCAGAGGTAATAACTACCTTATCACCGTCTTTTGCCAAACCCATCTCTACGACTGTATTCACTACATTCGTAAACATCTCTTCCGCATTGTAAACAGGGGGAATGAGCAAGGGTATCACACCCCAAGAAAGGGCTAGTTGCTGGTAAGCTGTTTCATCAGGGGTAAGGGCAATAATCGGTGTAGTCGGACGGTATTTGGACACTAGTTGCGCTGTACTTCCAGAGGAGGTATTGCAAAGAATTGCCCGTGCGCCTGTTTCATAAGCAATGCGACATACCGCTTCCGCTACAGATTCTGTGACGCTGAGACTACCTGCTTCATGACACCACGAATGACTGCTACCTTCTTGCAAAGACTGTTCTATCCGCACGGCAATATTATGCATCACTTGAACGGCGGCGGTAGGATATTGTCCGACCGCAGTTTCACCAGAAAGCATCACCGCATCCGTACCATCCAAAATGGAGTTAGCAACATCAGTTGCTTCGGCGCGGGTGGGGTCGGGGGCGCTAATCATCGACTCTAGCATTTGCGTAGCTGTAATCACTGGTTTGCCAGCTTGATTGCAACGGCGAATAATGTCTTTTTGAATCAGCGGTACTTCATGAATTGGCATTTCTACCCCCAAATCGCCACGAGCAATCATAATGCCATCGGCAACCTTGAGGATAGAATCAAACTGCTCAACTGCTTCGGCTCTTTCGATTTTGGCAATTAGGCGAATCGAAGCCCCAGCAGCTTCAATCATTCGCTGGGCAGGTTCTAAGTCTTGTGGCGATCGCACAAAAGACACTGCCACCCAATCTACACCCAACTGGATGCCAAAGCGCAAATCCATTAAGTCTTTTTCTGTGATGGAACTCACGGGTAAAGGAGTTTCTGGGAGGTTGACTCCTTTATGAGTCGAAATTAACCCGCCAATTTTTACCAACGCTCGAATTTTATCAGCATCGCGATCGGTGACAATCAATTTCACCCGACCATCATTAATCAAAATCGATTCGCCAGGCCGCACCATCGCAAACAAAGTCGGCAATGGCAGAGGCAATTCATCCAAACTCGCGCCTTTTTCCTGTAACACAAAAGTGACTTCATCGCCAGCTTCAGCGGTTAGCCCTTCCGGTGGTAAAGTACCCAAGCGAATCTTCGGGCCGCACAGGTCTTGCATAATCGCGATCGGCTTTTGCTGCTCAGTACTAATTTGTCTGAGATACTTAGCAGTTTGGGCGTGGAATTCATAAGCACCGTGAGAAAAGTTCAGCCGCGCCACATTCATTCCAGCTTCTACCAAGGCTTGCAGCCGCTCAAGTGCCGATGTCGCAGGGCCAACAGTACAGATAATTTTGGTTCGACGCATAGGGATTGGGGTGTTGAGGAATAACCTGCGATATGGATGCATTTGCGGCGTTGCATAGCTCCATATTGCAGGTGTTTCATATCACTGTCTGTCCTAAGTGAAAATACTTTTTTATACAGTCCTGCGTTCAGGTAAGTCTCATTTATCCCAAATCCCAAAAGTTTTTAGTTGTCAGTTGTCAGTTGTTAGTTGTCAGTTGTTTCTTTGCTCCTGACTACTGACTACTGACTTCTGACTTCTAATTAATTAAACTGCGGCAACCACTGGAGCCTGTTTTTCTTTCTGTGCCATCGACAACATCAAGTCAACTACGCGATTCGAGTAGCCCCACTCGTTGTCGTACCAAGCAACTACCTTGAAGAAGTTTGAGTTCAGTTCAATACCAGCACCTGCATCGAAAATGCTAGAGTGACTATCGCCCTGAAAATCAGTGGAAACCACTTCTTCGTCTGTGTATCCTAAAACACCTGCTAAAGAACCTTCAGCAGCCTGCTTCATCGCCGCGCAGATTTCTTTGTAGCTGGTAGCTTTGGCAGTCTTGAAGGTTAAATCAACCACAGAAACATCAGGAGTAGGTACTCGGAATGCCATACCTGTCAGCTTACCCTTCAATTCCGGCAAAACGAGAGCTACGGCTTTCGCTGCACCTGTAGATGAAGGAATAATATTCTGGGCTGCACCTCGACCACCCCGCCAGTCTTTCTTACTCGGCCCGTCTACAGTTGGCTGGGTAGCAGTCATGGCGTGGACTGTGGTCATCAACCCTTCAGTCAATCCGAAGTTATCATTGATGACTTTAGCTATGGGAGCCAGACAGTTTGTGGTACAGCTAGCATTAGAGACAACCGTATCTTTGCTAGGATCGAATAGGTGATGGTTGACACCTACCAGCAAAGTCGGAACATGTTCTGGATCTTTAGTAGGAGCAGAAATGATTACCCGCTTTGCACCAGCTTTGAGGTGGTTTGCTGCTCCTTGGTAGTCAGTGAAGAGTCCTGTCGATTCTACAACATAATCTACACCCAATTTTCCCCAAGGTAATTCTGCCGGATTTCTCACCGACACACAAGGGATGAAATACCCATCAACAACGATACCGTCATCCTTCGCTTCGATTTTGTTTTTTAACTTACCGTGGGTTGAGTCATACTTTAATAGGTAAGCGAGGTTATCTGGTGGTACTAGGTCGTTAATCCCTACAAATTCGATGTTAGGGTTATCTATGCCAGCGCGAAGCACAAGCCGCCCAATACGACCAAAACCGTTAATGCCAACTTTCAACTTTGTCAAAATTAAACCTCCAGTTGTGGGAAGTTGAACAAAAGGAGAAGTTCCAAAGAAATTGCCTTTTACCCTTTACCCTTTGATCGTGACAGTCTAAGTCAGCTAAAGCATATTTACTTGGCATCTTTTAAGGTTTGGACAAAGGTGTTGTGCAGGGGAGCAGGGGAGCAGGGGAGCAGGGGAGAGTTATTGTACAAGTTCTTTCCCCTCTACTCCTTTGCCCCTCCGTACCTCTGCCCCTTCTTCACCTCAAGAAGAGTGAGAAATGCGGGCTAATCTACTTGCGCGTCTACGTTTTTCCGTTACTGAGTATGTATAGCCGTAGCCACAACCTTTAGGACAGGTGTGATTGCTCAAAGCCTTAAAGTAACTGGGTTTTTACTTAGCAACGCTAGTCGCCTCAAGTCGGGAGACCTGCCCACGGCGCTGGCTCCACCCTGCGGGAAGCCGCAGAAGCGTCTACAGCACTCAGCACTTTGCTATAAGTCTTGATTTAGCTAATTCCTAATTCTTTTTTGGCTTTTTTCAACTGTTTCCAGAGAATGTGGATTTGCTTGTAAGCGTCTTCTGGCGAAAGTTTGCCATTAGTCTGTAAGTTGCAAATATAGTTGATTCGTTGAGAGAAATCTTGGAGATTAGCATTAAATACCAAATATTCTGGTTTAAACTGCCCGTAATATGGACTACGAGGATATAAAAAATCACATAAATCGGATAGTAAATCAGATTGTTGGTTCATAAATATTTTAGCTTGATATTTTAATGAATTAAAGCGCATTATAACGCTTATTGTGTCGATGAGATATATTTAGACTGTGGATATAAATCTTTCAAATTTGAGGATGCACCTCATCCAAGCTATAATAGCTATAAAAAAACGTCAATATTTGTAGTCATTGTTGACAGTCAAAAGTCACTTTCACACTTATCAGAAACCAGTACTGAAGAGCGAGAATTATTTCGTTAGAGAACTTTAATAAAGCTTTCGCCGACCCTTTTGGCAGGCATTACAAGCAGAAGTTTTCGGCTCAAAGTCAATACAATTTATCGCTTGCTCAGAACAAGCTTTTTTTGGATGTACTGTACATTTGAGACGGTGGTCATTAGTGAAATATTCACAAGCAGAGCAGGGAATTTGATGCAAACTTTTTAAATATGTTGCTCCTTTATTCCAGGTTAAGCAAACACTACAAAAAAAGAGAATTAGACTTGCCCAAGCAAAAAAAGCGCAAAAAATTGTAGTAGACATTATTTATCCTCCGAAAAATCTCAAAAACTGTCTAAAACTAACTGCTTTTAACCGCAGATATGAGACATGATTGAGCTAGTATTTAGCGATGAATGAAGGCTTATCTGGAAGCGATGCTTCAGAAATACTGCGCGATCGCATTTCAAAATTTCAGCAACACCAAAATTTTGCTTAAACTTTTAAGTAATCACAAACTGAATCTGATTGACGTAGAGATTGCCAAAAATCGAGAATCTGTTCTGCTACCAGAGTTGGCTGGAAAAAGTGAAAAAAATGCCATCCATCTTGACATTTCCATAGGCGATCGCTTTCTTTCAAATAAGGTCGCCATCCTTGCAAAGCTTTGGGTTCTACTATCGTGTCATTAGTACTTCCACAAACCATAAATGGCACAGGAATTGCAGAGGTTGGCACGTTTACCTGTTTGAAGAAAGAGTGAGGAGAAAGCGAACAATCTAAATCTTGCTCTAAAATACTTTCTAAATACTTGATGGTGTTTTCATTTTGATAGCCAAACAGATTGTATACCATTGCCGTCAAAATCTTTTGCCGATTTAAAAATGGGAGATGGGTATAGTAATGAGCTTGCCAGTCTAAGGCTGCATCAGCACCCACAGCTAATAAAGTTAAAGATTTAACTTTTTCTGGATATCGACGTGTATATAGTAGTCCTAACAATCCTCCCGTACTGTGACCAATCAAATGCACGGGTTGATTACTTGATTGGAGATAATTATCTAGTATCAAGACTGCAACATTTAAGGAACTAGCTTCATCCTGACTTTGAGTATATTCCCACTGAGAAATAGTAGTGTGACGTGAAATTTCGCACAAAAGAGGTTGGGCTAAACATAACAAGCTAGGGCTGGTATTCAACCAAATCACATCTGGCTGTTTAGACATTAATTTACCTGCAAGTAATTAGAGTTAAAAAATTATTGTGAAATGCAGAGGACAATTATTTATGTACGCAGTTTATGATAATTATTTCTCTGCTACTGACTGATATTTTTGTATTATCTTTACAAAAAAATAGCTCGATTGTTGAGAGATTTCGCTTTTATTTCGTGTGTAGAGGTGGTAGAGACGTAGAATGCTACGTCTCTCAATCACTAAATCTAGTTAATAGCGATCGCAGCAAATACAGCAACACTATTTAATAACAGATAAGCAAAGATTACTCCACCAATTCCACCAATCAAAAAGCCATCAGTAAACTGACCCCATTTCTCAGTAGAATTGACAGTCTGTGGCACACGAGGAACTGTTGCAACCGCTGCCGTTCGTGGATAAATCTCTTGCTGTCTTTCAAAGCTGGTAGTGCCATGAATTGAAAAAGCAATTGTCAGCACGAGAATCAAACTGCCTGCTGCTAGTAAACCAAACAAGTTACCCGTATTAGAATTGCCTAACAAACCTAATGAACCTAATGTCGCAAAGGGACCAACTAACCAATAACCATGAGCCATGCCAATTTCTAATCCCCGCGCCAGAGGAGATATACCAGGGCGGTAAATTGGCAAATATTTGAGGAACTTCAGCGTCAAATCAGAAGAATTGAGTGAAGCTTGATTATTCGTTTGGCGTTCTACCCGTGGCGGTTGCACCATGTCACCATTTTTAAAATCAAATCCGGCTTCAATCGCACGGGCGCGTAGGGCGTGCCAAATATGACCCAACAGGAATATCAGCGCCAGGACAAAATGAAAAGTTACCAACCAACCACGCGCAGAAACTATGCCAGTAGAAGTTTCTATGGCTCTAACTGGGCCATAAAAAACTTCAGGGTAGACGGTGTTATTGACTGAAGCAAAGTATGCTGCCAAAAAGCCCATGTATGCAACACCACCGATGCTGTAGGACAGATAGGCTTCTCCTGAGTAAATCAAAACTCGTCGCGCCCAGACAAATGGCTTAGTCAAGATGTGGAAAATACCACCACCAATTAACATCAAACCAACCCAGATGTGACCACCGACAACATCTTCCAAGTTATCAACAGCTGCCATTCCGTCCGATCCCCAAACCCCAAACAAATAGCCAAATATGCGGAATGGGTTGAGCGTTGGATGATTGATTATCCTGATATCTCCACCGCCAGCAGCCCAAGGGTCAAACAGTCCACCCCAAAACATCGCCTTGGCAACTAAAGCCCAAGCACCCAAACCTAGTAATACTAAGTGAATGCCCAGGATTGTCGTCATCTTGTCTTTGTCTTTCCAGTCATAGCCAAAAAAGCCAGCCCAAGTAGAATTGTCTTCTAACACCTCTGGCCCCAGTAGAGAGTGGTAAATACCACCAGCCGCTAGAATAACTGAAGGTATCAGATGCAAGACGCTGATTACGAAGTAAGGATAAGTGCTAATAACTTGTCCACCAGCACCGACACCAAAACCCAAAGTTGCTAGATGAGGTAGTAGGATTAATCCTTGCTCATACATTGGCACATTCGGATCGAAGCGCGACAACTCAAACAGCGTCATCCCCCCAGCCCATAACAAAATCAATGCAGAATGGGCAACATGAGCGCCAAGTAATTTGCCCGATAAATTAGTCAGACGAAAGTTACCAGCCCACCAGCCAACATCAGGTATTTGTTGCTTATATGGGCTATCTTCAATTACTGCTGTCATCTCTATTACTCCTTGAGAATTATTTGCAATTTTTTTGAGGTTTTACTGCAAATTAATTGCAAAAATATTGCATTAAGCTGAATTTAGCTAATTGGTTGCGGAATTACCGCTTCTTGACTCACCCGGCCTTTACGAAAATCGAACCCACGCGCCCGCAATGCGTGCCAGATATGACCTTGGAGAAAGAAGAAAGCTAACCAAAAGTGAGCATTAGCTAACCAAGTCCGCGCAGTTACCAAATCAGGGTCGGGTGATGAAAAGTACGGCACGATATTCTGCCTAACCACGAGCGCCGGGCCGTAGAAAACTTCAGGATAAACGGTGGTGTTTACCGATACGAAGAGAGTTGCGATAAAACCCATCAGTGCTAAAGCACCCAAACTGTAGGAGAGGTAAGCTTCTCCAGACCAAACAAATAGTGGATGTGTCCAACTAAAAGGTTTAGTCACAATGTGGAAAAGTCCACCGAAGATCAACATCGCACCAACCCAAATGTGACCGCCAACTACGTCTTCGAGGTTATCAACGCCAGCAATCCAGAATTTATTAATTGCGCCAAATAGATAACCAAAAATTACAGCTGGGTTTAATGTCGGATTTGTAATTACTCGCACATTTTCAACATTTGGGTCGTACAAACCCCCGAAGTACATTGCTTTGGCAACTAACAAAAATGCACCGCAACCTAGTAAAACCAAATGTATACCAAGGATTGTGGTCATTTTGCCCGTGTCTGACCAGTCGTAACCAAAGAAAGGAACTTTACCCTCCAATTTTTCGGGGCCGCGTAGGGAATGAAAGATTCCTCCGAAACCCAAAAAGGCTGAAGAAATTAGATGCAAAGCTCCAATTATGAAATAGGGATAAGTATCTACAACTGCACCATTTGCGCCAACACCCCAACCTTCAGTAGCTAGATGAGGCAGCAAAATTAAGCCTTGCGCGTACATCGGTTCTGCCGGATTAAAGTGGCCTAGCTCAAACAAAGTCATAGCTCCTGCCCAGAAAACTATCAGACCAGCATGAGCAACGTGAGCGCCTAGTAATTTACCCGATAAGCTTGTCAGTCTGGCATTACCAGCCCACCAAGGCGAATCGGTAAGGTCTTGCTCCACTGACAGCGGACTTGTAGAAATTGTCATTTTTACCTACGACTTGTTGACAATTTTAATCAACAACTGTTAGACAAGAGTGTACACCAAAATCCAAATTAATGAAAGAAAATCTCATTAGAAAATTAAAGCAATAATAAAAAATTATTTATACCAGGACTTACGCAACGACGATTAGTCATTGCGTTGGCAAAACGTCTTGCCAATGATACGCAACAAAGTGTAGCAAAGCAACTTTAGTCTTGACGAGATTGCTTTGCTCTCAATAACGAAAATACATTACCTTTACATAAGTCTTTAAACAGATGAGCAACAAAAACCTCTCCTCTGCACCTCTGCGGTCTTAACGATCGCAAGCTGACGCGATATTAGGAAGTGCTAGAAGAAAGTGCAGATACTTTCAGCGATCGCGAATGGTGTTGCCAAAAACTGATGATTTGTTCGCCAACTTGTTGAGGATAATAATAGTGAAAGAAATGATGTCCTTTTGGGCATTCCCAGAGGCGATCTTCTGGCTTGAAGCAGTTCTGCCAGTCTTGTAATGCTAGAGAGTTTACTACTGGATCGCTCTTACTACCGCATACCATCATTGGCATAGATACCCCACTTTTGGGTAAATTAACTAACTTAAATAAAGAGTGCGGTGAGGGAGATTGTTCTAAATCTTTATCCAAGACAGCCATTAATTTCTTCGTGGTATGAGCTGGTTGGTTGCCAAATAAACTGCGAACGCTATGTGCCAAAACTTGCTCGCGGCTGATACTAAAAAGTTGTCGTTGCACGTAATAATGAGCGTGCCAATTGTTAGCAGGTTGAGCGGCTACAGCTAGCAGAGTTAGCGATCGCACTTTTTTCGGGTAGCGCCGAGCAAAACTTAAAGCGATCGTACCCCCCATACCGTGACCAGCTAGATGCAGCGAGTCAGGATACTCCTCTAAAAATTCATACAACAGTTCCACAGCTATATCTATCGAACTAGCTTCATCTTTAGTTTGGTGGTATTCCCATTGAGCGACCTTCATACACTTAGATAAGTATTGAAGTAATGGCCTATCAAAACGCGCCAAAATAGGACTAGCATTTAACCAAATAACATCGAATGATTCAGACATAAATACCTATCGTAAGTTATTAGCCAACTCAATAGAGGCACGGTAATCCCGTACCTCTATTTTCTACAAACCAAATTCTGTTTTCAACTGAGAAACCCACGCTTTGACTCGCTCATTCGTGAGGTCAGATTGATTATCGTCATCAATTGCCAGTCCCACAAACTTGTCATTTCTTAAGGCTCTAGATGCGTTAAAATCGTATCCTTCCGTTGACCAATAGCCAACAGTTTTACCACCTTTTTGAGAAATTTTTTCTTCTAGAATTCCAATCGCGTCTTGGAAGTTATCAGCATAGCCGGCTTGATCTCCAGCACCAAAATAGGCTACAGATTTACCACTAAAATTAATCTCGTTGAGATCCTCATAGAAACCTTCCCAGTCGCTTTGCAGTTCACCAATATTCCAAGTGGGACAGCCAACGATGAGATATTGATACTCATCAAAATCAGTAGTATCTGCCTGAGAGATGTCGTGTAATGTAACAACATCACTACCAAATTCATCCCGAATCAATTCTGCTACAGATTCAGTTCTGCCAGTTTGAGTACCGTAAAACAAACCTATTTTTTTTGCCATTATTGACACCTAATATTACTTTGTAACAAAAAACCTACACATCTGCGATGCTAGGGAATCGACTTTAAAGTTTGAATAACCATGCTTGTCTAGGCGTTACCTCCTGAAACAGTTTGGAAATAGCTGAAGATATATAAGCAGCTATTGATTATTTATCTCAATAAGCTTTGAAATTATATTATCAGAGCAATTGATAATATTTATCATTTAATTAAGTAAACTTTTGTTACTTATTAGAGATTTACGACTAAAAAGCCTTTTATAGCTAGCTTTCAGCGAAAATTGATTTTTAATAGATTAAAATCTTCCATAAAATTTAGATATAAAATTGCTACTTTATATCAATAAATAGGTTATATTGAACAATTAATGGAGCTGTTGCTTAGATTTATTTCACCTCAAATAGCTATAAATACTCAAGCTAGAGTTACACACAGTCAGGAAATCTATAATTTAGAAATTGGGTAATGCGATCGCCAAATTATCAAAGAGACGACAAGACTTTCGTGAAATTTTAAGATATTTGCTTAGTCTGAAAGTACTATTCCTCAAGGCATTATCGTGTAATTAGATAACAAAAAAATATTAATTGTAAAGCGATATTACAAACCTTTCAAAAATATTTAGAAATTGTCTAAAAGCCAAACATGGTTTTAAGGTAGAACCTATAGGAGAGACTTGAGGCAAATGTGATGAACAAGAATAATATTCAAAACTATCGGTTTGTCTGTACCCTGACATTCGGTGATATTTACGGTCAAATAATTGTTTGGTTAATTACAATTACTATAAGTTTGGCATCAGCCTTAGCATTGATGGGTGCTAGACGGCCGGTTTATGCCTTAGCAACGGTGGGACTCGTCGTTCTGCTATCGCTGCCTTTCTTGCTATTTGCATTTGTCACTACATTATTGAATCATGTTGAGCTTGTTTCTGTTGAACCTGGAGTCAAGACCGAACCCATACCGGGTAACGTTTCCCAACAACAACCTATACAAGCAGCTAGTTAAGGAGTTAGTGAAGCAGTAGGTAGCAGGCAGGAGTCAAAAGTTATTATTTCTCCCCCAGCTTCCGCAGCTGCCTCATCTTCCCTGTCCTCAGCAGGGAGTTTTTTTTTAAAGACGCGATCGCAGACAAGCCGCTTCATGAATCACATCTCTACAATAGAACAGCAGTCATTAGCGATCGGGGTCTAACTATGCTCGAACATGATGTGATTATTGTCGGAGGTGGGTTGGCAGGATGCCGCGCCGCTGTGGAAATTGCCCGAACTGACCCCAAATTAAATATCGCTGTGGTTGCCAAAACCCACCCGATTCGTTCTCACTCAGTAGCCGCCCAAGGTGGTATGGCAGCGTCACTGAAAAATGTCGATTCAGAAGACAGCTGGCAAGCACATGCTTTTGATACGGTCAAAGGTTCTGACTACTTAGCAGACCAAGATGCGGTGGAAATTCTCGCCAAAGAAGCGCCAGATGTGGTAATTGACCTGGAACACATGGGGGTTTTGTTCTCTCGCTTAAGCGATGGTCGCATTGCTCAACGTGCTTTTGGCGGACATTCCCACAATCGCACTTGCTACGCCGCTGATAAAACTGGTCATGCGATTTTGCATGAATTGGTTAATAATCTACAGCGTTATGGCGTGCAAGTTTATCAAGAGTGGTACGTCATGCGCCTGATTTTAGAAGAAAATGAGGCGAAGGGTGTGGTGATGTACCATCTTTTGGATGGGCAGATAGAAGTACTGCGGGCAAAGGCAGTGATGTTTGCCACTGGCGGCTATGGTCGCGTTTATAACACTACCTCCAATGATTACGCTTCTACTGGCGATGGTTTGGCAATGACTGCGATCGCCGGTTTGCCTTTGGAAGATATGGAATTTGTGCAATTTCATCCCACAGGCTTGTATCCAGTAGGCGTATTGATTTCGGAAGCGGTGCGCGGAGAAGGAGCGTATTTAATTAACTCCGAAGGCGATCGCTTTATGAAAAACTATGCACCCAGCCGCATGGAACTAGCTCCCCGCGATATTACCTCAAGAGCGATCGCTTATGAAATTCGAGCTGGACGCGGTGTTCATCCCGATGGGAGTGCAGGCGGGCCTTTTGTCTATCTCGATTTGCGGCACATGGGTAAAGAAAAAATTATGAGTCGCGTTCCCTTTTGCTGGGAAGAAGCACACCGCTTAGTAGGTGTAGATGCCGTAACTCAACCTATGCCAGTACGCCCCACAATTCACTATTGCATGGGTGGCATCCCAGTAGATACTGATGGTCGAGTCCGTAGTAGCGGCGATGGTTTCGTTGATGGCTTCTTTGCCGCTGGCGAAACGTCTTGTGTTTCCGTTCACGGTGCAAATCGCTTGGGTAGTAATTCTCTGTTGGAGTGTGTAGTTTATGGTAAGCGAACTGGGGCGGCGATCGCTCAATACGTGCAAAAACGTAAGTTACCTGCTGTAGACGAACAAAGTTACATTACAGAAGCCCAACAACAAATTCAAGCCTTACTAGAACAACCAGGACAATACCGAATTAATCAAATTCGTCAAGCCTTCCAAGATTGCATGACTGATTATTGTGGCGTTTTCCGCACCGCAGAATTAATGCGTCAGGGCTTGCAAAAACTCGAACAATTACAACAGCAATATCCTCAGATTTACTTAGACGACAAAGGAAATTGCTGGAATACAGAAATCGTGGAAGCTTTGGAATTACGCAGCTTGATGGTAGTAGGGCAAACTATTTTAGCATCAGCTTTAAATCGCCAAGAAAGTCGCGGCGCTCACTTCCGCGAGGATTATTCTCAAAGAGATGATGTCAATTTCCTCAAACACACAATGGCTTACTATTCACCAGCAGGTATTGATATTCAATACCGCCCAGTGGCAATTACCATGTTTGAACCACAAGAGCGAAGGTATTAAGTAGAAGGCAGGAGGCAGGAGGCAGAAGGCAGGAGGTAAAAGCCCAATTCTGAGCGGATTTCACAGGTTGGCGTTTTACATTTACTCATGTCTACCTACTTAGTCATTGGATATTTGGGTAAACCTATAAGCCGCCGTACTTCAACGAATATATCGGGAAAAGTTACGGGGGCAATAGTACCTGTGGTTAGTGTCACTTCGGTTGTGTATTGTCCATTTTTTAAATCTCGAAATACTTGCAATTGAGGATTTTTCAGATTGACAACCCAATATTCAACAATACCTGCTTGGGCGTAAATATCTTTTTTCTCACCTAAATGTCACCACTTCTAAACTAAACCAGCGTTCTCGAAGCACACCCGCTAGTGTGCGTAAACCCCAGACTTCGCTACGACGATGACCAATAGCGATCGCTCCCATTTTACTCTCTCGCATTGCTGCTAAAGCAGGCTGTCGCAATTGTCCTGTAATGTAAACATCAATATCGCGGGCTGCTGCTTCATGCACTAAAGCATCTGTCATTGCACCAACAACAGCAATTCGTGTCACATCATTATCAATTGGGGGATGTACTTGTTCTTGTCCACCAAAAACTTGAGTTACACAACTACACAAATGCGTAAAGCTTTGAGTTGGAATTTCGCCTATCATCCCAATTGCTCTATTCTGTTTCTCTCCCAATACTTCTAAATTAGACATATTCAATACTTGTGCCAAGCGGGGATTGAAACCCATTGTCAAGCATTCATCAAATGGTAGATGATAAGAAATTACTCCAATTTCGGGTGGAATTTGCTCAGTTTCTAGTTTCCACGGTCGATGTAAAAACAGGGCATCTAAATTTTGGGAGTTTGCCCATTTCTGCAACTGCAACCCTGGTTCGAGTGCTAACCCCAAACGTCTTACAGGACGTAGAGAAGGTAAATATACGCCTCCTCTTTCGCTAGCAGCAAAGCGCTCAACAACAAAGAAGTAATTCAGGAATTCTACTATTTCTTCTATAAAAATTGAATTGCATTCAGCCGTCATTGGTAAATAGCTAAATTTGCGAACTTACATACTCAATAATTAACTAAGTTCATTTTTATTTATATCATTCACGTTATCTCTACGAGCAAGAAACTCTTACAAAAGAGCAATTAGCAGAAAATTTACACCCTCAGCTTTTATTATTAGAAGAGGCGCTAGCTCGGATGCCCTCTGGGTGGATAGCACAGCTACACCAAGCGGCGCTGTATACTGATGAAAAACTGATTTTCAGCTTGTTCGTCGAGCAAATTCCTGAAGAATCTGCTTATTTGGCAAATACCCTGACTGATTGGGTCAATAACTTTCGCATTGATAAAGTCATTGATTTAACACAACCAGAAAACAATGGATAACGATCGAGTTCAGCCGCCGAAAGCAAATATTCTGGTTGTTGACGATACTCCAGACAATCTGCGACTCTTATCTGCCATGCTAACTCAGATGGGGTATGAAATCCGCAGAGTCATTAACGGACAAACAGCCTTGAAGACAGCCCAAGCTGCTCCACCCGATTTGATTTTACTTGACATCATGATGCCAGATATGAATGGCTATGAAGTTTGTCAACGTCTGAAAGCTTCCGAGAAAACCCGCGATATTCCAGTAATATTTATTAGCGCTTTGGATGAGGTACTAGATAAAGTCAAAGCCTTTGCTGTTGGTGGAGTGGATTACATCACTAAACCTTTTAGCGAAGAAGAAGTTTTTGCTCGTGTAGAGAATAATCTGACTGTCCGCAGATTGCAAAAGCAACTCACAGAGCAAAATATACTTCTACAACAGGAAATTCGCGATCGCCAAAAAGCAGAGTCGGCACTGCGGCTGAGTCAGTTTTATCTCGACAGATTTAAGGATTCCATCTTTTTTGTGAATTACGATGCCCAGTTTGTTTACGTAAATGAAGCAGCCGGGCGTAATTTAGGCTACTCTCGCGAGCAATTGCTGAATATGTCTGTTTATGATATAGACCCAAATTATCAGGAGGCTAAGTGGCGATCGCATTGGCAAGAAGTGAGAAGCAAAGGCTCTTTAGTGGTTGAATCTACTCACCAAACTCAAGATAATCGCCATATCAATGTAGAAATCAGCGTCGATTATCTAGAATTTAACGGACAGGAATATCATTGTGCCAGCATCCGCTATATTAACCCTCAGTAATTAGGATAGGCGATCGCTTGCAAGTTACAAGTCATATTTTTAACTACTAACTGTAGATAACACAGAGAACTTATTTAAGAATTCTCTCCCCCGCCCCTCTGCCCCTCTGCCCCTC
>NZ_JAECZA010000092.1:27472-41958 GCF_016056275.1 Dendronalium phyllosphericum CENA369 | reverse complement strand
GCCCATAAACGCTTAAAAATGCTCTCTAATACCGCATAGTTTAAAGTTTAGTTGTCTTTTACTTATTTCTAACTAATGATACTTTGAGCTTGGATTAATTCAAGTCTTGTTTTGGAATGCTCAATTTTATGAAGATAACATTTTGATTTTAGTACTAATAAAAAAATAGTAGCTATTTTAGCTTTGTATCTACGGTTTTATACTTAATTTAACTCCGCGCATAAATTTTGATTGGTGATGTATCAGAAAACTACCTCACATCAAGCCATACAAATTGATTTTTTACTGCTTGTGAGAAATCCGGGATTAACCGTAAGTGCGCTCGCACTTGTAACTCTGCTGTTAAAAAAGACCCAAGTAGCTAATTTTTCAGATGGGCTATGATGAATGTTTTCAGGAACTTGCAAACTCTGAGCGCATGAATTTTGACTATTCAGGATACTAAGAACAATATTTTATCAAAGGAACAAATAATTTAGCACTCAACACACATGTCAAAAATTAATCAGATTCAAAATAAACTAAGAGAGTTAGGAGGCGCTGCTTTTCAGAAATTAGCAGATGCGTATCTATATAAAAAAGGCTACGAACGTATTAACTCTATTGGCTCTGTAATTGGAACTGATAATGTGAGGAAGGGAACTCCCGATACGTTAATTTCCTTAGCAAATGGTAAATATGTATTTGCAGAATACACTATACAGAAGGAAGGTGTTTATAAGAAGCTCAAAAGCGATCTTGATAAATGCTTTGACGAGTCAAAAACAGGAATAAGAATTACAAAAATTGAAGAGGTGGTTTTTTGCCATACTTCTACTCTTAATACAGATGAGCAAGATGCGCTTAGGGAAGAGTGTCAGAAGTGTGGGGTAAACTTAAATATTTTTGACATTGGTTCAATTTCCTACGACCTTCATCTAAAGTATCCAGGTATTGCACGGGATTTTCTTGGAGTAGAGGTAGATACAGGTCAAGTCGTCGCTCCTGACGAGTTTGTCACCAACTACAACAAAAATGCGCTTGCCACTCCTCTCAACACAACTTTCCACTTTCGTGAAGAAGAGTTAGAGCGGGTGTTGCAGGGGCTGGATGAGAGTAATCTTGTAGTAGTGTCTGGTAAAGCTGGAGTAGGGAAAACCCGACTTGTACTGCAATGTTGCAACCAATTTGTAGCATCTCACTCTGAGTACAAAGTACGATGCATATTTCTTCGGGGGGCAGATATTTTTGAGGATCTACGCATCCACTTTTCAGAACCGGGCAGCTACCTCATCTTCGTGGACGATGCTAACCGTGTCAGCCGATTTGAGTACTTTATCCAACTTCTTCACGACCAACGCTCGGATCAGCAAATTAAAGTCATTGCGACAGTTCGGGATTATGCTCTGAATAAGGTTCGGGAAGCAGCGCGCTCCTACAAAAATTTGATTGAGTTAGAAGTAAAATCCCTGGAAGATAACCAAATCAAGCAGCTTGTTGAAGATGAATATAGCATAACCAACCAAGTCTATCTCGACCGGATCGCTGACATTTCACAGGGCAATCCTCGACTTGCGATTATGATTGCAGATGTAGCGAAGCGGGAGAACACGCTCAAAAGCATCATTGACGTATCATCCCTCTACGACGAATATTACCGCTCAATCCGTCAGGATCTAGAACAACTCGGTGACGAAAACCTCTTGAAAACTGCTGGTATCGTTGCCTTTTTCCGGACAGTAGATCGCTCGCATGAGGAAATGATGCGAGCAATTAAGACAGTATTTGGCATACCTCAAGAGTTGTTTTGGAAAGCGGTGCGTCAGTTACATGACCTAGAATTGCTTGATATGCACGAAAACGAGGTAGTACGAACTTCAGATCAAGTTCTGGCTACCTACCTGTTCTATCTCGCTTTTTTCAAGGAACAAACGCTCAAATTTTCTGTTCTCATAAAGAATTTTTTCCCTGACTTCCAGTATCGATTAGTTGATGTCTTAAACCCGGTTCTAAATACTTTTGATCACAAGAATATAATCGAGATCATGCGTCCACATGTTGACCAAGCTTGGGAAACATATAAGGAAGCAGGGGATGAAACAAAGTTAATGCATCTGATGGAAGTGTTTTGGTTCCTCAAAAAGACCGACATACTTCTGTACGTTCGTGACTGCATCTCCAAAATGGAACCAGAGTCGATAGACATTTCTAAGCTGGAGATTAAGCCCAACTCTAATATTCCATCACCTTCTCTCCTCAAAACACTGGGTTTGTTCAGTTATTCGGATGAGGATAACCTCCGAATGGCGTTGGTTCTCCTCCTCGACTACCTTACCAAGCGACCAAGTGAATTATCACGGGGATTACATCTTCTTACCGAACAATTCGGCTTTGAGCATGATTCCTATGTTGACGGATTTTTTATGCAGCAGACAGTGATTGATGTGCTATGGGAGCGAGTCAAGGAAGGAGAGGAAGAAATGTTCTCGAAACTATTCCTTGCCCTGGCTGAACAGTATCTCCCAACACACTTTAATACTACTAAAATGAAGGGAAGACGCGCATTCAATATCCTTAATTTCGACTTGCTACCCACAAGAGAACTGATTGAACTAAGGCGTACAATTTGGAAGCGGGTATTTAAGCTTTACCAGATACCTATTTTTAGGGAAGAAGTGCTTAATCTCATTCATAAATACAGCACATCTGGTTATAAAATCGCTGTTGTTGAGATTATCACGCAGGATGCAGCCGACATACTTCCTTTTATCGAGTCAGCATTAGATTCTTGCAGCTATTGCCACTGCCTTGTAGTTCAAGATTACTTAAATCATCTTGAAAAACATCAAGTACCCTTTAATGAGGACTTGCGGGGTAGATTTACAAACGAAACTTACGCTCTATCCAAAGTGCTTCTTTTTAGCGGTACAGAAAGAAAATACTTTGAACTGGAATCCGAAGAATATCAGCAATTTAAGCGACAACAGATTGAAGAATACTTTGCAGATTACAGCTTTGCAAACTACGAGCAGTTTTTCCAGCAATGTCTTGAAATTCAAGGACAGTCAGACCGTCGAAAGCACAATGGGTTTCATTTTTCGAGTCGGGTAGTGGAAGTGCTAATAGCTCTATCTAACCGAGATCCTGACCTCTATATAGAGGTAATAAAACATTATCTTGGTCTTGGAGAACCATTTAAATTTAACGAGCTACGACTCATTAATAGACTGATTCAAATATTGGGAGTCAAAAAAGCTCACGAATTTCTTAATCAAATCGATTACCCTTCAAAGCGGAGATGGTTATTTAACTTTTATCGTTTGCTTACTCCGGAAGATATTACTTTTGAGTATTTGGATCATCTCTACATTCTTTATAGGGAGAGTGAGCCTAGCGAAATACCACGTGACCTCAACTTCCTTTTAAAGTACTGCTTGCTTGATAGCAATGTGGTCGTTCGGGTAACTGAGATTCTCCTAGAGAAGATAACTGAAAATTTAGACTACTCTTACGCTCTGTCGCCTCTATTTGACCTCCACATAGAGGAAAATAAAACTTTACTTGACCTTTTCAAAAACAATCTAGATTCTCTCAAGAAAGCTTACCTTGCAATTCTAAAAGTAGACTGGCATACAGATGATAACGGGCAATATTTTGAGTACATTCTAGACATTGATCCCAACTTTATCCTTGAATATATCAACTGGATTTATGAGCAGAAGGAACAGTCTTATCATTTCGACAATACCCGTGATTATTCTTTCCTTTGGAGGCATGAAAGCTATGAGGTACTGATGAGTCAAGTGGTTGACCATGTTTATGAGAAAGAGCTAGAGCAAGTTTTACTTAGATATAACAGCCTAAAAGATTTTTTTATTCTGCTCGCAGAGGCGAAAGATAACACTATTCTTCAAGAGAGACAGGATAAATTATTAAAGAGATTTATTGAAACTCGACATCAAGACATTGAGTTTACTCAGTTTGTGTTTAACGTTATTACACAAATATCATATGAGAGACGCTCCTCATTTATTGCTTTGTTTCTTGAACACAACAAAAAAATTGAGGATTTTAAAAAGCTTTCTCTAGAGTCTAATTTTCTTAGCTGGGAAGGGAGTGCTGTGCCCATGTATCAGAAACGTGTCGAATATCTAGAGTCTCTCCTTCCACTCCTCAATACTGTGGATTTTCTCCAACACAAACAATATATCGAGCAAAAGATTCAGTATCTTCGAGGAAAAATTGAGCAAGAAAAAAAGAAGGACTTTATGGAAGATTAATTTTTTAAAAAAATGCCATTTTATAATTCGTTTAAAATAAAAATCCGTTGTAGCTTCTCAAAGTAGGCGAGCATTAAAAAATAACCTTGCTGGCAGCTAAAATAAGGGCGGATATTTTATTAATACTAATTGTAGTATAATTTTTTTAACTTAACTCAACCATTAAGTTCCGTTTTAATCAAACCTCACGCAGCCCAATCTCTACACAGTAACTCAGCCTGTTGCAGCACTGTCACCGTCGCCTTCCCTTGCTTTTCTGGTGGATAACTATTTCCACAGCAGACGCTTGACTAACCTTCGTAGATTAGTCTTAACACTCTCTTTCACAGTCCAGTTATTGGTGACGTTGCTGGCGATTTATGAGGCATTGGATTCACCTTTAGAAATTCGTTTGGCAATTCTACTACCAACTCCTCTAAGACCTTGCTTATACTCTTCTTTTATTTTGTATATTTGTTTTCCTAGAGTTTCTCTATCTATGTCATCATTAAAAACTAATTTTATGGGGTCTTGCAAGTAAGGTTTTATTTGATTGACAAAATCTTTTGGAATTGGAATTTTCAGGTCTGCTTTGATTTTATCTAATATATCTGCTTCTACAATTTTTATTTGCTCACCAGCTAAAGTCCCCATTCTAGTTTTAGTGAACATCTGACTAACGTTATCTAAAACACTGACTTCAACAACATACCCATTTACCAAAATCCTGCACTGGACTACACCGTATCTTCTTACATATTCCTTATGTGGTGCTTCCCAAAGGTTAGAATAAGCTTTTCTAGTCCCAAATACATAACCTAATACACCACTAGATATTTCTATATCTTGTTCGGCGAACTCTCTTAGCTTTTCCCAATCAAGCACAATATGAATAATTTGTAGTCCTGCTAGTTTCTTTTTTAACCACCAGTCAGGTGTGATGGCATTTTTATTTATCTGTCTGGGTGGCTCTATACCTAAAACTATTAAGAAATCTGGTAATTTGAGTATTGTTTCTCTTAACAGATTTTCAGCAGGTAAAACCCTTTTTTTCTTTACTGGACTGCTATTAAGATGCGGTCTGTACTGTGCTATTAATTTTTTCTCTTCTTCATCTAGGTTGATTACGCTGAAATTATTGTAGTATATATAAAACTTTTTTCTCCCTTGTGATGATAATTGGTAAAGCCTATGGTGCGCTTTACCATTCCATCTCTTTTTAAGATTTTTTGCTTTTCCTATGTACCATACTATATTGTTTTCATCTAATACATAATAAATGCCTGAATCTTCTGGTAACAAATGTTTATTTTTTAAATCAACCTTCTTTAAATTTAAAATTGACTCGTCAGCATTCATATAAAGTGCCAATTATTATTTAATACTTACTTTTGATTTTTTCAAGTTGTAGATAGTAGAATTTACACAGATAGTCCCCATAGTTAAAATGCCCAATTAAACCAAGAAAATTAATCTACTCTTTAAGCCGAACCAGTACCAGAAAGCGCGATCGCCATCAAAGTTTTAAGTGTGTAACAGGTATAAATGATTGCCTATTCATGCACAATCGATTACTACGTTAATGTAAAATACAGTAACCGCCCGATAAGTTCTTCACTGTGACCGATTCCCTTTTTCCCGAACTGACCAACTATGATGCTTTTCTAAGCATCCTTAAACAGCGTATTCGCACCGCGCAGGTGCGGGCGGCACTTGCTGTTAACCAAGAATTAGTGCTGCTTTATTGGCAGATCGGCAGGGAGATTTTACAACGCCAGCAAGATGAAGGGTGGGGAACTAAAGTAATTGAGCGCTTGGCCAAAGACTTGAAAAGAGAGTTCCCGGAGATAAAGGGGTTCTCCCGTACAAACCTGCTTTATATGCGGGCTTTCGCGTCAGCCTACCCGGAGGAGTCATTTGTCCACCAAGCTGGTGGACAAATTCCTTGGCGGCATAACTGTGTCTTGCTGGATCGCGTAAAAGTCCTAGAGCAGCGGGTTTGGTACATCCAGCAAACCATTGAAAACGGCTGGAGCCGCGCCATTCTGGAGATGCAGATTGAGAGTCGTCTTTATGAACGCCAGGGAAGTGCAGTCACCAATTTTAGCCAGACCCTGCCTAAACCCCAAGGAGATTTGGCACAGCAGCTTATCAAAGACCCGTATAATTTTGACTTCCTGACGTTGGGCAAAGAAGCGCAGGAAAGGGATTTAGAGCGGGCGCTCGTGGATCGCATTCGTGACTTTCTCTTGGAGCTGGGAGCAGGTTTCTCGTTTGTGGGAAGCCAGTATCCTATTGAGGTCAGCTCCCAGGAATACAGGCTCGATCTCCTGTTTTATCACCTCAAGTTGCGCTGCTTTGTAATTATCGACCTGAAAATGGTGGAATTTCAGCCAGAATTTTCTGGAAAAATGAACTTTTATGTGTCAGCAGTGAACGCTATTCTGCGGCATCCTGACGATCAGCCCACCATCGGCATCATCCTTTGCAAGTCTAAAAACAAGACTGTTGCCGAGCTTGCATTGCAAGGGATGACACAACCTATCGGCGTTTCTACACACAGAATAGGAAAAGACGTTCCAGAACAGCTTAAAGGTATCCTGCCTACGGTTGAACAACTGGAGATGGAGCTAGATATGGCTGCTGCCGAACTTGAAAGCCAGAAGTACGGCTCCTTGGACACTTAAAGTTCAACTCATTGCCCGCCAAAACAATCTGCAATTAATTATCAATATACCTTTACCGTTGGTTTGAGTTTTAGCTATTGGGTATAAGTTAAATTCCGTTGTCTTCTAAATATTTTTTGATGGCTGCTTCTAAGTCTTGGAATGCAGCTTCTAAACTTGAATAGTTGGGTTTTCCTTCGTAGACAGTACCACCCAAATCATAAGCTCTGGCAAAGGAGTTAACATATTCGCTGTCCCCAATTTCTATCCAGCCAATTTCATTAACAAAGCGGGTTAGATGAGGGTAATTTTCTGCAAATGTTTTGATTTTTGGCATCAGGTAACTGAGTATTTATTTAAACATAGTAACTAAAGAATAGTCAGGACTTGCACTGTCAACCGCAAAAGCAAAATCAAATTTCAGCTATCATTGCTCTCTTCAACTATTAAGGCTTCTAGTTCTGCTAGTAATTTTTGCAATCGCTTTTGCTTCTTGGGATTATCCCAAACCTTTGATTTTTTAACTTTAGTATAAGCTTCATCGATCTGCTTTTTTATGTCAGAAGATTTTTTCTCTAAAACTCCGGTTGTCTCTGCTTTAATCACAGCAAGACGTTCTTTGATTTGACTCAAGGATAAGTCGTTTTGGATGGCATCGTCTAGCAATGATGCACGTAAAGATTCATCCTTTACTCGCGCAATTACTTTTGCTTTAGTATACTCAATCATTCCTGACCGTAGTGCTTCCATAATATCTTGAGGAAGTTTCAGGAGCGGCAACCGATTGGTTCTAAAACTTTCGGGGGAGAATTTTCCAATTGAGTTAAATACCTCAAGCAGGGTTTGCCATTCTGGACTGTGGATAACGTTATCCACAGCTTCTCGTTCTGGATGAGCAGCTGAAGTAAGTAAAGCAATCACTGACTCAGCGGTTTGATTGAGTTTTAATGCTAAGAGTGCAACAATTCCCTCGGTTTCCTCAACAGGATTTAAATCTTCTCTTTGCAGATTCTCAGAAAGTGCGAGTTCAAATGCCTCAACATCAGTCATCTGCCGAATCACAGCCGGAACAGATTCTAGTTGAACAGTTTTAGCAGCTTGGAAACGTCGTTCCCCCGCAACTAATTCATACTTACCATCCTTTTGTGGACGAACGAGAAGTGGTTGAAGAATTCCATACAGTTTAATTGACTCTACTAAATCATGCATGGATTGAGGAGCAAAGTACCGACGAGGTTGCTGCTGTGGCAAAACAATTTGTTCAATTGAAATAAGTACAGCAGCGCTCTCGTTTCTTGGTTCGTCAGAACCAAATAGAGCATCAACTCCTTTGATTTGATAAGGCTGAGTAGTACGCTTTTTTGAATTCATGATAGCGCTGACAAATTTTGAGCAATCTGTTTGAGGATATTAACAGATGAATGCTTAAAGAGCATAGAGTGCCAATGGCAGATGCTCTTGGCTTGCATTAACACAAATTCAGTTAACAGCTTCTAGCAAAATCCGCTCTTCTTTTTTGTGGATAACGTTATCCACAGTTATTTAACTCTTGGTGAGCAGATGTTAATTATGGTAATACTGACAAACTTTGAGCAATTTGTTTAAGGATACTAACAGATGGATGTTTAGAATTATAGAGTGCCAATGGCAGATGCTCTTGGGCTGCATCAGCAAATCCTACTGATCGAGGAATAGGTGGATAAATTGTACCAATCTTAGACAGAGAATTAGTAATTGACTGTAAGCTTTGAGATCCTTGTCCAGTTCGATTGTCATACATCGTCGGAACTACTCCCGCAATCTGTAATTTTCGATTAGCACGAGAACGGACACGAGCAATCGTTGTTAACAATAGTTCTGTTCCTTTCAAAGCTTTATATTCAGTCTGAATAGGGATAAGTACGTGTGTGGCGGCAACTAAGCTGATATAGCTAAGAATACCGAGGCTTGGTGGACAGTCAATGAAAATGAAACTGTATTGTGTGAGAACTGGTTCAAGCGCTTCTTTTAGGCGCATATCTCGCATATCTGCTACGACAAGTTCCAATTCTGCACCACTTAAGTTGATATTGGCAGGTGCCAAATCCATACTATGAATATTCTGATGAATTGGTAATGGTTCGTCTCCAAGGAGAGCTTCATAAACTGTCTTATCTAATTCAGATGGCTCTAATCCCATAAAGGCTGTCAGCGAAGCTTGGGGGTCCATATCTACTAACAAAACTTTCTGCTTCTTTTGAGCCAAGTGGTAGCCTAAATTCATCGTCAAAGTGGATTTGCTAACACCACCCGACTGATTGAAAACCGCAATAACCTTGGTCATTGACTGAACAATAACAATAAAGACCTCAACTTAACAATATCGGTATCAGCGCTTTATTTGCACAAAAAATTTCTGGCGGTAGTTTATGAGAGAAGCCAAAATAATACATAGATTCTATTCTAGGTAGAATCATGATTATTAAGTAACTTATTTATGGGATTTAGTAACAGTAAGAAAAAGTTAAGCAATGGTAGTTCTTACTTGCTTCAAAGCTATATATATCAACAATTATAGGAGCCATTATCTCGCACTGTTCTTGCGCGGTCGCAGCTACAACAGGCGATCGCCCGCCTTTCCACCTGCCTAACATTCCAAATCAACGCTCATACTGCGGCGCTGTGCTGCATGACAAAGCCCAGTTACAGTCCCTGAGATTTCCTTGAAAAAAAGAGCCGCTATGTACGCGAACGCACCTCAATTACATACAAACTACCATCTATATAAATAAGCAGATTGAGAAGAAAATGAATGCTGCATCTTTAAAGAATGGGGTAAAAGATTTTTTCCAATGAGTTGAGGAATGGCTCAAAGGGCGTAAGCAAGGCTAAAAGTTATGAAGTTACCAGTTTTAGGAGCAACGTGATTTCAGAAAATCGCGTTGCTCCCCTAGTTTTGTGTATCTATAATTGCGAGTACTAAGATATGCAGATATTTGAGTGTTGAAACATGCAGCTACCCGCGATGATTATAAAGGATATAACTATCGCAACGAACTAACCAATACATAGGAAAAAAGATTTTAAACGACATTCTTTAGAAAAGTTTAAAGATGTACGCAGAGATAAGATTTACAGCAGCTATTTGCAAGCCTGGAACAGTCTTTCAAGATTTTGCAGTGGTGTAGATAAAGATTTGAAAAAAGTAGCAAAGAAAATCGTTCAAAAAGCAATTAATAACCGTAATATTCCCTAAGAAGCAAATTTTTAACTTTGCCCAGTATTCGAGACATGACACTACACTAAGGAAGTTTTTATGACCACAAAATACACGTATGTCTCTCCCGGTGTGATTAACGTCACGGATGCTAGCAATACAACGACGGAACTGAGGTTCACGTCTACTGGGCAAATTCAAAGTATTAAAGACCCATTGAACCGAGTCACCCAGTTTACCTACGACAGTAACAATAACCTTAACCAGATTACCGCTCCCGGCAACACCATCTATCGCTTCAGCTACGATGCTAAGGGAAGATTACTCAGCCAGACCGACCCGCTTAACCAAACCGTTAGCTTCACCTACGACCCGAATCGTGATTCTCCGCTAACGGTGACAGACCAGAAAGGTCAGGTGATGCGCTACAACTACGATAGCAGTGGCAATCTGACGGGGATTACCTATGCTAACAACAATGCAGAGACATTTACCTATGATGTCAACGGTCGGCTAACTCAGGCGACAGAACGGAGTGGCGATACCTTTCGCTATGACTATGATGCGGCGGGACGGGTGACGCGCAAAACGTTTAAGAATAATACCTTTGAGCAGTATACCTACAACACTGCGGGGAATTTGACTGCGGTGAGGGATGTTCGGGGTGGTATAACCAGCATGGTGTACGACACAAATAATCGCCTGACGAAGATTACCTATCCCAATAATCGTTTCCTTCAGTACACTTACGACAGTGCGGGCAGACGCACGAGTATGGTGGATCGAAATGGGTTTACCGTTAATTACAGCTATGACGCAGAAGGAAGGTTGACAGGATTAACAAACGGCACAGGAGCTAGTATTATTGCTTACACCTACGATGTAGTAGGTCGTTTAACCAAAGAAACCAACGGTAATGGTACTTATACGCTCTATACCTACGATGGAGCGGGGCAACTGACAGCGATTTCTAACCGGAAGGCGGATGGCACAGTAAATTCGTTTGCCCAATATACCTATGACAGTTTGGGGCGACAGACACAGGCGGTAACAGGAGATGGAAAGTGGGTATATACCTACGATGCATCAGGGCAGTTGACAAGAGCGCAGTTTACTTCCACGAATGTCAGTATTGCCAATCAGGATTTGCAGTATGTCTATGATGCGGCGGGGAATCGCACGCGCACAACGATCAATGGTGTGACGACCAACTACACAGCAAATAATCTGAATCAATACCAAACGGTTGGGACTGCCCAGTATTTCTATGATTTGGATGGCAATTTGACGCGGGTAGTAGATGGTAGCCGTGTCTCAACCTATACCTACAATGATGAAAATCGCTTGATTGGGGCGACGACTCCAGAGGGCACGTTTACCTATGAATATGATGCTTTTGGCAATCGCGTGGCATCTGTTCAGAATGGTCAACGCACAGAATATTTAATCGATCCGTTTGGGCTGGGGGATGTTGTTGGAGAATATAACAGTAGCGGTGGGTTAACGGCTAATTATGTGCATGGTTTGGGTTTAGTAGGTCGATTTAATGGTAGCAATGCGGCTTACTATGACTCGGATTTAACTGGTTCAACAGTGGGGTTAACCAATGCATCGGGAAGTTATCTCAATCGTTATGCCTACCGTCCATTTGGGGAGAATTTGCTGACGATTGAGGGGGTAGCTAATCCCTTTGAGTATGTCGGTCAGTGGGGGATTATGGATGAAGCGAGTGGGCTGGATTTTATACGAGCAAGATACTACTCATCTTCATCAGGAAGATTCACAAATCCCGATCCAATTGGACAATCTGGAGGAAGCAATCTCTATTCTTATACCTTTAACAACCCAACTAATTCAATAGATGTCAGTGGAAATCGTTTATCAGGAGCCGGCGGTACTAGTAGACCACCATATCCTAGTTCCCGCTATGGAAACTTTAAAAAAGTTCCACCTGTTGATAAAACTCCAGATCCTACTGGCAATAAAACGGGTGGAAATCAAGGGCAACAGCAAGGTGGTCAACAGCAAGGTGGGCAGCAGCAAGGTGGGCAGCAGCAAGGTGAGGAACAGCCAGGTGGACTAGACATTAATGCAATTTTAGGAATAGGTGTCTTAGCAGTAGGAGCAGGCCTACTTATCTGGGCTACTGATGGACTAGTACTAATTCCATTGGTGTCGTTTGCGCCTGCTTTTGCAGAAGAAAGCAAATCTGCTTATCCTGGGAAAGCAGCAGTAGAAGCTAGTCGAGGGCTTTTTGATCCATTAGTTTTAGATTTAGATGGTGATGGCATCGAACTCGTTTCGCTTGAACAGTCCACCGCACAATTTGACCTAAATGCCGATGGATTCAGAGAACAAACTGGCTGGGTTAAAGGTGATGATGGCATATTAGCCTTGGATGCCAACAGCGATGGCAAGATAAATGATATTACAGAACTCTTTGGTGATGCTGTTACTGATGGCTTTACTGAACTTGCCACCCTAGACAGCAATAATGACAAAGTTATTGATTCCAGGGATACTCAATTTAGCAAACTTCAAATTTGGCAAGACTTCAATCAAAATGGCATCACCGACTTTGGGGAACTAAAAACCCTGACGCAATTAGGGATTAAATCTCTAAGTTTAAATGCACAATCTGCTGGTTACACATCTGAAGGTAACCTGATTCAAAGTACCAGCCAGTTTATTCGCACAGATAACACCACAGGAAATATGGCATCTCTGTGGTTTAACGCAGATCGTCTCAACACCACCTATAATCAATCCTACCAACTCAAGCCTGAAACCCTGTTTCTGCCTACAGTAAGGGGCTATGGCAAATTGCCGGATTTATACATCGCCATGAGCCTTGACAGCCAGCTTCTGGGGCTGATGCGAGACTTTGTTCAGTTAAAATTGCAGGATCTCAGTCAAGCAGTTCCTAAAATAGAGGAGATTCTCTTCCGTTGGGCAAAGGTTGATAATGTTGCACCCAACAGTCGCGGCGAGTTTTTCGATGCTCGGAAGTTGGGATTCCTTGAAGCATTTCTGGGACAGCCCTTACAGTTCAATTTTTCGTTTGTGCGCCAGACCCGCTTTATTCAACAGTCGTGGGATACTGTTGTGCAGGGGATTACGGCTCGCCTGGTTGTACAGAGTACGATGGGCAATGTTTTCCCCAACACTACCTATAGCCTGAATAGCGATACCCTCACCAGCAGCGAAACGCTAAGTGACTTGCTCACACGCCTAACTGCGAATGTCCCAACGAACTCTGCGGATGCAGCTCGCTACTGGAGTTATGCTATTGCGGCTCTTGATGCCCATGAAACAAATTTTGGTCTCACAGAAGACGCTTACAATACGCAAATCCAAGCAGCTTTAGCACCCAGCAACTTGGGAAATTATCTAGATGTTCTCCGTAATCCAACCTTTGGGTTGAATCTAGATGATGTGTTGTATCTAACTAATCCAATAGGTAACTTCTCTGAAGGTTTAGCAGGGAATGACACATTTTATGGTTTATCCAGTAATGACATCATCAACGCTGGTGCTGGTAATGACACCATTACAGATATCCAAGGTATTGATCTTATTGACGGGGGAGATGGAACTGATACCTTAGTAAATGCAGATTTCTCTGCCGCAACAAATAACTTAACAATTAACAATAGCAGTAATCAATCGATTGTCCTTTCCACAGGTGTTCGGGTCACAAATGTTGAGCGATACACTAACTTAACCACTGGGAGTGGTAACGATCAAGTTCAGTTTTCCGGACGTAACAATAACTCAATCACCACAGGCGCAGGGAATGACACCATCAACGCCGGATTAGGAGAAAGCGACTCTGCTTATGGTGGAGCAGGTAATGATTTACTAATTCTGGACTACTCAGTAGGTGATACAGGGGGCGGAATCTCCTTTAGTGCTGGGAGTAGTAGTGGAAGTGCTACTCGCTTCAACACAGATAACACTGTGCTTGACCAGATTTTCTTCTCTGACATTGAGCGATTCAATGTCACCGGTACTAGTAAAGATGACTATCTTGCAGGTGGAAGTGCCAATGACACCATTATTGGCGGTGGTGGTAATGATAGCCTTGATGGCGGTGGTGGTAATGATAGCCTTGATGGTGGAACTGGCACAGATAAGTTGACCTTAGATTTGTCCACCCAAACTGGCAACCTCAGTTTAACGAACTATCGCAGTGCAGGTATCAAGATTACAGGTGTAGTCAGTGCTACCAACTTTGAAATTTTCGACATCACCACAGGCAGTGGTAACGATAGTGTCACTCAAGCTGGATTAGTTAATGGAGTTGTCTTGCGAGGCAATGACACAATCATCACAGGCGCAGGGAATGACACCATCAACGCCGGATTAGGAGAAAGCGACTCTGCT
>NZ_JAECZA010000092.1:23871-27372 GCF_016056275.1 Dendronalium phyllosphericum CENA369 | reverse complement strand
ACTATCTTGCAGGTGGAAGTGCCAATGACACCATTATTGGCGGTGGTGGTAATGACAACATTAATGGCGGTGGTGGTAATGATAGCCTTGATGGTGGTGGTGGTAATGACACCCTTACAGGTGGAACTGGCAGCGATCACTTCGTCTTCGACATTAACGCTGCCTTCAATAGCAGCACAATCGGCATCGACACCATCACCGACTTCCTCAGCGGTACCGACAAAATCATCTTGGATAAAACTACTTTCACCGCCCTCACCAGTGCCGCCGGATCTAGCCTCAGCACCAGCGAATTTGCCACCATCAACGCATCCACCAACGGAGCTACCATTGCTGGAACTAGCAGCGCCCGCATCGTCTTCAATCGTGCCAACGGCGACCTCTTCTACAATACCGATGGTGCAACAGCAGGTTTAGGTTCTGGAGGACAATTTGCAACTTTATCAGGGGTCACTACTTTGTCAGCTACTGATTTGTTATTACAGGCGTAATTCAGAAAAGCGAACACTGACAGCAGGCTGGAGATGTTGTCACTCTGAGCCATTGTCGAGCAAAAGCGTTGCACGGCGCTACCTACCAAAAACGCTTGTGGTCAGCCATCTACGGTTTTGAGAACGCAAGCGTTTCTTAATTTTTGATTGATGCTATCTGATTCCACATAATTAGGATTTCGTGTAATTGGCAATTGGGGTGGAGAACTGGCGAGGCTCTCCCCCAAATATCAAGTATCTCGGCTTGGACTAAATTACTTCCAGCAGATATGGGATGGGAAAATACGATCGCACAAAGGAGCAACAAAGTGGCGTTGCTCCACCACTAGTCTATTTATATACCGCTTGCTTATGTGCCTTGCTATAGCTTCATGGATTCTAGAGATGCCCGAGAATCTTTCCTAGTACATCTTTTCCATTATTTTTAAAAATTATTTTACCACTTGTTCTGGCTCTTGCTCACACCTGTGGTGATCGAAACGCTCAATTACTCGTATTCCATGATTGCGAAAAAGCTGAATCAGCCGCAGTCTTATGTTTCGCGCTGTGAGTCTGGCGAGAGACGAGTAGATGTGGTTGAACTAACCGATTTTGCAATGATTTACAAAAAACCTTTAGATTTCTTTGTTGATTTCAAGTTAGAAACTGAAAACAGCTACGATGCACCATAACGAGTATTTTTACTGGTAGTAAAGTTTTATAAGCAATGAAACCTTGATTACTACCTATGGCGTTGCAGTTAATGTGAGCCGAACTGATGCGTATTGACTAAAATGAGTGACAAGAAGTAACAATAATGGTACTGGGCTTGGGCTGCCCAGTGCCATGATATTGGATTTCAAACTGCTAACTCTCTTGCGAGTTTCAATATCTGAGTTGACTAAAGATAGGTATTGTCAACTGAGTAAAATTCTATATAATAGATAGCATTACCGTAGATAACAGTCCTACCACAACTAATAGGTCATTCTGAAAGGAAGCCACCGAGAATTTAATTTCGGTGGCTTTTTGAGTTTTTATCGAAAAATATTTTTCCAACTTTACTGATAATTACGATTGACCATTGTTTGGTTCTGCTACTTCTCTTGTCCTCAAAATTCTGCCCAATTACTTGGTTTTTAAATTAGCTAAAAATCAGATTATTTGGATAAATGTTAGCAGTTTTATTGAGAAATTAGTCTCGTTTTTTGTGCATAGCCAGTGGGGGCAGGATATGCACAAATAAGTGGTAATATTTTCATACAAGTTGATGTATTTATTGGGTTTTTTCTTGAGAATATGAATAAAATTGTTGGCTATGCCAGAGTCTCTTCTCGTGAACAAGCTGTGGACTCCCATGCTTTAGAACAACAGATAGCAAGACTAAAAGCAGCCGGAGCGACAGAAATTTTTCAAGATATTCAATCCGGCAGTAACGACGATAGACCTGCTCTAAAAAAACTGATGTTCTTAGTTATTTCTCAACAAGTGAATGAAGTTATTATCACAAGAATTGATAGAAAAGCTCGCTCTTTACCCAAATTACGAGAATGTCTTGATATTTATCAACAAGCTGGTGTAAATTTAAGGATTTTAGACCAGCAAATTGATTTAAAAACTTCTCAGGGGAAGTTAATGGTCAATGTACTAGGTGCTCTTGCTGAATGGGAAACTGACCTTTTATCAGAGCGAACAAGGCACGGTAAACAACACCGCCGAAACAAACAAGCCGCTTGTGAATCTTATCCTTGGGCCTACCAAGTAGTTAATGATAAATATCAACTAGATACTCGTTTATTTCTTTGTAGAATTTCCGACAGACCAGACAATTATCTAGANNCTCTATAACGAAGGCGATGTCACTAAACTTCCTGGTCTAAGTATTAAAGAGATAGCCAGAGATTGTATTGACATATTTTTACAGGCTCAAGGAGTTACCCGAGGGTTGAAAGCTATATTCCAGAAATACGGACTAGTCAAAATACATAAGAATAGAAATAGCCGTGATGGGATATTTCATTGGACTTCCGCAGGTTTTAATCGCTGGTTGACTAACCCGGTTTTGTGTGGACATACTGCTTATCTCCAACGCATTACTACTAGCAAAGGAAAAAGAAAGAGAAATAAGCCTGAAGACTGGCAAATAATCTATGATACTCATCCAGAGCATAGGCTGATCACCGATGCCGAAGCAGCAGAGATTCAACAAATTCTCCTGTTTAACTCGAAAACTGGGCATTTTAGCTTTAATCAACACCCAAATAACCCTGTTTGTTACCGAGAATATGCTTATCAAACAGGTCTCGTTTTTTGTGCTGAATGTGGTTCCAAGTGTATCACTAAAAGTGCCAAGCATCAGCAAGGGATGTATTATTATTTTGCTTGTAGATATGCAGGTATGGGTTGTGGAAATAAAAAATCTACCCGCAAATCAACTATTGAGAATGCTCTGATCAATATTTTAGTGCAGCGTTCCCAAACTCTAGCCAATCAGTTAGACGAACAGCCAACTAGAGAGCAGGAAAAGTCAGAAAAATTAAAGCAGTTAGAATCTCGCCTAGAGGCTCTAGAAAAAATTCTCGGGTTTGACCCAGACCTAGAAAAACTTAAACAGAAGATTCGTTTACAAATTGCAGAGGAAATTAATCCATTCCTCTGTGACTCAATTCTCAATAAAAGCACAGAGGAAATTATCCGTGCTGGTAATCATCTAGCAATCTGGCACACTCTATCTCCAGATGAAAAGGTCAAAATTTATCACCAGATTGTTCATCAGATTACTATTCGCAACGCCGAAGTCGAAGAAGTCATTTTGAAAATTTAAACCTGTAGCTAACTTGTAACTATGAATACGCAAGAAAGTTTTAATTTCAACAAGCTCAGATGTGAAATCGCAATGCAACAAGCGTTGCAATCATGGCAACCAAAACCACAAGTTTATGGAATGTCATGTCCAAAATGCAATTCTAATCTCATTGGGTTCAAGGGGCGACAACCAGATGGTGTACAACGGTATTTTTGTAAGAATTGC
>NZ_JAECZA010000092.1:21690-23634 GCF_016056275.1 Dendronalium phyllosphericum CENA369 | reverse complement strand
CGACCGCGTCTTTAGAGCAAGACCTCTTATTACGTGTAATTGCTTGATTCCTGGGAAAGAGTTAAGGTGTCAATCTTGCCCTCAATTTCAGGAGTTTTTGGGAATTGTTAAACAGAAGGTGGATGACTTGCGTTTTTTGAGCTTTCAAGAGTTACAGAACCTGAAATTGCTTTTCGATAAAAACAGCGATCGCTCAGAGGTGTAGAGCGACAGATTATGCCGGACTTTTCAGTCAAGAAGCGACGGGACAACTTGGAAGTGGAAACTCCAGCCTCTAATGCTATTGACCGGCATTAGGTGTTGCGGCTGTCCATCGCAGGTATTTTTATGGCCACTCGAGAGCCGGGGATATGAATGAATTGAAAAGACTTTGACAGCTGCATTCCACATAATAGCCCAAAAGTGTAATGCGACGACTATATATATTGATGTGACGTTGGGTTTGCGTTGAAGCGAACGCTTATCTATTGAATAGTCTGCTACTTAATTCTGATGAACGAGGTGAGATTTTTCGGGTGTCCGTCAATCGAAACCAGCTAGGTGAGGTTGAGTATTCACCAATTTATGTGGGGGAAGTTAAGAGTGAAGACCTGATGCTTTGGTCAGATAATTCTTTTTACAAAGTCCTGATTAACATTTTTTTGGCGTTAATTTGAGCAGAGTTATTCAAAGACACAAAGGAGAGTATTGCTACTCTCCTAACTGAACATTAGTAAAATTTAAAGCTTAGTGATAAAGTCTCGCTTGACGTTCACGCAATTCACGAGCGCGTTGTTCACGGGCTTGACGTTCACGTAATTCACGAGCGCGTTGTTCACGGGCTTGACGTTCACGTAATTCACGAGCGTGTTGTTCACGGGCTTGACGTTCACGTAATTCACGAGCGTGTTGTTCACGAACTAATTTACTGTTATTAAAAGCTACAGTATTTCGATTCAAATGTTCATGCTGGTATTTCACTTCAGCAGCACTAGCATTTTGAGAAAGAGCAGCAATTGAAGCTGCTGCTAATAAGCCTCCAATCATCAGAGATTTTAAGCGGTTCATATATTCTTTAATCTGCTTTGGATTACTTGATTTGTATATTCTCAATTTAATCTGAATAATCAGGCACACACCTGTAACAAAAGTCATGTTTAAATGGTTACTTTAGTCACTTCTATTGAATGAAGGTTGATTTTGCGTTCGTCATTCTGTGGTAATGTCGGAGTTATTAAAGATTTTTAGCCGTTCTTCTAATTCCTGAACTTAGTCACGGATCTGCTGCTCAATGTCTGACCAGGAGTGATAACTTTCAACCCCTCGCCATTCTGCGCGGTTAGAATCAAGGTCAAGCACGATAACCCTATAACCTGCTTGTTTTTTCTGTTTGGCAACGTAACGAGCTAGCCAGGATTTACCACCGCCCTGGTTGCCCCATATAAGGGCAGTTTGTTTGACTAAGTTTTGTACCCAGCTATCAGACTGGGTGATCGCCGACTATTCACTGCCAGTTACTTTATCGTCACCCCTGGCAACATCCTGCATTGACTGCCCCGGCAATGCTCCGGCTGGCTGTCCAGTTGCCTGCTGTAGTTGCGCCTGTGCTTCGGCTTCTACCTTCAAACGTACCTGCTCTTGAAAAATGGCTAATTGGAGAAACAGGGTAGAGAACTGGTATTTACCCATGATGAACGAGGTGAGATTTTCCGAGTGGCAGTCAACCGAAACCAGTCAGGTGAGCTTGAGTATTCACCGATTTATGTGGGGTCAGTAGACTCAGAAGACCATCACTTTTGGCAAGAAGCAGAGCGCGTATTGCAACAAATAATAGAATCAAAACAGCAACAAAAAAGAAGACAGACTAAAGGGATGTCTCTCTAAGTGATACCGCAACTTTTAACCGTTCAAGCTCAAACAATGGTGGTGTTGGGAGCAACGCGATTTCGTGAGGTGGCAAAGCTG
>NZ_JAECZA010000092.1:0-21645 GCF_016056275.1 Dendronalium phyllosphericum CENA369 | reverse complement strand
CTGGGGAAGCTGGGGAAGAAAAATAAATTAAGTGGATCTAGTATAGTTTTAGTAGCAAAATTTACTAAATCTTTCTCTTTTCTCCCCCAGCTACCCCAGCTACCCCCGCTTCCCCTGCTCATTTCACGACGATCTCACTTTTTCGCGTTGCTCCCGGTGGTGTTTGCCTCTGCCATAAATCTAAATGCTTTTATGAGGCTTTCTTTCGGGAAGCTACTGCTTGCTTTCGTTTCCTCCACCAGCCAAAACCAAGAGCAATTAATGAGCCACCTACTGTATGAGGTTCGGGAACAGGACGTGGATTGATACTAAAGTTGCCGTAATCCACATCACTTGAAAGCTCTGAATAACCTTCACTAAAACTACTGTAGAATACATTAACGTTCCCCTGACCGTCTTCCCCGCTACCGGAAACCAGGTAAGAAAAACCGTTCTTGGTTAACAATGGCTCACTCGGATTCAACAGATTATCGTTGACACCGTAAGTGCCCGGTGAGAGCAACCCGATTATTGTCTGTGCAATTCCTTGATCTATCCTTGTCCCACTTATACCTGTGATTGTGTAATTGTTGTTTATGGGGTCTAAATCAGTTGTAGTAAGAGTGCCGCTAGCTGAAATAGCTGTACCATTTGCTTCGTAACTGGGAAAAGAATACTGAAAATCAAATAACTGTGCAGCTTGCGCTGTAGAATACGCACCGACAGCAGTCAAGCCGACAACAGCACTAGCGCAAGCAATGCCAAGCTTTTTGACTAATTCCATCAGATAATTCTCCAAAAAAATAAAGTAAAAATTCTGGTAAGAGTCAGAATATTCTTTCTTCTGGCTCCCAAATCCCTATTTCCAAACTAAAAGTAATATCTTTGAGAGCAACTGTGTATTACTTTTGCTCGAAGTTAGCGTCGGATGAAAGTTAGATTTACTCTTTGTATCAGCCTCAGTTTCAATTAGAAGCTCCCAGGAACGTCATCAAGTGCTAGTAAGAAATTAATCAGGTCTGTTTGCTGGTTTGGATTAAACCCAGCCTGCCTATCTACATAGAAGTCATGACCTGTGCCATCAAGGTTACTACGCACTAAACTAGGGTTAGCTTTGTTGGCTTTCACAACTAAAGCACGAAGTTCACGATCGACTAAGGCACGCAAGCTGCTAGCAGCATCGGCGGGTATACCAAGGCTTAGAGTGCCAGTTAGCCCTAACCCGCTCAAGTCAAAAACCGTAAAGCTACCATTTGAGTCAACTTTCAGACTTCCTGCCCGTACAGCTGCACCACCATCATGCAAATATGGCGCACTTAAATAAAGACCACGCAAGGAAGTAGTTTTGTAACCACCTTTTGGCAATATACCTTTGGGTAGAGTTGTGGGAGTGTCGGAGATCCCCTGTGTTGGTACATCCAACACTTCAGCACCAGCAGGTATGGGAACGGGAGTGTTGAAAGTGTATAACTTGGGTGGCACTAACAATTTATTCAGCTCCAGCCTCGACTGAGCGCGGGCTGGATTAGTACCAATTTCATTGAGTGAATGAATTTTGTTGTCAGTGAAGAAGGGTGGAATATGGCAAGTTGCACAATTAGCTTTCTCAAATACCTTTGCTCCACGCTTAACAGAATTGCTGTTCAACGCTTGCCAGTTTTCCGAAGTCTGGTTGGCAGGTGGTACTAAGCTATTTTGAAAAGCAGACATAGCGTTTTCAGCAAAGAGGAAAGTCCCACTGGCAATATCTCCAGGCTTTCCAGTATTTGGACTGAAAACTAAACCGTTGTAAGTAAATAAACTGGGACGCAGGTTTGGATAAGTTCCTGTGCCAGGAGCGGGAATTTGGTCTTCTAATTCTGCTTGTGTAGGATTCGGTGCGATTACCCCCCGCAGCCATTCAGAGGGTTTTACTATCACTCCTTCTGGTAAACGTAGATTGGGAACGGCAGCATTTTGAAGAAATGTGCCAATATAAACTTCTGGATCAATACCAAGAGTCTCTGCACTGAGTTGAGCAGCTGCCAATAGATTGATTTCTGAAGAATGAACACCGTTGCTGACAGCGCTGAGTCCCGCAAATGGCCCCACTGCAAACTGTCCATCAAGGAAATAAGGTTGATTCTTAAATGTGAAAATACTGGGTATTTGAGTAGTATTGTTGATACTATCTGAAGAACTTTCAAAATTCCCAAAAGGTACATCCAATACTGCATCGTCAAAAGCTTTTTCAAACTTTTCGGGATCGGGTAATTCTACTTTATTACCTTTACTATCTAGAATAATTTTCCCATTGCCTTGGTATTGTGGGTTTAAGGGATTAAACTTTAAACGCGAAAACGCCGCAGAAGAATTTGGTGCCAAAGCAACTAGCAAGGGTGTGGCAATTTCGCCATTAGGTACTCCCAAAAGACGTTCACCCTTATTTGAAAGGGATACATGGCAAGCAGCACAGCTAATATCAATCTTAGGTGTGATTCCCAGCCCAATCGGAAAAGTTCCTCCCTTTTCCATTTTTAAGCCTGTATTGACAACAGTTCCTCTGGGGAAAGTTCGACTACCTAATGCTATATCCTTCTGAAGAATAATTTGTAAGTTCGTTGTTGGCTGACCTTGTAACTTAACTATTGCTGTCTGTAATTCTGGTAAAATTCTAGCAATGCCAAGTCCAAAACCAAATACCCCTTGCAAACCGAATATATCTCCAATCTTACGGTTGAAAAATATATTTTCACCTTGCGCTATTAATTCCTTAGTAATTTTTACTGCCCCAATCCGTTGATAGGAAGTTGAGTCATTAGGATCTAGTCCTTTTTCTGTCACTACTTGCGCTGCTTCTTGAGGGTTAAGTAGTTGACCAAAATAGTCGTAATAGCCTAGCACTTGAGTCGGTGCAGGTTGCAAAAGATCGATTTTTGCGAAGGCTGTCTGGCTTGTCACCAACCAATTTGATAACAAGATGCCAAAAACACTAATGATAAAAACGCAGATTAATAAGTAAATTTTGGTTTTGGAAGTATAAAATACCCTAACGACATCAGTCTTAGGGTTGTTTTTTTTTGTTTCATAGTGAGCAATATACTAAAAGCTTACAAGTAGATATATCACACTATTACGTAAATATATGTAAACTAAAAACATCAAGTAATAATGATGAAATTACTTCTGTTCTGGGGCGCGCATTGAGTTTATCCAAATATTGCTCTAAGGAAATTAGCGGTTTTTCCGCCTACTGTAAGGCACATTCAGGAATGCCCCGTGAGTAATGGTCGATTCCCTAAAACAATCATTTACGGGCAAGTTTGATGAAGTGACAAGAGTAAAAAGTCGATTCTACGGACATGAAGGCGAAAAGCTTATATATCATTTTTGGGCAAGTTAGTAAATCAGAAAAGTACTTTCTGCAATTCTTCTTTACAACGTGTCCTATTTTGCACTTACTTCGTCATGCCCCCAAGTCGCGCTGCACGAAAGAGCCAATACGTGTAATGTCTACTGTATAAGCCGCGACCGCGCAACAGCGATACGCAGCATTGGCTCTTGAAAGGCTCTCTCTGCCTGGATTTGATATCGCAATTAAGAAATTACCAACACCACATTTCTTAAAACTGTCAACGAGCAGCATGGTTGATTTCAGTAGCTTTTCAGTAATGCTACTAAAGCAAGAAAAACATCTATGCACAAAAGCTTGCTCGATTATCACCGTATATAGTACATTTGTTCTATATGACTGGTTCTGATTTCCCCACAGATATTGTGGGGTTTTTGTTGTCATTTGGCAAGTTAGCCCTCCCTTTTAGCCAAAACTCTGTATTTTCATAAATTATCTTTTCCATGTTCGTACTTGCTGGTTTTTAGTTGCTCTGCCAACTTTGGGTCAGAGGGCTTAACTCCCAGCTATTGGTAAACTTTTGCGTGTTAAATCAGCGACTCAGCATTACAACAGCAACAGGCGATCGCACTGCAAAAGAATTTCTGACGCTGATATCAGGTATCGAATTGTGGCTTGAGTTGCTTAACTATCTTGCGTTCATAAGAAGTCAACCGTTTCCAAACAGCAGATTTAAATTCAACAGTCCATTCTTCTGTAAGTCCAGCAATCATGTCCCAGGACTGATCGGCAATGCACTCTCTAATCAGTTCCACATTGGCCATAAGTCTCTCCTCACTCAACAATTCCTGGGTGGAACCAGAGGTGGAAGATTTTGGCAATTCATGCGGTTGAGTATTGGCCCTGTGCTGCGACGCTTTATCATCCGACTCTGGACAAGCTTGTGCTATTTCGCTGTATGAATTGCCTGCTGGAGTTGTCAATAAGCTCTCTGGCATAGCAATAAGCTCTCCTGGCACAGCAGTTTCCACACCACCCGAATCGTCTGTAGTGCTTGGTGGCACGTCATCGCACACCGACCACACCAATGGAGCGCCCTCTACTTCATTATCAGAATCAACTGGAGTTTCAATATCTGGCTTTGATTCCACATCAGAATCATTTTCCCGATCGCCCCAATCAACACTGGTGTGAATATCTGATTTTGGCTCCTCATTTAGATCGACATTTAGTTGATTAAAATCATTTTTTTCATTGAACCCCTCATAACTGGTGTGGGTGGTGTGGAAGTCTTGATTTATAAGGCTTTGTTGGTGTGGATTTGGTGTGGAATTTGGTGTGGGATTATCCCTTATTGCTATGGCTGTGCCAGTTATTGACATTGGCACATCATGAAAACTAATTCCTTGCAGTGCTTGTAACTTTCGCTTGCCCGATGGATGGGGGACGGTGACTAATTTGGCTTTAGGGAATAATGCTTTAATTCTGGGTAGGGCTTGGTTAATTGCCTTGACTGTTTTATCGCTGGGCTTAGATTGTTCCTGCCAAATCGCTTTCACCTTGCCATTGCTAGATTCCTCAAATGACAAAGTACCGTTATCGATGTACCAATTTTCTAGGCGTTGCCAGATATCAAATGCAGTGACGATGCCCTTCGGGTTATAAGCTAGCCCTGTATCCTTACAGAATTGGAATAGGTGCGAGTTTTCTGCTTGAATCTCCTCCAAGGCTTGCTGAGTGCAGCTGTAGTCAATGCCCTCAACGATTAATGCCTGAAGTCCAGCAATCATCTTATTTAAAAATGCCGGGGCGACACACTCGCGTACAAAATCCAAGTCATAAGCGAACCGGGGGTCAGCTAGTAACTCATCGGGGTTGTTGGGGTCAGGATTGGTCTTAAATGTTTTGCGGAACAGCAGGGCAACAATGCGGTCGAGAGTGGCTTGAATTGTGCCGTGTAATGGCGGGGTTTCATTCAAGTTGAAAATGCCGATGGCTCTGGGGTCAAATTCGATGTGGTCTTTGCCCTTGCGCTCGGAGTGTAAGACGTTACCAGTAGCAAATAACTTCAGCGATTGAATTTTATCGACTCGTGTGGTCTGTGGGTTCTCTGATGCCCAATTCACCCGGCTGTTAACCAGGGGAGCTAATGCAAATTTCCGCCCTTCATCATAAGCAACAAAGTCAGCTAAGGAGCAGCTGGTCATGCCTTGATGACCGTAGATGATAGATACTACCTGCCGAATGGAATCCTTACCATTTGCACCCAAACCACAAGCCAGTATTACCTTTGTTTCTCGTCCGCGACGCTTGCGAACTTCTTTTAGATCAAGACTTGCCCCCAGGTTTCTTAATAAAATTTGTTTTTGTGGCTCATCTAAACATGACAGCAGGCGATCGCAGTGGCTTGAGTTAGCTTTGGGGTCATACTTCACCAATGGCTCATAAGTATAGAAGTGTTTGTCTGGGTCGTGTTTTTCTAATACAGGCCTTGGTATTGAGCCTGACCAGTCAAGAGATAACACGCCATTGGTACAGTTGACTCCTGGCGGGTTGAGTAATTGCGGGTCAATTTCCACTCGCAGCTTCACCCACTCCAGCAACTCTTTAACCTTGCTTGGTTTGGCGTAGGGGTAGGTGATAACATATTTGTCACCGTTTTTCTTGATAACCGGATATGAATTGCAATAATTGGTGATGCGCCGCCGCTCGACGGAATCAGGTGAGTATCGGTAGCCTTTGCCATGCCAGTAGTACAGCTTGCCATCGGCACAGAGCCATTTGCTTTCGCCGTAAAGGGTGTTAAAACCCTTTTGCAGGAATGTGCTGTCTGGCTCCGAGTCATCCAAGTCAGCAACATCTACTGTGTCTTCTTGGTCAGCTTGTTGCTGAGTTGTGGTAATTTCTTCAATCTGCTTAAGTAGCAGTTCTGCTAATTCATCGCCTGTCATGCCCGACTCAAAAATATCTGCTATGTCTCCTTTATCTTGCAGAGCGGGTTGAATTTTTAGCAAGTCGATGGTAACAAAATTTACATCGGCTTGGTCGCAAATTGCTTTGAGTTTCTGGGCTTTCTTCCAACCAGTTTCATCATTATCAGTGCAGTAAGCCAGTAGAAAATCCTTACCTGTACTGTGCTTGATTTGGGTTAAAGAATGGAGGATGTCAGCGTCAGAACTGCTGCCCACCCAAGTAATGCTGGCTAAGTTTTCTAATCGGCTGGCTTCGACGCATTTTTCACCTTCATGGGACAGCAGTACGGGGATGCCGTCTGTGGCTTGGATAATGGCGATCGCCTCTTCTTGTCTGTAAGCAGGCCAATAACCTTCTTTCTTCCATGCAACCTTATTAGTTGTGGGGTCAATTCGGCTGACTGAAAATGTTTTGACTCTGCCTTTAGCAACGGCAGCACAAGGACAAGAAAATCTGTGAGCCTTTCGTCCATTGCCATAGTCGTATTCAATCACCTGAATTTGTTTTAATTCGGTCGGTGTGGCTCCCGAATCCGATAGCCTGATGGCGACAGACTTAGGAACGAAATCAGGTGAAAAGGGCTGTGGCGTGGTGATTTCACCTGAGAGTTTGCATATTCTTAACTGTGATGGATCGAGATTTAAAACCTTGGGTGGTGCTGCTGGTTTTTTCGCTAATATTGGGCGAAGTCCCAATTGTTGCGTGTAAGTACCAAGTTTTCTCTCTTCTAGTACTTCACTCCAGGGTTTGATTGCTTCTCTAATATCCTGGCATTGGCAGTTATTAAAACACTGGTATTTCCCATTACTGGGGTTGATGCCTAAGTTATGTCCACTGCAAACTGGGCAGATGTATTTATTCTTCTCCTTAGTCGGTTCTAACTGGTCTACAAAATTGCGAATATCAAAGGAGGCGTAAGCTGTTTCATGGGGGAATTGTGCAACCATTACGCGATACCTCCCTTAACACTATTTAATTTTTGACCACTGCTTAATAGATAAATTGGCGATTGAAATGGTTGAGCCAGTGTGTAATATGGCTTGCCGTTAGTGGCTGAGTCCTGAAATAGCTGTTGTGACACTTTACAAATCCTCCAGTATGTGTAGTGGAGGAATTGGAGCTATCCTGTGGCAGTAATCTTTTAGTACAAACGTTCAAAAATCTAATCTTTTAAAATTCCTGAATCGCTGTTGACATCTGGTGAGCCAGTGTTACATTGGCTTTACACCAAATCATGTACGATAAAATTACTATTAGGGATATTAATCAGGTTCCCCACCCGATACCCCAATTCCAACTGAATAGAAATCTGAAAACCTCGGTATCCCAACGGGACACGGGGTTTTCACCTTTTAGCCTATTTGTACTTGGCTAACCAAGCCTTGACAAACTCGATTACTTCCTCCTGTTGAATAACAAACGCAGTCCCTTTTCGTCTGAGAGCCAGAATTCTCATGCTTCCTACCTCCGAATAAAGATGGTCATTGTGAGTAATAGCCGCCTTTGTTGGAGGCCATAAAACTAAAACTTTTGCTGTGGGAGTCTTCTGAGCTTCCCTTGAGGACATTCCAAACAAGTCTCTGTTCTTGTTGAGCCACTTCTCATAATCTGCCAACTCAACTAGTGGGCAGGGTTTCCAGATTTTGAGTGCATTCTTGTCTTTACGTTTGACCTGCAAAACCTCTCTGGTTTCGTTGTAGACAATCTCTCTGTCTCCTTTTGAGCGAATGGAAATAAATAGGTGAGTTTTTCGTGGAAATCTCACAAACAAGTCGATAGGGTTGTTGTCCTCTACCTTAACCACCGGAAAGACTTGTATCCCCTCGCTTTTAAACTCATCCAAAAGTAGGGCTGTTAATTTTTCCAACCGCGCAAATTTTTGAGTTGCTACCAACGGCTTGTAAGCCAATCCAAAAAGTAACCAACCCAACGGATGAACTATGCCGCCTGTACCAAGTGCAGCACCACTAGCCGCTAGAGCAACAGTGGACTCATAGTCTTTCGCCTCCCTAAGCATCTCTAACGCCGCTTCGTTGTGCGGCGGTAGTTGAAAATCGCTAGGTGGGTCTTTCACGGTAGTCATTGGAGACATCAAAAATTAATTATGTGAAATTAGCACACTGTACTGATACTAATGCTTGACACTGGATTTTGAGCAAATAGCCATTATTAGACTCTTTATCCAAAATCATTGACAGCTTTGAACTGTTCCCAGGAGCGATCGCCTTTTGCTGTCAACATGCAGATAATTGCAGTGATCAGTATTTGAGGCGCTGTTTCCGCTCATCTGGGTAATCTTCAAAAATATAAATTAAGCATCTTTATTTTTTTGGCTGGGGTGGAGATTGTTCATTTTGGGCTAGGTACTCCTCAATAAACTCTACTAAAACTTCATTCATACTTTTCTTGTGTAATGCACAAGCAGATTTAAACCGCGCCCTCACATCTTCGCTCAGGTAAATTGAAACTCTTACTGGTTTTTCCTCTTCAGTCAAGTGTTAAAACTCCATATCACTTTAACTCTAGATTGACACCTTTAGAGGTAATTCGCTAGAGAGATAAAATGTTATAGAGATATAACTACTTGTTGGTTTAACTCTATAGTGTTATTCTATCACTAACAAGCAAGCCAAAAACAGTCACCCAACAAAGGCAATAGAAGCCAGAAAGTGACTTTGAGGCTTGCCAAAAACTGGATGTGTGGATTTAAGGCGATTCAGTCCCTAAATTCTTCAAAGCCAGAATAAATAAGACTTTTACCAATTATCAGAACCATGACAACCACATACGCCAATGCCGCAAATTGGCTAGTTCAAGCAGATAAGCTTGCCAATTCCGGGCTAACTACCGTCAACGGCGGTAAAGACCCTGGTGCTGGGTATGGCAAGGCAATTTATGGTGATTTTTGTATCATGATGCCTGCCGCATACTCACTAGTTCGCAACCGCAACATTCGCCATCACGAAACCATATCGAAGGATGGCTGTTGGGTGCATTACGTCGAAGGCAAGCGTTTGGACTTAAAAGACACGCAATTCTTCTGGGGCAGTGCAGCGATCGCTCAATCAGATCACACCCTACTGCACGAGGACAAATCTAAAAAAGCAGAACTGGCATTAGAAAGCATTCTTGCAGACTTGGCAGTTCTGAATATTCCTAATGGCATGAAATTAGAAATCAGCTTGAGTAACCACAACCCACAACGCTGGGCGGAAGAAATTAAACGCAGAGTGCAAGGTACTCACACCTTCCAGCACAAGCACCCCGTAACCCGTGAGATTGTCACCAAAACAGTTTCCATCGTAGTTACAGGCATTTATCCAGAAGGGTTTGGCAGCATCGCCTATTGCTTATTTGGTGAACCAACCCTAACCCTTGAAGAATCAGAGATTGCTATTGCTCTTGATATCGGTTCATCCACTTGGTTAGGCACTGTTTTTAATGGCAATGGTGCAGTTATAGACCAGCATTTGATTGAGGGTGGATGTGGCAAACTACATTCGATGGTTGCAGAAGCTCTCGACAAACGAAACGACCCAATAAGCTTGATTACTAAGGACGTAAAACACTCACCCACATTAGTTAATCGAGGGATTTTAGAAGGTACTTTTACATACGGAGGTAATCACCTTACAGGCAAGAATTTTGAGCAAGAGTATAGCCAATGTCTAGACTCATGGTGGTCAACCAGAATTGAGAAATTCGCTAATTTTGTTACGAGTGGTAACTACCTGGACAGAGCGAAATACCTTGTCGCTTGGGGTGGTGGTGTTGCTTTACCAGTAGTGGATCAAAATCTTGCTGACTTGGGATTTGTGGTTTTAGAAAATCCCCAATTCATCAATGCTTTTGGCTTAAAGCTATTAACAGAAATATCCACAGGAGTATAAACAAGTGTCTGATATAACGTCCTACGAATCTCGGCGTATAACCATTTCTTACTTAGCGGTTTATGAATTGTGCCAGATGTTCAATATTCCCAGTAATGCCCCAACTCAAGCCCTTAGTGCAGCAGTAGAAAAGTTGATTTTTCAAGGTGGTATTGGTGTACAGACCCCTCCAAAAACTCAGAATTCTCCATCAACACCAACAGCAATTCAACCGAATAAAACCGGACTAGCTTCTATGGCTTCTCAGTTTAAGGGAGTGGCTTCATGAACAACTTAAATAGAGTCTACGACTCAACCCTACTAACCAATTCCAAGGTTTATCAAATAGATAGAACGCTGTACCAATACCTATACAAAACAGGCACAATCCAGCATCCAAAGTATCACTTTCGACCTCTGGCTGGACAACGAAAGAAGGCTGATTTATTGCTCAATCACAAGGCTTTGACTACTCGCTGTTACGAAGTGTCAGGTATGAGTACGAATGCTTCAGTTATCAGCCAAGAATCACTGCAATTATCGATTTTCTGAGGTCAACTATGAACACTCAACCACTGCCAGATTTGATAAATCAAGCCCAACAATTACTAACCCAAATTCGGCAGCATCCACAATATCAAAGGTTGCAATTTGATTGTGATGTAACGCTCGGTGATGTCAGTCAATTTTTCAATACTCTGCAATGGGAGGCAGCAGCTTCAACTGTGGATGTAGAGAGAGAAGGATTTTTTCAGTGATGGGAGAGCGATCGCAAAAAGCCGGCAAGCACAGCGATCGCCCACTGAGTAATGCATCAAGTACATCACACAATTTGGATCTTACAGCATGACACTTGACTACAAAAATCCCAACGATTGGGGCAAATCACCCCTGACCGATTCCGCCCTTAGACTACAGCAAATCAAAACCGAAAATCCTGAACAGTGGGCGGCAATGATTGAGGCGGATATTGAGGCACTTTCCACACCGTTATTCGAGAGTGAAGATTACCCACCTTTCACCGGGACGGAATTTCTAGCAACTCATGAAACCATTGATGACCATCCATACTCTGCGGCATTTGGTCAATTCTTGGGTAATGGGATTGACGCGGATATTGCAAATATATTGGCATTTGGTGAAAACAGATTTGATTTAATTTCTGAAGATTTTGACGACCCCGTAAGGCAATTAGCAACGAGAATTTATAGCCGATTTGAAGACATGGGGTATTGGGATGAATTGCCCCAAGAGTCGAGTGATATCGACTACGATTTAATACCTTATTAGGAGGGTTAACGATGGATTTTGCAATACGTAATCCCGTAATCGGGCATAGTTCGCACATTGACGAGAAAGCGCAATTATGGGGAGGATTTGAGTCTGATATTTTAGGCTATCTCTCCGATATAAATAAGCTCGAACAGTTTGCGGATTACGCCAATAATGCCCAAGAGTTGAGTGATAGATTAGAGCCATTTTTGGACAACGCCAAGGTCGTCTTTGAGGCGATGGAGAAGTTAACAAAAGGGCAAGTAACTTGGACTGAACTTCGTAAACAATACGGTTCTCATGTAGCGGGTGCAATTGGTAAAATCCGTAAACTTAACGCTGAATTTGACAGCGAGATGAGTAAAATAGATGCCCAAGATAGAGCCGACTTGCTGCGAATTGACCAAAAGCGCAAACACGCATTAACCGAAGTTGCAGCCCAATTACATCAAGATTTACAAGCTGAACTTTGGCGGCATGAAAACAAGATTAGCGGCATAGAAAATAGGCAGATTGTACAAGCCGAAAGGCAGGCAATTACTACGGGATTGAGAGAGAAACGACAACAACTTTTAGCCCGTGCGCGGTATGGTTCACGGGCGCTGGAACCAAACCAAACACCCCAGGAAGTCATACCAGTTACTAACCAAAATCATGCACCAGCGTCTAGTGTTTCTGCAACAGGAACAGTTCGCGGTTGGGGTGCAATGTTGGGTAACTTGTGGAACAAATTGGGCGATAGATAAGTAATTATTTGAAAGGATTTGGCTGATGCTAGTAAGGAAACGAAATGAAGATCCTCATAGCGTCAGCCCTTTTTCATTTGAAGGGCTGGCACAGAAATCACAACAAGAACATCAGCATCAACAACCCGAACAGTTACCACCACTGCCAGAAAATAACAGAGGTAGAACATTTAGACGCGCTGGTAATGCCTGTGAAATTGTCGCTGGCAGTTGTTTAAATTCGGCAGTGATTTTCACCTTTCATTTATTGCAAGTTCACCCAGTTGGAATGTTTCTTGCAGTGGGTACTGCACACCTGTATTTTACTGCCACTGCAACAGGTGAAGGGTTTAATAATTTTGTCACTAATTTAATGACTGGTTGCAGTGCATCGTTAGCGTTATTGTGTGCGCTCAATGAACCAATTAGTGAGTGGAATGAATCGAGAACTTCTACTAGTACAGTTAAGACTTCTATTGAGTCGGTTTATAAGCCAAAAACTGCTGAATCTTCAAGTTGGATGGATGGTGCAGGAGTGGGCATATTTATAGCGATATTAATGTTTTTTCTATTTGGTGGTAGGAGAGGTAAATGAATTATTTAAGCGAGAAACATAAACAGTTATCCGAGTCGCAACAATCGGGCTTAATGTTGTGGTTTGGTCGCCTACCGATGGATAAGAAAGCTGTTGCCATTGGGTTGAGTCTGACTGTGGGTATTGGATCAGCTGCAATGGCTTGGAAAGGGGAGTCAAGCGACCGCATTTATTTCTGCGTTCGGACTCCCCAGAAAAAATTGGTATGTCAGGATCAGAATAACAGACCATTTCGCATGACCCCATTTTATTGGCAACAGTGGCAGTTAGAAGGAATGCCGCGCCAAGTAGTGAGAGATCCAGCGATGGGGGTAAACGGGCTGGTGAAGGCGACGAACCCATACAAGCCTTTTTGGGCGTTTGGGGGATTCCTGGGGTTTGCGCTAGCTGGGTGGATGCTCCGCCATTGCCAGGATGAGGAGAAACAGAGGGCAGTTTTTGAAGACATTGCCCTTCATCGGGATGCTGCAAAAGCAGAGATGGCTGCACGTTCCGAGTTGTTAGACAGTTACAGAGATGTTGCTATCAAGGAAGTAGAGTTGCAGGCTGACTTAGATTTAATCGCCAATGACCGCACTGTTGACATCCAAAAAGCAGAGATTTACGCCCACACTGAAATTGAAGTTACCCAGATGGAGGCATCTGACGCTATTTTTGAAGCGCAAACGGCTGGGATGACCGAGCAACAGAAGGCAGATTACATTAAGCAACTGCGTCTTATGAAAACGCCTTATCTACAAGGGAGTCAGACTTTACAAGGGACGATTGACCCTAACGATAAGGTTACTGGGGGAGAACAGCCGGCGATGCCTTCGGCGGCAAGCTACGCTCCCACTGACAAATATCGCTGGATTAACAACACCATCGGCTACCCCACTTTAATATTTGGTGGCATGGGTGCGGGTAAGTCGTGGACTACTAGAGAAATTATTTGGAAGAAGGTACAAGCCGGATGGAACATCGTAGCGCTTGACCCGCACGGCACACAGGTCGAGTGGCGAGGTGTGCGGCTGATTACCGGCTACAAAGAAATAGCCCTCTTTATGCAATGGTACATGGATGAAATGCGCCAGCGCTATGAAGATTACCGCAAGAGCGGATTAACAGAGGAGCAATGGACGGAGAACCTAAGAGCGTCGGGCAAGATGCTATCAGTTATCTGTGAAGAATTTACGACATGGACGGATAACATCGTTGAGCCAATGCCGGATGATTGTGAGGATGAAAAATGGAAGCCCGACCCTGATTTTATTGGTAAATGGTTTCGCTGTGCCATGACTGAATCTCGCAAACAATTAATGATTCCTTTGTTCGTAGCTCACGACCGCACAATGGAGATTCTAGCCAAAGCCAAAGGGTTATCAAAACTTCGGGATGCTGCACTGTTAGAAGTAGAACTCATTGCAACTATTGACCCAATTACGACAGAGGCAAAAGCTAGCGGTCAGGGCAGGATTAAATTACCTGGGCATGGGCAATGGATTGATATTGAACTACCCAAGTTAGACCAGAAGCGGATTGATTTTCGGCTTGATAAACCTTTTCCCAGTGATGAACCACCAACCATCGATAAAGCCACTTTAGAGCGGATTTATGAACTGGAATTCAATCTTGGTAACAAAGCAAATGACACCCAAGATGAACCTAAGAAACTGTCACCTCAGGCGCAAAAACTGTATGAATATCTCACCAGAACTGAACGAATTGAAGCTGATGTAAGAGAGTTCAAGGGCAACTTTAAAGTGGCTGGTGAAAGATTCACTGTTGAGCAAATAAAGGGCTGGATGTACGAGATTGTGGGAGCAGGATTGGCGGACTGGATAGGCGAGGGTGTTATCAGGCTTAATCAAATTTGACTGCCCTTTGTGTCTGGTGTCTAGCCCCAAAAACGCCCTTTTTTCGCGGACACTGGACACCGTACACCACAGACACTAAAGCTCAAAACCCTTGTATAGCATAGACACCAGCAGACACTACCCCAGACACCACCCAGACACCAAGTGTCTTAAACGTGTCCGCTAGACACCAATAATAAATAACCGAATAAACAGCCATTTATTATTAGAGGATTAATAAAATCATGCTGAGGATAGTAATTGTTGAACCAGAAACATTCACACTCTTAGGCATCAAAGGCGCATAAAAAGAGGCGCGATGCTCGGTTATATTGACTATAACTTGATTGTGAATGAATGATGTATTGGTAAGGAGAGCGAAAGAATTATTTAAAGCGTTGTAATTACGGAATTTGTTGTAGTATATCTGTATCCAAAAAGAAATTTGTATACAGCACCCAACCATGCCCCAGGACTACTCCGGTCAAAATCTTCGTGGGCGCTCGTTTAAGGGACAAAACCTTGAGGGTGCAAATTTTAGTGGTGCAGATATTCGCAGTACAGATTTTACAGGGGCGAATCTTCAACGGGCAAACTTTAGCCATGCTACTGCTGGACTGCAAAGGCGTTGGGCTATTTTTTTAGTTTGTGTTTCATGGTTGCTGTCTGGAGTTTTAGGGTTTTTCTCAGTTTTCACTGGAACGTTAATAGCTAGTATATTTGATAGTTCAATTCCCGAAAATCAAGTTGCAGGCTGCACCGCCTTAATAGTAGTAATTGTTGTTTTTATAGTTATCCTTCGCCAAGGATTCAACTCAGCCATCGCCATCACTGGAGCCATCGCCGGAGTCATCGCCATCGCCATCACCATCGCCACCGCCATTGCCGGAGTTATCGTCGTCACCATTGCCATCACCGGAGCCAGAACCACCGCCATCGCCATCGCCATCGCCATCACCATTGCCATTGCTGGTATCATTGTCATCGCCATTGCCATTGCTGGTATCATTGCCATCACTATCGCCGAAGCCATCACCATCGCCATCACCATTGCCATTGCTGGTATTATTGCCATCGCCATCGCCATCACCATTGCCATTGCTATCGCCATTGCCGGAGGCATCACCATCGCTGGAGCTATCACTAGAGCCGGAGCCATTGTCGAAGTGGGAGGCATCGCCATTGTCGGAGCCAGAGCCGGAGCCATCGTCATCGCCATCGCCATCGCCGGAGCTACCGCCTTATTTAGTGGTTACATTGCTTGGAGAGCAATGAAGGGAGATGAAAAATACTCTTTGATTCAGAACATCGCTGTTGCTTTTGCAGCCTTTGGCGGTACAAGTTTTCGCAACGCCGATTTAACTGATGCTAATTTCACGACTGCCACATTTAAAAGTACAGATTTTAGAAAAGCTATTCTGACTCATACCTGTTTCAACAAAACTAAAAAACTTGACCGTGTTCGCCCTGGTACAACTTACTTGCAAAACGCACAAATTCGTCAAGTGCTAGTGGCTTTTCAGGGACAAGAAAAAAACTTTGACCGTGAAGACTTGCGAGGAGTAAATTTTCAAGGATCGAATTTGGTAGATGCAAGTTTTATTGGCGCGGATCTGAGTAAAGCGAATTTAAAAGATGCAGATTTATCCAGAGCAAAATTAGTACAGGCACAACTTAACGGAACCGATTTTACAGGAGCTACTCTCACAGGGGCATACATTCAAGATTGGGGCATTACCACTGATACAAAGTTTGATGGGGTGCGGTGTGAATACGTTTACATGCGACTGCCCACTAAAGAAAACCCCGATCCACTTCGCAAACCAGATAACAATAAAGAAGTGTTTGCAGATGGGGAGTTTGGTGATTTTATTCAACCAATTTTCGATACTCTTGACCTTTACCATAACCAAGGTGTTGACCCCCGTGCTATTGCAACCGCATTTAAAGAACTAGCAGAAAACAACCCAAATGCAGAATTGGAAATAGTTGCAATAGAGAGACGGGGTGAAGATAAAGTATTACTCCGTGCTCAAACCGCAGCAACAGCTAATAAATCTGAATTGAGCAAAGAATATTTCATAAACTACAATCAACTCAAAGCATTAGCAGAAAAAGATTTCAAAACATTAATAGCAGACAAAGAAATTCAAATCCGTAGGTTAGAAAATATGATAACTACGGCGCTAGAACGTCCTAGCTTTTATGCCCAAACTTATAATAATCAAGGAGATACAACTGTGACTGGCGATCGCAATATCAACACAGGTGGCGGCAACTATAACGAGCGCATTGAACGCGATTATATCCAAGGCAATTACTATGCTGCCGGACAGCCCCAAAGTCTTGCTGAAGCTGCTGCCGAGATACAGCAATTACTAAAACAATTAGAGCAGACTTATCCTACTACTACTACATCGCAAAAAATGGTAGTAGCGGCAGAAGCTATAAACCGCATTGAAAGCAACCCGACCTTGAAAAGACGAGTGATAAATGCTGTCAAAGAAGGTGGTTTAGCTGCTTTTGAAAAAGCTATTGATAACCCAGCAGGTGCTTTTATTGTTAACGCTATCAAAGGCTGGCAGGAAGTAGACGCAGAAGATTAAGGGAATTGAATTAACATACTTCTAAGTGCAGAGTTAGCCAACCTGCAAGCTATAGGTTGAAAAATTAGCTTAGGCAAGAATATGGAAGAGCCGAACCCGCCTGAAAACCGCAATATGAATACTGGAGGAGGTAATTATAACGAACGGATTGAAGGCGATTATATTGAAAATCAACATATCCATCTGCATCAACAAAGTAAGCAGGTTGCAATAACAGCAGAAGACTTTTTTCGTCCCTTATTAAATGCCAAAAATCTGTTTAATCACACTTGGTCGCTTGTTGGCAGAACTAAGTCGGTTGAAGAACTACATAAATTTGTCGAATCAGAACAGCAACGAGTTGCTATCTTAACCGGACGTGGTGGTATTGGTAAAACAAAACTTCTCCACACATTTGCACAGCAGTTTGATGAACATCATCAGCAATTTACCCTGCGCTTTTTGATGCAGGGAGTGCCAATTGCTATCGAAAATCTAGAGGAATTGCCGAAAGAACCATGTGTAATTGTTGTAGATGATGCACACCAACGTGATGATTTATTAGTATTACTAGCTTTTGTAAGACAAAACTCTCACAGATTTAAGCTAGTTTTTTCATCTCGACCTCAAGCTATTGACTTCCTTCACTCACGTTTAACACGAGCAGAATTTGATCCTCGTGAGATTTGGGAATTTGAAATTCTCAAAGAATTGAGTCGAGATGAAGTGAAAGAATTGGCAATTCAAGTACTTAGCAATGAGTATGCCCATTATGCTGAAAGGCTAACAATAATCACAAGGGATTGTCCGCTAATTACTGTGATTGGTGGAAAGCTACTAGCAGAAAAGAAAGTAGATCCACTACTACTTGAACGGGATGAAGAATTTCGGAATTGGATACTAAAAAGGTTTCAGGATGAGTTAGTCGGAAAAGTTAGCGAGCAAGTCGAACCTAAACTCTGCCGCGAACTATTACAGCTGATTGCTGCTACAGCACCAATTCGATTAACTAACGAGGAATTTAAGCAGGTAGTTGTTAATTCTATTAATATAGACAAACATACATTAGTTAGTACTTTAGGCATTCTGGAAACAGCAGGTATTTTGCTCCGTAGGGGAGATACTCTACGTATTACTCCTGATATCCTTTCTGACTATATCTTGCATGAAGCTTGCCTAACAAAGCAGGGAGATTTAACGGGCTACGCACAGCAGGTTTTTAATAATTTTATGCAAATTTGCCCAGAGCAAGTTCTTAGAAATCTTGCTGAATTGGACTGGCGTATCTACCATACAAATGGTGAGCAAACAAATTTACTTGCAGAAATTTGGCGGAATATTAAAGAAGAATTTCAAAGGGCATCAAATTTTGATAGATGCCAAATGTTGAATATCCTCAAAGAAGTCGCTTATTATCAACCAAGGCAAATGCTGGAGCTAGTAGAGTTTGCAATACGTAATCCTGCTACAACAGCAGATGATGATAAAATACCTCAAATTTACTACTTCACTCATACTGACGTACAAATAAAACTGCCAGAGCTATTAGAACTAATAGGCTACACTTTGGACTATTTACCTCGCTGTTGTGATTTGCTATGGGAATTAGCAAAAAATGATAAGCGAGAACTCAATCCTTACCCTGAACATCCTATACGTATTTTAACTAAATTAGCTAAGTATGACATTTATAAGTTTTTAGAGGTCAATCGAATAGTTCTAGATTCAGTTGCTAGATGGTTAAAGAAATCAAATGTACATAATTACATTTACTCTCCTCTAGATGTTCTCGAACCACTATTAGATAAAAATTCTCATTCAACTCGTAGCGAGGGGTTAACTCTTGTATCTTCCACATTTGCAGTAAGTAGAGAAGAAACGGAGCCTATTCGTAAAAAAGCTATTAGCCTTATTCAACAGTGTGCAATTTCAGAGCAGGTGAAAGTGTCTCGGAGAGCATTAGATAGTTTAAGAAAGGCTCTCGAAGAACCACATGAAATGGTTGGGCTAAAAGTTTCTGATGAACAGCGTGAGGAGTGGATTCCTGAGCAGTTACAAATATTGGAATTTCTCAGTCAGCAAGTTCAGAAAATAACAGAACCACTCATCCATCTTAAAGTAATAGAAATACTGGAATGGCACATACATTTAAGTTATTCAGCCGAAGTTAGACAAAAGGCTTTGAAAATTATTAACTTAATACCAGATACTTACGAATTTCGGCTAATTGGTGTATTAACAGCCTGTGGTACTCTTGATTGGTTCATTAACAACAGAGGCACAAAAGACCTTTTTTCTCAAGATAACTGGCAAGAGAAAGAGAAACGTATCCAAGACATATTATCTGCTGTTGTGAGAGAGTTCTTGGAAAGACATTCAAATGCGAATGAAGGGGTACGCATTATTAACGAAAAATTAAGTTTTTTTCAAGAATCAGGTATTGAAATTAATCGGAAGTTACAAGATTTTATGGGTACTTACCGATTAGAATTTTTACAAACTATAGGAACAAATGCAGAGCCAGATTATGTTATTCAATTTTGCGAAGCCATTATTAGAGAGCCAAACTCAAACCTTGCACTACAACTGTCATTATTACTGTCGAGAGTCAGACAATTCGATATTCATCGTGCTATTAAAATTGCTCAAATTGCTATAGATACTGAGTCATCTAGTCTTTGTATTTCGATTGCAGAAGGATGTCGTACTTGGTTAAATAACTTACAATCTGAAGATGTCGAATTAATTAAAAGGCTACTTGCTCACAAAGATATACAAGTTAGAGGATGTACTATCAATTCCTTATCCATTATGAGGAATGTACAGCCAAAATTTGTCACTGCTATGGTTCTCAACACAGATATAAATGATAGCACGGAGCTTGCCAACCAATTATGTGGAATATTTCACCCTACTATGGGTCTTTCAATAGATACTTTATCGGATACAGAATTAAAAATTATATTGCAAAAGCTTGAACCTATTTTGAACATTAGTAGCTATACTATTGGTAAATTTTTAGCTTGTGCATTGCATCGCTCACCACGTTTAGTAATTCAGTTTTTGCTCAACAGAATTGAAAAAGCTCAGTCTAGCGAAAGTAAGAATTATCAAGCGATTCCATTTTCTGGATTGAAATCTCATCTCAATAGTATCGAGAAAAGTAGCGAATATGAGGATATTTTAAGAGAAATTCGGAACCAAGCACTAAAAGTTTTTCAAAAATATAATTGTTGGTTGAATAACCATAACCACTATATATCAAAACTATTTGAGGAAGTCTCATTAGGATTTAACGCCACAAGTATTAAAGTGCTTCAAGAGTGGATTAATTCTGAAGATTGTGAAAAAATTCAGACGGTTAGTAGTTTCTTGAATCATGCTCCTCAATCTTTTGTATTAACTCATGTAGATTTTACTGCTAATTTACTTGAGCAAGCCTACAGTCTGGGAGATGATTGCTATAAAACAGTAAATTCTCATTTATACAGCAGATACCCTTCTGCTTCTGATGTACGTGTTGTTCGTACTCCAGAAGAGCCAATGCCAGAGGATGTTGCTTTACAAAATCAGGCTTTGGCTATTGCAAAACAGTTTCCTACAGGCTCCCCTCCACACAAATTTTATAGTTCTTTGGCTGAATCTGCTAAGGCTTCTATAAAGTTTTGGCAAAAGCAATGGGAGGAAGAACTAGGTTAACTCAATTTCACTTAAACGGCGGAAGCTGGAGCAATATTGTTGATATCACTCACTTATAGCAACAATTTATTAACGGGGTGTAGAACCCAGTATAGACAGTTTTGATAGCAGTATTGCTATCAACTATTGTCATCCCTACCTCTAATCAACACACCCTGTCACACCCTAACCCCAAAAATGGATAGTGGTGTTCGTTACTGTCCACGCCCTATTCGTTTACCGTCAGATCACGTACTTAAAAGTCTACCCTGACACTTTCATCGCCGAAAATTTCTCTTTATTGCCCTCTCCGAATGTCAATCATCTGACAAATACTTGCCAAACCCCTCTCACAGGAGCGTGACAACATAGTGCGACAATATCTGTTTTCACACCACTGAGAGCAATAAATACCGCCGAAACGGCTAAGATGGAAAGCAGGGGGAGCAGGGGAGGCAGGGGAAGCAGGGGGAGATGAACAAAGACGCGATTAAAGACCATAAGGATTTAGAAGTCTACAAGATGGCTTTTGACACAGCCATGAAGATTTTTGAAGCATCCAAAAAATTTCTAGTAGAAGAACGATACTCGCTCACTGAACTAAAGCAGGGGAGGCAGGGGGAGCGAGGGAAGCAGGGGAGGAAGAATAATCGGTTTGTGTTGGAAGCTCCCCCCTCTTCAACAATTGGTTTCAACCCCCTAAATTTATTGATGGAGAAAAAGAAATCAATTTCCTTGTTCAAGCAAGCGGATTTATCTGTGGGGTTTGCTCCCCCTGCCCCTCTTCTTCCCCTGCTCCTGTC
>NZ_JAECZA010000091.1 GCF_016056275.1 Dendronalium phyllosphericum CENA369 | reverse complement strand
CTTCATACCCCATGACCAGCCCGTATATTCGTTGTTTAATTAAACTCTCTACTGAATGGTCAATCCGATTTTTTTTTCGGTAATCTTGGAAACATTGTGCAAACTGTGATGTGATTTGCAATTTTCTGTCTATTTCAGCAATCAAGCTTAATCCTGCATCTGATGTTACTTGTCCACCCTGAAAATTGACTATTACTGGCAGCGATTTTTGTTGCTCAAATTTCAACTGTTTTGTTGAAGATGGGGTCATGCTTTATAACTGCTGAAATCCTTGCTATATATACATTCTCGCAGTTTTTGACCCCTTTTTTATCTTTTTGTGAGAAATCCGGGAACAAGTTTCCCGCCCAGTCAGGCAGGTATATAGCTCCATTTACTACCGCTGGTGTCGCTGATATATCACCACCTGTAGTAAAAACCCATTTGGGAGACAAGGAAGCTACGTTCTCTGGTTTGAGATATCTCTCAGCCGCTTGATTACGGGTATTGTTTAAGTTCTGTCCACCAAACTTCCATTGGTCACCAAACTTCCATTGGTCACCAAACTTCCACTGGCTATCAAACTTCCACTGACTTTCATCAGCACGGCTAACAATGGTTGGCATAACAAGTGTCAATGCCATCGTAAAAATTCTAATAGCTCGTTTGCCAAATAAATAACTTACTGTCACAATTACCAAGCTCCACTGCTACTACTAAAGACCTTCTGTTATGGCTCTGTTGTATACTTGTAAAAAAGCCATAATTGCTGATAGTTTACCAAAATGTAAGTAGATAAGCTCAGTTCTTCTGAAGTCATGCTGATAAGTGAAGAAGTTGGTCAAATCAAAAACTCAGAAAACATGGTAATTATCAAAGGCAAATATTAACAATTAATTTGATAAATTTACGCACACCCTCGATATAGAACAATCCAGAGGCATTGCGGTATTTACTAGGCAACCGCATCTTGATTGTTAATAAAAATCGAAAAGTAAATTCAAATATATAAAATAAAGCTAATTACCCCAGATAAATAGTGAGCGTAAATCAAAGTACAAACTTCGATATTAAAAACTTATAAATAAATTGGTAACAAGTTTTCAAAACCTCTTTCAAATTCCAGCCTCTAATCTTATATCAGTGGAAAGTTGAATAACTATGAAAAATGCAACACTTTAGCCAACTTGCCTGAATAATCTCTCTTATCTGCTTTTACACTGGATCTTAAGGAGGAATAAGCACAATTAAAAAGTTTTCATAATTTTTTGATGACTGACTGATATATAAGTAAGGTCAAATAAAGCGATGCTTATTATTATGCTGTTGTCTCGTGTCTACTGTACTTTTTTTGGTCAAAGCTTTTATGTACGATCGGGATGAACGCCTGTGCCAATTGATTGCAACAGTATGCCAACACCCAGATGGCAGCCGAGCATGGCGAAAAGCTATGAGTCGGCTTCTGATTTTAATTCAGGGGCTACCAGAATTTAGAAAATACTCAAGTATAGACTGCCCCGATTATTTTTTAGATGCCTTGAACCAAACTTTAGAGTGGTTCAGCCAAAATGTGAGAAACTTTCAACCACGTACATCTTCAGTTGGAGATGATTTAATCAGATGGATCAAAAACTACCTTTACTGGCGCATCAAAGATTTAAATTCACCATCTCTCCCTGTGAGAAAAAAATCTCATTTGTCCTTGAATGAAAGCATTTTAGATGCGGATGGAGAAATAACAACTTGGTTGGAACGAGTGTCAGAACAAGGACAACTATTAGGAACACCAGCTAATCCATATATTTTGAGCGGACTAGAAATTTATTTGGAAAGTTTACAGCAGCAGTCACAACAAAGTCTGGTAAGCAACATAGCACTTTACATTGAGCAAGACCCAGATAAGCAACTACAAAATTGCTATCCTCGCAAACATCCCGAATGCAACTGTCAAGTACTAAGCCAAAGATTGCTGTTCATCTTTAAAAACCCACCAGACACACTTGCTGATATTGCTCGTGAGAACCAAATCAATTACCAAACTCTGGTATCTCATTGGAAATTAAAAGCAATACCTTTGTTGCAAGAAGTTGCCATTAAACTTGGATATGAATCTAATTAACAATCACAACCATGAGTAGCACAGAAACGCTCGCTTTAAAAATTCAACTCGGACAAGAAGCTCATACCATTGCCCGCCAGTTTGCTGTGGAACAAACCACACCTCAAAAAGGCAAACAAATCTATTTAAATACACTAGCAGTTTATGCTGTTTATAATTACTTGAAATGGTTGCAAATTGATACAGCTTTAGAGAAAGGTGATAGTTGGCATCCCCTGAAACGAGCTTTATTTGATATTGCCGATTTAGTTATTCCTAACATTGGTAAACTAGAGTGTCGTCCAGTTCAACCTGGAGAAACGGCAATTTACTTACCTCCTGAAGTGATACAAAACAGGATTGGTTATGTGGCTGTTCAATTTAGCGAACGCCTTCAGGAAGTGCAGTTGCTGGGATTTATTAGAACAGTTACTATTTCTGATGCTTGCGAGCAAATACCACTAACAAGCCTCAAACCCCTTAATTTGCTCTTTGACTGTATTCCGGAAGCTGTTGTTCAGCCTGCAAGTGCGAGCCAAACACGGGTGAACTTAAGTCAATGGTTCGAGAATCTGTTTGAAAATAGTTGGATGGCTTTAGAAGAAATTTTCGCCAGTATAGACGAGAAAAAGTTTGCGTTAAGAAGTGTTTCCTCTTTGAGTAAAGTTAGTGTGGCACGAGCAAGAGTAATAGATTTAGGCCTACGAGTGGGAAATGAACCACTAGCGTTAATAGTAGCGATCGCACCATTACCCGAACAAAAAGTAGAAGTACTAGTACAGCTGCATCCAATGGGTGAAAAAACTTATCTACCATCTAACCTGAAACTGTATTTACAAACAGAATCAGGAGAGATTCTTCAAGAAGTTGTATCCCGAAGCAATGATAACTTTATTCAATTAAAACGATTTCGAGGGAATTCTGGAGAAAGCTTTAATATTCAAGTATTTAATGGTAATTTGACAATCAAGGAGACCTTTGTCATCTGACACTTTTTTGTCGGAGTGTAATGAGTAAATTAGTTATCTTAAATTTGGGTAAAGGCGACCTGCATAAAGGCTTTCCTGATGTCACAGTGCAACTTGGGTTGACAAATGACCTACGTATGATGGAATTTCGCGGGAGTTTACCAGCAGCGCCAGAAATTTCTCAAATTTATCGAAATTGGCAAATCCTATACTCTGCTCTCTACCGTCACTATGGTTGGTGGATTCGTCTGGAAATCGAAGATAGCGATCAAACAAATTTTTCCGAAGTTGAGTTTAACGAATTATGTCAGCAATTATCATCTAAAATTAATATTTGGCTTAATTGTGAGCAATTTCGCAAAATAGACCAAAAATTACGCACGCAATTAAATCCAAAGGAAGAAATTTGCTTTATAATAGCAACTTCTGATAACTTACTCCGGCGACTTCCTTGGCATTTGTGGAACTTTTTTGATGATTATCCGAATGCTGAAGTTGCACTTAGTACCTTAGAGCCAAAAAGATTAAATAAAGTATATATTCCGAAAAAAATCAAAATTTTAGCGATTTTTGGTAATAATCAAGGAATTGATATTAGTAAAGATAAGTATTTATTAGAAAAATTATCAAACCAAGCTCAAATAAATTTCTTAATTGAGCCACAACGAAAAGAGTTAAGTAACGAACTTTGGGGAAAAGGTTGGAATATTCTATTTTTTGCTGGACATAGTTCTAGTCAAGAAAGAGGAATTCTGCAAATTAATCAAACAACAACAATTACTCTCGATAAATTAAAACATGGACTCAAGAAGGCAATTGAGAGTGGATTGCAGTTGGCAATTTTCAATTCCTGTGATGGTTTAGGTTTAGCAGAAGCGTTAGAAGATTTACACATTCCTCAAGTCATTGTTATGCGCGAACCAGTCCCAGACTTGGTAGCACAGGAATTTTTAAAACATTTTTTAGGTGAATTTTCTAGTGGACAATCACTATACTCTGCACTGCGCGAGGCGCGCAAAAGGCTCGAAGGAATAGAAGATGAATATCCTTGTGCAACTTGGTTACCAGTAATTTGCCAAAATCCCTTAACAGCGCCAATGACTTGGCAGTTGCACCGCAAGATGCTCACTACCAAAAGTATTTTAGTAATATTGCTAACAAGCTTGTTGGTGACAAGTTTAGTCATAGGGGTGCGGTATTGGGGTTATCTGCAAACGTCAGAATTACAGGCTTTTGACCATTTTATGCAGTTGCGATCGCATCTTGTCACCGAAAAGCCTGACGAGCGGATTTTAATTATTACAATTGATGAAGCAGATATTCAGTACCAAATCAATAAAGGAATGCAAATGCGCTGGTCATTATCCGATCAAGCCCTTGCTCAACTATTAGAAAAATTAAATAAATATCAACCAAGAACTATCGGTTTAGATATTTATCGTGATGGAATTGTAGATCCAAAATATCCGAGTTTAGCTAATCGTTTTCAGAAAGATAATAGTCTATTTTTTGTGTGCAAAGTTGCTACGACTGATGATGATGGCGATAGTGATGGAATTCCGCCACCTTCTAAAGTTTTAAGAGAACGTTTAAGTTTTAGTGATTTTGTTGCAGATAATGAAGATATTGCTCGTCGCCAGCTTTTACATTTGACTCCTCCTCCAACATCTCTATGTACTACAGAATATGCTTTTAATCTCCAACTAGCACTTCATTATTTAGATAAAGAAAGCAAAACATCAAGTGTGACAAAATCAGGTGATTTACAGATTGGTGATATTGTATTTGAGCAATTAAACGAACACACCAGCGGTTATCAAAAAGTAGATGCATCTGGTTATCAAATATTATTAAATTATCGTTCTCTTAAGTCTGTAGAAAAAATTGCCGAGCAAGTTAGTTTGAGAGATGTGTTAGATGAAAAAATCCCATTAGAATCAGTTCAATTACTCAAAGACCGCATTGTGATGATTGGTCTTTCTGCCCCCACTAATACAAATGATTATTGGAAAACACCTTTCAGTTCTGATGCCAAACTCAAGCAAAAGCAAACACCGGGGGTGTTCGTACAGGCACAGATGCTAAGTCAAATTCTTAGTGCAGTTTTAGACCGCAGACCTTTATTGTGGTGGTGGTCTGGATGGGTGGAGGCACTTTGGATATGGGGATGGTCATTATTAGGAGGTATTACAGCGTGGTATTATTCAAAACCGCTGCACTTGGGAGTAGCGGTAATCATTACACTTTTAACAGTGTTTGGGCTATGTTTTAGTATTTTTGCACTAGCTGGATGGGTGCCATTTATCCCCTCGGTATTAGCGTTACTAGCTACCCAAATAATGGTAATCTCATGGTTTAGACATTCGCATCTTCGCAATTTCAATCGTGATTAAAAAAAAGTTACTTTACCAACCAATTCAACGCGCTTGCATAATTCCTTTGGTGTTTATTGGTTTGATGAATTACTCGCAACCAGTGCAGGCACAACTGACAAATTCGATTCAAAATACCGTTAAAAATTCACCCTTCCAATCTTTTAAGCAACCGAAATTGCCTAGAAACGGCGCACCCACAGGTCGGCGCAGAGCAGGAGCTGGGCGTAGTCCTGATTGTCCTAGCAATCTTACACAGTTGACTGCTTTAGTACCTGGTGATGGAGAAAAATCAGTCTTGGCATCAACAGTAACAGAGAATCCAACTTTTTGGTTTTATGTTCCCCAACTAGCACAAACCACGCGTTATGGAGAATTCGTGTTACAAGTGCTAGATGGTAAAGATGCACAGAATGTCTATCGAACACCTCTAACTTTGGTTGGAAAAGCAGGAATTATCAGCATTACTTTGCCAGCACAACCCCAATATTTTTTAAAAGCAGATAAAAAATATCACTGGTACTTTCATATTTATTGCGGCGATCCAGAAAAAACATCTGACAATTTTTATGTAGATGGGTTTGTGCAAAGGCAAGTGCTGACAGAGGCTCTTGATAGTCAGTTGAAGTCAGCAAAACCAAAAGAGTACATTGTTTATAATGCTAATAATATTTGGTACGATACCTTGACTAATTTAGGTCAACAACGCCACATTAATCCTCAGAATGCAACGATTGACAAAGATTGGGTTGACTTATTAAATGCAGTTGGCTTACAAGACATTGCTCAAGAGCCAATTGTACAGCATTACAACTTGGAAAAATAAGACTAGTCATGCAGTGGAGTTACTGATTGATTGAGGATGCTATGTTAGCAATAACTCAAAATTGGCGGTGTTGGTGTAGTCGTTTGATAGTGGCAAGTGTGTTAATCGCTTGTTTGCCAGCTCGGGTTTTCGCTCAAATTACCCCAGATAATACCTTAGCTAATAACTCTAACGTTGCAAGGCATGGAAACACCTTTAGTATTACCAAAGGAACGCAAGCAGGAAGTAATTTGTTTCACAGTTTTAGCGAGTTTTCCGTTCCAAATGGTGGCACTGCTTATTTTAATAACGCTTTAAATATTCAAAATATCATTACTAGAGTCACAGGTGGCTCAATCTCTAATATTGATGGTTTAATTCGGGCTAACGGCACAGCTAACCTATTTCTGCTTAATCCCAATGGCATTATCTTTGGCTCAAATGCACGATTAGATATTGGTGGTTCATTTTTAGCAACCACAGCCAGCAGTTTCAAATGGAGCGATGGTAGTACCTTCAGCGCCACCAATCCCCAACCTCCCTCTGAGTTACTAACAATCAATCTTTCTGCACTATTTTTCAATCAACTGCAAGCTGCCAGAATTGAGAACAGATCAACCATCAATGCGGGAAATAATCTCAAAGGGCTAAGAGTCCCAGATGGGCGAAGTTTATTGTTAGTGGGTGGAGATATCATCCTTGATGGTGGCTCGTTGAATGCTTTAGGTGGGCTAGTAGAATTGGCAGGAGTTTCTGGTAAAGGGACTGTGGGATTAAATGTTGATAGTCAAGACCTAAGTTTGAGTGTCCCCAATGGTGTACCAACAGCCGATATTTCTTTAAGTAATGGCGCAGTTGTGGATGTGCGTGCTGGTGGGGGAGGCTCAATTACAGTCAATGCTCGGAATTTAGATTTAAAACAACAAAGTCACCTTTTCGCTGGGATTAAGTCAGGTTTGGGTACAGCAACGGCTATAGCAGGAGATATTAAAATTAATGCTACCGATACTGTCTCCTTGGATAACAGTTTCGTTAATAGCACAGTAGAAAAAAACGGGGAGGGTAAAGCTGGAGGTGTATTTATTACCACAGGCTCACTAAAAGCGACCAATGGTGCCCGACTGAGTGCCGGTACTTTAGGAAAAGGGGATGCAGGTAGTATTAGCATTACTGCCACAGATGCGATCGAGTTTGATGGTGAAGGTAAAGATAGATCTAACAGTGGGGCATTCAGCTTAGTCAACCCTAGAGCAGAGGGCAACGCCGGAGATGTATCGATTACCACAGGCTCACTAGAAGTTATCAATGGTGCCCGACTGAGTGCCAATACGTTTGGAAAAGGGAATGCAGGCAGTGTTACCATTACTGCCACAGATGTTATCAAGTTTGATGGTGAAGATAAGGATGGATTTAACAGTGGGGCATACAGCAGGGTCGGCTCTACAGGAAACGGCGAAGCCGGAGGTGTATCGATTACTACAGGCTCACTAGAAGTTACCAATGGTGCCCAACTGAGTGCTAGTACTAGAGGAAAAGGGAATGCAGGCAGTGTCCGCATTACTGCCACAGATGCTATCAAGTTTGATGGGGAAAGTAAGAAAGGATTAAACAGTGGGGCATTCAGCCTAGTCAACCGTGGAGCAGAGGGCAACGCCGGAGATGTATTAATTACCACAGGCTCATTAGCAGTTATCAATGGTGCCCAACTGAACGCCAGTACTAGAGGAAAAGGGAAAGCAGGCAGTGTCCGCATTACTGCCACAGATGCTATCAAGTTTGATGGGGAAAGTAAGAAAGGATTAAACAGTGGAGCTTACAGCAGAGTCGGCTATACAGGAAATGGCGAAGCCGGAGGTGTATCGATTACTACAGGCTCACTAGAAGTTACCAATGGTGCCCAATTGAGTGCTGATACGTTTGGAATAGGGAAGGCAGGCAGTGTCAGCATTTTTGCTAGAGATGCTATCAAGTTTGATGGTGAAGGTAAGGATGGATCTTACAGTGGGGCATACAGCCGAGTCAACCCTACAGGAAAGGGCGAAGCCGGGGGTGTATCGATTACCACAGGCTCACTAGAAGTTACCAATGGTGCTCAATTGAGTGCTGATACGTTTGGAATAGGGGGTGCAGGCAGTGTCAGTATTTTTGCTAGAGATGCTATCAAGTTTGATGGTGAAGGTAAGGATGGATCTTACAGTGGGGCATACAGCCGAGTCAACCCTACAGGAAAGGGCAACGCTGGAGATGTATTAATTACCACAGGCTCACTAAAAGTTACCAACGGTGCTCAAATTGGCGTTAACAGTCAGGCAGAAGGTACTGGCGGTAATATCCAACTGGCAGCAGGCTTCCTCACACTAGATCGAGGCACAATCTCTGCCGCAACTCGCAGTAATACTGGTGGTAATATCACTCTCAACCTGCAAAAGTTATTATTATTACGCGATCGCAGTCAAATCACTACCAATGCAGGCCAGGAGAAGTTTGGAGGTGATGGTGGCAACATCACCATTAATATTCCTAACGGTTTTATCGTTGCTGTCCCAAGAGAAAATAGCGACATTACCGCCAATGCTGTTAGAGGCACTGGTGGGAGAGTGAATATTCAAGCAAATGGCATTTATGGTATTAAGTTCCGTAAAAGTAAAACTCCCTTAAGTGACATCACTGCTAGTTCAGAGTTTGGTACACAAGGCACTGTAGAACTCAACATCCCAGATATTGACCCCAATAGTGGCTTAGTTACATTGCCAACAATACCAGTTGACACTCAGGTGGCTCAAGCCTGCAACAGTCCAGATTATGCCCAAAACCGATTTGTCATCGCCGGACGCGGCGGTTTACCACCTAATCCCAAAGACATTCTCACTCCTGATGCGCCTCATATAGATTGGGTGTCTGTTAAATTCATCAACAACAATCGTTCCATACCACCTGTTACCAGTAAATTAACTACCTTCACTGCCAAACCCATTGTTGAAGCCACAGTTATGACGCTAAATGCCAAAGGACAAATAGTTCTCAGTGCTAGTTCATCGACTGCTACTTCTCACAGTTTCACACACAACACTGTTGGGTGTCATAGTAGCTAAAATTACTCATCCTTTGGCAGTGTCTTGCTTGTGTTGTTCAACAGCCTGACAAATTATGAAATTTTTCAAGCATTTTTTTATAGCATTATTGACTGCATCACTCTGTACGTTTTTACCGTATTTTTTTGATTCATCTAATTATTTAACGGCAGGATTTGCAAAATCTCAAATCGGATTTGATTCTGTTTTAGCAACCACGTCTGCTGTCAACCCAACCCAGACTTCTAGCCTGGTGCAGCAAAGTCAAGCACTTTATGAAGCGGGACAGTTTGTGCAAGGGGTAGAACTTCTTAAAAAAGCAGTAGCTGAATTTCAAGATACTAATGATGTATTTAATGAAGCTATAGCTTTAAGCAATCTTGCTTTAACCTACCAGCAATTAGGACGCTGGCAAGAGGCAACTGAAGCCATTACACAAAGTATTAAACTATTACAAACTCTCAAAGATTCAGATTCTTTACAACAGCAAGCGCAAGTTTTTGCCCAAGCTTTAGATGTTCGAGGTGGGTTGGAATTAGCACAGGGGCAAACTGAAGCAGCCCTGAATACTTGGCAATCAGCAGCTAAAATTTATCAACGCTTAGATGATATATCTGCACTAATTCGCAATCGTGTTAATCAAGCCCAAGCAATGCAAGCTTTGGGAAATTATCTTCAAGCAGATAAAACATTAATCTCAGTCCGAAAAGTTCTCAAAAATCAACCAAATTCTCCTATAAAAGCTAAAGGATTATATAGCTTAGGAAATGTTCTGCGAAGTTTGGGTTATTTAAACGATTCGCACCTCGTTCTCGAAGAAAGTTATTCTGTGGCTAGAGTAGTGAAAGATGCGATCGCTCAAAGCAGTGCTTTACTTAGTTTAGGTAATACAGCCCGCGCTCAAATATACGCTCAATTTAGTTTGGGTAACTCAAGCAGCGCCAAAGATTACACTCAAACAGCAATTCAGTACTATCAAAAGGCAGCACAGATTGCATCAATTAAACCTACTGTACGCCTACAAGCTCAACTCAATTTATTAAGACTATTGGTAGAGCAAAAAGAATTTAGCACAGCAAAGGCATTATTACCGCAAATTCAGTCTCAGATAGACAGTTTGCCTCCAAGTCGGACAGGTGTTAACTACCGAATTAACTTTGCTCAAAGTCTGAGCAAAATGATACAGAACTCAGTTGGACCAAAAGATATTGCTAAAATTCTAGCGCAAGCTGTCCAAGTAGCTAACAGTTTAAAAGATGAACGAAGCGAGTCTTATGCCCTTGGTACTCTTGGCGGACTGTACGAACAAAGCGGACAACTGGCTGATGCTCATACCCTGACACAGCAAGCTTTGGTAAAAGCCGAATCTCTTGATGCTCAAGACATTGCTTATCAATGGCATTGGCAGATGGGACGGATACTGCAAAAGCAATCCGATATCTCAGCAGCAACAGCTGCTTATAATCGAGCTTACAATGCCCTCAAATCCCTTCGTAATGATTTAGTTGCGATTAATCCTGACGTACAATTTTCTTTCCGCGAGAGCATAGAACCCATATATCGACAGTACGTTGACTTACTGTTGCAACTTCCAGAAAATACTTTTCAAAAGTCAGATAATGTCATTCAAGCTCGTCAGGTAATCGAATCTCTCCAGTTAGCAGAATTAGATAACTTCTTTCGTTCGCCTTGCTTGTTACCAAGAATTGACCTTGATAAATTAGTTGAAAAAGAAAAATCTACAGCTGTTATCTATCCAATTATTTTAGATCGCCGACTAGAAATTATTATTAGATTGCCAGGACAAGATGCAATCTTCCATAAAACAATAAAAGTCCCTAAAGATGTATTAGAAAATACTGTAGAACAACTACAGAAGGATTTACCCATTGCTAGCCGGGAGCCGGATGTTAAGCAGCATTCGCAACAGCTATATGATTGGTTAATTAAACCTATTGAATCAGATTTAGCAAATGCAGATATCACATCCCTAGTATTTGTATTGGATGGTTCTTTGCGAAATATTCCAATGGCAATTCTTTACGATCGACAACAGCAGAAATATCTGATAGAAAAATATGCTATTTCTTTAATGCCCGGACTACAACTTCTCGATCCTAAACCTTTACATAACGTGCGGCTAAACGCTTTAATTGCAGGGGTTGAGCAAGAACGCTTGATTGAAGGTAAATCATTTCCCGAACTCTCTAATGTCACACAAGAATTAAAACTAGTCCAATCTGAAGTTAGATCGAGTAAAGAACTCTTAAATCAGGAGTTCACTAAAGCTAATCTGCAAAAGCAAATTCAATCTACTTCCTTTTCAGTAGTGCATCTAGCTACTCACGGGCAATTTAGTTCAGACATCGAACAAACCTATATTCTTACCTGGGATAGCTTATTGAAGGTTAGAGAGCTAGATAATTTACTCAAAGCTAAGGGTGAAAGCCGACAAGGAACAATTCAATTACTCGTCCTTAGTGCCTGTAAAACTGCCACAGGCGATAAACGAGCCGCTTTGGGATTAGCTGGAGTAGCAGTGCGGGCGGGCGCACGCAGTACCCTAGCAACTTTGTGGACAGTAGATGATGAATCTATTAGCGATTTTATGGGTGAATTATACCGACAATTGGATGCTGGAGTAACTAAGTCTCAAGCACTACAACGCGCCCAACTTGCGATTTTAGCCAAAGAAAATCGTCCATATTTTTGGGCACCTTACGTTCTTATCGGTAATTGGTTGTAATTATTTAGATGAAACCTTTTAGCTTCATTTCCTATCGCTATGCCATAGCAACAGTAGAAACCTCAACACTTTCTCCTCTAACTGGGTCAAATAAGCCTGCTTCAGCTTCCCCAACGACTCCAAAAACCTCTGCACCGATTCCTCCAACCTACTGGAATACACCCGTGAAATGCAATCGCAGATCGAGAGCATCTGCTAGATATGTGGAAGTTGTACCTTTTCCCAGTCGCAATTTAATACATCACAGATTCCTTTGAAAGACTCTTCCACAACAGGATTACCTTTGAAAAACCAAAAACAGTCAAGGTAATTTAATTTATTGCTGTCTGCAAAGTTTTCTACAGTTTCGTAGTTCAACTTCATTCTATGCCTTAAATCAACTATCCAATCAACGTGTAATTCTGGGTAATTTACGCTCATTTTATCCTCCATCAGTAACTCTATATTCTGTTTCTATTAAACTTAACAACTTCTCTTCCACCGCCGTAAGATAAGGACGATTCAACTTCCCCAATGACTGCAACAGATTTTTGACTGTCTCCTCCAGTCCCCTCGAATACACCCTATTGATGCGATCGCACATCTTCTGCATCTGCTGGCATTCATCAGGCAGATACTCAAAAGACTTGAGATGCTGCACCCCAACCGTCAATTCTCCATTCCATAGCCTCACAGTACAGCTAAAATCATTCACTTGAGAGACAATTGCCCAACAGCCGCCCTTACCCCTGAGTTCTGGATTAGACTTGGCTAAGATTTGGCACACCTCACCTAACTCGTAGGTGTTGGGTACTCTGGTGCGTTCCATTATCCGTTGCACGACATCTTTGACGATGCGACCTGATGGTACTTTGCCGCCAGCTTCTTTGACTGCGGACTGCCAACAAGTAAGTTGTTCCTCCACCGTCAAAGCAACCAAGGGTCTAACTTGTCGTTCACTCGTTGGCAGAATTTGACAACCATTGGTTGTCAGATTTTCGTAAACACCAGCTGCGGCAATCAAATAATTTGACTGTTGCCGACTATGCCCAAATCTATCACGGCAGTATTCTTCAAATGTGCGGTGGGTGGATCTGTATAACCTGCGATCGCGTAACTCTGCCAGAGCCTTACCCGCCTCAAAAAACGCTCTCTCAACTTTTCGCTCCAGGAATAGGCGATCGTGTTGTTCCTGTTCGGTTAATTCAGGTACTTCAACAGCAGGAACATCAATGATTGCTGAAGCTGGATCTCCTGAAGGAGCGAGGTCTGAGTTGGGGGATTCTGGATTTTGTGATGTAGCAGAGGTGGCTTTGTTGCGCTTACGGAATGATTTGTCCATGAATCCACCTCAACCCCCACATTTAAGCCGCTTGTTGTCGATGCTCTATTAAATTCAGTAAAGGGGGAAATATTCTCGATTTATCACCAGAAACCAGCACAAACACGGCATTAGTCGAGAATGGTTCTCGAATATAGTTATAAAGAATAACAAACGCTCTGGTAGTCAGATAATGAGCATCTCTTAGTAAAACTACTACTTTACGCCCCTCCATCTCTGCCAAAGATGTTTGTACTTGCTCTATAAGCCTTTCAATATCTTGAGCTTCATAAGCGTGAGTGGCTTCAAAATCTATAATTTGGTCGCATATAAAAGATGTCATTGCTCTGCCTCTTTCTGTTCAACTTTCTCAAAAGTGCCATCTGCACGTCGCCGCCAGCCATCCACAATTACATCATCTTCAGGATTTCGAGGTTTTGACGGATCGCGCCAATCATAATTAGTAACTTGCTCAGTTGGCTGTGTCTGTTTGGTGGGTATTTTGTCCTGATTTGATTCGCTTTCAGTCATTCTCTTTTACTTTTTAATAGCAACTTTAGGCTAATAATCATCTATAAAGTTGCTCCCATTGGGTGTTGCTTTGCCTTTACTGCTATATGTTTAGTTTGCTATTGTGCAATCTTTGTTAGGCTGCACCTCTATTATTATCAATGACAACCATGTGGGCTTGAGATTTAGTAGATTTTGGCACATCACTTTTTCTAGTTACTTGCTCTGAAGCAGTAGATAGCACTATCTCATCGGATGAGTTGTGAGTTTTGTCATCAACATTATCTGGCTGCCACTCCAAAATATCTCCAGGCTGGCATTCTAAAACTTCACAAAATCTGCCCAAAGCATCAAATGTAATCGATGCTGCTCTACCTTGTTCAATTTTTTGAATATTTTGAAGGCTGTAGCCAGTTTTTCTAGCTAGTTCATTTTGAGATAAGCCTTTAGCTTCTCTCGTCTTTTTCAGTTTTACAAGCACAGGCATTTCCTAATTCTTACTCCTTACAGTAGCACTACTTTCAGTTGGTTATCTTTGGCGTGTGTATCCATAAGTAATATGAATAGTTACTAAGAATAGCATTACTAATGGTAATACAAAAGCCAGCTTAAGCCTATTGTTAATTACTAACTATAGTGCTACGGTAAGTAGTACAAAACAAGCTAAATTCAAACAAAAAGCGACTGCTTAGAGCCTGGAAAACTTACGCAGTCGCCTTTTGCAAAACATCCACTATACAGATGGAGTACCAATATAATGACACATCTAATTTATAGCCAACAACAGCTGCGCGCCAAATCCCTAGCCCAGCTAAAGCGCATCTACAGCGAAATCGGCTGCACAGTCGAAGTAAGCGACAAACGTTGTAAAGATGCATGGATTAGCGCGATCGCTTCACCACCAAGCAAGCATTCTCCAGAAAGTCGCCCGTCCTGCCACAGATGAGCGAGAGATTGCCCAAGGCGAATTCGACCAGTTCATCGCAGACCAAGCCCAAGCCATTGCTCCTGAACTGACTACTGTAGTAATCAACTCCAACCACTACAAGGTCTACTCTGGCAAACAACTAATCGCATACATCACCTACGACCACAGCGAATTCGTAACCCAACCTTGGGTAGTGATGGTCAATGGTGTAGAGAAGTTCCGCGATACTACACCCGCAAGATGCCACCGCTTCATCGAATGGCATTACAAAGACGGAACACTCAACCCACTTGCGCTAGCTGAAGTACCAGAAGTCCCCACAATTTCAGAAATCTCATTAGACCTCTTGCACGAATCAAGAAAATAGAGCAAGTTCATAATTGAAAAGTCCAGCAATTGAAGGGGCGACAAGAATAGCCAAAGTATTACAGGAAGAAGCATTCGAGTAAGATACCCTATCAAAAAAAATGGTTCTTATTGACAATACTGTGCGGTTATTAGACAGCTACGAATAAGGAGCAGTTTGATGGTAAAAAAGAATGGTCTCGTCAAATTAACAAGACCAAACAAATAAATGCTACCCCAATTCTATCAAGAAATCTTAGAAAAGTACCTGAGTAATACACAATTAATTACGCTAAAAATGTTGGTATGGCTGTTACAAAGCCAGAAGCAAGTAAAAATGGCGTTGTTGCGTGAATAGGCAAAATGGTAAATTTTACCTATCGCCTATGTTTTCTAGCCGCCTAGCCCAAAGATGAAGATGAAAGCCCAGTACAAAGTTAAGAATTGGAACGCCTATGATGCAGCACTAAAGCGACGAGGCAGTATAACTTTCGCTTGTGAATGAACAAGTCATCGAGCAGTGGCGTAATCAGCAGAAAACAGGGAGAAAGGGAGCATCGAATTATTACTCTGATGTGGCAATCGCCACTATGGGAACGATTCAATCAGTGTTTCATTTACCAGGACGGCAAGCCGAGGGGTTTTTGGAATCGCTATTCATGCTCATGGGGATTGAACTAACAGTGCCAGATCACTCTACCCTATCGAGACGCTTAAGCAAGTTGTCGGTAGAACTGCCAGTAGTTCCAAAGGACAAGGCTGTTCATATAGTAGTGGATTCAACTGGTGTCAAAGTCTATGGTGAAGGCGAGTGGAAAGTTCGCACTCATGGGGTTGGTAAACGGCGAAAGGAGCGCAAGTTGCATTTAGGAGTTGATGAGGGAACCGGGGAGATTTTGGCTGCTGTAGTCACTACTAATGATGTCGCTGATTGCGAGGTACTACCTGACTTGTTGGAGCAGATTGAGCATCCGATAGAGCAACTATCTAGTGATGGTGGCTATGACACATTCGACTGTTACGATGCGATCGCACAACGAGGTGCCACAGCGACTATTCCTCCGCGCAGTAACGCCAAGATTCAGCAACATGGTAACCGTAAAGCACCTCCTCATCCAAGAGATGAGAATCTGCGCTCAATACGTCAAGTTGGACGCAAGCAATGGAAGCAACAAAGCGGATATCATCGGCGTTCGCTGTCTGAAACAGCTATGTTTCGCCTCAAAATTATTTTTGGAGGCAAGTTAAGACGACGATTTTTTGACAATCAAGCCGTTGAATTATTTTTGCAATGTGCTGCCCTTAATCGCATGATCCAGTTGGGCAAACCCGATAGCTACAAAATTGAAAACTAAATCACAATTTCACCAGGCAAAGGTGTGTCTTTTTTTTGTTTCATGCAACAAAGCCCATTCGGGCTATAACGAAGTGCCAGTTGACCAGATTTAATATTGACTACATTACACCAAGTAACTAATTTAGTAGGAACTACAGACACTGCATTGTCTGCAACTGCTATTAGTTGACGACGCAATATCTGCTTATCTCCTTTGTAAATATTCAAGTACATCCCTTCATTGGAACTTTCACGCCAGGAAACTGAATAAGTATAATCACCATTTTCCCAACTGGAGTTTAGTCTAGTTCGCGGTGCGAAACTGGAAATAAAATAAAACAAAATTAATATTAAATGCTCGATAAAAAATATAATATGCAAAGCGATAATATCAACAATCTGAAACTTAGATAAATTCAAATATCTGGTAAAAGAAAGTAATCTTAATGAAGTGATTTATAGCTGGGTATAAAAATAGTAGTTTAGTTAACATTCCTAGCTTGAGAAACTAAAACTCGACCGATAATAGTCAAATTATGAGCGATTATTTCCCAGCCCACCCACCGTTTAAATCCTATATCTCCTCTATACAAACAACGTTGAAACCCAAAGCATCTTTTCAAAAAACTAATACGTCCTTCTACACCGTTATGCCAATGACGACCCTTTCTAAAATTTCTCTTCCTTTCATGCTGAATTCGTTCCTTACTTCGATAACCTCCTTTCGGCAATATGACTTGTTTTATTCCTAGTGTTTGGGCATAGTTTTCATTACTTTGAGAGTAAACACCTCTATCACTAGAAACTAGTTTCGGGGGATAGCCAAAATTTTTTATATGTTGGTCTAAACTGGAAACTAATTGTTGAGTATCATGAGGGTTTCCCTTTAATACTCGATAATTACTCACAATTCCCCCATCAACTTCATCTAACCAGACTTTCCGCCCAAACTCTACATCTAGGTTAGGTTTGCCC
>NZ_JAECZA010000090.1:17048-19550 GCF_016056275.1 Dendronalium phyllosphericum CENA369 | reverse complement strand
TTGAAACCCCGCCCCGAAGGGGGCGGCTTAGTTTCCCTACTCCCCAATCCCTACTCCCTACTCCCTTTTATAGGTTGACCAAGCACCTGCTCATACCAGTTCAGCAATTTGTTGGCCGGAAAATATTATTCCTCTGTTTCAACCACCATCAGCCCCTGAACTCAATCCCATCGAAAGACTTTGGCAATTTCTCAAAAAACCTCTGAAAAATCAAATTTTCTCTTCTTTACAGGCTTTACGCGATCGCATCCAAGAAATCTTTGACCAACTTACATTTGAGCAGGTAATTTCTATCTCTTCTTATCACTTTATCCTCGAAGCTCTATTCTATGCAGCTTCATATTAAATTGGTATAAGAAAGTACTGAGTTAGGAGTTAAATTGTGATGGAAGTATGACCATTACAAAAGAGTATATTGAGAGCGATCGCTCTCACCATGGTTATCGTCTCAGATATAGCTAGATGAGTATTTTTACAGTAAATCTGCCATACAATCAAAATCTTGATAAGCTGATTTCTAACTACAGCGCTAGGATTTAGAATCAATCAGTAGTAAAACGCTATATGCAGCACAACTTCTACTAGATTGCTCGCTCCAAACGCTGTATTTTCGCAAGTACAACAAGAAGATAGCTCTTGATAAATCTAGTTTACAAGAAGGATAGTAACGGTGGGAATACGCTACGATTGGCAACAAGCAGAGATCCGGGCGATATACGATACGCCATTGCTAGAGCTTATTTATCAAGCTGCTAGTATTCATCGCCAGTATCACGACTCAACCAAAATACAAGTCTGTAAACTAATTTCTATTAAAACAGGAGGATGTCCAGAAGATTGTAGCTACTGTGCCCAATCTTCCCGTTATCAAACAGAGGTAAAACCCCAAGCACTGCTAGAAAAGGAAACAGTAGTCAGCATTGCCCAAACAGCTAAACAGCAAGGTGTCAGTCGCGTCTGTATGGGTGCTGCTTGGCGTGAGGTACGAGATAATTCCCAATTCGAGACAGTCTTAGAAATGGTCAAAGAAGTGACCGACATGGGTTTAGAAGTATGCTGCACTCTGGGGATGCTAACAACAGACCAAGCAAAGCGATTAGAAGAAGCTGGACTGTACGCTTATAACCATAACTTGGATACTTCCCAAGAATATTACAGCACGATTATTACCACTAGGACTTATGGCGATCGCCTGCACACAATTGATAATGTTCGGCAGACAAATGTCACTGTCTGTTCTGGCGGTATCCTGGGTTTGGGTGAAACCGTTGCTGACCGCGTAGGAATGTTATACACCTTAGCCAATCTACATCCACATCCAGAATCCGTCCCAATCAACATTCTCTCGCAAGTAGCGGGTACACCTCTGGAAAATCAACCCAATGTCCCCATTTGGGATGTAGTGCGGATGATTGCCACAGCCCGGATTTTAATGCCTGCTGCCGATGTGCGCCTCAGTGCGGGTAGGGCTAGACTTTCGCAAGTCGAACAAGCTTTGTGCTTCATGGCGGGAGCAAATTCTATCTTTTCTAGCGACGACAAGAAAATGTTAACTGTCACCACTCCTTGTCCAGATTACGATGCTGACCGGGAAATGCTGAATTTGCTCGGCTTAGAAATGCGTCCTCCTACCCAAAGACCTCAAAAAGTAGCAAGTCACGCTGTTGTGGGATAGCCAAAATGAGGGGATGAGGGGGATGAGGGGATAAGGGAGATGAGGGAGTAATTTCTTCCTCAGTGTTCCTTGTCTTCCTTACCCCTCTATCCTCTAAAGAATCTTGGCAGCCCGCAGACCAAACAACAGACCTGAGGCGATGCCAGTGAACAAGGCTAAGAAGGCGATATAAGCTATGACTGCAAACATTTATGTTTCTCCACAATACTTTACTAAATCTATTGAATCATTAGTTTTTAGCGATCGGACATTAAATTAACTGCCAATAGTCAAAACTAGTAGGCTGGAAGGAGCAGATGGATGTTTTTTGCAGACAAGCGATCGCTCGTAAAATTTTAATAAACTAAGGGTGTCATGTTACGCATTTGACGCAAAGAATTAATACAAGCGGGACAATCACAATTAAATAGAGCAACTGCCATTTCGCTTTCTTCGACGTTGAACTCTAGCATAGGAGTATCTTCTCTAGAAAACTCTACCTCAGTCTGAGTTTGAGGAATTTGAGCCAATACCGAAGCTCTCGCACACACGAAACCAACTTTATGGTAATTACGTATACAGGATAACCGATCTGTGCTTTTTATTTCTGGTTCTGTTGCTTGTGCTTGATTAAATATTGCTCCCATAGAAAGGATGGAGCTAATCAGCACAGGCGTAGAAAGCAAGCTCAGTATAATTTTGTTCATCGGGTTCCTTATAAAACAATTCTGACTGCTCAGATTATCCGATTAAATCTTAGAGTTCGGGTAAATGTCCATCAGGAATACAAGAAATCAGTATCTTCAGGTAAGTTCCCCATACTTCTCAAAAACCGAAGAGTAGCAAGT
>NZ_JAECZA010000090.1:0-16918 GCF_016056275.1 Dendronalium phyllosphericum CENA369 | reverse complement strand
CTTTTACTAATATCCGCACCTTCACGGGCGGACACTACGACCGCGACAAAGATTAAATTGCCTTAACATTTCGTTACACTAAAGACATTGAGAGCAGCAAAAGTAAATCTCTCGCAATGAAATCAAAGGTGAACGACATGAATGGCACAATTCGCGTTGGTAATCTCTTCGGAATTCCCTTCTATATCCATCCCTCGTGGTTTTTAGTTCTGGGCTTGGTTGCTTGGAGTTATAGCAGTGGGCTAGCAGCGCAATTTCCTCAATTATCTGGAGGATTAGCTTTGCTACTGGGATTGATAACAGCGTTGTCGTTATTTGCCTCTGTCGTCGCCCATGAATTAGGACACAGCTTTGTTGCAATTCGCCAAGGAATTGATGTTAAATCAATCACACTATTTATATTTGGTGGTTTGGCAAGCTTAGAAAAAGAGTCGGAAACTCCAGCTGAGGCATTTTGGGTAGCGATCGCCGGCCCTTTAGTTAGCTTATTATTATGCGGTATCTTTACAGCAATTGGTGTTACCACTGCCGCATCAGGCCCGTTAGCTGCTATTCTCGGTGTTTTAGCTGCTGTTAATTTGGCACTAGCGTTATTTAACTTAATTCCTGGTTTGCCTTTAGATGGTGGTAATATCCTCAAAGCCTTGGTTTGGAAAATTACAGGCAATCCCTATAAAGGTATGACCTTTGCTGGTCGAGTTGGGCAAATCTTCGGTTGGGTGGCTATTGCTTCTGGTTTACTACCGCTACTGTTGTTTGGCAGCTTTGCTAACTTCTGGAACTTGTTAGTCGGTTTCTTCTTATTGCAAAATGCCGGAAATGCGGCTCAATATGCCAGAGTGCAAGAACAACTCACAGGTTTGACAGCAGCAGATGCTGTTACAGCCAACAGTCCAATTGTATCTGCGAATCTTAGCCTGAGAGAGTTTGCCGACGAACAAATAATCAGCGCTCAAGACTGGCGTAAGTTCTTAGTGACAGATAATGAAGGACAATTAGTAGGTGCGATCGCAGTTAATGACTTGCGAACCATTCCTACAACACTGTGGTCAGAAACTCAAGTTAGAGAAGTCATGCGACCCATTGCACAAACCACCACAGTCACATCGGATCGGCCTTTGTCGGAAGTAGTGCAGCTACTCGAACAGCAAAATTTATCCGCGCTGCCTGTGATTCGTGAAAATGGAGTACTAGTTGGAATTTTAGAAAAAGCTGCGATTATCCAACTATTACAAAGAAAATACCAACCTAATCCTGCATAGTTACCAGAAAACGCTCCTTGTGACACCTCCCTCAGCAACTCTGAGGGAGCTTTTTTATTCAGTTGTCAGTTGTAATTTTTATTCCAGCTTCCCAATTATCCAATTTATTGTATTTAAAAATACTTATTTTCAGGTCTGACAGCAGTTTTCAATTATTTGAACCGCAATTTATTGTAGGATGAACGACCCTAACCTACAAGAATGCTCTTACATCGTGGTTTATTTACCTGAAAATAGCCGTAACAAAATTTTTGTATAATATAAGTCATTACTATACTAAATTAACTAATTTTTTCAGTACGCAGGTAGCCTCTAGTTCAAGATATTTTTTGCTACCAGTAAACAGAAAACGCTTTTTGAGAGAGTAGAAGAAATCGATAAATATGGAGCGTCGTAAGTTTCTCAAGTATGCCACTTTAACGGGGTCAGGTTTAGCTTTTGCTAGCTGTACTCAGGGTAGAACTATTAACTCACAAAGTGAGGTATACCCCTCAGTTTCGCCTGTGGCAATTAACGAACCTCTAAAGGTCGGATTCGTTTATGGGGGGCCTGTGGGAGATTTTGGTTGGACTTATGCTCACGATTTAGGTCGTAGAGAAATGGAAGCCAATCTTCAAGATAAAATCAAAACTACCTTTGTAGAAAATGTCAGCGAAGCTGCTGATGCTGAAAGAGTAATTCGCCAACTTGCATTAGATGGCAACAAATTAATTTTTACAACTTCCTTTGGCTACATGGACGCAACAATCAAAGTTGCCAAAGACTTTCCTGATATTTTTTTTGAACACTGCACCGGATACAAGCACACTGCCAATGTCGGTACTTATTTAGGACGTTTTGAAGAAACGCGGTACTTAACTGGCATGATTGCTGGCAAGATGACAAAATCCAATATCATTGGTTTTATTGGTGCATATCCAGTTCCGGAAGTAATTCGAGGTATAGGTGCGTTTGCTCAAGGACTACGAGCAACAAATCCCCAAGCAAAAGTTCGGGTGCTTTGGGTGCAAAGTTGGTACGATCCAAGTGAAGAAAGGGAAGCAGCCCAAGCCTTAGTAAATTTAGGTGCAGATGTGCTAACTCAGCATACTGGCTCTGCTGCTGCTGTGCAACTAGCTGAGGAAAAAGGTATTTATGCTTTTGGCTACAACACTGATATGAGTAAGTTTGGTGCAAAAGCGCATTTAACCTCAGCTATTAATAAGTGGGGCAAATTTTATACAGATCGAGCCTTGGCTGCGATCGATGGTACGTGGAAGTCTCAAGAGGTTTGGGATGGTATTGCTCAAGGAATGGTGGATCTTTCGCCTATGAATCAGGCAATTCCTGGCGATATACAGCAATTAGTGAACGCGAAGCGCGAGGAATTAATTCAAGGTACTGCTCATCCTTTTGATGGCCCGGTGAAAGACCAAAAGGGCGTGGTGCGAGTACCAAAAGGTAAAGTGTTAGATGATAAAGGACAATTGGCAATGGATTGGTATGTTGAGGGAATTGAAGCAGCAATTCCCCAAAAGAAATCTTAATGTGTATGACTGTGGCTTTTTAATGAAGCTTCGTTAGAGGTTTTCTGCAAATTTTTGGGCTGTGTAATTGCTAAATACTGAGCAGCCATTTCTGGTGTAAGTAGTTCTAACATAATTTTGTTTTCTAACCAAAACTCAATCACTTCAAATGAAGAGTTACGGTTACAACGCAATACTCTCCAACCTTCCCTTTTTCCAATTTGCTCGATTTTTTCCGGAGTAGAAGAGACAGAAATAGCTGCATGAGTAGCTGTAAACCCAGAAGAAATATCGGCCTCAACAAAAGTACACGGCTGATTTTCTTTTCCAGGTATCAACTCAGTTTTTAAAGGATAAACTTCAATTCCAGTGCCGTATTCGTCAAAAGCGAAAACCATATAACTGCCTGGATTAGGAGGAAAGGGAAAAGCTTGTCCATTCAAGACTTCAGCCAAAACCTGGGCAACGTGCTGGGGGTTTTGAGCAGAAATAGATATGTGATGAATCATACTTATTACCTCACTCCCCATTTGCATAATGGGGTTGATAAACTTCATGCTTTGCGGAAGACTTATACTTTTATTATGAGCTTTATAAATTGTCAGATTATTTTTATTTTTAAAGCATACGGTTTTCTGCAAAGTCACAGAAGAGTTTGAAGCAGAATTATTAAGATAAATATAGAGTTTTAGACCTGATATAGTAACACAGAACAAGAAACTCTTAAGCGTTTGCTTCATCGATAAGATTGTTGCAATTAACGAAAACAAGGATTAGCTTGAAATTTTTCGCTAAACTCCAGTCAGATGGCATATACAGGAGTTTATAGCTTGCACCGACACGAGGTAAGCTTCTATGAAATACTTATCCTGCTAATGTCTTATGGCTAAAGGCAGATGAAACATCTAAAATCCCGTTCCCAAGACCTGCGGAGTTTATTTGAGAACAACATCACAATTGAATATGTAGCAGAACCTCTAAAAGCTGTGTCGGCTGAGGCAGAAGTAATAGAGGTGCTACATTGGATGCAGGTACAGGATTTTGATGTTGTTGGCATTGAAACCGGAGATACTGTCACTGGCTATATTGAACGCTTCAGTTTAATGCAAGCTAAATCTGGTAAATGCAGCGATTATCAACGAGTGTTTCATCCTAAAGAACTTATCGCCATTTCCACTCCTCTAATTAAGTTGCTACCCATCCTGCAACAAACTCCGCGATTATTTGTCTTAGATTGCAATCAAGTAAGTGGGATTGTTACCTGTGGCGACTTGCAGAAAGCACCAGCAAGAATGCTGCTATTTGGTTTGGTGACACTATTAGAAATGAATCTGCTGCGGTTGGTGCGAATTTATTATCCCCAAGATTCTTGGCAAAAAGTCCTCAAACCCGAACGTTTAGAAGTTGCTCAACGTCTATGGCGAGAGAGTCAGCAAAGAAACGAAGCAACAGATTTGTTAGACTACCTTCAGTTTTGTGATAAACGAGAGTTGGTATTAAATCAACCAGAACTTCTCCAACAACTGGAATTGAAATCAAAACGTTTTGGCGAACGCTTCTTAAAATCTGCCGAACAGTTGCGAAACCGATTAGCTCACGCCCAAAATTTAGTTAGTGGTTCCTCCTGGACAGAGTTGATTTCCCTTGCAGAGTCAATGGAAAAGCTATTAATCCGCTGTGAAGACATTGAGTAAATCTGTTGCAAAAGTAGTCAATCGTCAGAAGCTGTTTGTAAATGATTATGAAGTAGTCGAATGAGGTTTTGTCAGACGTTTCAACATCAAACGAATCATGACAGTGTAAATTATGGACTCACTCATTTCTGGTAGAAGTTCATAATCCTTGCTATCTTTACATTTCTTTAGAGACAGCCTCTTATTGCTGGTGATGGTTAATATCCCAGTGGAGCGATCGTTTTCTCTAGCAAGTTTGTCGATAACATCTCGATTAATAACAACTCGCGGACTGAGATACAAAAATAAGAAACCTTGAGACTGCTGCTTTTGCTGTTTAAGAAATTTCATCACAGCAGTAGTTTTACCAATACCTGGATTTCCTTCCAAAGCTAGGACGTTAATTTTACCGACTTGAGCAGAAGTTATACCAGCAAATACTGCTGCCTCGTGTAGTTGTCGCAGAGGAATTGTTGCCTTATCGGGATTGATTTCATGAATAAAATTAGCAATTAGTGTAGTATGATCGCCTCCAAAGAACTCAAGTAATGCGTTGTTGTCTTCAGTAGACAGGCTACTAGAACAGCGCAAATATCATGAAGAATATATTGTCAATTAGATATTATGGAAGAGCAAGAAGAAGAGGAGTAATAGATGTCGCCCTGGTAGAATATCTTGCCATCTGTAGCAACATTAATTGATAAAACTGATGACCAGATAGTTATTAACGCTATTATCCTTAATGGTCTTGAACTGAGCCAAGGCTTATGCAAAACTTGAGATCCTTTGCTTCTAGCCTAATTTTAAGGAATTGATTAATGGCGCGTCTAGCCCTGCTGAGTGTATCTAACAAAACTGGTTTAATTGACCTAGCCCGTAGTTTGGTTGAAGAATTCGATTTTGATTTAATCAGCAGTGGGGGAACAGCCCAAGCACTCAAAGATGCTGGACTCCCAGTTACCAAGGTTGCTGATTATACGAGTTCTCCAGAAATTTTAGGCGGTCGAGTGAAAACGCTGCATCCTCGCATTCATGGCGGGATTTTGGCACGGCGGGATTTTCCCCAAGACATTACAGATTTAGAAAATAACCAAATTCGCCCGATTGATTTAGTGGTAGTAAATCTTTATCCTTTTGAGGAAACTATTGCTACAGAGGTGACATTGGCTGAAGCTGTGGAGCAAATTGATATTGGCGGCCCGGCGATGTTACGGGCAGCAGCGAAAAACTTTGCACATCTAACTGTATTATGCGATCCAGCACAGTATGACGAGTATTTGCAAGAATTACGGCAAAATAACGGTGAAGCATCTTTAGAGTTTCGCCAAAAGGCGGCCTTAAAGGGTTTCTTGCATACTTCTAGCTACGACCAAGCGATCGCATCTTACCTCGCAGGCACAGAAAACTACAATCTTAGTGGCACACAATTACAATCTCTGCGTTATGGCGAAAACCCTCACCAACCCGCGACTTGGTATCAAATTGATACTACGCCAACAGGATGGGCTGCTGCAACGAAACTTCAAGGCAAAGAACTCAGTTACAATAACTTGGTCGATTTAGAAGCTGCACGCCGAATTATTGCAGAATTCACTGATACGCCAGCCGCTACGATTATTAAACATACTAATCCCTGCGGTACAGCATTGGGCAACACGATTGTAGAAGCTTACCAAAAAGCATTTAACGCCGATTCTACTTCTGCCTTTGGTGGTATTGTCGCCTTAAATCGTCCAATTGATGCTGCTACCGCCAGCGAGTTAACTAAGACGTTTTTAGAATGTGTGGTTGCACCTAGTTGTGATGCAGATGCTCAACAAATCCTAGCGAAAAAATCTAACGTGCGGGTTTTGACTCTAGCTGATTTGAGCAGTGGCCCTAAAGATACAGTGAAAGCGATCGCAGGCGGTTTTCTCGTTCAAGCTGCCGATGATATTATTGCCGACACTAGTCAGTGGCAAATTGTTACCGAACGACAACCCACTGCTGATGAATTAGCAGAATTGCTGTTTGCCTGGAAAGTTTGCAAACATGTAAAATCTAATGCCATAGTTGTGACAAGCGATCGCACTACTCTCGGTGTCGGTGCTGGTCAAATGAATCGCGTCGGCTCAGTTAAAATCGCCCTAGAACAAGCCAAAGAAAAAGTCAAAGGGGCAACTCTCGCCAGCGATGGATTTTTTCCCTTTGATGATTCCGTGAAAACCGCAGCAGCAGCAGGAATTACTGCCATCGTCCAACCAGGGGGAAGCTTACGCGATAAAGATTCTATCACTGCTGCTAATGAACTAAGTTTAGTAATGGTGTTAACTGGTGTACGTCACTTTTTACACTGATATCGATCCTGGAAATAGTGCAGTTGATAAAGTGTCACTCATAATACTTGCAATTTCCAAAAATAGGTGATATCCTTTAGTTGTGTGTGAGGAGCAAGTTAAAAATAAAAAGCGTCGAGGGTGGAAACACGGCAACACTCCTGGGCGCTTTTTAATTTTGGTAGAAAAATTGTGGATGAAATTAATAAAAATTTAAGAAATAGTACTTGTCATTTAAAAAAATAGATGGTAATCTCTAATTGTGTGTGAGGAGCAAGTTAAAAGTGAAAAGCGTTTGGGGTGGAAACACGGTAACACTCTCAGGCGCTTTTTAATTTGATGTATAAATGTACGCTTGGTAAAGTGTCACACAATATACTCGATATTCGTTAACACTAGTGATATTCTCGACTTGTGTGAGGAGTAAGTTAAAAGTAAAAAGCGTCTGAGGTGGAAACAAGGCAACACTTCTAGACGCTTTTTGATTTGGCGTACAGAGAGAGAAATCATATCATGTCCGGTTAAAGACTTATCATTTAGACTGACGCGGGGATGCGGGGACGCGGGGATGCGGAGACGCGGGGATGCGGAGACGCGGGGACGCGGAGAATTTTGAATTATAAGTAATTAAGCGAACTTGATATCAAATACATTTTGCAGACAATCAGCAAGCGTTCTAACTCTTAACGAATATCCACTCTAATACTTTAATGGGAGCGTTTTGGAGTGCTTGAGTCAGTTCGTCGTTGCTCTCAAATTTTAGCTGTTCCAGCTTACAAGCTTCGATATTGACTGTAAACCGCTCATTTTCAAACGGCCAAGGTTGGACAGTAACCAAGCCATCACTGCCTTGCTTGAGATCGTAGCGTTGCTCGTCTGGGCCTTCACTAATTTCTAAAAATCTCTCATCTTCAGGTAATTGTTGCATACAAAGGATGAGTGAAAGGCGATCGCACCATTGCATGAATGCATACGCTGCATCTACTTTCTCTTTTTCAATACCCAGTTCCTTACGCCAACTTTGCTGATTTTGCAGTTGTTCGTCTAGAAATCCGTTCATTTCTTTTGACTTACCGCGTTTTGGTTCATTCAAACGGCTCATATGCATTGAAATTAACAGAGCTACCTACCGTCCTCGGTAAAGAGCATTTTTTGTCAAATCTACCAGTGGTTTGATAGCTGACTTTTCCCGTTAAGTCTGGAAACATGGATATAGTAAGGGTTTCAGCCCACAAGTATATTGTCAATAAAAGACGTTTAATGAGAATATAACAACGGGAAAACAGGACTTTTAGGATAGCACTCCTGATCGCGATCACTGTGATAGAAAGATAACGGGAAAAGTCAGGTTTGATAGAGCCTGATGGGCTGAGGGTGAAATCCATAGGCGCTCCCCCTTCAGTTAGATACTTACCTTCCCATTCTTTCTCTAAATCGTCATGATGGGAAATTGCTGCGATCGTTTCATATAAACGTGCTGGAGCATTTTTGCGTTTCCATTGTCCAGCTAACTGAGCGGCTAGCAAAGCATGGGCGCGGTGATAGATAATTTACCAACCATTTTGCGTTGGATTGACAATCACAACGTAAACTCCTAAATCTCAATTGTGATTTTGAAATTTGCCCATCCACACCAATTTAAAATCAATCTAAGTTCAATCTTTGAATTAACTATTATTTGCGCTTTATATATTTATGGTTAGTAATTGGATTCAATCATTAATTGGCAGGTCTGAATATTCTATGCTCAAGATTGCTGAATTCTGCATTTTGAATTATTTTTCAACTCTATCTAATTCTAGCAATCCTAAATGAAGTGAGCCAGACTATAAATGTCGTCTGACTCAGTTTCCTCTCCATCGTTTAGGATCGCAGGTCTTAAAGAGGAGAAATTAAGTTAATTGAAGAGATTTACTTGAAATCTGGCAAAAACATTTATGTTTAGGACAACCTAAACTTTCGCTCAATTGCATTCAATTAAGAATGACTTTCAAGCGGATTGGCTATGTATTTGAATGTTGGCTCAGAATTCCAAGGGCCGCGCTCATCCTTACCATTGCCATTTGTAGATAGGTTGTAATAGAGAGCAACAGTTTCATCAGGCTGAATATTTCCAAAGAATGGATCTGTCAATTTGCCCAGAGAATCTAAAGCCTTCATAAACATCTGAGTGTGAGAAATTTCTCTTGTTAACAGATGCACTAAAGTCTCTTTGGTTCCTTGGTCGGTTGCCAGCTTAATCAATTCTTCGTAAGTCTGACGAGCGCCAGCTTCTGCTGCAATGTTAGCTCTCAAATCGCGTACAACATCTCCACCCTCATTCAAGTAGTTCGCAGTCCAGGCGTTACCTTGACTATCTAGGAAGTGAGGACCTATACCTCTAACAGCAAATAAAGTGCTTTTAAAAGCATCAGTTTGATCTGTGTTCTTAGTGTGAGCTTCAATGAGTTTACCAACCATCTCTAAATGGCTGAATTCCTCAATGGCAATATCTTGCAGCATATCTCGGATTCCAGCATTTTCGACATGAAATGACTGTACCCAATATTGCAGAGCTGCTGATAGTTCTCCGGTTGCCCCACCAAACTGCTCTAGAAGTAACTGAGCAAAACGAGGGTTAGCTTCGCTAACGTTTACAACATGAATCGGCTCTTTTTTGTGAAAAAACATAAAGCGTCACTTCAATGAAATTCAACAACAAATAATGGTCAGAAGGATAAATTGTTCTGCTTTTACTGTGTATTTTGCTCTAAATTACTGACCTAATTTAAAATCCTTCACATAGCATAATTATGCTATTCTCAAAAAAAATTGACATCAAGTAATTTGAATGTCATTTTTTCTTAGTTATGAAACTTTGAGGTTTCTAAAAGTAGATGCATTCCCTAGGCAAGTTGGTTTTTGGCATCTCTGACAACATATTTAAACTAGGCGTTACTACTTCTTCTCAACAATCCCCATAGGTAAATGGCAATAATTGCACCAATTACCGCAATAAAAAGACCAGGAAGAGTTAGTCCAGCAGCAGTAAGTTGCAGAGTCCCTGTTTGCAATAGTGAATACAAGCTACCACCAATGAAAGCACCGACAATACCTAAAACCATTGTCGAAAGGATGCCACCACCTTGATAACCCGGATAAATAGCTTTAGCGATCGCACCAGCCAATAATCCTAATATTACCCAAGCAATGATATTCATACACTTCCTCGAAATCTCATCTGTATTTAGATTAGCAATCCTTCTTCATAAGAATTTCCGCCTGATGAGGGAAATGCTAAAGTCAAAAGGTAGAGAAGAAATTTCGTTATAATTTATAGTTAAACTTTATTTTTTGTTAAAATTATTGCAAATTTATCGTAGACAAATTACTAATTGTCATGTAGTCTTTCATGTTGATAATCTTACTTGAACATCAATATGTAATTCATATTTGAATATTTTTATTATCTATCTTTAGGTATATTTTATAATGATTTGCTTGCAATTAAGTAAGTCGGCGAGAAAAATTCAATGTATGCGAACAAATATAAATTGATGTAGGGTGCGTTGTCGCATAGCACAATGCACCGTAAATCTCTGGCGGTGCGTTAGCCTACGGCATAACACACCCTACGTTTATGTTTCTTAACATGGCTTGAAATATTAATACCGATTTACTCAAATTGCACGAGAGAATTGTTTGTCTCGTGTTTGATAATGTGTATCAAAGACAACGGCAATATTTCTTACCAGTAGTCTGCCGACATCTGTAATCTGGATGTGGTTTTTGGAAACACTAACAAGTCCATCAGCTTCTAGCGGCTGCAATGCCTGTAGTTCGGAAGAGAAATACTCATCGAAATTGATGTGATATTTATTATTAATATCTTGCTTATACAGTTGAAAGTGAGACATAATACCCATGATGACATCTCGTCTGATAATGTCATTTTGTGTCAATTTAATGCCTTTACTAATTGGTAAAATATCTTTAGCAACTGCCTGATAATAATCTTTTAACTGTTTGTAGTTTTGGAAGTATGCATCCTTTAACATACTGATAGATGTCGCACCAAACCCAAATAATTCAGTTTCAGCGTGGGTTGTGTAGCCTTGGAAGTTGCGCTGGAGGGTACGATCGCGTTGGGCGATCGCTAGTTCATCGGTAGATTTCGCAAAATGATCCATCCCAATAAATGCATATTGGCTATTCGTTAATTCCTCAATCGTCATTTTGAGAATTTCTAACTTTTCCTGTGGTTGAGGTAATGCTTCTTGAGGAATATTTTTTTGTGCTGGCTTCAACCACGGGATATAAGCAAAGTTAAAAACAACAATGCGATCGGGGTCTAATTCAACGGTCTTTTTTATTGTCTCCCGAAATGTCTGGAGAGTTTGATAAGGTAAACCATAAATTAAATCTACATTCACACTTTCAAACTTGGCTGCTTTAATCCAATCCATGACATTAAACAGCATTTCTTCCGGCTGGACGCGATTTATTGCTGCTTGTACTTGAGGGTTAAAATCCTGAATGCCAAAACTAATACGGTTAAATCCAATATCTCTCAGAAAAAAAATGTAATCTTTATCGATATAACGGGGATTAATCTCAATCGAAATTTCTGCTTGGGGATCGATGCTGAAGCAGTGAGTTATATTTTTCCATAATAATTCTACTTGGGCGCGCTCCAAGTAATTGGGCGTACCACCACCCCAATGAATCTGAAGCACCTTTCTATCAGTATCAATCGAGGCTGATGTGTTTTTAATTTCTCGAACCAAATTCTCTACATAAGGTTCAGCAATTTTCTTGTTGCTAGAAATTACCGTATTGCACCCGCAGAAGTAGCAAGCACTTTGGCAAAAGGGTATGTGGAAATATAAAGATAGAGGAGATTTTCTTTGGTTTGAAGCGGCGATCGCAGTTTCAAAATCGCTAGCGGTAAATCCTTCGCGTAGCTCTGTAGCGGGTGGATAACTGGTGTATCTAGGCGCTGGAGTATCATACTTTTTGATCGTATCCAGATCGAATTTGACACCAGGTGATAAAAAAACCATTGAGTTGCTTTCCAATAGATGTATGAAGGGTAGGGAGATGGAGAGGCTGGGGGAGATAACTACTAATTCCTGTACAAGAGTGATTAATCACTCTTATACAGACGCAATTAATCACTCTTGTACAGACGCGATTAATCGCGTCTCCTAACTCAGCACTCAAGAGTGAGTCAGGCTATGAAACAATACTTGACCAAAGGCTTTGATTAAATTTCCCTCTAGTTCTTGAGCTATTTGCATATTGAACTGGAAGGCGTTATTAGCTTCTGTAACAATCTGTTCTACCATTACATCATCGATAGGCAGTGCGTTCAGAGCCTGACGATACTTTTCCTTAAATGCTTTTTTGTCAGGAATTTGCTCGAAATTATAAAAAGATGTGCCTTCATAACCAGATAACTTCAAGGCTGACTGAGCAATTTTCTGCAACATTTGACCCCCAGAAAGGTCGCCCATGTAGCGAGTATAGGTATGACCTATCAACATAACAGGTTCGCTAGCAGACAATTCTTGAATCCGAGCAATGTAGGCTTGAGCAGCTTTTGAAGGGGTAATTTGCTTTCTCCAATCATTCCCATAGTAAAACAGCATATCTTTCTCTAAAGAAGCTTGACGATTCAACTCTGGGAAGTAAATTGCACCAATTACTGGATGCTCTTGATGGCTTGCTATTGCCGCTTCTAATTCGCTATAGATGTAATACAAGTTGCCTAAAAATTTGGCGAAACAGTCCCTATCTACAACCCCTTTGAGAAAACATTTCATGAATCCTACATTTTCTGCTGCTGTGTGAGCTTGTTGCGTGCCAGAACGTAGTTTGCCAGCTAGATCGCTACTCATTGTTGCTTCCTTCATGTTCAAGCGCAAGTATTGGCTATTAAAAAGTCAAAAGTAAAAATTAAAAAGGCAAAAGATTCCTTTGTTTTAACTTTCTAGTCCCTAATCTCGGTCAATGCCAGACTTAGAAAATTGTTATTGTATGTTTATGGAGGATCTGCATCGCTCTATCTAGCAAGTATCACTGCTGATACAGATCCCAACTATTTTTATTTTTTTCTCACAAAATCCATTTAACTATTAATAATTGCATAGTTATAAAGTTATTAATATTTATTTATATTTTAGCCATTAGACGCGATTAATCGCGTCTGTACAACTTCTGCCTCCTCTGCTACCTAAGCCAGACAGCTTAAACCCAAGCTCTGAGGTTATTTCTCTCAAATTGCTTTTCAATAATTTAACTGATGTGTTGCAACAATCATTTATGCTTATATAACTTTAAAAGCATAAAACAATATAAAGGAGTTTCATGGTCAAGTCTCTCGAAACCCCAGAACCTCAATTGCTGAAGCCAGGTATTAAAGCGCCTGTTCGGGAAACTTTGTTAACACCTCGGTTTTACACTACTGACTTCGAGGCTGTGGCGAATTTAGATATTTCGGTAAATGAGACTGAGTTACGGGCGGTTATTGAAGAGTTACGTGCTGACTATAACCGCCATCACTTCGTGCGCGATGAAGAATTTCAGCAGAATTGGGATGGTATTACTGGAGAAAAGCGCCGGGCTTTTATTGATTTCTTAGAACGTTCTTGCACTTCAGAGTTTTCTGGGTTTCTTTTGTTCAAAGAGTTATCTCGCCAACTCAAAGATAAAAATCCCCTATTGGCAGATGCCTTTAATTTTTTGGCGCGGGATGAGGCACGTCATGCGGGATTTTTGAATAAGTCAATGGCAGATTTAAATCTCTCCCTAGACTTAAGCTATTTAACCAAAAATCGCACATATACCTTTTTCCCGCCAGAGTGGGTTATTTATACAGTCTATTTATCAGAGAAAATTGGTTACTGGCGCTATATCTTAGTGCATCGTCACATGCAGGCGAATCCAGAATACCAGTTTTATCCGCTCTTCCGCAAATTTGAGAGTTGGTGTCAGGACGAAAACCGACATGGGGATTTCTTTAAAGTACTGCTGCGATGTCTGACGACAAGCCGCAAAGCGTCTACGCAACCGCAATTATGGAACAATTGGACTGCACGGTTGTGGGTGCGTTTCTTCTTGCTAACAGTGTTTGTCACCCACACAATGACAGTATTTGAACGGGCAACATTCTACGAATCTATTGGCATACATCCGCGCAAATACAATAACAAAGTCATTCAAGAGACAAATAACACCTCAGCACGGGCATTTCCCCTGATCTTGAACACCAATGAACCGACATTTTTCTGGCGGCTAGAACAGTGTTCTGAAAACAATCTGAAACTGGCGGAGATTAATAAGAGTAACCGTCCCAAGATTGTGAGGTTCTTCCAAAAAATTCCCCCAATTATCGGAATTATCTGGCATATGTTGCGGCTTTATCTAATTAAGCCCATTGATGCAGAATCAATACGAGAAACAGTTCGCTAGTTGGAAATGAGATACAAGATTGCAAAATTTCTGAAAGCCTCTGTTGACCTACATTTCAGACATGGTGGAATGCAAAGGAGAGTTTGATGTCTGAATACCACTCTCCACAATTCTTAAAACTTGAATTCTATTCAAACAAACTCTTAGACATCTCCAGAAATGATGTAAGGGCATTCGCTCTTAGCATTCTCGTAGAGTACGGCCGTTCGCCCCTACTAAGGGTTTTGGGTAATGCAGAATTGATTTTCACTCCGATGTCTCTTAACTGTTTAAGATTTAAAATCTTGCTCCATTTGCAGATATTTGGGAACGCCGACGAGTTCTTGAAAATCTTTAAAGTTAACTAATTCGGGAAAATTCGCTGTAGTTCCCTGCTCTTTGAGATGACGGAAGCAAGCACTCATCACCTGTGTTGCTGCCAACAGGCCAGTGAGGGGGAAAAAGACAATTTTGAAGCCGAAATTTTGTAACTGGGAGGCAGAAAGTTGGGGAGTTTTGCCGCCTTCAACGATATTAGCTACCAGTGGTACATCTGGAAATGCTGTGGCTATAGTTTGCAGTTCCTCAACAGATTGAGGAGCTTCTACGAATAGTATATCTGCGCCTGCTGCAATGTAAGCTCGACCGCGGGCGATCGCTTCTTCTAAACCCAACGGGCCGCGGGCATCGGTGCGAGCAATAATTACCAAACCACTTTCACCACGCGCCTCTACTGCTGCCCGAATTTTTCCGACATGTTCTGCCATAGAAATCACTCGCTTGCCTTCAAAGTGACCGCACTTTTTCGGGCACTCTTGGTCTTCTAAAAGTACCCCAGCAATTCCTAACGGCACAGCATCTTTAATAGTTCGCATGACATTCAAAGCGTTGCCATAGCCAGTATCCAAATCGGCAATCAGAGGAATATTTACTGACTGAGTAATTCGCCCTACACTGTAGAGCATTTCAGTAGCAGTGAGAAAACCGTAGTCTGGCAAACCCAATGTAGAAGCAGCAATACCAAAACCACTGGTAGCCACTACTTCAAAACCTATTTGTTCGGCCAGCTTGGCACTCAGACAATCATAGACACCAGGAATAACGATAATTTCAGAACGCGCGAGTAACTGCCGCAGTTTTTGTCCAGAAGACATAAAGTAATATATCTATGCAGAAAATCAGGTAACAGTTTGAGGATACAGCGACTTGGTTCATCTTGAATCTGATTCTGGGCAACTGACGATTGTACGCGATTAATCGCGTCTGTGCGATCGCTCTTAACGTTGGCAAAGCGATCGCTTTTGCCTAAACTCCCAGTTATAAAAATGAAATCATAAAAAGATAATGTGGAAATATTCCCTTGTTCTTTCCATCGAGTATCTCTTGAAATATCCAGTATTTTGCTCGATCCCCATTAGGATGTGAACTTAACAAAAATATATCCAGTTAAAGTCAACGTAGTTTTGTATCTCATTCTATAGCAATATGTAAAAATATGATGATTTCGGATATTATCACAACCGAACATGGTGAATAACAACTTTTTTTAACTAGTTTGACAGAATATTGCTGTGGAGTTGTAAACATGTACGACAAAAACGATATAAAAACGATGATTGATGGTATGAGTATCTCCGGTGTACTAGATATACTTTCTCAAGTCTGTTACGAAAAAGCTGAGGATTTAAGAAACGATTGGCAAGACCCTGATACAGCTAGAGAATGGGAGAAAGTCGGCAGGGCTGTAGGAAAAATCAAAATCAAAGCCGACTTATATTAACTAAGTATTGATTAAAAATTTGTAGGCACTAGATAAAGAGGGTAAAGGGGCAGAAACGCTGGGGGAGCTGGGGGAGGCAATTCTTCACTCAGCAACACCAGTCGCAACTCACTTGCAACTTCGGTGACTCAGCACTTTCAAAAGTTTTTAGACAAGGTAAACTTATGTAAAGTTGTATTTTCGATCTTTACGATGATGTTCCGTCGCACTTTTTTGAGCATATTATTTGCCACTTGTCTTACTCTCATTAGTTGGTTGAATTTTGCCCCTCATGCTAGTGCTTTAGGTGGCAAACTTCCTGCAATTAATCAACCCGCACCAGAATTTACTCTGCCAACGAATACAGGTGATGGCAAAATTTCCTTATCTGACTTGCATGGTAAATGGGTGGTTCTCTACTTTTATCCCAAAGACTTTACTGCTGGTTGCACCATCGAAGCTCGTCGTTTTCAGCAAGATTTACCTAAATATTTAGAGAAAAACGCTCAAATTATTGGCGTTAGTGCTGATGATGTTGACTCTCACGCAGAATTTTGTGATTCGGAAGGGCTAAAATTCCCCTTGTTGGCTGATACTACTGGCGCAGTCAGTAAAGCTTACGGTTCTTGGATTGGTTTTGTATCTATGCGCCACAGTTTTATCATCGACCCTCAGGGAATTTTGCGCGAGACATTTGTCAAAGTCAACCCATCGATTCATAGCACAGAGGTGCTAGCACAACTCGCAAAATTACAGTCCTCAGCCTCTTAGAATTCCAGGACGAACAAGACAAGGAAGAATTATTGACAAAGCCTCGTTGTGGCGGGGTGTCGGATGTCGGGTGTGGAAAAGAAATAGCCCCAACAACCGCTATTGACACAAGCCCCGTATGAGTCAAGACGCTTGCGCCCTTCGGAGTTCAAGCTCTGTCCAACGCCGTTTTCCCCTACACCCTACCCCCTACACCCTACCC
>NZ_JAECZA010000009.1:67929-89638 GCF_016056275.1 Dendronalium phyllosphericum CENA369 | reverse complement strand
TACTCGCTCCCCTCTCCCCCTGCCTCCCCTGCTCTCTTCCTCGCTGTGCTAACCAAGTTATGAGCCAGCCGCAAATACCAATAGCTAAACCCAACTGAGTGACATCTACCCTTGCAACAAAAATCGCCCGTACTAGTAGTACTAAAAGCGCATAAATAATTACAACAGCGTACAAACTTATACCCAATCCAAAACGCTGCTCGTTTTGATTTTCATTTAATTCATTCTCATCAAAATCTCCCCGTGTCCCCGCGTCTCCCCATCTCCGCGTCCCCGCGTCCCCACGTCTTTCTATCAACCGATTCAGATAAACAGTAATGATGGTAGTACCAATCGTTGCCAGATAAACAGCAATGAAGGGAAATCCTGGTAATTTCCAACCCCAGTGTAAATAACTCAGGCCCAGAATATTTATTAGAGGCAATTTCCCAGTTGGCAAATGAGTAAATGTGCGATTGTTGCACAGTAAAACTGTAATAAATGTCAGAATTGGGGATGCGATCGCTACTGTCAACCAATCCAGAGGATTTTGCCACAACCGAAAGCTATCCATTGCCCAAAAGTTCACGGGCACTAACAATAAAGCGACAATCAATAATGTCTGAGCTGTCAATCTTAGGTTGTTTTGCTTACCCGCCCAGAAGCTTAATCCCCAAAAACTTAAGGTATAAGCGAATAAAACTCCATATTGTCCAGAGGCAGGAAATTTTTCCCACTGACTAGCAGCCAGCACCCCAGAGGACACAACTACTAGAAATACTCCTAAAAACAGCAGCCACCGGACACTTAATTCTGCCCCTAGTGACTGCAACATTGTCGCTACAATGTTAGGTTTAGTCGGTTGTGGAGGTTTGCCTATAGACGTTCCACGCAACATCGTTACAGCCGACTGTTGAACGGGATCGGAAGTGGCGAATGTTACTTGTTGTTCGGGTTCAGTCTGAGCTTGAAATACTACCGCACAGACAAGGTACTCGCGGCATAGCTGCCTAACTTGGGCATCGGATATCAAACCCAAGCGCAGCCAGATATCTAATCCTTCCAATAACTGAGGATGGGAGGATGGCAGCTTGAGTTCAATTTTTAAAGGGCGATCGAGTGGCGATGACATAAGCCGCAGCGCGTAAGCATATACTTAAAATCATGGTTAGATTAAAGTATATTTTGGCTCTAATTGTGCCACTTGTAAGGCTGACTCATGTTAATTTTTAGCCGACATGCTAGGTAGTCAAGTATATCAAGCTACCTACAGTTGTTGCAGTGGCGTTTCTCTTCAAACCACTTCCGGCTAAAAATTAGCAAATAGCGAGATTCAAGTTTTTGAAGTGCTTGCTGAAATTCAATCGTCAAGAATTTGAATAGTTTCACCGTTGGCACGAGTAATACTAAGGGCATTGAATTCATTGTCGTCATAGTTGCCAACTACAGTGACTTTTTCTCCTACCGAGAGATTAATAGGTTGTCCTAAACTAGGTTCCGCCTCAACAATGATTTGTCCCTTACCATCATTGAGAATGAATTTATCGTCTAATAGCTTAGTAACTTGACCAGAGATACTGGTAACACGAGCATTGGGCGAATTGTTAATTTGGGTTGACGCTTTCTGCGCTCCTACTTCCAAAGGTATTAGCAATGCAACCAAGGCAGTCAGGACAATGCTAGGCATAGGATTGAATTTCATTTGTTAAGACCTCCAATCTGATGTGTAACTTACTCCTGTTTTTAGATTGCCGGATAAAAGTAACAAGAAAGTAACAACCCCCGATTCAATCAGAATGATTGGTTGAGAACACAAGTTCGTTGGTTGAGAATACAAGTCCGTTGGTTAAGAACACAAGTTTGTTGGTTGAGAACACAAGTTTGTTGGTTGAGAACACAAGTTCGTTGGTTGAGAACACAAGTTTGTAGCTATGTCTACGACGGGCTACGCCGAGTTATATATTGAAAATCATTCTTGCCCAGTTTTCATGAAATTGAAGGGCAACTGAATTTGAAAAGTGGAGCCTGCACCTAAACGACTTGTGGCGATAATTTGCCCTCCATGTATTTGGACAATTTGCTGGGCGATCGCTAGTCCTAAACCAAAGCCTCCAGAAGAACGCGATCGCACGCTATCCACTCGATAAAACCGCTCAAAGATATGGGGTAAATCTGCCTCTGGAATTCCAATACCGCTATCTTGTACTTCGATGACTGCACAATTAGACTGAAGGCAGACTCGTAAGCAAATACCTCCAGATGGCGTGTAACGGCAGGCATTACTGAGAAGATTTGTGATAGCCTGTCGCATCAAATCTGGATTCATTTTCAACATCACTGATTGTTGAGGAAATTCGCTCGTGAATTCTAAATTTTTTGCCTTTGCTTGCTGGGCGTATTCTTCTGCTAACGGCTGAAGCCAACTTACCAAATCAACGAGATTGAGTGCTTGTGGTACTAACTGCCCTTCGTGTCGAGCTAAGAATAATAAATCGCTTACCAGCATTCCCATTGATTCGGCAATTCGGTCGATATTTTCTAAGGAATTCTGCTGTTGGTGAGGGTCGATTGGTTCCAACAAGCCAAACTGAGCATTGTTGCGAATTGCTGTTAGGGGTGTGCGTAACTCGTGGGAAGCATCGGCTGTGAACCGCTGTAATTGTTCGTAGGATTGGCGAATTGGCTGCATTGCCATGCCACCAAGAAACCAACCAGTTAAACTAATTGCACTCAAAGCAACGGGTACGCCTACTATTAAATACAGTTGCAGCGACCATAAAGTTTCTTTAACAGGTGCTAAAGAGGCAGCTATTTCCAGATAGCCGATTAATTGCTGATTCTGAAAAACAGGAAGTGTTAACTGACGCAGTTGTTCGTTGGGGCGATCGCTTGATTCAATTGTTTGAAACCCTAGTTTATTTTTCAACTGCTCCGATGGTGTGACACCAAAAAACTCTAGTAGTTGCTTTTTAGGGGTATACCAGCGAGCATAAACAATTGCACTCTCAAAAGGTAAAGCTTCACCACCCAAAATCGGGACATCTTCCAAGCTAATGCGCTGCTGTTCTTGGTAAAGTCCATCTTCAACGCCAGCCGCCATCAGTCGGCTTGTATTGTAAATTTCTTGGTCAAATGTCCGTAACTGCTCTTTGGCTTCTAGAAAGTAAAGTATTACTGCAAAGATAACTAAAATACTACCCATCGAAAGCGTAAACCAGCGAGCTAGGTTACGCCGACTGCGGTTGAACATGGTAGGAATTAGCGATCGCATGATTCCGCGACAATCAATCGATATCCCATACCATAAACGGTTTGTAGCCAATCTTCTGCTTTTACCATCTGTAACCGCTGCCGCACTCGATGCACTAACATCGTTATCGCTTTACTATCTGGCTGTGTATTCCATTCCCAAAGTGCTTGTTCGATTTGGTCGTGGCTGAGTACTTGCTTCGGATGTCGCAAGAAATATTCTAGTAACTGAAACTCTCGACCCGACAACTGAACTGTAACTTCCTGGCGCTGTAACGTGAGAGTGTTGAGATGCAGCTGTAAATCGGCTAATTCTAGCGTGTCACCTTGCCAGAGTGGTGCGCGCCTTCCCAATGCTCGCACTCGTGCCAAAAGTTCGAGCAAACTAAAGGGTTTAACTAGATAGTCATCAGCACCAACATCTAAAGCAGACACTTTATCTAAAATCGCATCCTTAGCTGTGAGAATCAGTACCGGAGCCGTTTTTCCTGCTTGGCGATACTGCTGACACAAACTAATACCACTAACTTTAGGCAACATCCAGTCTAAAATTAACAGGTCGTAGTCTCTGTCTGTCATCAACCAATGAGCTGTTTCACCATCTTCGACACCATCTACAACATGTCCGACTTTCGAGAGCGCACCATGTAGTGGTTGTAATTGAGTGAGATCGTCTTCTACAAGTAAGATTCTCATTCATCATATCGCTGTACTTTACTTTCTATTTTCCTACGATCAATTCATCATCAAGCTTTCTCAATGTTAGGGAACTGCAAAAATAACTGTATTTAACTCCATTCAATACATTATCGTATTCTTCTTCCCCAGCCCCCCTGACTTTTCACGGGAAGTCCTCAAACTCTCGTTAAGGCTGGGGGTAGGGGGTAGGGTGTAGGGAAAACAAAACAAGAAAGCCGGACTACACCCCACACCCCACACCCCACACCCCACACCGTCGCTTATGCGTCCACATACCGTGAAAAGTCAGCCCAGCCCCCCTGCTAATATTTTTTATTCAGAAGTCCCTTATGTCTCGACCCCGTTGGCTGCAATTTCTGATTAACTTAGGATTAGAGTTCTGGCTGCCGTTACCTTTAATCGGAGTGTTTTTTTGGTTGAGTACGGGTTTGATCGCACATCAAGTATTGAGCTATACCTACGATACAACAGCCCAAATCCACGCCGATTCTAAACATCAAATTCAGTTTTCGGTTTCCCTGGCTGTCATGTCTATTGAAGCTCTAATCGAGCGCAGAGATAAGTTGACTGAAGTCAAGGTTTACACTGCTGATTCGGTTTTAAAGCAGATGGAGTTTGAGTTCCCCGTAACTGAATTTGCTCAAGTTGATGCTGCGATCGCTCAAGCTTTAGGATTACCAGTAACAGCAGTTAAGCAGTTAATACGTTATCGCATCGAGAACTAGTATCATATCAGTCAAATAAGTAATCAGTATCTAAATGTGCTTAACCTTTCATTAACCTTAACTTAATTTATTGTAAACTTAGCAGGTAAGCTTTTAGCGGTAGTAAGTAAAGCCAAGTCATTTGGTTAAGCTCACTTGTGATAAAAATCTACTTTGTCTAGGTCTTTGCGATCGACCGCTTCATCGGTTAACAGTATCTACCGTAGTTCCATAAACTATGTCTCTTTATGGTCTTAGTGCCTATCTCTTGCCCAGCCAATTAATGGATATCTCATTTCAATACTGGATATCCGTTGCACCCACTAACGATTTAGCTTCATCAATTTTCTCCGGAACGCTGCACACGTATAGTATCAAGCGGTTGTCACTGGCACTAGTTATTGGACTATTTGTGGGTTTGGAGCGGGAATGGCGGCATAAACACACGGGAGTGCGAACATTTGGTTTTGTGTCATTATTGGGAGGCTTGGGCGGAATACTAGGTGAGAACTACGCCCTGTTATGTATTGCATTGCTGGGGTTGTTGATTGTCTTTTTGAACCTTCAAACCTTGCGAGTAGGTAAGGGCACTGAGTTGACTACTTCGACAGCTTTGCTGGTAATCGGGCTGGCTGGGGTATTGTGCGGACAGGGACATACTGTGACTCCTGTGGCTGTGGCAGTAATTGCAGCGGCGTTACTCTCTTGGAAAGAAAGCCTTAAAGGTTTCAGCTTGGGACTCAGCGAACCCGAACTCAAGTCAGCAATTATGTTGGCGATGTTGACCTTTGTCATCTATCCAGCACTACCAAGTGGGACTATAGATCCGTGGGGATTAGTGCAGTTGCGTGAGGCTTGGCTAACTGTAATTCTGGTAGCGGGTATAGGTTTCGTAAACTATGTGTTGTGGAAAATTTACGGAACTCGTGGCATACAGGTAGCTAGCTTTTTAGGTGGTTTGGTCAATAGCAGTGTTGCTGTGGTTGAGTTAGCCAAGCGGGTGCATGAAACTCAAGGGCGGCTGAATGAGGTGGCGTACCGGGGGATCGTTCTGGCTACCATAGCAATGGTATTACGCAACGCTGTATTGTTGGCTATTTTATCCCCCCATACTTTACAGTCTTCAGCACCAGCACTGGCCTTGATGTTGGCGGGAAGCGTGGGACTCACCCTCATCCACCGCCAGGCAGTCCAGACAGCTTCTAGGCCGCTTGAAGTAGACCAAGGAAATAACTTGGCAATAGAAACTACCCATACACTGAATTTTGAATCTCCTTTCTCGCTCAAATCGGCGTTAAAATTTGGTCTAATTTTTCTCGCACTGCAAATTGCTGCGGTGTTAGCGCAGAAAGCTTTAGGTCAATTTGGCTTTTATAGTGTCAGTATTGTTGGCGGTTTGATTTCTAGCGCCAGTGCCGTAGCTAGTGCAGCAACGTTAGCTGCTCATGGTACGCTTTCTGCTAACGAAGCGGGGACTGGTGCTGTGTTCGCTTCTGTTGCCAGCGTACTCGTGAACCTACCACTAGTAGCGAGAATATCTCACGAACGCCAACTCACGAAGCGGTTAACAGTAGCAATGCTATTAATTGTGACATTAGGCATTGTCGGTACTCTTTTCCCAGTTTGAGATTAGAAACTCCCTAACTTCCTTTTGCGGCAAAATCTCCAGCTTGTTTAAACTTAGGTTAATAAAAGATTAAGTATTTTTCGCTACTGCTTTATAATATCTTTAAACTACAGTAACTTGCTCGTTTTTTCGCAGTTTGAGGAGGAAGCTTTGACAAATAAGCGACAGTATGCATATGCATTCAAAAAATATATAACTGAACAAGTTCGCACTTATATTGTTCAAGCTTTACAAGCTATAAAGCAGCGATGGTTTATATCTTTATTTTTAGTTGGAGTAATTTTAAGTGTTGCGATCGCAGCCTGTTCTTCAGGCAATGTTGATAATGCTGGTAAGACTAGCGCCGCTTCTGGAGGCGATGTCAACTTAACTTTTGTTTCCTTCTCAGTTACCAATGCTGCATACGATCGCATTATTCCCAAATTTGTAGAAAAGTGGCAAAAAGAACACAACCAAAAAATTGTTTTTAAGCAAAGTTATGATGGCTCTGGTTCTCAAACTCTGAATGTGATTGATGGTTTAGAAGCTGATGTCGTACATTTGTCACTTGCTCTTGACATTAATAAACTTGTCCAGACAGGTTTTATTCAACCGGGATGGGAAAAAGAAGCCCCAAATAATGCAATTGTTACTCAATCGGTGGGTGCGATCGCCACTCGTCAAGGGAATCCCAAAAATATTAAAACTTGGGCAGATTTAACACGAGATGGGGTAAATGTACTGACAGCTAACCCAAAAACATCTGGTGGTGCGCGCTGGAACTTCTTATGTCTGTGGGGTTCTGTAACCAAAACTGGTGGAAACGAAAATCAAGCGTTAGACTTCACCTCGAAAGTTTATAAAAATGCACCCGTGCTGCCTAAAACTGCTCGAAATGCCACCGACTTATTCTTTAAAGAAGGTCAAGGTGATGCTTTACTCAACTATGAAAACGAGATGATTTTATCAGCAACACAAAGCGGTGGTAAATTTTCCTATGTTGTCCCTGATGTGAATATCTCCATTGACAACCCTGTTGCAATTGTAGATAAAAATGTTGAGAAACACGGTACTCGCCAAGTTGCAGAAGAATTTATCAAATTTCTTTACACCCCAGAAGTGCAACGAGAGTTTGCCAAAATAGGATTTCGTAGCGTTGATACCACCATTGTCAAAGAAGTAGAAAGCAACTTGCCTAAGATTAAAACCCTCTTCAAAGCTCAAGATTTGGGAGGATGGGACGAAATTCAGAAAAAATTCTTTGATGAAGGCGCTATCTTTGACAAAATTCAAGCTCAGAAATCTTAAAATTCCAGTAAGGTTTATTTGGTTGGATATCAGTATACACTCCATACCCTTATACCAATTCGTAATTCGTAATTCGTAATTAAGAAAGTCTGATTGAGTCTGGGTTTCTGGGTTTGGATCTGTATCATTATTTTTGGGAAATGGTATTACACCCATTTTCAAGACAGGCGATCGCTACCCATTTGCAAATGTTTCTGTACTACTGGTATATTTTTGGTTGCAAATGCCCGGAGGTCTGGATCTTGACCGAGTTGTGACTGACGGCGCTGAATAGCCAAGTATTCCATATGCAAGTTTATACCAGCTTCATTTTTGTATACTTGGTCAAAATTGCTGCCAGAAAGTTGTGATAGCCGTTCTATTAAGACTTGATACTTAGGCCCCACATCAGTAGGCGGTGTAATTCCTTTTCGGGTAGCTAGCTCTATTAGTTGCTGGTTTACAGGTGTATGCTCTCGAATTATTTGCTGGGCATACTGCCTAATTTTATTGTTTTTAGACTTTTGTAGTGCTAATTGTGCCAGTTGTACTTCCGCTAATCCGCCCCAGCCAGCCTCTAAGATATACAGTCTATCAAGGTCACTGATATTAGTTTGCTGATTTCTCACACCTGGGATAGGTGGATTATTTGGTGTTATTTGAGCATTTGCTGGTTGGTTGAGACAATAATAACTAGTAAATGCGATCGCAGCACTAACCCCAACAATTCCTATGAGATTAGTTAACTTATTTGTGAAACTATGATGTTGTGAATTCATGTTGTTAGTCTCTTAATAAAAACGATAAATGGAACTTGAAGCGAGAGAATTTATCAAAATAGAATTCAGGAATCAGGAGTCAGAAGAAACTCATGAATTTTGTGCAAAGCCACGGATGAATAAACGGGCGATCGAAACTAACTGATAGTCTTTGCCCTAGATATCGACATGCTTGAAAGATACGTTTAGCATAATCTTCAACTCGTTTGAGAAAGTTAAACATGAGTACATTACTCTGAGCTAACAGTGCTACTAATCAGCACAGTAATAGCTGTTGTTAGCAGTAACTTCTGCCAAACGAAAGGCTCACAGTTAAGTCTTATTGTGATTTAAAATACAAACTTTCTCCGATAATCCCGAATTGGCCTTACCGCAAATGCGCTGATACTTCTATTGCCTATCTTTATAATTTCCGCAAAAACACGGTTACGCTAACTTGTAGTTCCGATCAAAACTGCATTATCCAGTTTATTAGGGTACATTTATGACTAGCCCTGCAATGACAGTTTTCCGAGTTAACCAACAAAGGGCGAAACAGGTATCTCTTGAGTGGGAGCGAGCTTCATACAGTGAACTCAGTGCTTATTGTTTACATATTTTAAGGGAGATAGGATGTCCCGATACTGAACTCCCAGAAAATTTACGGACTCGCGATCAACAGTTAAATTTCATCACAGGTTTTGCATCTTTTGCTTTTGGGGAGGTATTAAATGTCCAAAGCATTAATTGAAGATATCTTAGAAGACTTAGAATGGGTACAGGAAACTACTTTACCTGCAACAGATAGCGATTTGTTGATTTTAACTGAAAAATTTTTAGGTTTTGAAATTCCCGCAAATGTTTTTTTGCAAGCTATATCTATTGCTGCCTACGACTGTGCAGCTGCTTTTCGCTACACTGATAACTATCTAACTGTTCTCAAAACTAAGAATAAACGCAAAAATTTTCTTTTGATAGAGTCTTCGCGTGAGTTTGAAAACAATTAAAGTTCTTTCATACCGTATACCTCGCCCCTCTACAACCATTGTCAGAGGGGCTTTGTTTTTGGGGACAAGAGTTATAGCAAAGTGCTGATGAGAATTACCACTGTCCTTACATTACATTAGGACTACGGCTATAGTTGTCAGTTGCCAAAGCCTTTTGGGCTGGGAAAAGGTGATACCAGTGCTGGACTCACTGTAAGTAACTGGCGTGGGTTCTCCTCGTATAAATCTATAAGCGTTCTGAAATGCCCAAAGGCTATCTAGAGCGCTTAATATACTTAAGGGTATGTTATAAAGTGACACTATAAAAGCTGTCACTTATGAACAGCAGATATATCCTTAAAGTACTAGGCTTAAATTAGGAAAATTGAAGTACATTTGCTACACTCTGATAGTTAGTACTATTAGAGTGTAGTATTTTTTTATAGTATTTCTACAACTTCATCAAACCCTTAAAATAAAATATTTTTCTAGTAAAGCTTGCAGGCAGGAAAAACTTGACTTTTAATTTGTCGCTGCGGTCAAATAATCTGTAGCTTTACATAAGGGGAGCCTTACCCTTGAGCGCGTATAATTAATTTTGCCTAATAGCTTAGATTTTTACTGCTGAAAGTGAGAATGCATCCGACGAGCAAAGCAGAAAACTCAGCTTACAAATATCAAGTCGGAGGAAGTCTCCAAATTGATGCTCCCAGCTATGTGCAGCGGCAAGCAGATAAAGATTTTTATGATGCGCTAAAAGCTGGGGAATTTTGTTATGCCTTCAACTCGCGGCAGATGGGCAAGTCTAGCCTGCGAGTCCAAACAATGCGTAAACTGCAAGCTGAAAATATTGCCTGTGGTGTTATTGACATTACGGCGATTGGCAGCCAGGATATAACTGCATCTGAGTGGTATTTGGGTGTAGTGCGGAGGCTGGCGCGTAGTTTCATCCCTAAATTCAAAGTATTGGCTTGGTGGAGCGATCGCTCTGAACTTTCACCAGTGCAACGCTTGAGTGAGTTTATCGAGTCAGTGCTGCTGATAGAAGTCTCTCAAAACATTGTGATTTTTGTAGACGAAATTGATAGTATTCTCAGACTAAATTTCAAGGATGATTTTTTAGCTTTGATTCGGGCTTGCTATAACAAACGAGCCGACAATCCAGCTTACCAACGCCTGACTTTTGCACTACTAGGGGTGACTACTCCCTACGATTTGATTCAAGACAAACACCACACACCTTTTAACATTGGTCTAGCAATTGAACTCAACGGTTTTCAATTGTCTGAAGCTCAACCATTAGCTGAGGGATTAGTGGGTAGATTTGTTAACCCCCAAAGAGTGTTGCAAGAAATATTAGCTTGGAGTGGCGGTCAACCTTTTTTGACTCAGAAGCTTTGCCAGTTAGCGATCGCTTCTACCATTCCCCAAGATAATGAAACAGAGTATGTTAAGAAAATTGTGCGCTCTCAAGTCATTGAAAACTGGGAATCCCAAGATGAACCAGAACATCTAAGGACAATCCGCGATCGCTTTTTTTGCCGCTGTGCCGAGAATAACATTTTGAGAAGCGAACAGCGCACTAGGCAGTTACTAAGGCTTTATCGGCAAATTTTGCAAACAGGCCAAATCGTAGCAGATAACAGTCCCGAACAAATGGAATTGCGGTTAACAGGATTGGTAGTCAAGCAACAAGGTTTATTAAAAGTTTATAACCGCATATATGCTACTGTTTTTAATCAAAACTGGGTTGATAAAGCGTCATCAGGTTTAGAATCAGTTGAGACATCGCCTTTACCCAGCAAGCACCGTCTGCAAACTGTGCTAGTTTTAGCTGCGATCGTCACAGCTTTAGCAATGGGAGTACGGCATCTAGGACTACTACAAACTGCGGAACTAAGGGCTTTCGACCAACTGCTGCGGCTGCGCCCTAAAGAACAACCAGATCGTCGCCTTTTGGTAGTTGCCATTTCTGAAGATGATTTTAAGCTGCCAGAACAGCAACAAAGAAAAGGCTCGCTATCGGATCGCGCCCTCGCTTTACTCGTGCAGAAACTAGAGCAGTACCAACCAAGAGCTATTGGCTTAGATATTTATCGTGATTTTCCTGTAGACAACAACGAAGCACCTTTAGCCGCTTGGATGCGGCGCAGCGATCGCTTCATTGCTATTTGCAAAGTCAGCGAACCCCAAATTAATGAACCAGGCGTTGCACCTCCTCCAGAAATTCCTCAAAAACGTCAAGGCTTTAGCGATTTTGTCAAAGACAGCGATGGTATTCTTCGCCGCCATCTGATTGCGATGCAACCAAGCAAATCCCCTTGTACTACGCCCTATGCCTTCAGCGCTCAATTGGCATTTCGTTACTTAGATGCTGAGGGTATCTCTATCAAATACACCAACAAAGAGTTGCAAATCGGCAAAGTTGTATTTAAGCGATTGCGATCGCATATGGGTGGGTATCACCAACTGGATGACTGGGGCTATCAAATATTGTTAAATTACCGTTCCTTCGATCCCTTAAAGGCTGTCGAGCAGGTCACATTAAAAGATGTGCTTAGGGGTGCGATCGATCCCAAGACCGTAAACAATCGGATTGTGATCATTGGCATCACTAACCAAAGTGCTGGCGATTATTTTTCTACCCCTGACGCTACCGCTCAAAACCAGGAAATGCCCGGAGTTATTGTTCACGCTCAAATGGTGAGTCAAATTCTCAGTGCAATTTTAGACGGGCGAACTTTGTTGTGGGTTTGGCCTGTTTGGGGTGATGCTTTGTGGGTTTTTTGCTGGTCTATTTTTGGTGGAATCTTGGTATGGCGCGTTCGTAATTTCTTGCTTTTAGGATTAGTGGGAGTTGTTGTAGTTGGGGTTATATCTGCAATCGGCTTTGTTATGCTCGTAAAAGGCATTTGGATACCGCTAATTCCTGCCGTGCTGGCTTTAATCGTAACAGGTAGTAGTGTAGTAAGCTACACCGTCCATCAAAGTAGTAAGATTAATTCTTAATTAATACATACTTATAATTACTAATACCAAATTATGCAAATGCTTCTAGAGAATCGTTATCGAGTGCTCAGGACGTTGGGGAGCGGTGGATTTGGTGAAACTTTTCTCGCGGAAGATACCCAAATGCCCTCCAATCGGTGCTGCGTCATTAAACAGCTCAAACCAATTCAAAATAACATCCAGATTTACCAACTGGTACAAGAACGATTTCAGAGAGAAGCAGCAATTCTAGAAGATTTGAGCGGTTCTACTGACCAGATTCCCTCCTTGTATGCCTACTTTCAGTCAGAAGGTCAGTTCTACGTGGTGCAGGAGTGGGTCGAAGGTGATACCCTCGCAGCTAAAATTCAACAACAAGGGTTATTGAGCGAAAGTGTAGTCCGGGAAATCTTAGTAAACTTGTTACCAGTTCTGAAGTACGTCCACTCCAAGCGTATCGTTCACCGCGACATCAAGCCAGATAACATTATTTTGCGCCACCGTGATGGTAAACCAGTGCTGATAGATTTCGGTGCAGTGCGGGAATCAATGGGAACAGTGGTGAATTCTCAAGGGTTACCTACCAGTTCAATTGTGATTGGCACGCCGGGATATATGCCCAGTGAACAAGCCGCAGGTAGACCAGTTTATTCCAGTGATTTATATAGTTTAGGGATGACTGTGATTTATCTACTAACTGGGAGACAACCACACGAACTTGAGACAGATCCCCGTACTGGAGAAATTGTTTGGCATCAACACGCTTTAAATGTTAGCCCTACATTGGCAATGGTAATCGATCGCGCGATCGCCTATCATCCGCGCGATCGCTATCCCACAGCCACAGAAATGCTAGAAGCCCTGCAAAATGTGCCCCCATCAGTAGCAACACCTCAAAACACAATTTCTGTTAGTCCACCTGCTTCCACTCAACCTACAAATCAAAGCAATGGACAACGTGGAATCTTTGTGGGTAGTTTAATTGTAGGTGGTTTGATTGGTGCTGCGGTGATTATTGGTTTGGCCACCAACAATCAACAACAGCAACTAGTAGCCCAATCCACGCCTGTATCTAGTGAACAAGCCACAATTAGTAGTGAACCCCAAAACACCCCACCAGTAATCTCACCCCAACCAACCCCCAGCGTTCCTAGTTTCTCTCCCACAGAGCTTTCTAGTCAAACTCCTACGGCTGAACTGCCAACATCAACACCAACACAAGCTAACAAACCTTATTTGGGTATTCAGATGGTGACGCTGACACCAGAAATTAAAGAAAAAATCAATAACAAATTAGGCGATCGCATTAATCTTACAACAGATAACGGAGTTTTATTGGTTGATATCGTTCCCCGCTCTCCAGCATCTATTGGAGGATTACAAGCTGGTGATGTGATTCGCAGTATTAATAATCAAACTGTGACTAAATTTGAAGAAGTAATCAAATTAGTGGAACAGAGTACAATCGGTAGTCCTTTACCAATCGAAGTAGAACGTAATGGGCAGCTTTTCAAAGTTACAGTTAGTCCGACATCATCACCAGCTAAACTGCCAATATCAACATCAACACAAGCTGACAAACCTTATTTGGGTATTCAGATGGTGACGCTGACACCAGAAGTTAAAGAAAAAATCAATAATCAACCCGGCAATCACATTAATATCACAATAGATAATGGAGTTTTATTGATTCAGATTGTTCCCGGCTCTCCAGCATCCATTGCCGGATTACGACCTGGTGATGCGATTCGGAGTATTAATAATCAACCTGTTACTACAACTGAAGAAGTAATCAAATTAGTGGAAAAGAGTACGATTGGTAGTCCTTTGCCAATCGAAGTAGAACGTAATGGGCAGCTTTTCAAAGGTACAGTTAGTCCGACATCATTGCCAGTGCAAAGTGAGCCATCACAAACTAATAGACCATCACCATAAGCAGCCATTCAAAATTCTTATAGCTATATAAATCAAGGTGAATATCAAACTGCATCTTAGTGAAAGCAAATACACTATAGGAGAAACAATATTCCTGCTCCCTCTCCTTACTAAGGAGAGGGCTGGGGTGAGGTTTAATAAGGCTTTCTACAAAAGTAAGATGCCCCCGCTATCTATACAGCACCAAAACAATACAGAATTCCATCCCAATCCTCTAAGCCAGCCAGATTGAAAAAGATAATTTCCGAAAATAGCTTTCATGCTTCTGAGGATTTAAATAGCCTTCATTAGTCCGCTGATTGTATTTATCTTAAAACTGTAACCGGATATCCGCCGTTATTATCTTTTAGCTTAAAGCCTCTTTTCTGAGGAAGTGAGGGAGTGAGGGAGAAATAAATAACCATTGCCTTCTGCCTCCTGACTCATTCTATCTAAAATTCCAATATTGAAGCGAACGCTCCAGAATCAATATAGTTGAGGTTATATTTGCAATCAGCTTTATTATGCTCCTGCAAGACATTTGGATACCACTAATTCCTGCCGTACTGGCTCTGATCGTCACAAGCAGTAGTATATTAATTTACACAGGTTATCAAAGTAGTAATACTAATTCTTCAGAAGGCAGAGGACAGAAAGAAACCCACGCTTTAAAACGTCGGATTAAATAAGGACGAAGTTTTTTATGCGCCGCGCGTATTGAAAAACATTCTCTTTTTCAGTGGGCTTGAAACCAACAAAAATAAGTTTTTATTGATACTTCTTTCCTTCTGCCTCCTGCCCTTTGCCTTTCTTTGTAATTTTTAACTAAGAAAGCTAGAGTGAAAGGGATAGTTTTGAAAAATATTTTTGCGATCGCCCGTTATTTTAAGAGAAGCACAATCCCAACAATGAAGAGTTTGAGAAACAGAGAATGACTGATGAGACGATTGATTTGACCAACTGCGATCGCGAACCAGTCCACATTCCAGGGTCGATTCAGCCGCACGGGGTTTTATTGGTTTTGCAAGATCCCACCCTGGAAATCGTTCAGGTAAGCAGCAACACCCAAAACGCGATTGGTCGTCAACCAAAGGAATTGTTAGGTCAGCCGCTGTCAGACTTACTGGATGCCAAGCAAATTCAGCTGATTCAACAATGTCTGTCAGAGGATTTTGAAAGCATTAATCCTCTCAATTTATCCATCAAGCGTCTGAATAAATCAATTTATTTTGATGGTATTGTGCATCGCTTAGATGGGATAATTCTTCTGGAATTAGAGCCGAAAAAAGCGAAGAGTAAAACAAACTTTTTTGACTTCTATCAACAGGTAAAAGGAACCACCACTCGGATTCAAAAAGCACCTACTTTACTAGACATGTGCCAACTCGCGGTCAAAGAAATCCGGCGAATTACTGGTTTCGATCGCGTCATGGTCTATCGATTCGATAGCGAGGAAGCAGGCAGGGTAATTGCTGAAGACACCAATCTGGAAACGCCCTATCTGGACTTACACTACCCACCTTCTGATATTCCCAAACAAGCCCGACAGCTATACACTCTCAATTGGCTGCGGTTGATTCCAGATGCCAGCTACCAGCCTGCCGCTTTAATTCCTACGAACAATCCCTTAACAAATCAACCGCTCGATCTCAGTCTATCGGTGTTGCGGAGTGTTTCTTTATTTCATCTAGAGTACCTGCACAATATGGGCGTGACTGCCTCTATGTCTATTTCCTTGATACACGAACGAAAGCTGTGGGGCTTGATTGCCTGTCATCATTCGTCGCCTAAATATGTTCCTTACAATATCCGCACTGTCTGCGAATTCATTGGCCAAATCGTGTCTGTGGAACTGGCAAACAAACAAGCAAGTGAGGACATCGATTACAAAATGCAATTGAAGTCATTACAAACTCAATTTGTTGATGCATTGTCTCAGGCGGAGTATTTTCTAGACGGCATCGTGCAATTAGATACTAAGCTATTGAGTTTAGTAGATGCTGCCGGAGCAGTAGTATGCAGCGGCAACCAGTACATGCATGTGGGTAAAACGCCATCAGAGCAAGAAGTTCGCGCCTTACTAGATTGGATTAAACCTCAGTTTTGTCACAACTTATTTGAGATGCGATCGCTCCCGAAAAACTACCCAGCTGCGGAGTCATTTAAAGCGATCGCCAGTGGAGTTTTAGCCTTAGAAATTTCTCAAGTTCATCACAATTACATTCTCTGGTTTCGTCCAGAGGTAATTCAAACTGTGAACTGGGGCCGCAACCCCAACAAACCTGTGGAAGTTTTAGCAGATGGCAGTTTACGAATGTCTCCTCGCAAATCCTTCCAGTTGTGGCAAGAGACGGTGCGAGGGTGTGCCTTGCCTTGGAAATCCTGTGAAATTGAAGCGGTTACGGAACTGCGAAGCCTGATTGTGGGCGTTGTGTTGCGGCAAGCAGACAAATTGGCATTGATGAATTTTGAATTACAACGCAGTAATGAAGAACTCGATTCCTTTGCCTACGTTGCCTCCCATGACCTGAAAGAACCGTTACGGGGGATTCACAACTATGCTAACTTCTTAATAGAAGACTACGCAGACGTACTAAATGACGATGGGATTGCCAAACTCCAAACCTTGGTGCGGCTAACCCAGCGTATGGAAGACCTAATCAATTCACTACTGCATTTCTCGCGGTTGGGACGCGCCGAACTGAGTCGGCAACCAATAAATCTGGACGAGTTGGTGTCGCAGATAATCGCAACCTTGACCATTTCCCGACCGCAAATCGAAGTTGAGTTTCGCATTCCTCAACTGCTCCCGATTATTTTAGGCGATCGCTTTCAAGTTAACGAACTCTTGACTAACCTGATTAGCAACGCCGTGAAGTACAACGAGCGATCGCACAAGTGGGTCGAAATTGGTTTCATTGAGGAAAATGCCCAAACAAAAGTTGCTCCCACTTATCTGACTTTCTACATTTGTGATAACGGTATTGGAATCGCGCCAGAGCATCTCGACAAAATCTTTCAGATATTCCGCCGTTTGCACGGACGAGATGAATTTGGCGGCGGGACTGGGGTGGGATTAACCATTGCCCGCAAAATAGTAGAACGTCACGGTGGTAGAATTTGGGTAGAATCTACACCCACTCAAGGCAGTACATTTTACTTCACCCTGTCAGCAAAGGCCAACCCATGACTCGCATTTCAGCTTCTGCTCTCAGACTGCCATCACTGTTAGTTGTAGAAGACAGCAATGAAGATTTTGAGGCACTGCAACGGTTTTTGCGGCGATCGCCGATTGCCATTCACACTCATCGGTGTGTGAATGGAGAACAAGCATTGGCGTTTCTTTACCGGACTGGCAGCTATGTAGAAGGCGATGCGCCCCGTCCCGGCTTGATTGTGCTAGACTTAAACTTGCCCGGAACCGATGGTAGGGAAGTGTTGCGCCGGATTAAACAAGATGAGAAGTTGAACACAATTCCGGTGGTGGTGTTTACTACCTCCAACAATCCCAAAGATATCGAAGTATGCTATCGCTACGGAGTCAACAGCTACATTGTAAAGCCAATCGATTTTGCTCAACTGAAACGAGATATTGAGATGCTCGTAGAATATTGGTTTGAAGTGACAACGCTGCCCGATAGCGCCAAGGATTAGTCATGAGTCAATCGCGTGTTGTCTTAATTGTCGATGACTCCCCAGAAGACCGAGAACTTTATCGGCGATATTTACGGCGCGATCGCGAGTATTTTTATACACTTTTAGAAGCAAATTTAGGGGGACAAGGACTAGAACTTTGGCAGCAACACCAGCCAGATGCCGTTTTACTCGATTATCGATTGCCCGACTTGGATGGCCTAGAATTTCTAGCTCGGTTACAATCCTTGACACGGCAATCCTACTTACCTGTGATTATGGTAACAGGACAGGGCAACGAGGCGATCGCAGTTCAGGCAATGAAAGCAAGCGCCCAAGATTATCTCGTTAAAGAGCAAATTACCCCAGAAGGGCTGCAACTAGCGGTAAATGGGGCAATTGAAACAGTGCAGCTTCGCACTCAATTGCAACAGCGCATCGAACGAGAGCGATTGGTATCGCAGATTACGCAAAAGATTCATCAAACCCTGGATTTAGCAGAAATTCTGCAAACGACGGTGAGCGAAGTGCGGCAATTTCTCCAAACCGATCGCGTTTTGATTGTCCGCTCGCAATCAGACGGTTGGGGTACAGTTACAACCGAATCTGTAGTCGCAGATTATTCTCTGTTGTCCGGCTCCTACCACGACCCTTACTTGAGTGAAGACTATGTCGAACATTTTCGTCAGGGACTCGTCACCCTCAACCCAGATATTTATGATGCCAGCATCGCCCCCGACGACGTTGAACTTTTGCGAAAGTTACAAGTACGGGCAAATCTGATCGTCCCAATTCTCCAAAATAGGCAGTTGTGGGGCATGTTAATTGCCCATCATTGCGCCGCTCCCCGACAGTGGCAACCCTTAGAAGTTGACTTGCTTAAAGAATTGGCAACTCAAGTAGGAATTGCACTCCAGCAGGCGGAACTTTATCAGCAGGCACAGAACGAACTAGCCGAACGCAGACGAGTAGAAGCAGAACTACGGGATAGTGAGGAACGTTTCCGCACATCGGTAGAAAACATGCTCGATTGTTTTGGGGTATACCGAGCTGTGCGGAATGAGCGAGGAGAGATTGTCAATTTTCAAGTTGAATATGTCAATGATGCTGCCTGCCTCAGCAATCAAATGACTTGCACTCAGCCCAGTCAAGGGCTGGATGAGTTCCTACCGGGATATTATGACAGTACTTTGTTCGATGAATACTGTCAGGTAGTAGAAACGGGGCAGTCGCTCGTCAAAGACAGCCTAGTTTATGAAGATGATTACGGACAACAACGCTTAGTTAGAGCCTTTGATATCCGTGTAGCTAAATTTGGAGATGGATTTGTTGCCACTTGGCGAGATATTACCGATCGCAAACAAGTAGAGCAGTCGTTGCGACAAAGTGAAGAGTTTAAACGCCGCATATTAGAAAGTAGCAGCGATTGCATCAAACTATTGGATCTCAACGGGCAACTTTTGTATATCAACACGGGTGGACTGTGTCTTTTGGAAATAGATGATTTCGCCACCTACTTAAACGAGGATTGGACTAGTTTTTGGCAAGATGACGATCGCACAAGGGCAGAGGAGGCGATTGTCATAGCGAAAACAGGCGAACTCAGCCGATTTCAGGGCTTTTGTCCGACCGCCAAAGGAACGCCAAAATGGTGGGATGTCGCAGTTACACCCATTCTCGACACGGCAGGACATGTCTCACAACTGTTGGCGATCTCGCGCGACATCACCGAGCGCCAGCAAGCAGAGCAAGAACGCGATCGCCTATTGCAGCTAGAGCAAACCGCACGGCTAGAAGCCGAACGTGCCAACCGCATCAAAGATGAGTTTCTGGCCGTTCTCTCCCACGAGTTGCGATCGCCTCTCAGCCCGATTTTGGGCTGGACAAAACTGCTGCAAACCCGCAAATTTGATGAAACTAAAATGGCTGAAGCTTTGGCTACCATCGAACGCAACGCCAAACTGCAAACTCAACTAATTGATGACTTATTAGATATTGCGAAGATTCTACGCGGCAAACTCAGCATCGATGCTGCTCCTGTGAATCTGGCATTTGTCATTGAATCTGCCCTCGACGCAGTCAGGACAGCCGCCGCTGCCAAATCAATTCTGTTGCATCCGGTACTGCCAAATGTGGGGCAAGTCTCTGGGGATTCCACCCGCCTGCAACAAATCGTTTGGAACTTACTTGCCAATGCGATCAAGTTTACCCCCAAAGGCGGACGGGTGGAAACCCGACTAGAGCGAGTCGGCGAACAAGCACGCATTATCGTCAGTGACACTGGCAAAGGCATTAACCCGGAGTTTTTGCCGCATATTTTCGAGTCATTCCGTCAAGAAGATGTCTCAATTACTCGCAAGTATGGAGGGTTAGGATTGGGATTGGCGATCGTTCGTCAGTTGGTTGAAGCCCACGGCGGCACGATCGCGGCTGACAGCCCTGGTGAAGGGTTGGGAGCCACCTTTACAGTTTACTTGCCACTGCTGGATGTCGAACCAGAAATCGAGCAGACAGAAGAGTTGCCACAACAAGCACTCGATCTCACAGGAATTCGAGTCCTCACAGTTGACGATCGCCCCGATGTCCGCGAACTATTAACAGAATTGCTTGCTCTCTATGGAGCGGAAATCCTGACTGTTGCCTCTGCGGCAGAAGTGTTGGCAAACCTAGAATCCTTCCAACCCGATGTGTTAGTCAGTGATATTGGGATGCCCGAAGTCGATGGCTATACCCTGCTGCAACAGATCCGGACTTTACCTCCTGAAAAAGGAGGACAGATTCCAGCGATCGCTTTGACTGCTTATGCCAGAGAAGACGATCGCCAGCGAGCCATAGCCAGTGGCTATCAACGGCACGTTACAAAGCCCCTTGAGCCAGAACAGTTAGTTAAAGCTGTGGTGGAACTCGCACGTGGTAAGAGACTTCTAAATAAATAAATATCCCATCGCTGTTGAAGCTGGGGGGCGGAGGGGCGGAGAGGCGGAGGGGCAGAGGAGCAGATAGGGAATAAAAACTGACTCTTGTACAGACGCGATTAATCGCGTCTCTACCTCAGCACTCAGAGGAGCGTTAGCGAACAAGCCTTCAACCAAACCTGATACTATAGCTTTCTTAATTACGAATTATGAATTACGAATTACGAATTAGTATTAAACTTGTCTTTGCGATCGCTTTGGTATCGCTAAACTTCACGCCAATACAAGCAGAGCCGATAAAATCTCAACTAAGCGCATCGTGGAGTTTTAACGTACCTCCGCCGCCAGATGACATTAATGCACCCGGTAATCGCATTGGCGGAGGAAAGCGCGGCTGCGAGAATGCGAACAAAGAGCTCATTACATCTCAACAAAAGCGACTGACAGCATTAGTTCCAGTTTATCCATTGCCAAATGCAGAATTAGTTTTGGGATTAACGACTACCTCTCATCCAACTTTCTGGTTTTATGTTCCTGATGTCAGGAAAGCTAATGCAGAGTTCGTGCTACAGAATGAAGTGGGGCAAACTGTATATCAAAGCCCTGTTTCGCTGTCTGGGATACCGGGGGTTATCAATCTCTCTCTGCCATCAACAGCTTCTTCGTTAGAAATTGGTAAGCGTTATCATTGGTACTTTAATATTTACTGTAATTCCCAACAACCGCCTATTTTTGTTGATGGTTGGATTAAACGGGTTGAACTCAATGCTGTTGTCAAAAGTCAGTTAGCGAAAGCAACACCAAAACAGCGCCTTGCTATTTATGCAAGTCATGGTATTTGGTATGAGTCTGTGACTACTTCAGCCGAACTTCGCCGCCTAGACCCAAAACGTACTGATTGGACTAACTTGTTGCAATCTGTTGGTCTGAATGATATTGCTTCAGAACCGATAGTAAACTGCTGTAATTGAAGAAGGCAGGGAGCAGGGGG
>NZ_JAECZA010000009.1:62098-67895 GCF_016056275.1 Dendronalium phyllosphericum CENA369 | reverse complement strand
GGGAGATGAGGAGGATGAGGAGGATGAGGAGGATGAGGAGGATGAGGAGGATGAGGAGGATGAGGAGGATGAGGAGGATGAGGGAGACAAGGGAGATAATAAATAATAATTACTCCTGCCTTCTGACTAATGACCACTGACAACTGACAACTAACTCCTAACTCAGCACTCAGCACTCTTTTAGCTATAACCAATTGCCGACTAGGACGTAAGGGGCCCAAAATATCGGATGTTGGTACTTAGGGTTTTTTAACAAAGCTAGTTGGGCTTGACGCAGGGCTTCGGCTTTGGTTAGCTGTTTGCTAGTTAATTCTCGGTAAAACTGACTCATCAACTCTGCGGTAGATTCATCATCTAAATTCCACAAAGAAGCTAGGGTGCTGCGTGCCCCCGCCCGTACAGCTATGCCAGCAAGCCCCAAAGTAGCCCGTTTATCCCCAGCAGCAGTTTGGCAAGCGCTAAGAACGAGTAATTCAATGGCGTTTGGTTTTTCTGTATTTCTAATGCGAAGTAATGTATCGAGTTGATTGACGTTAATCCGACCATCCCAGGTGAGAATAAACGTCTCGTCAACTTTGGAACTAAACTGACCGTGAGTTGCTAAATGTACTACAGTGAAAGGCACAGAATTGATTTCTTTTTGGAAAGTTTCGCTGGTAAATTTTTGATTGAGCAGGACTGTAGTGGGCAACTCAGATTTAATTTGATTTAACTCAAGCGCCACATTGCTGAGGGGAGAAAAACCTTGACGCGCTTCTGTGATGCCAGCAGTCAACGCTTTGATTTTTTGCTGTGACAAAGATTTGGGAGCTAATAACTGTAATCCTGGAGTCAAAGCGATCGCATATTTCTCAATCAGATATTGTTGACCGTCGTAAAGCACAGCCATAGGAATATTTCGCAAGGAACCATCCAATACAAACACTAAAGTTTTAATTTGGGATTGGGCTAAATATTTCTGTGCAGGTTGCAGCAGCCAATTATATATCTGCTTGGATAATAACTGAGTCTGTCGCAGTGTGTAAGGTTTGATCGCTTCTTGTCGCAATTGGTCTACAATTCTTTCCACCTCACTGGCGCTGATGCTGGTTTTGTAATGACGCAACGGTTGTTGAGGTAACTTGAGAATAACTTCTAGTTTGTCAGCCAAAATAATTGGATAGATAACTGCCGCAGTTGGATCTTGCCTGTCGATAACAGAGTCAATTTGTACTGGTCTACCTTCTAAGCAAGCAACCCGAAAGAAGTTGTCTAGTTCGGCTAGTTGTAGCGATTCAATGACGGCACGGGCTTGCACTAAGTTATCTTGGCTAGGTTGAGATTGCAACAACAAATTCACCAATTGCCGATAAATTGGCTCGACTTCATCTCGGAAAGAAAACTGCACCTCTGGATTAATTGCAACTAAATCGTTGCGGAGGGACTGAAGGATTTTAACTGATTCGCTGTAAGCTGCGATCGCTCCTTTAATATCTCCCCTAGCTTTCAGCAAACGTCCTAGCTGCCATTGCCAACGATAGGTAATATCTGGCACGTTGATGGCTTGAGATATAACTAAGGCTTGCTGGGTAAGGTCTTGGGCGCTACCATATTGTTGCGTATGTTCGTATAATCCGGCGAGATTTCCCAAGGCATAAGCAACTGAGCGTTGGTCTTGTAAATCTTTTGCTTGTTGGACTGCTATAGCTACAAGCTGGGCAATTTGCTTCAATTCGTACCCGTCTACGCCTTTAGCTTTTAGTTTCATCAAACTCTGAGCAAAGTTAATCCGAGCGTAAATGGCTTTGCGACTGGCAGGCAAGTTAGGAATTTGAGCTTGAATTTGAGACACCAACGCTTGGGCAGCATTTAATTGATTGTCATCCAACAATAGGCGAAGTTGGTTTAGCTCGGCTTGGATGCGTGTAGTTGAAGTAGATGTAGCGGCAGCTCGTTGATAATAATTTAAAGCAGCTGGAGTATCTTGCTGGGCGGTGGCGGTGTTACCTAAACTTAACCAAGTTTCACTGATAACTTGAGGAGATTGCAATTGTATTCGCGTTGCCACTTCTAAACTCTGCTGCAAAATCTTTCGGGATTGTTCTAAATCGCCAACTACTCGCAGTACATTGCCTAGGCTACGCAATCCTGTAGCTTTGAGAGTTGAGTCTGGTTGGTTTTGTAGGTTTTGGTTAATTTCAGTTAACGTCTTTTGGGCTTGACGATAATTTCCTAAAGTTTGTAAGGCTTGGGTAGAGTTAATTCGGCTACGGATTAGCCCAGTCTTATCGTCTATTTTTGCATAAATTGCAGCTGCTTGTTGCCAAGTATTTAAGGCTGATTCAGCTTTTCCCTGTGCTAGCTGTAGGCGACCTTGAATATCTAAAGCTTGGGCTAGGATTTGCCTTTGGGAGTGTGGCCCAGTTTGTAATAGATTTAGACTTTGGGCGTGAAGCGAAGCTATCGCATTGCGAATCGCTTGGCTGGCTTTAGACCACTGTCCTAATTGCTGATAAGTTAAGGAGAGATTGCTCAAGGTCATGGCTTGCCTTAATTTATCGCCTTCAGCTTGGAAAGCAATCAATGCCTGTTCAAAAACTAAAGAAGCTTGATTAAACTGTTCTGCTGCATATAAGTTTTTGCCCTGTTGAAATAACTCCTCGGCATTAAGTACACCTCGAACAATCGAGTTTTGGGCAGTAACGAAGGCGGGTGGCAATATACCTGTACCTAAGAACGTCGCTAAAAGTAGCAGCAGAATTCCCCAACGATGTACGCCTCTGTGCAAATACTGCAACAGATGGCGGATACGGAAAAATAAGGATCGTTTTCTGAACACGTTCTTGCGTCTTTGTAAAAGGAATGCGATCGCTCTTTTGCTAGACAATGCATCTAGTTACGCTGTTGCGACACATTGCAAGATGCTGGATTCAACCCTGGATTATTCGCTGTGACGGTAGGTGCAGAGGCTGTGAGTATCACTTCGCCATTCTTATCTATTACCCATCCCTGAGCTTCTACTATGGGAACTGGTGCAGGCATAGGTGCGATCGGCCAAACAGTTAGACTAGAGCGGCTTACTTTGGGGTCAAGAGTAACCAAATTTACCTCAATTGCATCATCAGTAAGCATCTCGTTGGGACTGTCTGGCAATCCACCGCGTCCTGTGGCAACAAAACTACCAGTTTGCTCGCTGGGAGTACAGCCTTGAGCAATTTGCTGTGAGGCATCAACTAAATTTGTTGGCAGTTGCACTAAACCTTTACTAAGGTCAACATCGGGTGTATTAAGTTCTACAATACCGCTCAATTCCGGACTCGCTCCTTTAGCGGTAATATCACTTTCTGGAGTAAGTGCATTCCGAACTTGTGTGCCAAATATGCCAGAGGCTTCTATTGTCACCCGACCTCCACGAAAGTCAGTAGAGTTAGCACTGATGTCACTGTTTTCCGCAGCGACTAAAAAATTAGTATCAATGTTGATATCACCGCCAATAACATTGCTACCAGTGGCATTAGTAGTAATGTTACTGTGACGACGCAACAATATTAAATCTTTTGCACGTAGGGTAATTGTTGCTTGTGGTTGGTTGGGATTAGTATTGACGCTGCGAGTATCAGCCGTCAAAGTGCCATTATCCAAAACCATAGAACGAGCATCGATAGTTAAATTACCTGCATTCCCTGTTCTACGACTTTCCACAAATACTCCCGCCCCATCCCTAACTAAAAATTGTCGGGTGTTAATTGTTATGCTTCCCGCATCTCCTGCGCCTCTAGCTGGAACAGACAAGTTACTGGGACGACCACCGACGGAACGACCAATTAGTTGTACAAAGTCAGCATTGACAGTCAAATTTCCTCCCTTGCCATCACTAAATGTAGCAGCACTTACCGCTGCCCCATCTTGAATCAGCAATTCTTGAGTATTAATTATTACTGAACCTGCATTTCCTACGCCTTGGGTCAGGCTAGCTAAACCGCTAGCACTGAGATCGTTAGCCGTGCGACCAATCAGATATATTTTGTCAGCAGTGACACTTACATTTCCCCCCTTACCACTACTACGCGTACTAGCATTGACTTGTCCTCCTGCTTGGATAAGCAATACAGGAGTAGTAATTGTCACGGAACCTGCTTGTCCTGTTCCATTAGTTGCTGAATATAAGCCGCTAGAAGAGATAAAGCCGATACCTATCAATTCTCCAGTCAATTCTACTGATTCTGAGGCTTTTACAGTCAAGTTTCCTCCCGAACCCATACTAAAGGTAGTAGTTTCTACTAGCGATCCCCCCCGTAAAATCAATCGTTGGACATCAATACTGACATTTCCACCTGCTGCTGAGGTGAAGGTATTGGCTCTGATAATAGAGGATCTTTCCAAGTCTAACTGCGAGGCTCGGATAAAAATCGCACCACTTTCTTGTTGATTGAAAATGCTACTGTCTTCCTCAAGGGCAATGTCTACAAAACTTCTAGACAACTGAATATTTCCAAATTTACTGGCGTTTTGATAGTCTAAAATCCAGCCTTGGTCTGTTGGGCTGAGATTAACTTGACCAACTCCCGTAACGCTACCTAGTTCAACTCGCCCGCCTGGTGCATTCAGAAAAGCACCCTCTAGAGTGAGATTTTTACCTACCAAAGCCAAGGTTTTATTTGCTGGTACTATTAATCCAAGGCTCTGTTGGCTAGCACGGGAACCACCAATTCCCTGTACGTGAATATCTCCAATTTTTTCTCCATATTGCAATCCAATAGGAACATTTACGCTTAATAGAGGTGTAGTTTGTGGAGCAATAGCACTAAATTCTAAGCCATCGGCAAATTTCAAGCTACTGGCTGTACTAGCAACAAACGAACCACCAATATCTAAACGAGCATTTTGTCCAAAAATAATTCCATTCGGATTGATGAAAAACAGATTAGCTGTACCGTTGGCTTGAATTAATCCATCGATATTAGAGATAGCCGAACCTGTTACTCGACTAATTATGTTCTGAATATCCGCAGCATTGTTGAAAAAAGCTGTACGTCCAGTTTGCACGGAAAATTGCTCAAAACTGTGGAACAAATTTGTGCCCCGTGTTGCTCCACCTGAGATCGCATCCACGGAGTAATCAGGAGTTTGAGGTGTGACTACAGAACTTTCAACTCCCAAAGTAGCATCGGGTACAATCTGGGCTAATGCAGAGTTACAAAAAGCGATCGCTTCACCCATCGCCAAGCAATTTACCAAATACCATTTCCATCTGCAACTGCGATCGCTTGTAGTCATTCAAAAATTTACCTTATAAATTCATGCATTCTTTAAATTAGAAAGCAAAAGGTGCGATCGCTTTCTCAAAAGCTGCGATCGCTTTCTCAAAATGCCATTTTGCTTATTCATTTTGGTGTTTTCCGCAAGCAAACCGCAGTTTGTTTACTCAAAAGTTGCGATCGCAAACTCATTTTGGTATATTCCGCAAGCAAATAGCTAAATTGCTTTCTTATTATTGTACTTTACTTACTTATTACAACTATTGCTTGTAACAAAAGCTTTGCAGATTTGCTGAAATTCTCTTAGTAACGGTAGTTCTAACGCACCGAAAACCTTAGATAGTACGTTAGCCTACTGGTGTGGCAAGACTAATAGTGCGATCGCTTGTGCTGATATCAGGTTTATTTCTTTTGAATTTTAACTTTTTATTTCGCTTACAATTTAGCTAAATTTGATGTCATATCCGATGTAGTTACTATGACAGCGATCGCTATTAAATTAAACTCCATCATCCAACTCACCGACAACCAATTTTATCAACTCTGTCGGGAAAACCCTG
>NZ_JAECZA010000009.1:0-61998 GCF_016056275.1 Dendronalium phyllosphericum CENA369 | reverse complement strand
TCTTGGTCAACCAGTGGAAATATTAACATCGCCACAACAACTATCAGGTGAAGATGTTTTACCAGGATTTGTTTTAAACTTACAAATAATCTGGGGATAAATATTTAGTTATGACAGCGATCGCCATTAAATTAAATTCCATCATCCAACTCACCGACAACCAATTTTATCAACTCTGTCGGGAAAACCCTGAAATCAAATTTGAACGCAATGCAGCTGGAGAACTTCTCATTATGCCACCCACAGGCGGAGAAACAGGAAATCGTAATTTTGAAATTTCTGTTGAGTTCGGAATTTGGAACCGCCAAACTCAACTAGGAATTTGTTTTGATTCTTCCACCTGCTTTAAACTCCCCAATGGTGCTAACCGTTCTCCTGATGTCGCTTGGATTAGAAAAGAGCTATGGGATACACTCACACCCGAACAAAAAGAAAAGTTCCCCCCAATTGCCCCAGATTTTGTTTTAGAGTTAATGTCACCCAGCGATACTTTGCAAGAAACTCAAGAGAAAATGCTGGAATATATCGATAATGGAGTCAAATTAGGTTGGTTGATTAATCCCAAAATGCGTCAAGTAGAAATTTATCGTCTTGGTCAACCAGTGGAAATATTAACATCGCCACAACAACTATCAGGTGAAGATATTTTACCAGGATTTGTTTTAAATTTTTCAATTATTTGGAGATAAATATTTAGTTATCTTAAATTATTCCTGAATAGAGTATTTAACATCTTGTAACTTTATGATAAATCCTTTGCAAGGAGAGATTATAAAAAAACTAGAATACCTATCAGAAATTTCACTACAAGAAGTGTTGAAATTTATTGATTTTCTAGAGTTTAAAAATCAAAAGCTTGAGCAATTATCATCTTTGGAACCGAAGGATAGTTCACACCTTCTATTCAAACCCAATAATGCGATTACGTACTATCAGCTTGGCAAAGTTCAGTTGCAGTTACTTGAGTATCAAAAAGCAATCCAAGAATTTAGCCAGGCATTACAGATGAATCCCAATTTTGCTGAAGCTTATTATTACCGAGGAAAAAGTTATCATAAATTAAACGATAAACAGAGAGCGATCGCAGACTTTCAAACATCGGCAAAAATTGTTTGCGAACATAATCAATCTGAAAAAATGGCTAGTTGGACTCCATTTGAATTAGGAGAATCCAATCGAGAAGAAGCTATTAAACATCTTCTGCCATATCTTTCTAGTGCAAATTCATACGATGATAGAAGACTTGCTGCTTCAGCTATAAATAAACTCGCTAATAGCTTCAAAAAAAGTTGTGAATTAGCAATTCCTCATTTATTAGAGAATCTATCCGAGCCTGCACCGCAGTTACGTCAGTATACTTTGAAAGCACTCAGCGTAATTAGCCTACCCAATTATGCACTTTCACAAATCCAAGCAATTGCTGAAAACGATCCAAAAGACTATAACAGAAAAATAGCTAAAACTTTATTAAATAGATCGAGTTAAATAACAAACAATACTGAAGTTAATATTGAAGAATCCAGAAGTCAGAATCAAAGGCGTGGGGTATTGAGACCCGCTACTAATTGTAAATCAATAAATCTTCGATTTAGTGGGGGTTTTAAACCCACTTATTTATCCACCAGTCGGACTCCAATTCATACTGAATTCTGGCTCTGGAATTTTATTTAGATAAAAATAAGAGCATTCCAACAAGGAACGCTCTAATATAAAAATCTACTGAAAGCTAATGGCTAAATAGAAATCTACGCTCCGACAGCTTCTTTTGCGGCGTACAATACCTCAGTTGATATCTCTTTGATGCCGCGATCGCGGGCAAATTTCTCAGTGTTGCGCTTCACTTTACCGCGTACAAATCCGGGAATTTTGTTCAATTCTGCTTGACCATCTTTTGTCCAAGTCAAATCAGAATCAGCAGAAATTCCTTTGGTAATTACTTCTTTAGTATCGTGACCACCGAAGATTTCTAACAGATGATCTTCCATTCCTAAAGTGAAAGAATTGTAGATCAAATCTGTAATTTGATTTGTACCTTCGTAACCCAAGAATGGTTTGTAACCAATGGGGAAGTTTTGCACGTGGATAGGTGCAGCAATTACGCCGCAAGGGATATCTAAGCGCTTACCAACGTGGCGTTCCATTTGAGTGCCGAAGATGGCGGAGGGTTCGACACGGGCGATCGCATCCCCAATTTCGCCGTGATCGTCGGTAATCAAGACTTCATCGCAGTACTCGCTGACTTGTTCGCGGAACCAGTCTGCATCATATTTACAATAAGTTCCAGCCCAAACAACGTGAATCCCCATTTCTCGTGAGAGAATCTTGGTGATGGCGGCGGCGTGGGTGTTATCCCCAAACACGACAGCTTTTTTGCCAGTCAAGTTTTGACAGTCAATAGAACGAGAGAACCAAGCAGCTTGAGATACATACAAGGTTTGCTCGTTGATGAATTCTTCGTAGTCTACATCAGCACCTTGGGCGTTAATTACCTGCTGAATTTTGCGGATACAGCGAGCTGTTTCCACTACACCCATTGGGGTAATGTCTATGTAGGGGGTTCCGAATTCTGCTTCTAGGTAACGAGCCGTTGTCAAGCCGAGTTCGCGGTAAGGTACTAAGTTAAACCAAGCTTTCGGCATTTTCTTCAACTCGTTCACCGAAGCGCCTTCAGGAATGATGGTATTCACCTCAATTCCCAAATCAGCCATCAGCCGTTTGAGTTCGGTGCAGTCGTGCTGGTTGTGGAAACCAAGGGTGGACATACCGATAATGTTGACGGAGGGCTTTTCGGTTTTGCCTGCTGGTAGTTCGCCTTTTTTGCGGGCTTTCTCAATGTAGAATTGGACAATTTGATTTAGAGTGCGATCGGCAGCTTGCAGTTCGTTGTAGCGGTAGTGGTTCACATCCGCTAGCATTACGTCTCCTTTTGCCTCCAACTGTGCCCTTTCCACAAAGTTGTGCAAGTCTTCTTGCAGAATGCTAGAAGTGCAGGTGGGAGTTAACACAATCAAGTCCGGGTGTTCTTCAGCATCCTTACGGGTGATGTTGTCTACCACCTTCTCTTGGGAACCGCGTGCTAAAACGTTGCGGTCAACGACACTGGTTGTTACTGGCGTGAAGTTCCTCTCCCGCGATAACATGGAGCGCATGACGTTAAAGTAGTCATCGCCGAGTGGGGCGTGCATGATCGCATGAACGTTTTTAAACGAACTGGCGATTCGCAGTGTGCCGATGTGGGCTGGCCCTGCATACATCCAGTAAGCCAATTTCATCTGGTGTTCTCCCTTTTCAACTGAAATAACACAGAGTCCGATAAGCGGTGGACTATGAGTGCATGATTATTAAATCGTTTTTGATTGTCGCAAAACTTGTAGCCCTAATGAAGTGGAGATTTGTATCAGTTTCTTTGAGAGTGCGATCGCTCAAACCTCGCTACCAATTGGCATCTGACTCCTAACTTCAACAACATTTTGGTTGTTTCATTTAAATAAATCTTAATTTTTCAGTAAATTTGTTTTCAATTTGCAAACGATTGTTCGTTGTTGTACCCCACCGCTTTGGTAATTACAGCTAATGTCTTTCTCTTTTGCAATACCGTTGCCAATCGTGTAAAGAATCTTGTACTCTCCAGAGTCAACCTAATGCCTCTGGCTAACGTATAAACCAAAGACTCTGATGCCGTACTTAAGAGCGATAACACACCCTAAATATACTTGGATATTTTCATAAATCAAATTGGATTCCTATATAGGAATTACCACAATTTAATTAGTTGTTTGCCTTTTAAAAATAAATCAAATCTATGTATATCTTTTTCCGATTCAAAAGCGCTGATTGGCAAATAGTGAAAATACCCTGCCGCCGTCATGAAAAGCAAGTAATATTCACCTAACTTAATAGCTTTAACTAAATGCTCAAATCGTAACTTTGATAGACTGCCATCTTCATAATAAATAGAGATAAAATTTTCATCTATCTCCCAATATCTAGCAATAAAGTTTAATATCGATTGAGTCTTTTTCAGATTGATAAAAAAAGGGGCAACTAAACCAAATGCAAACAAGAATAAAAAATATATTCGTAAAAAAACAAGTTTTTCATCAAAGGGTAACAAAAAAGTGATGACTAACAGAACACCGTATGAAATTAGTAAATTTCTTCTCTGTCTAAAATAGTACGATGCGAGTAATTGCCTAAATTCTTTGGGAGTAATATTAAACGTTTTGGTTTTGATTTGCATGAGATTTTCTGGTTATGCTTGCAATTACTCAATTTTATGAAACTATAGGTAGCAAAACTTGAGAAGGAAAAGCATCCCCGCAATTCACTGTTACCGTTTACGAATTACGAATTAATATAATTCTGGTCGCAAGTCATAAGACAGTTCCACAATACCCCTAGACCCATCAATCCTTACCCGCTGACCATCTTGCAGAAGCCATGTAGCGCCTTTTACATCCATGATTGCGGGAATTCCATACTCACGAGCAACGATCGCCCCGTGAGAAAGCCGTCCTCCAGCTTCAGCAATAAAACCGCCAGCCCTGACTAACAATGGGGCCCAGCCGGAATCTGTATAAGGTACTACTAAAATTGTTTCTTTGTCTATTTCTGGCAAGTCTTGTAAATTTCGTACCACCTTGATCCGTCCTTCTGCTTGCCCGTGACTGGCAGGAATACCCTGTAATATCTGGTCGGAGTAGATATTAGAAGGGGCTAGGGGATGAGGTGGTGCATTCCCGTAGACTAAAACAGGAATTTGAGTAAATTGACTGTCTTGGACGAATTGCGATCGCCTCGATTTTACGATCTCATTCAATTGCTGGCTTAACTCAGACTCAGGATCGGCAACCAAACGCCGTACTTCATCTAACTCCAGAAAAAAGATATCTCCTACTTCTTTGAGTAAGCTGGCTTTTAACCAAATCTTTTCTAAAGCGACAAATCGCCAACGTAATTCTGCTAATAACCGAGAATAAACTTCGGTAACTCGTCCTTTAATATCTACACGTCGTTGCACAAAGCCGCGTTTGCGCCTTCCCGATAAGGCGCGGTTTACCGGGTCTATACCCTCTGTCTGTTGTTGTCCCTGAATCAACTGCACAAACAATTGCTTAATTGGCTGCGGGTCTTCCTTCCAAGTGGGAATGGCAATATTAGTACCGACATCACTTAAATAACCGTAGTCTTCAAGCAGTTCTTGAAACTCGTATAAAATCTTCTCTCCTTCTTTTGTTTGCGCCAACTGCTCAAACACTTTATCTGGTTGATAATCAGGTAATACTTGTTTGGCATCTGCGGCTAAAGCATTTAGCGATCGCAATGCCGCTACCTCTGGGGTAACACTGTTATCAATTTTACTATCTTTTACTCGAAAAATTGCTTGCCTTAAGGCTGCACTCAATGGGGCTAAAATACTGTAGTAAGTGCCGCGATGCAGTAATTCTAGGATAAAGTCTATTTTTTCTAATAGTTGGGCTGGTTCTTGTTCGTCTATTGCTTCATGAGCTAATTGCGACAACCCTGGAATAAATCGTTTGCTGTAATCTTGCTTAAAGTCTTTTTCGAGATTTAATTCTTGTTTCAGCAGCTTCATTAGTCCTGGTAGATTCTCCCAAGTCGTCCGCAACGGCGGTTTGCTCATTTTAGCGCCTCTGGTTAAAAACTCCAGACTTTCTGGCGGTAATCCCATACGGAGGAAAATTTCTCCTAGCAGAGATGCACTAAAATAAGCTCTAGAATAATGCAGTGTGGCAGTTTCGCTAAAATCTAGTCCAAAAGCGCGATCGCCTAAAACTACACCAAAAATATCTCCCCAAACGCCACAAGTTAAGGGACGATTAATCGACCAAGTTAAAGGGTGAACCACGCCAGGAATTACTTCTGCTGCGATTTTGCGCGTCCAGATGGGTAACAGCGTCGTAATCGGTCTAGCTTGCAACACCCAAAGAGTTTGACCGTCATAACTCCATTCGATATCTTGAGGAATACCGTGGTAACGCTTTTCGATGTGGCGGGTTAAGTATGCTACCTGTTTGATTAATGCTTGTGGGACTTGCCCTGTTCCTTCCAAATGGACAGACGAGATACTTTCTGACTCGACGACAAAAGCGCGATATTGTTCTGGCGTGAATTTTCCAGAAACAACTTGCGTCGGGCTACCTGGAAGGGCTTCAATGACGATCGCATCGCCTTGTTGAGTGATGGGATCGCGGCTGAAAACCACTCCCGAATAGACACTCTGGACTTGCTGTTGTACCAGCACTGCCATTGCCGCATCTGGTAAACTGCGATCGCGCCGATATTGCACGGCTGTGGGATGATTGTAAGAAGCGCGAACAGCAGCGATCGCTTCTTGCAATTGCTGTTTGCTGGTAACGTTAATCAATGTTTCGTATTGCCCAGCGGCGGAAGCTTGTTCCGAATCTTCCCCAATTGCCGAGGAACGCACCACTAAGGGCGATAAATCTGAAGGCTGGAGAATGTCGATTAAGTTTTGGGGATTGTCCATTGGACTAAGTACCCACCCCTTGGGTACTGAATAACCCCATCGCTTAATTTGAGATAATGTAGCTGCCTTTTGTCCGACTACAGCAGCATCTAACTCATCATCAAGAGTGAGAATTTCGCCATTGCCGCGCAAATATTCAAAAGCGGCTTGGGACTCTGGTTCGACTTCTTGGGCTGATAGATTCAAGTCATCAGGAATCCGCATGTAAATCCACCCCAGCAAGCCAGCGAGGGTAACAGCAGCAATAATTCTCGGAAAATCATCAGCGTGCAGGATAATCACACACAAGGGAAATAGGAATAACACTCCATACTTTACCAGTCGTCGGGATTGCAGAACCGTAAAGCCGATTAGTGCAAAAAAACTGACAAATCCTGCCACCAGCGGATCGTGTACCAGAAATCCCCAAGCAACGTTTGTTGTGCCTGCCCCTCTACCTATCCAGTATCTACCTAATACTAGGGCAATTAGAGCAACTATTTCCCAAGGCGATCCCTCTTTAAAAAAGATACGGGTCAGTAAGACTACCGCAATTCCTTTCAAAGCTTCGGACAAAACTGCCAATATTCCTACCAGTGTGCCACCGTGATAAAAAGCGGCTGAGACACTGATATTTTTAGTACCAACTCTTGCTAACTGCTTCCCTGTCAGGGCGTAGGTAATCCAAGCGATCGCTGGTAACGCACCCACGAGGGGGCAGACAATTAAAATAACTAAGGCACCCCAAAGTTCAATCATTGTAGATTTTAGATCCACTGCGTAGCTCTGCTTAAAGAGTTATAGCAAGTGGCGTGATTTTAGATTTATCTTCCACCTAAAATCTCAAATCTCTAAATTTAAAAGTTTTCTGAAATTTTTTGATGGGTGTTTGGGCGCTTTCTTTTATTAGTTGCTAGAAGGACACTTAGCTTATACGGAAACCGTTTTTTGCCAGTATCCTTCTTAGGCTACTAATGGTTTTAGTTTAGCGCATAGGCAGCTTGCAACGCCCAAATAATCAGGGCTGCAATCGACCCCAACAGTAATACAGTAGAAATAGTGACTGCTTTTGGGGAGTCAGCACCCTTAAATTTCATAATGCCTCGATTTAAGTCGGACATAATTTTGTAATCCTCCTTTGTTTCAGGGCTAATTTGTCCGTTTTGATTGTAGTCCTTCTATTTGCATATCGAGCAAAGTTGCTCATAATATTTTGTTTAAGCTTTGCAACTAGTCCAATCCTAAATTTACTTATTACCCCAGATATAGTAGCTATCTTTATACAAGTGTGCAACATATCCTCTGTTATGTTTGTCAGTTGTAGTAGAGACGCGATTAATCGCGTCTGTACAAGAATCAGTAGTTAGGAGCCAAGAAGAGGATGGGGAAATGAGGAGATAGGGGGATAAGGTAATTTCTGCAACCGTCTTTTTCCCCTGTGCCCCTGTGCCCCTCCGCTCCGCCACCATCTCCCAAGTCGAAAGAATATAGTATAATTCACAACTTAATTTTGAAGGGTGTTTGCAGGTGAAAGAAGTGGCGATCGCAATTTTGGTGGTAGTTATAGGATTGTTGGCGGCGATAGAGCTAGGACTGCGATCGCTGTTTGGTTTTGGGAATCCCCTGATTTATATTGGCGATCCGGATATTGGTTATTTATTAGCCCCCCACCAGCGCACGCGTCGCTTTGGTAATCGCATTGAAATTAATGAGTATTCTATGCGCGGTGCAGCGATTTCCCAGATGCCAGCGCCTTCGACACTGCGAGTCTTACTTATTGGGGATTCTATCGCTAATGGTGGTTGGTGGACAGATCAAATCAATACAATTTCTAGTTTGATGATGGGTTCCCTAATATCAGCTACCACTGAGAAATATCAAACTTTAGAAGTGCTAAATGCTTCAGCTAACTCTTGGGGGCCAAGAAACGAATTAGCCTATTTACAAAAGTTTGGCAATTTTAATGCTGAGGCAGTGGTGTTATTAATTAATACCGATGATTTATTTGCTACTGCTCCAACTGCTTTACCAGTGGGACGCGATCGCAACTACCCAGATAGTAAACCTCCTCTTGCCTTAGTGGAAGTCTGGCAGCGTTACCTCACCAAGCAAAAGCCAATTCCCGAAATGAAAGCAGTACAAGAAGAAGCAGGCGATCGCGTCGGGATTAATCTAGAGGCGATAGGTAAAATTCAAGCGCTGACTCGCAACAACAATAGTAAATTCTTACTGATCATGACTCCCTTACTGCGAGAAATTGGCGAACCAGGCCCCCGCGATTACGAAATCAAAGCACGGCAACGCTTGGACGATTTTACCAAAGCCCAGCAAATTACTTATGTAGATTTTCTACCGATATTTAATGCCGCCGCTAACGTTAAAGCCCTGTACCAAGACCATATACATCTTAATTTGCAAGGCAATCAGCTAGTGAGTCAAATTATCAAGCGATCGCTTTTAGAAATATTGGAAGTTTCATCGCCAAAAAGGTAAATGGTGACTAGGGACTGGGAAAAGGGTAAAGGGGAAGGGGAAAATGAATCATATCATGTCCGCCTAAATAGTTACGATAAGAGTGACGCGGAGATGGGGAGACGCGGGGACGCGGAGAATTTTTCATTGTAAGTGATTTACCGGACATGATATCAAACAAAGTTTTCCCCCTTTCCCTTTCCCAATCCCCAATCCCCAATCCCCAATCCCTTTTACTTTCCACTTTTCTCCTGGAGAAGCGATCGCCAATCTGCGATCGCCTTTTCTGTCCATAGCCAATTGTTACTTAATTTATTGATTTGGAAATTTACTGGATCGTCCGTAATCACCATTTGCCGTAACTTGATGGCTTCATTCAGATATTGTGCTTGTTTAGCAGCAGGTTGATTGAGTGCAGATTTATACAATCCAATGGCTAAACCAGCATAGGAAGTTAAACCATCTTGAGGTACTGTTGCTTTCACCGAAACTGGTGCAGTAGAAGCTGTATTTTGTTGCTTGAGAGCTAAATTCAAAGCCTTAAACCAAGAGTCATTCGCTCGGTTAAGATTGCCTTCTGCATAGTAGGCAAATCCCAAAGCATTATTATACAAAAGCGAATCTGGTTGCGCCTTGACAGCACTTTCCCAGTAACGACGGGCATCATCGATACTGTATTTTTCGTCTTTAATCTGCACAGATTGCCATGCCAATCGTCCTTTGAGAAAGTTAACAGATGGATCGTCGGCTTGCTTTGACGGCACTAAAGTCAAGGCAGCTTGAGCAGCAGCAAGTGCGCCACGATTGAGTAGTTCTTCTACTGCTGCAAGCCCAGGTTGCAAGTCGCCCTGGCTTAATTTCTCTGTAGCAATAGCAGTCACAATTCCAGTCGCAGTCTTGTTTAAGTCGGTATTAGGGTTCTTTGCGGTGGGTAGAGACTGGGTAGGAATTGGCGGTATTTTAGGTAAGTTTGATATCTGTCGTTGCCACCACCAACCTAAACCAAGCGCACCTGCGATCGCGCTTGCTCCGATAATACCTATAATAGGTCGCAGTTGACGGCGGGTACGAGTCAATGAATTTTGTGATGATGCGGTCAGAGAATTTTTCCAACCTTCTGCCACATTGCGGTTAGGTTCGGTGATTGCTTCTGGAACTTCTCGCCACGACTTGACTTGTCTTTCAAGGCGGGCAATTTCCCCAGCAACCTGTTCTTTGTGAAGATTATTTTCTCTAATCTGTTGCATTTCCCCAGCTACAGGAGGTTGCTCGTTGAGTGTGTTTTGGTTATCAAGCTGGCGAAATAAATCTGAAACTAAAGCTGAATCTTCTGCATAACTTGGGTCATCATACTCAATTTCGTCAACGAGATCGCCCCAAGTCTCCTCACCAAGCCAATCCAGTCCAGAAGAATCGTGAACTAAACCAGAGGGCATCATGTCGTCGATTGGTAAATGCATCTGGTCGGTATCATCTGCGATCGCAGAGTACGTTGTACTAGGATTTGTACGAGGCGGTCTGTACTCGTTGAGCGAATCTGCACTTAAGTCTACAGAAATTTCTGGGCAGAGAAAACCATCAAATTCTGGCTGGAGATACAAAATCGGTAACGCCCAGTATGTCTGGTGAGAACCATAAGCAGATATTAATCCCTGACGCACTCGACTCACACACAAATCTACAGGATATCCTTGACTGAGGTTGCGGTAAAACAATTGTGTGAGTGTTAGCGCTACTTCATCGGGAATGCGTTCTGACATTGCCAAAACGCTTCTAATACCGCGCTTGACTAAACTTTCAGTCAAGTTACGTTCGCCTGTTTCCCCAACAGTATCGGATGTAGCTGTATATGCTCCCCAGCAGGAATTAAACACTGCCATTTGGATGTTATTGTTAACGAGCAAGCCTGCTAAATCGTCGCCACTGAGGGTTTCTGTTAAGCCAGTTCGGTTGCTAACAAGATATATTTCGCCACCGTTCGGCCCTAAGCTACTGTGACCGGAGTAGTGTAGAACATGGTATCTTCCTTGTTCTAGAGCTTGTGTCAATTCTTCCCGCCCTGGTTGGTCTAGCAGGGTTAGTTCAATTTCGGGAAGATGATTGCCATTTTCGTCAGTTCGTGAAATGTTGCGATGAAGTTCCGCTTGCAGTCTGATAGCTTCTTGTTTGAGGAGGTCGAGATGGATGCGATCGGGAGGAGAAGCAAGAACCATCAAAACTTTCACGCCATCTTCTTGTGATATTTTAGGTATGTTTCTCGATGGCAAACGCGATGCCGCCAGAATTCCGCTTTGGTAGCGAGAAAAAGCAACATAAGGCCCAGTTGCTAGGGGGCGATCGCCTGCGTGCATCACTTCCCACGGCAGACGTGCTAATCTTACATCTTTTAACCCCAGACGCAGACGTAGTACCTGTTGATGGTTTTGGGCAATACCTTGAGCGGTAATCCAACTATCTCTAAGAGTGCCTTGAAACAGTGCGTTATAAAACTGCTGGCCCAATGCCACTAAATTGACAGAGTTCCTGGCAATGTCGCTTTCCCGCCCGCTGAAGGGTAATGCATCTCCCTGCAATACCGACTTTAATGGGTCATTCATCAGATGCCCAGCCACAGCCAACCATTCAACTACAGGCCAAGTCACCAGTTCTTCTGCCAATGGCACTCCAGGCGCGACTCGTTCCGTCCGCACCAAGTAGTCATTTTGTCCTACTGGGGTTACGGAAATGTGAAATTCTTGAGTCACAGTTTCTCCTGTTCGCCTCCTAAATCTAGTTTGAAACGCGAAAGTTTCAAGTCGATTTTTTGCTCCTTCTGATACCTTAGATGCATCCTGCTATCGAATGTTTCTAAACTAAGTTGTCTTGCTTTCTCAGCTTCTACAACTTTATCCGGATTGGTTGGCATCCGCACAGAACACTTTATTGGTAGATGCACCTTGATCTTCAAATTCCCTAGTTGGTTTATGCCTGCTAGGGTTTTTTTTAATGTTGAATAACAACTACCAATACAAGCATTTTTATCCAGAGAATAGAGCTTAACTTGAGAAAATTGCTCTTTGAGAACTAATTTTCTTAGTTCGCTAACACTCACTGTTTTTTTATGCTGGACACCACTGACAACCATAATTATGAAATATTTATCCGGAAGACGCTGATGCAGGCGCGAACATTTAATTGGTAGATGCACCCTGATAACTAACTCCCCTGGCTGGCTAACACTTGCTGGGGGATTTTTTATGAGAGGCAAACAGTAACTCCATTGATGAAAATTTTATCTGGAAGTTACTGATTGCGCCTCAAAAAGATCAATTAATGATAAACATACCCTGATAATTAACTCTCCTAGCCGGTTGCCACCACCGAGGGATTTTTTTTTGCTGAGAAAACAGCGTCTCTATTTGTGACAATTTTATCCGGAACATACTGTCTAATCCTAGAATAGATTATCAGTAAATGCACCCTGATAACTAACTCTCCTAGTTGGCTGCCACCACTGGGGGATTTTTTTTTGCTGAGAAAGTAGCATCTCCATTAGTGACAATTTTATCCGGAACATGTTGCTTAATTCTAGAACAGATTAATTAGTAGATGCACCCTGATAATTAACTCCCCCTAATTGGCTACCACCACTAGGGGATTTTTTTATCTTCAGAAAAAAACAACTTCAGTTTGTACAAATTAATCCGGAAGATTGTGTTTGGGCTGAGAACATTTAATTGGTAGATGCACCCTGATAATTAACTCCCCTGGTTGGCTAACACTCACTGGGGGATTTTTGTGGGAAATCTTTTCTTGTGTGCCCTAACCGCTGATATTTGCTTAGGGCAATATTCTAGCGCAACTTGAGAACAATATTCTAGAGTGTATGATGTGTTATTCCTTTTAGTGTCACCGCTTGTTGACTTATTTTGCTTTTAATCCGCGCCAGCAACCTCTTCACAGATAAGGTTTTTAGGGTACTTTTGGTGGGTATGACCTCAGTTTAGGTGCTTTAACTCGCAGTGTTAGCCAAATAATGAATTATTTAAGGATATTGCTTTTTTTGCGTTGGACGCAGTACTCAGCGGCGGTATTGCTTGGACACCCGATAAAATTTCCGTTACGTAAAAATCGTAAGTCTGCCCATCATATCATTAAATACTGGTTCACATTCTATCTTTGTTACTAAATAATTTTCATTCCTTGACGAGCAAAGAACGCTACCTCAAATTGAAACTTAAAATACCTTGATTCTAGGCTATTGAGGTATTTAAGATGCTATGTTTGTGGTAAGCTGCCAAGAGCTATGTTATTATATACTGCCTATATGCAGAGAGGCACAGAGCCAGATGAGTTTAGCTATTATTAAGTTCTCTTCGGAAGAGTGCGGCATCTGCCACAAAATGTCTTTTTATGACCAAAAGGTGGCTGAAGAGCTAGGTTTGCAATTTATTGATGTGAAAATGCAAGATACAGCTACTTATCGCAAGTATCGTAAGATTTTGTTAACCCAATATCCCGATAAATCAGAGATGGGATGGCCTACTTATATTCTCTGTGATTCTCCAGAAGGAGAATTTCAGATTATGGGTGAAGTAAAAGGAGGTCATCCCAAAGGAGAGTTTAGAAGTCGCCTGCAACAGGTTCTAAATTCAACGGCCAGTGCTTAGGCACGAAGATGCGGGGACGCGAAGAATAACAACTGACAACTGACAACTGACAACTAACTAATAACTTCAAAAGATTTAACCTCTAGGACAGGGCCTATCATGGCAGTTGTCATGATATCTTCACGCACTTGTCCTTTAACTTTTGCTTTTTGTCCGGCTTTGAGTAAGCTTTTATCTGCGCCTTTGAGGATTTCGTAAGTAACGCCCTCATCTGTAACTAGCGCCCAAGCGCCCATGCCAAGTTGACGATGTTCGATAGTACCTGTAACTGTAATGCTCATAATTAAGTGCTGAGTGCTGAGTGCTGAGTAGAAAGTGGGGAGTGGGGAGTTAGAGTTAGTAGTTTTATCTTCCCTGGCTTCCTCAGACTCCCCAGCTTCCCCAGCTCTCTTATACTGGTTTACTTTCGTTTTTCAATGCTAAACGAGCTAGGCCATAACAAAGTAGGGCATTGACAATGAGGAAGATTCTAGCCAAGTTACCACTTCCCAAGCCCCAAACTGTTGGGTCGTAAATTGCACTTACTGTTAAGCACGCTGCAACACCTAGGCTAGAGCCAATGGCAAACCATTTCCAACTAGGATGTCCTAATAGTAATGCTATTAAAACAAGGGGAATCGCCACACTGGCAAACAGGGGATTAAACGCATCAGTGCCCTGTATGGTATTGCCGAGTTCGGGAATGGAACTGCCCAAAACTCTAAAAGGCCACTGGGGAAGGTCAAAGATATAAATTCCTTTGAGGAAGAATAACCCGGAACTGCCAGCAATTAAGCCACTGGATAAAGTCCAACTCCAGGTGAAGGGGAAGTAAACTCGTAAAAACCAAGCTAGGAGATAGGAACCGACTACCATTGCAATTTTGGGTAACAGTGCCACTGCACCGCCATCAATCCAAAAGCGGGGGTTAAGATAGCCGTTATCACGTAACCAGCGGAAGAAATCTTGGAAAGTGATTTGTCCGTTAGTAGCAAGTTTAACTGCGGCTTCGGCATTCAGGTGTCCAGCACCATAGTAGTTCAAACTGTCATCCTGGATAACTCTGGCTGACTGCTTGAGAACTTTTAATATTTCATCTGGTTCTTTGATGCCACTGGCTTTGATTAATGCTGCCACACCAGCAACATGGGGAGAAGCCATACTTGTGCCTTGAAGTCCTAGAAAAACACCTTCGCCGTTTTCGTCGATGGTTTCTTGGAGAATCGTACCAGCTTCACTACCACCAGGGGCTGAGATATCAACGCCAGCACCAAAGTTAGAATAGGGGGCTTTTTCTCCATCAGGGCCGAGTGCTGAAACGCCGATAACGTGGGGATAACGCGCTGGATAGCCTGCTCCATTGGCGTTTTCATTTCCGGCAGCGGCAATGATTGTAACGCCTTTTCTATGGGCATATTCAACTGCTTGCTTCATTAACTGGCTCTCACCGCTACCACCCAAGCTCATGTTAATAACATCTGCGCCTTTATCAGCAGCAAATTTAATGGCTTCGGCAATATCGGCAACAGTACCGCCACCATAGGCACTGAGTACCTTAAGCGGCATGATATTAGCTTCGTAAGCAATGCCAGCTACGCCATAATTGTTATTAGTAGATTGGGCAACAGTGCCGGCGACATGAGTACCGTGTCCGTGGTCGTCTGTGGCTTGTTCGCGGTCGTTAACAAAATCGTAGCCTTTGACGAATTTTGTCTGTTGCAAGTCGCGCACTTGCGTAACGCCTGTGTCAATTACAGCAACTGTGATGCCGCTACCTTTGGTTTGACTCCATGCGCCTTCAATGCCGATTTTGTGCAGGTTCCACTGTTTGCTGTAACACGGGTCGTTAGGGCCAATTAACGAGGGGGTTGTTTCCCCACAGTTATTGGATGTCAAAGACGCTTCCTGTCCAGTTGCTTTAGGCGGTTGAGGAATTAGCCTGTAGATATAATTTGGCTCGATAATTTCTGTGGCTTTAGCAAATGGAGATTTTTGCAGTTGTTTCAGTCGCTGGCGATCGCCCTTGATAATATAAACATTATCTGATGCTGAAAATTTGTTATCTAATTGGGGTGTAACGTTGTATTGTTGTGCGATCGCTTGTAAATCTTGCTTCACTATCTCTGTAGGAATATCTTCCCGAAAATCAAGCAAAATTGTCTCGAAATCACCTTTGGCTGCTAATCCTTGAAAGTTCAGGAAGCCAAATACAGCAGTTACTAACCCAATGACAAACAAGCACAATAATATAAGTCTTCTCATATTAACTCGTTACCGCTTTTTGCCAGTTTGCTCACTACCATAACTTATATCTGTCTCTATGTGGATGTATTTTGTACTTTAGTTACACAATTGTTACTCAGATTTAGGATAGTTTAAACGATGGAACGCGGTCTTTTGTGGTTGCCTTTGTTAGCAATGTTTTTCTGGTTAGCTTGGCAAGGCTCGAAGGAGTATCAAAAAGTTGAAGCTTATCGAGCTTGGGCAGAGCAATTTGAAAGGGCTAAGTATGATATTTATGCGGTATTGGGGCAAAAAGGCAACAATATAACTTGGGGGAAACCTACACCAAAAGGCCCGATTAAATTAGAAACGTTTTCTTTAGTTGATGTTGAGAAAATCCAACTTGTGGTGGATGGCAAAGCAGTAGAAACGGAAGTGCCTCCAGAAAAAGGTAGAACGATTGAATTGGAATTTATTTTTTCTGACCCTGCTAACTCGGTACACGTTCCGTTTACAGAAATTACTTTGGCAGCAGAATGGGGAAAGTATTTGCAAGGCGCATTGCAAAGTTTGCAGTCGGAACAAAGTCAGTAGTTGTTAGTCATTAGTTATTATTAAAGATTAATGGTGGGTAGGGTGAAAGTATAGTATTTACTAGCCCTACTATAGACAATTTTTACTATTTATTATTGAAAGCTTTGCTATTATAGCAAATTTATTCGTGTTGTAATACTTACTTTTTTAACAAACCGCAAAGGCGCAAAGAATAGAAAGATTTTTATAAAATTATCTCTAGAAAATTAGGAATTATCTTTAGATATTTTGTAGTCAATTTAATCAATTAAAAGTGGCAAATCTCTGTTTTAAGAGTATAGGTTGTGATGAAAAGAATTATTCCTATTTTTGGGATTGCTTTACTGCTTAATGCTTGTATTGGTAGCTGGGATACTTCTTCTCAAGCAAATAATAGTGTTAAACCTCAAGTAGAAAACTGTCCCAAGGCTACAGTTGTCTATTTACCCTTACCGAAGAAGAATGAAAGCTTTTACGATCGCTTTGATTTTCATATTCGCAATATTATCACAGATGCAGATACAGTTAAGTTTCAAACTTTAAAGCAAGATTTTGTTTTCTGTCGAAGTAATAATTCTTGGACGGTGCGACCAGGGACTTTACCCAAGGATTTGCAGCCAGAAAGTAACTATGCAGCATTCGCAGAAGAGACGGTAAATCCAAAATTAAAAAATATCGATTTTTCGGGTAAAACCTATCAATATCGAGTATTGAGAGAGCCAAAGTTTTCTGTGGGTGAAAACAATAATATATCAAGACCCAATGAACCAGAACCCACAAAGGATCGAGTTGTTTTTGAAGTAGTTCCTCCTAACAGTAAAAAACCTCAAACAAAAACGCTGTACACTCTCAAAGATTTGCAAAATGCAGCGGTAAAAGCAGGATATGGTACGGGAGGTCAATTAGGTTTTCCTCGCGTTACATCTGCTGTGATTTATGACAATCGCATTTGGTGGTCAGTGGCTTTTGAACAAGGTGAAGGTAACAATGGAATTGCTACTATCGTCAGTTATGACCCGAAAACTGAAAAATTTAGTCTCATTCAACCAGAAGTACTTTCGTCAACACAAATTACCGATCTAGCTATCTCTGGAGATCCGAAAAATCCTACTTTTTGGATGGGTACTAATATTAGTGGGGAAGGAAATCTTTATATTCCTGCTAAAGGATTAGTTGCTTACCGTCCCAATTCGCAAAATCCTAATTCTGGTTCTTTGACTGCTTACACTGTTGACAATAGCCAGTTGGTAGGGGCAATTCCTGACAAACTCAAGTTGGAAAACGATAAGCTGTGGGTCAGTACTGCTAATGGTGTTTGTCAAATTAATTGGCAAGCTGCTGATAATTCTGATTGGTCTTGTTGGCGATTTACAGCAATGGCTAAACTGCCATCTGAAGAAGTGCCACTTTACAGTGCATTGACTAATAAAACTCCTGCTGTCTCTTTATCTCGTAACAACAGTGGGGAAACTGTGGAAGTTTTATGGTGGAGTCCTGTTGAATATCAAACTCTGAAAGGGCGCTATGAGGTGACATATCCTCAAGGCTTCAGCGTGAAGCTGGATGAGGGCGCAAGTATTTATGAGTTTAATAACTCTTTATCGCCAGGAAAACCAGCGGTTGATTGGCCTGGTTTTCAATGGCATTGGAATGGCGTTAGCGCAGCTCCTCCGCAGGAGGCTCGCTTTGTGCGAGGATTAGATGAAGTTTCTCTCAATTTAGTCGGTGGTGGCCCGCGAGGTATTGGTTCTGGTCAACTCTCACCAGAAGTTCCAATCAATTGGAATGCCATGCGTGGCGACCTAGAGTTACTTGAGCTTTCCCCAAAATCAACTAGTGTAAAATATTACTCTGGTTGGGTCGATGAAGCCAAACTTCAACCTTACTTAACGGTTGTACCGCAAGCACGACCGCAAAACCCACAACCAAATCCTTTGGCAGCAAAAGTCAACGAATTACCATCTCGCCAGTAATCTTCACTTATGAACGCGCAAACAATATCCAGAGTGCCTGTTGCTTTAACTATTGCTGGTTCAGATAGTGGTGGCGGTGCAGGAATTCAAGCTGATTTACGCACCTTTGCCTTTAACTGCGTTCACGGTACTAGCGCTATCACCTGCGTTACAGCACAAAATACTTTAGGGGTGGTGCGGGTTGACGCTATGCCAGTCGAGGCAGTTGTAGCGCAAATTCAAGCAGTTGTCAAGGATATCGGCGTGCAAGCCGCAAAAACAGGAATGCTGCTCAATCAAGAAATTATCTTTGCTGTTGCCCAGCAGATAGAAACTTTACAAATCAATAATTTAGTGGTCGATCCGGTGATGGTGTCCCGCACTGGGGCGCAATTGATTGACAATGAGGCTATCAAGACTCTGTGCAATGCCTTGATTCCCAAAGCGACTATTGTTACTCCAAATCGTTACGAAGCACAGATTTTGAGTGGGTTACAAATTCATTCCCTCGATGATATGGGGAAAGCTGCTCAAATTATTCACAAAAATTTGGGAGCAAAGGCTGTTTTAGTCAAGGGTGGAGGAATGGAAGGAAACTTACGTGGTGTAGATGTCTGGTTTGATGGGGAAAAACTGGAAATCTTGACAACAAAGCAAATAGAGACTACAAATACCCACGGTACTGGTTGTACACTATCAGCAGCGATCGCAGCTAATCTGGCGATGGGAGAAGACTTGTGGCCAGCAGTACAACAAGCCAAAGAATATGTTACAACTGCACTCTGTTACGCCCTAAATATTGGCAAAGGACAAGGGCCTGTAGGACACTTCTTCCCATTGTTACAAAATTAACTGCTTGGCTAATTGTCAGTAGTCAGTTGTTATACCATTTGGGTTTTTTGATTGTAAAACAGTTGTTACATAACCTTTTGAGTAATTTATCTGTCGCAATCATTTTTCAAACTGGTATTAGTTGTTGTTATACCACTAACCACTGACAACTGACCACTGACGACTGACGCATCCCAACTGTAAATAAAAAATCTTTGCCCTCTCGGCATTTTTCTATTATTCTTGGGCTAGTTTCAGGGCTGACTATAATGTGATAGCTTCTCTGGATAATCCGATATTCTTAATTTTTTGATACCAACTCACCGATGCGAACAACCACGGGTTCTGTTCATAGCAATCCCCCAAAACCAAGTCAAAATTACTCTTCCTCTGTACCAATGTACGTATACCGAGAATTGGCAACAGAGTTACAAGCAACACAGGCAAAATTAGATGCACTCACTGCCAAAAACCAACAACTGGTGCAAGAAAATCAGCTACTTCACCAGGAAATTACCAAAGTAGTTCAGTCTTTTTTACACCTGCAAAAAATAGTAGATTCACCCGATATATCTAGTTCTCACCAAGTCCAGCATTCTTCTGGTGAGGTGAAAAATTCAACTAATCATCCAGACAATCAAAAGCGGCCGCGCCAGCAGGTTTCTCGTTCGCGTCAACCTGTAGTTCCCGTACCATCGAGCACAAAAGAAGTTCCTAACAGCAAAAATCGTCATTCTAACTTCTCTGTACCCATAGTGGAAATAACTTCCCCAATGCCGGAAGCAGTCCTTATAGAAGAGCAGCAAGTAAGCTATTATCCGTCTACGCAGACAGAGGTAAAAGAATTTAGTGGTTGGTGGTTAGCCATTACTATCTTGTTAATTATGCTTACTGCTTTTGCTGCTGGCTATTTGATAGTGCGTCCTTTATTTGAACATCAGAGCCGTTAGCCCACATATTCATCGCTTTTTCATGTTTCTAAATTTTGTGTAAATTATCCAAAATCACTCTGTCAATATCGGACTAAATTTAGTCAATAATGGAATTTGTCTTTTAAATCACAAAAACCACATACAAAAACGTTTATTTGGGGACAAATGTCTTGTATCGCCACCTCAAGGATTAACCAATTGTGCAATCCTTACCACTGCTAATGTTAGAATTGCCCATCTAGGGCGCATAGACTTAAAAAACAGGCAATTCTTACATATCTTTTTGAAATAGTACAAATGATGAAAGTGTCAGACAGTGGATCTGGTTAGATAGATAAACGAACCTATGAGAAGTTAAGGAGTCGAGAACATGAAAAAAGTAGAAGCAATTATCCGCCCATTTAAGCTGGACGAAGTAAAAATTGCTTTGGTTAACGCTGGTATTGTTGGTATGACTGTTTCTGAAGTCCGGGGGTTCGGACGGCAAAAAGGGCAAACAGAACGCTATCGCGGTTCTGAATACACCGTTGAGTTTCTGCAAAAACTCAAAGTGGAAATCGTTGTTGAAGACAGTCAAGTTGATATGGTAGTAGACAAAATTATTGCTGCTGCCCGTACAGGCGAAATTGGCGACGGCAAAATTTTCATCTCGCCTGTTGAGCAAGTTATCCGGATTCGTACTGGAGAAAAGAACACAGAAGCAGTCTAATCGCTGTGAAGGGATTGCGTGTAAGGGTGTAAGAAAAGCCAGTACCGTTGCCTAACCGCATGTCTTGTGAAGCCACTACGGTTAGACAAGCTCGTCTTGGCGATTTCTTCCGTCGTTAGCGTAGCGGTAGGTTTAGAGCTAAGTGCTATTTTCTCAGCTCAAACCAACTCACCGCAGCTCTAGTTCCTTGCAACTTCTGTTTGTACAGGGGTTTGTTGTGTTGTTTTTGAAAGTGTTGTTGCATAAGGACTAGACGTATTACGACAGTACGTGTACTTTAAATGTATAACCCTAGCCGGATTTTAAATTGGTATAACAGCATCTTGGTAACACTTTTAACCAAGATGCATTTTTGTTATCAGGCTTTAAAACAATCTTTGCTCAAATATAACAAGGCTTATTTGTATTCTATTAATACCTGAGACGCATACTTAGTATATATAAAAAACCCCCTTAAGAGGGATAGAAGATTCAGTAATTATTCGTAGTAAAATAAAGGTTATAGTTAATTCGTTGCGATCGCAGTTATAGCTGTGGTCGTTTTTCTCATCTCTGGAAAAAGCATAAGCAGCAAAGCCAATAAAACTCCGCTCCTTCTGCTTCTGTGCCTATTCAACAAAATCAGGCCGCGCCTGCTGTGTTGACTGCAACTTTGCCTCTAAAGCATGCCAATTTTCTTGCTCGATTAAGGTGATTAATTCATCGAGCTGATGGCAATATTGTTGCAAAGACCCCAACAATGCTTGGCGATTGTACTGCGCCATCATTACGCCCAACTCAGGATTGCCACCACCGACGCGGCTAGTATCTCGAAAACCCGAACTAGCTAAATTTTGAGCTAATTGCAAAACTTCGCGGTCGGTTTCACCCATGCAAGCAGCAATCAATGAAGCACTAACCATCACTGGTAAATGAGAAATCCAACTCACAGCGCGGTCGTGTTGTTCTGGTTGACAATAGTAGATATTAGCTCCCAGCGATCGCACAATTTCTTCTACAACTGAAATTACAGTAGTTGGTGTTGTCGTATCTGGTGTGAGTACGTAAGGTCTACCAAGAAATAAATCCCGTTGTGCAGCTTCTATACCACTATCTGCTGTTCCTGCCATCGGATGGCCGCCAATAAAATTTGGCCACAGCGGAGAAATAGCTTTGACTATCGGTGCTTTTACCGAACCGACATCAGTCACAATTGTTGCAGCAGATAAATGTTCAATCAGCTGCTGAAATTGGGGAACAATAAGCCCGATAGGCGTACAAATAAATACAACCTCTGCGGTTGCTAATAGGCTCATGTTAACATCTGCCTCATCGACACTGCCTAGGGCGATCGCTCTATGACAGGTTGATGCGCGGCGGCTGACTCCCAGGATATGATGCCCAAGCGATCGCAAGTCATAACCTAAAGAACCGCCTATTAGTCCGAGTCCTAAAATACCAATTTTCATTTTTGATTTTGAAAGTTTATTTTCTAAGTATTTTCTGCATACTTTACCAGCTAGTAAAAGGGATTGGGGATTGGCGACTGGGGATTAGGGATTGGTGAGACAGCGCTGCGGGAGGGTTTCCCTCCGGAGCCACTTGCGTGGGCGGGTTTCCCGACTTGAGCAAAGTGGCATCAGGCGACTGCGTTAGCGAGCTTGCGAGCGTCACCCGAAGGGCGACTGGGTAAAAATAATATTCGATCGACACAAAAATCAGCTTTTTATAAATCCAAAATCTAAAATCCAAAATTGGTATGAGGGGTAGCATCTATGACTGTAGAGGAATTGTTGGAACAATACGCCACAGGAGTCATAAACTTTAGTGGTATTGACCTGTGTGAAGCTAACCTGAGTGGTGTTAAACTCAGTGGCATTAATTTGAGTGCGGCTAACTTAAATGTAGTTAACCTGAGTGGGGCAAATCTCAGCGCCGCCAACTTAAGCCATACCAAGCTGAATGTCGCAAGACTTAGTGGTGCAAATCTTGACAACGCCAACCTCAACAATTCCAGCCTGAATGTAGCTAATTTAATTCGCGCCGATCTCAGTCGCGCTCAACTGCGAGGGGCTTCACTGGTTCGGGCTGAGTTAATTCGCGCCGATCTCAGTCATGCTGACTTGTGCGAAGCTAACTTGAACTGCGCTGACTTGCGAGAAGCGACGCTGCGACAGGCAAATCTCCGTAGTGTCAACTTAAATGAGGCAATTTTGCGAGGTGCTTCTTTAGCAGGAGCCAACTTAGAAACGGCTAATTTAAACGCTACCGATTTGATTCGTACTGACCTCAGTGGTGCAAATTTGCGAGAAGCTGAACTCAAACAAGCAAATCTCAGCCATGCTAACCTTAATGGTACAGATTTAAGCGGGGCAAATCTCCGTTGGGCAGATTTAAGCGGGGCAAATCTCCGTTGGGCAGATTTAAGCGGAGCCAAATTAAGTGGAGCTAACTTAATGGGCGCAGACTTAAGCAATGCGAATTTAACGAATGCAAGTTTAGTACATGCCGATTTGACTCAGGCAACTTTAATTAAAGCAGAGTGGATAGGCGCTGACTTAACAGGCGCAATTTTAACTGGAGCAAAACTTTACTCGACTTCCCGCTTTGGTTTAAAAACCGAAGGCTTGACTTGTGAGTGGGTCGATCTCAGTCCGAATGGCGATCGCTCCATCATCCAAAAGTTTGAGTCAGAAGACCCGCGAGACTTTTTCAATGAAACTCCACCAACAATCCGTATTATCGTCGATACCGCTTTAGAACACGAAGCCAATTTTGCCCTCGCTGGTGCATATTTCCAAATTGCTCAGGAATACCGAATGCTGAAACAACCTCCTAGCACGGAAATCGGTCGTCGCCGGACTGTTTTCACATTTCGCGTAGATAGTGATGAAGCCTTATTGCCTACAGCTTGTATTGCAATTCTTCCCTTTAGAGATGCCGCTAACACGCAAAAAAATATTTACACAGTAATAGAAATGTTAGCTCAAGAAGATTTGCCACATCTTGGAGAAAAAACACCCCATCGGGTGAAGCAATTATCTACTCTTATCCAGCAAGCTATTAGTCAGGCTAAGACTATTAGACAGATGAAAAAAAATTTAGAATTAGCAGCAAAATTAAATTTCTTTAGAGTTCCTACCCAAACAATATTAACGAATTCCAGCGCCCAAACTTTGATTGTGCATTACAATCCGAATTTTGGTAAACGATTTATTAATCCTTCCGAGCTTGATGTCGGATTTTTAGCCGAGCCATCTAGTGATGCTATGTCTATATTGCCTTCGTTAAATATGATTGTAGATTTTGTCAAAAGTTTCCACTATATCAGTCAATAGTCATTAGTCAGTAGTCAGTAGCAACTAACAACTGACCACTGACCACTAACAACTGACAAATTTTCGGAGAAAGCATATGCCCGATATTTTTAATAAAATGATTGGCCGGACTCGTTATGTAGTCTTGCGCTTGTTTGTCCATTTAGCTGGCTCTGAGGTAGCACCAATTTTGGGAGTATTAAATCGTGATGCTAGAGATGCGATCGATGCAGATGGCGACTTGCAAGTTTTAGGAGAAGGATTGGTAGAACTTTGCGAAACTCTGCTGCGATCTGATGAATATTGGCTTTCGGCTGCCAATGAAGGCGATGTATTTTGGAGCGAAGGCGAAGCGGGAGATTATGTGAATGAGTTATTTACAGACTCTGCTGAAAGATATGGTGCTGACCTCGATTTCAGCCCGGAATCGGACTTAAATCAGCCCTTATCTATACCCGTAACCCGCAACGTAGTTGTGATGATTACAGTAGCTTATGAAGGCGAAGTACCAGAGTTGGAAACCGATCTCGCTAATATTCAAGCACTGAAAGAAGGTTTAAAAGCTTTAATCAATTTGCATTACAAACACAAACTACGGGCAATCCAAGTACATTTCTCACCAGCACAGCTTGGTGATGAACTGACTAACGATCAACTGTTGCAATATTACCCAGAATTGATACCTTTGTAATTTGTGGGGGTTGTCCGTACTAGTACCCACATTGAGAACTTGTTAAGCTCAAAGATAAGGAAATAGTGGAATGATTGTGAGCATATTGCGTAAGTTTACTGTCGTTTTTTTAGCCCTAAGTTTGTGCTTGACATCTGTTGCCTGCGGCGGAGGAAACCAAACTACCTCTCCCAGTAGGAACGTTAGCCAAACCTCTACTAACACCAAGTTGAGTGATGGTCAGTATCAAGTACAACAAGCTACATATGATGATGCAAATGGAGAGTACACGCTGTTTTTACTCAACAGCACGCCTCCAACCCTTGTCAGTGAAAAGTTGCAAATGGCAAGGTTAACTGATGATGAAATCAAACAAGGTAAGAAAACTTATCTGAAAGTAGAAAATGGACAGCCAATTTTGTACTTAACAGAAGACTTCAAAATTGAGTACGTCCACAATGTGACTGAGACACAAGCTAATCCCCAAACGGGACAACAGGAAACAGTCGTAGTCCGTCGAGAAAATAGCTTTTGGTCGCCATTTGCTGGAGCGGTAGCTGGTAGCATAGCCGGCCAAGCGCTGGGTAGTCTGTTATTTAGACCTCAATACTATGTACCGCCTGTCTATCAATCAGGAGGAGTGCTAACTGGTTTTGGAGGTTATGGTAATAGCTATGACCAAGCGGTTAACAGCTACCGGAGTCGCTACAATGCACCACCCGCAGCTGTCAGGAATCGCACTGCTTTCCGCAGTACGGGAAATATTAAAAGGTCATATCCTAGTGGTTCAACTGTACGCACAACACCGCGTACCACAACGGGTAATCGTCCCTCTGGTTCTGGTTATGGTAGCAGCGAACTCAGACCTTCTGGTAGATCCGGTTCAACTAGGCGTAGTCCTAGCTTTGGTAGCGGACGTTCTCCCAGCCGCCGTTCAACTGGTTTTGGTAGCAGACGGCGCTAGGTAATCTCAAATTGAGTGCTGAGTGCTGAGTGCTGAGTGCTGAGGAGCCACTGCGGTGAAGCAGTACGGTCTTGGGGTTTCCCCAAGTAGAGTAACTGCTGAACCCTTTAGGGTCTTGGGGTCTCCCCAAGTAGAGGAGCCAGCCGCGTGGGCGGGTCTCCCGACTTGAGCGGACTGGCATCAAGTGGCGTTGCTGAGTAAAAACAAAGTCAATTCAAGGCTTTAAGCAATAACTACTGTCCTTACATTAGTGACTACGGCTATATTTTCTGGGGGGTGCATATGTACGCCCCTATTTTTATATTTCTAGCAAGTATTCAGCTTTTAGAATATATAGGAATAGATATCTCATAGTTCTCATGACGCAGATTTTTTTGAGCGTAGCTGCTGTTTTAGGCGGTTTATCGGTTGCTGCTGGCGCTTTTGCTTCCCATGCCTTGCGAGAAAAAATCAGCGAGCGATCGCTAGAAATTTTTGAAACCGGCGCTCGTTACCAAATGTATCACGCTCTAGCACTGTTACTGGTGGCGCTACTCATCAGTCGCAATGAATCACCTCAACCCACCCTCATTGCTAGTGGATGGCTATTTATCATTGGCATTGCTATTTTCTCAGGAAGTTTGTACGCTCTGAGCTTAACTGGTGTTAAATCTTTGGGTGCTATTACACCACTAGGCGGTGCAGCCTTTCTTGTCGGTTGGGGTGCTTTAGCTTTTGGCGCTTGGAATTTGAAGTTTTAAAAAGCGTCATAAACGTGAATGCTGAACCTCTATCTAATACCAATTCGTAATTCGCATTAGATAAGTTCGGCAGCTCAAACCTTAAAGCCCTAGGTTTAGCCAAGCGAAATCCTTAGCTAGTTCGCAAGATAGGAGTTTAACTAGGCGGAGTAGAACTTGGTGTAGGTATGGGGGTTTCCGTGGGAGTTTCGGTAGGCGTGGGAGTTTCGGTAGGAGTTTCTATAGGTGTGGGAGTTTCTGTAGGAGTTGGTGTAGGTAATGGTGGAGGAGTGGGATTTTCTGCTGTAATAGTCACTCGATAATCTACTGGTTGTGATGCTGTGGAGACAACAACAAACTCATAAAATCCGTTTTCTGGTAATTTAGCTGACAAAGTACGTTGCTTAGAATCTTCTAGAAACTTGATTTTGCCAGAAGGAGAATAAACTGAAAACAAAACTTGGGAATTTGCTTGTAGGTTCAATTCCATCGATTGTTCTTTGGCAAGTCCAGCGATGAAAACTTTACCGCCACCGGGTTGAAGAGTGCCGCTAACTGTTTTGCTTGTAGCACCAGGAGCGAAGACTATTTTCTGGAAAGCACTACCAGCGAGGATGGCATTAAGTCGATCGCTAACAATGCCATACCAAACTTGTCCAATGGGTTGATTGAGAAAATTATTTTTGTCGCGCTGTTCGGGAAATTCATTGAAGAAGGCAGCATCCCCCAAATCGTACAATGAACGACTACCAACGTTGATTTGATTAACTTGGACTTTCCAGCGATCGCGTTCGGCTGTTGTGTAACTGCCAAGTTGCTGGCGTGCCTTAGCACTCAGTGACGATAGCTTTTCGAGTAATTGGGCAGCTGTTTTATCCCATTCTGCTCTTAAACTCTCATCTTCGGGGCCATTACTGAGAACGCGTCCTTTTAAACTGGGATTAGTCTCCCAAAAGATTTGATTGACAAAGTTAATGTAGAATGCTTCGTCAATTCCTAACTGTTGGCGGCGATCGCTTAATCTTTGTTTGCGCTGCCGTTCTTCCGGTGAATATTGTGCCAAGGGATCGACGGGTTGACTAGCCGTTGGGGTGGGGCTAGGTGTTGGCGTGGGGTTATCTACCACATCTCGTCCCCGATTTACTCCCCACCAAACTACTCCCACAGTACCAGCCAATGCTAGCGATACTAGGATGGTTTTTGTTGGTGTCCACCAGTTTGAGGGAGGTGGGGGAGCAGGGGAAGCTGGGGGAGCAGGGGAGACAGCAACGGTGGCAGATGTGGGATCTGAGGCGGGAACAGGGGGTTGAGTTGGGGGATAGTTAACTGGTGCTGGGGTGAGTGCTTGGAGGACTTGACGAGCTGATTGGTAGCGATCGCTCGGTCTGGAGGATAGCATTTTATCTAATACTTGTCCCAAAATGGGGCTGAGGTTAATTTCTCGCCGCCATTGCCAAGTGAGAGTGTAGGTATCAATTAAGTCTTGTGGTTGTTTGCCTGTCAGTAGAACCAGCACTGTTGCGGCCAAAGCATACAAGTCACTGTGCGGCGATACCATCCCAGTTTGCATTTGTTCTGGGGGAGCAAATCCCACTTTACCTAGTAAAGTTGCTGGTGGCGTAGCGGCTACACCGGGTTGGTAATATTCAGAGGCGACAGTTGCTACTACTTGTTTGACACCGCCAAAGTCAATTAATACTGGTAGTTGGTCAACGGTGCGAAGCATTAAGTTGTCTGGAGAAATATCCCGATGAATTACTCCTTGGAAGTGGATATATTCCAAAACTGGCAAAATTTGCTGTAACAGCTGGCGTACTTCTGTCTCTGTAAACCGCAAACCTTGCTGTTTGCGTTCATTTAATAAAGAATTGTAAGTTTGTCCTTCGACATAATCTTGCACCAAAAATAGGTATTCTTTACCTTCCAAGTTGATGCGAAACTGTTCTCGGAAGCGCGGAATTTGGGGATGTTGCAACTTGTAGAGAACATTTGCTTCTCGCTCAAATAGTTCTTCAGCTTTTTGGACAACATAAGCAGTTTGAACTTGCGGAGAGAATTCCTTTAAAACACAAGATTCGCGGAAACGGTTAATATCTTCTGCTAAATAAGTACGTCCAAATCCTCCTTGACCGAGTTGACGTACAATGACATAGCGATCGCCCAAAGTTAGCCCTGGTTGAATACCATAACTGGGCGTAACAGATAACTTTTCACCACACTGAAGACAAAAATGGCTACCTGGGGAATTTTCGTGACCCTTAGAACAATATATTTTAGTCATTTGTCAGTTGTCATTTGTCAGTTGTGAGTCAGTGTGGTCTTGGGGAGCCAGTGCGGTCTTGGGGTCTCCCCAAGTGGAGCATCTGGCGTGGTTTCCCCCATGAACAACTGACGAACCCGAAGGGTCAAAAGGCAAGAGGTAGAGGTAGTTATTATTTCCCCCTTGTCTCCCTCATCCCCCTCATCCCCCTCATCTCCCTCATCTTCCTCATCTCTCACCTTATTTGCCAGATTTTACTTTACTAACTTGCTCGGCAGCGATCGCATACCAAATTTGACCGTAAGTCTTTTGATTCAGTTTGCCACGCTCTTGACCGGGAAACAATCTGTCAAATTTTTGATATGTATCTTTGTTAAGTTGGTTAATTGTATAGTCCCCCAATTGTCCCGATCGCGCTTCTTGTCGCCAAATATCGTAATCTTTTTGACTATAATTACCTAAATTTCTACGTGTTACTGTACTGAGGTCAGCTTGTTCTATTTTATCTAATAAATCCCCGGCAATACTGTACCACTCATCCCGTAACCCACCATCTTCTGACTTGGATGTGAGGCTGCGTCCCTGTAATTCGGGTTTCTTAGTATAGAACAAGTTATCAACCATCTGTGTAAAAAATACTTCGGGAATTTCTAGTTGTTGGCGGCGACTAAGAACTTGGGTGTTATTAGTATTTTTATTACTTCCTGGTTTACTCAGAGGGTTTGGTATTTGGGGAATTTGCGGTAACGAAATTGATGGTACTTTAATTGATGATACGCTGGTAATAACTGCATTTACTACTGCCCAAGTGCCTGCGCCAGTTAAGACGACTAAAGCGGTTCCCCCAAGACTCACGGCAAAAGGGCGAAGCCAACCAGGTAAAGGTATAGTTTTAGTTATCAACTGGGTTTTGTTGCGGACTTTACTGACAAGAGTGTTGGCGCGTCTACCTCCGGGAGCAACTATCATGGTTTTGAGCTTGGTAACATAGGCGGTTGGTGCTTTGGTAGCAGTTGCCAAGGGTAAATCTCTGAGGACTTTATCGGCTGTTTCATAGCGATCGCTCGGTTTATAAGCCAGCATCTTTTTTAACACAGATTCTAGTTTCGCGCTGACATTAATTTCCTTTCCCCAATACCAAAGACCTTGATAGCTATCGTATAATTTTTGCGGTTCCTTGCCCGTAAGCAATACTAATGCAGTCACCGCTAAAGAATATAAATCGCTGTTAACAAATACTTTCCCCTGCCGTAGCTGTTCTTCTGGAGCGTAGCCTTTTTTACCTAGTAAAGTATTATTTACAGCTAACTTAGTGAACCAAAAACCTTGAGAAGCAGGCAATTGCTTCACACCACCAAAATCAATCAGTACTGGTAGATTATCGGAACGTCGCAAAATCAAATTATCAGGAGAAATATCGCGGTGAACTACATCTAACGAGTGGATGTAAGACAATACGGGTAAAATTTGTCGTAGTAAAGTTATTACTTCTTCTTCGCTAAAGGTCTTTCCTTGACTTTGGCGCTGTTCTAACAATTGCGAATAGTTATCGCCATCTACATAATCTTGTGCCAACAGGAAAAAATCTTTACTGCCTATTTTTACCTGTAGCGAGGCGTGAAAACGCGGAATTTGGGGATGTTGGAGTTTTTTGAGAACGTTCGCTTCTCGCTCAAATAACTCTTTAGCTTTTTGTAAATCTTGTTGTTGTTGTACTTGGGGTGCAAATTCCTTCAGCACACAGATTTGATGCGATTGATTTCTATCCTCCGCCACATAAGTGCGTCCAAAGCCGCCCTGTCCGAGTTGACGGATAATTCGATAGCGATTATCAACAACCTGCCCCACAGCAAGAGGCAATGGCTCACCGCAGTGAGTACAAAAACGGTTACTGCCATTATTTGCGTGTTGTTTACTGCAATAAACCTGCATAGTGCTGAAGGATGAATGAGAGTTTTATTACGTTACTACAATGAATGCAGTTCTTTTTACGGACATTGCTAATTAATGACTGATGACTGGGACATGAGAAAATAACTATTGACTATTGTACAGACGCGATTAATCGCGTCTCTAACAATGACTAATCACCAAAGCCAACGGGCAATTAAGGCATTTGAAGATTTTGTATCTACCCCTCTAGAAACACGACTACAACGGCATCTGGACACTTCAAGCCAATCAGCAGTTTTAACTTTATTTGAGGATGTGGCTGCAAATGTGCCCGCCTATAAGGCTTTTTTGGCAGAACAAGAAATAGATCCTAGGGCTATCCAAACATTTGAAGATTTTCAGAAATTACCAGCGATCGCTAAAGAAAATTATATATTGCGCTATCCTTTGCCTGACTTATGTCGCTACGGCCAGTTACAAACGTGTGATATAATCGCTGCCTCCTCCGGTTCTACAGGTAAACCGACATTTTGGCCGCGTTTCTTCACAGATGAACTGCAAATCGCTACGCGTTTTGAGCAAATTTTTCACGATAGTTTCTTTGCAGATACCAGAAGCACTCTAGCAGTGATTTGTTTCACTTTAGGCACTTGGGTAGGCGGGATGTTTACTACTAATTGCTGTCGCTATTTAGCTAGTAAAGGTTATCCTATTACCGTCATTACTCCTGGTAACAACAAAGAAGAAATTTTGCGTGTTGTTCGGGAACTTGGGTCAAATTTTGAGCAAGTTGTATTATTAGGATACCCGCCATTCCTCAAAGATGTCATTGATACTGGTATAGCCCGTGGTGTGGACTGGCAGCAATATCAGATTAAGTTAGTTATGGCGGGAGAAGTCTTTAGCGAAGAATGGCGGAGTTTAGTTGGCGAAAGAATTGGTGCAAAAAATCCCTGTTATGATTTTGCATCGCTTTACGGAACTGCGGATGCAGGTGTATTAGGCAATGAAACACCGTTGAGTATTTGTATTCGCCGTTTTCTGGCAGAACATCCAGATGCTGCTAAAGCTTTATTTGGAGAATCTCGTTTACCCACACTCATCCAATACGATCCCATAAATCGCTTTTTTGAAGTTCAAGACGGCACATTACTCTTTTCTGGAGACAATGGTATTCCCTTGGTGCGTTACAACATCTTGGATACTGGCGGGATTGTTAGTTATGATGCCATGCTTCAGTTTTTGGCAGAATGGGGATTCGATCCGCGAGAAAAACTTGTACAGACGCGATTAATGAGCCAGCGCGTTGCGGGGGTTCCCCCCGTTGTAGCGACTGGCGTCGCGTCTCTCCAAACTCAGGATTCACTTAGAGGAATTCATTCCCTACCCTTCGTCTATGTTTTCGGACGCTCTAATTTTACTGTTTCCTACTTTGGAGCGAATATTTATCCAGAAAATGTCACTGTAGGGTTAGAGCAACCGATAATTCAAGAGTGGGTGACGGGTAAATTTGTTTTGCAGGTAAAAGAAGATACTGACAAAAACCGATTTTTATCTGTGATTGTGGAATTAGCACCAGGAGTAGAAGAAAGCGAGGACAAGCAACAAGCGATCGCAGCTTCGATTTTCTCGCAATTATTGCGGCTTAATAGTGAATTTGCTAACTATGTTCCCCCAGAATATCAAACACCACAAGTTACATTAGCTGCAACTGGCGATCCTGAATATTTTCCGGTTGGAGTCAAGCATCGTTATACACGCAGATAAGCTAAAGCGCATTTAATTTTAAGCCAGCAGTCGGATTTGAACCGACGACCTTCCGATTACAAGTCGGATGCACTACCACTGTGCTATGCTGGCAAACTCAATCGTTGCTTTTAAGCACTAACCGATTTCTCATTGTACCATAAGTACGCTACTTGTCTAGCAAGGACTAAATCTATTTTAGGAGTTGGGCTAAAAGAACCGGAAATTGTAAAAGGGATTGGGGATTAGGAATTGGGGATTGGGGATTATTTTTCTCGTTCATTATTTATTACCTAGTCCCTAGTACCCAGTCCCTAGAAATGCAACGAACCCGAAAAAAATCTGGGATTTTAATGACTGATAAAGTTGATAAATTAATATTCATAGCAAAAGCTAATTCAAATCCTAGGCTGAGTGTGCAGTTGTAAAACTGTATTTTTTTTAACACAGCTAAATAAAGGAACAGAAATATCTAATTGTTCTCTACAGAGTTAGAAGCATGGCAGAATTAATCGGACGAGATTTATTAAGTTTGGCTGACCTCAGTCCAACAGAACTTCAAGAACTTCTGCAATTGGCGACGCAATTAAAATCACAACAGTTGCAATTGCAGTGTAATAAAGTATTGGGTTTGTTGTTCTCTAAAGCTTCAACTCGCACAAGAGTTAGTTTTACTGTGGCGATGTACCAATTGGGCGGCCAGGTAATTGACTTGAACCCGAATGTAACTCAAGTTAGTCGAGGAGAACCCGTACAAGATACTGCAAGAGTGTTGGATCGATATCTTGATATTTTGGCAATTCGGACTTTCGCACAACAGGAGTTGGAAACTTTTGCTAACTATGCCAAGATTCCTGTAATTAACGCCCTTACCGATTTAGAACATCCTTGTCAAGTATTGGCTGATTTATTGACAGTTCAAGAATGTTTTGGTAATTTTGCGGGCTTAACTTTGACTTACGTAGGCGATGGTAATAATGTTGCTAATTCTTTAATGTTGGGCTGTGCTTTGGCGGGAATGAATGTTAAAATAGCAACCCCTAGTGGATACGAACCAAATGCCAGTATTGTTGAACAAGCAAGAGCGATCGCTAACAATAAAACTGAAGTAATTCTCACTCATGACCCAGAATTAGCAGCCAAAGGAGCTGCGGTACTCTACACTGATGTTTGGGCAAGTATGGGGCAAGAAACGGAAGCAGACGATCGCTTGCCAGTTTTTCAACCTTATCAAATTTCCGAGCCGTTATTGAGCCTTGCTGACCCAGATGCGATTGTTTTACACTGCTTACCAGCCCATCGCGGTGAAGAAATTACTGAAGCAGTTATTGAAGGTTCTCAATCACGAGTTTGGCAACAAGCAGAAAATCGCTTGCACGCCCAAAAAGCTTTACTAGCCAGCATTTTAGGGGCAAAATGAAGGATAAAATATCGAGGATGAAGAAGGATTGAAAATTAAATTTTATACTTTATCCTTGATCCTTTAAACTTTTATCTTGTTATGGGAGTTTTTTTGTAGTACTAATGTTCTAGAGACATTTATATTTACCTCCCGAAAAATTATGGAACGTTTAACGGAAGCTCAACAAGAATTGTATGAATGGTTGGCAGAATACATTAGAATGCATCAGCATTCACCCTCCATTCGGCAGATGATGCAAGCAATGAATTTGAAGTCGCCTGCACCAATTCAAAGTCGTTTAGAACATTTACGCACCAAAGGATATATTGAATGGACTGAAGGTAAAGCCCGCACTATCCGAATTTTGCGTGCTGTCAAACAAGGCGTACCAATTTTGGGCACAATTGCCGCTGGTGGTTTAATTGAACCATTTACAGATGCTGTAGATCATTTGGACTTTTCTAATTTCTCATTACCTCCCCAAACCTACGCTTTGCGGGTGACAGGCGATAGCATGATTGAAGATTTAATTGCTGATGGAGATTTAGTTTTTCTTCGTCCAGTACCAGAACCAGAACATTTAAAAAATGGCACTATTGTTGCTGCCAGAGTTGAGGGATATGGTACTACATTAAAGCGCTTTTATCGACAGAGCGATCGCGTTACCCTCAAACCAGCAAATCCGAAATACAACCCCATTGAAGTCCCTGCTATGCAAGTGCAAGTGCAAGGTACTCTTGTCGGCGTTTGGAGGGGTTACAACTGAAATACTGGGTTAGTTGTCAGTTGTCAGTGGTTAGTAGTTAGAAGTTTTGTCAACTCTACCTTCTGCCTTCTGCCTTCTGCCTCCTGCCTTGTTAGGGTTCATCACCTTTGTGTTTGATTTTTTATGTACCTGACGCGAAATCCAGTGCGGCAACTGCCCTTTTTTCGACTGCGATTACCATTTGTAGGCGAAAGTAAGGGCAGGTATCAAACTCAGCAACCATTACCAGGATGTCCAAAAGTTCCTGCATCTCTGCAATTGCGGCAGTATCAGCAACAAGCTGTCACTAACTGGTTTGCCAACAATGGCAGAGGAACGCTAAAAATGGCTACTGGTAGTGGTAAAACGATCGCAGCACTGGCGATCGCTTGTGAATTATATCAGCAAATTAATCTACAAGTATTACTGGTGGTATGTCCCTACCGCCATCTTGTGACTCAATGGGCGCGAGAATGTGAAAAATTTAATTTACAGCCGATTTTAGCTTTCGATAATTTTCGCACTTGGCAAAGTCAACTTTCTACGCAACTTTATAATCTGCGTTCGGGTTCGCAGAAGTTTGTCACGGTAATTACCACCAATTCCACATTAATTGGAGATGGATTTCAATCTCAATTGAAGTATTTTCCGCCTAAAACTTTAATTATTGGCGATGAAGCGCATAATTTAGGCGCGCCCAAGTTAGAAGAAAGTTTACCCAGGCGCGTGGGTTTGCGACTGGCTTTATCTGCAACACCAGAGAGGTATTTTGATGATGGCGGGACGCAATCTTTATTTGATTATTTTGGCCCGGTTCTCCAACCAGAGTTTACCTTGAGAAATGCGATCGCTTCTGGGGCTTTGGTGCATTATTTGTATTACCCAATACTTGTAGAGTTAACTGAAGCGGAAAGTATCGCTTATTTAAAATTAACGAAAAAAATCGGGCGATCGCTATTATATCGAGAACGAGAAACTGGAGAATCGTCAAACTTTGAAGACCGTGAAGATTTAAAACCATTGTTAATGCAAAGGGCGAGGTTAATTGGTGCGGCGGAAAATAAATTAATCGCTTTGCGGGATTTAATGGTAAGCCGCAAAGACACTACTCATACACTTTTTTATTGCAGCGATGGTTCGCAAGAGGCGGGACGTTCATCCTTACGCCAACTCAAAGCTGTTGCCAAAATTTTAGGGGTAGAACTGGGTTACAAAGTCAGTACCTATACCGCCCAAACTTCTTTACAAGAAAGAGAAGTTTTGCGGCAGCAATTTGAAAGTGGCGAGTTGCAAGGTTTAGTGGCAATTCGCTGTTTGGATGAAGGAGTTGATATTCCAGCAATTAAAACAGCGGTAATTTTATCAAGTTCTGGTAATCCGCGTCAGTTTATTCAACGACGGGGGCGAGTTTTACGCCCTCACCCTGGTAAGGAACGCGCAACTATATTTGACATGATAGTTTTGCCGCCAGATTTAGATAGAGAAACTATAGAAGTTGAGCGTAACTTGTTAAGAAAAGAATTGCGTCGCTTTGTCGAGTTTGCTGATTTAGCTGATAACGCTGGCGAAGCAAGGATGAAGTTGCTAGATTTACAAAAGCGCTATGGATTATTAGATATTTGATAAAAAGGCAAACTTCTTCGCATCTTTGTGCAAGAAAAAAATATTTATGCAAGAGGTCTATGGATAAAATATCAAGTTATTATATGTAGCAAACAACCAGATTTCTAACTTTTCTTAATAGTTGGGAATATTTTTGTAAATTTTTTCCTGATGTTTGATAACGGAAGCATCAAATGTGAAAAAATAATTAGATATCAGGTTTAATTTTAATATAATGGAGTATTAGCCAAATTTTTAAAATTACAACTGCCCCATTATAATAGCTTAGATAAATATAAGTATATCAGGAAATATCTCAAAAATAAAGCTTTTTTATCAAAATAATTTGAAAATTTCTAGCTATAGTTTCTAGAATATCAAAATAGTGAAAATCGTAGCTTTACCGATGTGAGGACAGGAATAGAGACAGTTAGAATAGAAAAAAGCTATTTAAAAAACCGAGATGTCACAAGAGGCAAATATTGATGATGTTCAGGAGCCAATTAACAGCGCTCCGCCAGAAGTGCGACAAATTATTGAGCGGGTATGGCAATTAGAAAAAAGCAGGCTAGATAAGAAAAGTCTCGGTCATATTAATGATGATATTTTGGCAATTGTGAAGGAAGCAGTGCGATGAAGCTGACTTCAATCAGATTGTGTAATTTTCGCTCTTTTTATGGTAAGACACCAGAGATTATCTTAGCAGGGAGTGATACTCAAAACACGACAATTATTCATGGCAATAATGGTTCTGGTAAAACCAGTTTGCTGAATGCCTTTACGTGGGTATTATATGAGAAATTCAGTGCGGCGTTTGCCTCAACAGAACAGTTAGTAAATAAAAGAGCGATCGCAGAAGCCAAAAACGGGCAAACTGTAGAATGTTGGGTACAAATTGGCTGGGAACACGAAGGTAAACGCTACAACGTCAAACGTCAATGTCAGGTTTATAAAAATGAAACTGACTTCGACATCGGCAAAACAAAATTGTTGATGCAAGTGGCTGGAGATGATGGCAGGTGGTATTTTCCACTTCAACAACCAGAAGAAATCATTGGGCAAATTTTACCTGCTAGCTTACATCAATATTTTTTCTTTGACGGCGAACGAATTGAAGAGATAGTTCGTTCTGATAAAAAAGCGGAAATTGCTGAAGCAACGAAGATTTTTTTGGGTGTTGAGGTAATTAACCGTGCAATTAGACACTTGGGAGAAGCTAAAAAAAGTTTAGAAAATGAATTAAAAGCTATCGGCGATTCAGAAATCAAACAACTGTTAAAACAACAAGAAAAAATTGAACGCGACATAGAACGCATCACCAAACGACAAACGGAAATTCAACAAGAATTAGAATATCAACAAACTTTTAAAAAAGAGACAAGTAACCGTTTACGAGAACTCAGTGCTGCCAAAGAACTGCAAGAAAGACGGCAAGAGTTAGAAAACCAGAAAATATCTAATCAAGAAACTCTACGACAAACAAAAGAAGCACTAAAAAAAATCATTTCTGCACGAGGTTACACCGTATTACTTTCGGAAACTACAACACAATTCCGCGAGATTATTCACAATTTAAAGCAGCAAGGTGAGTTAACCTCTGGAATCTCGCGGGAATTTCTCAATGAATTGTTGAAATCTCAACGTTGCATTTGCGGTGCAGAATTAACAGAAAATAGTCATTCTCATGCGAATGTGAAAATCTGGTTAGATAGAGCAGGTTCTTCCGCAGTGGAAGAAACGGCAATTCGGATGAGCGCTCAAGTTGATGAAATTGATAAGCAAGCAATTGCCTTTTGGGAAGAAGTTGACAGAGAACAAACCAGAATTAATCAATTACGACAAACGATATCTCAAGTAGAAGGCGAACTAGATAACATTCAAGAACGGTTGCGAAAAGATGCTAATGAAGAAATTAGCAGCCTGCAAAAACGGTTAGATGAAATTGAGGCTAAAATCGATGAATCAAACCGAGAACAAGGTGCAAATCAGCAGCAGATTGTTAACTTGAAAGGTGAGATTGATAACTTAAGTAAACAAATTGCCAAGCAAAAGCTTAATGAAGACAGGCAATTATTAGCACAGCGACGCATTAATGCAACTCAAGATGCCATTGAACGGCTAACTGAAGTCAGAAACCGCCAAGAAAAGCAGTTTCGCATCCAACTAGAAAAGCGCGTACAAGAAATATTCACTGAAATCTCTTTCACACCATATATTCCTAAAATCAGTGATAAATATGAATTGACACTAGTAGAAAATACAGCTGGTATGGAAGCAGCAGTTGCAGCTTCCACAGGTGAGAATCAAATTTTGAGTTTATCTTTTATTGCTAGCATCATTGATAGAGTGCGGGAATGGAGTGAAAAGCGAAAAATGCTGATGGTTCCCGACAGTAGTAACTTTCCAATTGTGATGGACTCACCATTTGGCAGTTTGGATGAAATTTATCGCCGTCAAATTGCTAAAACAATTCCTAAACTAGCAAATCAGTTGATTGTGTTGGTAACTAAGACGCAATGGCGGGGTGAAGTTGAAGAGGAAATTGCAGATAGAATTGGTAGAGAATATGTGTTGACGTATTATTCTTCTAAGCAAAATTGCGAACAAGATTATATTGAATTGGGTGGAGAAAGATATCCTTTGGTAAAGCAAAGTCCCAACGAGTTTGAATATACAGAGATTATCGCAGTTGAACGTAATAAGTAAAAATCGAAGAGTGATTTTGTACATAAATAAGAAGGAATAAAGTTATGGTTGCGAGTCCAGACAGTAAGTATATGTCTCCCCAGGAATATCTAGAATGGGAAGAACGCCAAGAAATTAAATATGAATATATTGATGGTGAAGTTTTCGCCATGACTGGGGGTACTCTTCCTCATACGACGATTGCTTTAAACTTAGCTTCAGCGTTAAAAATTCACCTGCGAGGAAGTGCATGTCTTCCCTTCATGGCAGACGCGAAAGTAGGCATATCAGAAAAGGGGCCTTTTCATTATCCCGATGTTGTGGTGAGTTGTGATGAAAGGGATAAACAAGCAATTCAATTTCTCCAGTATCCTTGTTTAATTGTCGAAGTTCTTTCTCCTAGTACAGAAGCTTACGACAGAGGTCAAAAATTTACACGGTATCGTCGCATTGAGACTTTGCAAGAATACGTCCTCATTGATGCTGAAAAAGTTGGTTTAGATTGTTTTCGGTTAAATGACAGAGGACTTTGGGAGTTACATCCTTATGAAGAGGGGGATGAAGTTCATTTAACCAGCGTTGATTTCCACTTTCCCATATCTTTGGTGTATGAGAATGTTCAATTTCCTGTTTAAGTAGACTATGTGATTGTGCGTAAGATTTTGCGATCGCTCAACAAAGACTTTGCTGTAAAGTCTTGGTATAAAATAGTGAGGTTATAGGGGCGTAGACACGAAGTGGCTTGCCGCTAGGCATCGCTTTTAGCTTCGGTTAAGATGGCTACAAAGTAGATATTTAAATCAATGGCTGAAACTGGCAGAATCAGGGTTGCTAAAGATAAAGCAGATTTAGTAAAAGCGTTAACATCTTCCGATGGTGGTACAGGCCCTTTTCAAACCTTCGCTGATGTAATTGTATTTGCAGCAGCCTTGGGCGCAAAGCATAAAAAGCGTGTACCTTTAAGCGAAATTTCTAAACGAGAACCATCACCAATAAGGCTAGAATATTTTGCTTCAGTAGGAAATGATGTGGTGATTAAGTTATTAGGAATGACTGAAACGCAAGATATTAATATCTTATCCATTCATGAAGAAGAATATGCAAATCAACGCAACAGTATTTTTGAAGAGTATGCTAACGGTGGACTAGAAATATTACAAAATGAGTTGCGTGGAGCAGTTGATTACTCAGAAAGAATTTTATTATTTCTCAGTTATGAACGAACTCATAAAGATGAAAAAGAAGAGGAATTTGATCTCACAAAATTCCTCTCTTAGAATTAGACTATTTTGAATGGGAGTATTTTTATACCCATCCTAATTTATCTTTTACGGTTCTCACTGCATCAATTACTGCATTTGCACCAGTAGAAAGTTTGTAACGCTTATTTGGATTTTTAGGATTTGGGTCTATCCTAATTAAATTATTTACCCAAATTTCATTATTTTTTGTCCAACCTATCTGTGCAAGTTGAGAAACTTTTGCATCATCAAAATAATTTCTATTTTTGTCATAAGTGAAGTGAAGCAAACGTCCTAGAACTTCGAGTCCCACACTCACACCTAATAGACATTCATCTTTAAATCTCTTTAACTCAGCAGAAGTTAAAATATTTGCATCTGTTTCAGAAATATGTTTTGTGTCACTGCACTCAAAGAAAAACTTATTAAGACAATTAGCTAAAGCATTAGATAAAATTTCTACATTATTGTCTTGAAGTTCGGAATCAGGACTATTAGTAAAAGCACAACTCACAGCCCTTGCTATATAATTATTTGTGTAAATAAATTTCTTTTGAATACGCGGAGAATCTTGAATTTTGTCTGTTTTGTTATAAAACATTTTTACATGTTTTACCATTTTTTTAGTGATCCCAGCACGTCCTTCAATTTCGCTAAATGATAATAAAAGAGCTTTGCCTAATTGTTTGGTTTGAGCCATATCCCCAAAGTCTTTTCTACACTGATCGGAATCTTCTTCTAAAACCAGGGTAATTGGAAAATCATCATCACGAATTAAATAACTTGCATCACCTTCGAGCAATTTTTGAATAGCACTCTTACGATGTTGCCCATCTGTAATTTCTAACTTTTCTCCACGAGGAATAACAACTATACAAATACCCCTACCCAATTCAATAATTTTTATTTTATCCGGAGACACATTTGCTGTCAGCGTGCCTAAAATCCAAGGTTTATCCTTTTGAGCTTGTTCTATAATATAGTTTTTGATATCATCAGCATGGCCTGGAATTTCTGGACGTTGTTTACCTGATTCAGGATCATCGTCAGTAGCAGGTTTAGCTACTAAAAGTGCAGGAAAATCGGCAGCAGGTACATTTATTTGTAACATAGTACGCTTACCCTGCCTAAAAATTAGCGCTGGATAGCAACGCTCACGATGATATTTAGAAAAAACAGGTTCCAGAGAAGCAGTGAAGGCAGCTTGAATTTCTGGTGGAATGGTATTAGCACTATCCTGGTTCACGTTAACCATAAAAGCAGTTGTATAATTTAAGTCAAGTATTTATTATACTATGCTGCTTTTAAGCGGGTTGTAATCAGTAAAAACCCTACTGAAATTATCTTGTTAGATCCAGTAATTTATATAAGCAATGGAAGTCCCACCTCTTTTGGTTCGACAAATTCACCATCAAAACCTATAGTTTTATTTTCTACAGTTCTTGCATTAGCCAAGGCCTTACGTAGATCAGCTACTTCCATTGGATCTTGAAGTCCACCCAGGATATAAATTAATAACTTAGTAGCTAAATCTCTGCCAGAGACTTGTACCCGCTTTTTATTAGAATCATACAAAATTCCATACCAGAGAGATTGAGGATATTCCATACCAGTAAAACCGCCTTGCTGGTCAAACTTTCGCAACTTCTTAAAAATGGTGGATAGAGAAAGACCTTTTTTAAATACTAAAAATCCTAAAGCTTGTGCTAAAGCAACTTGCGCTACAGGACGGAAAAGTATATTGGCTTCACCGCCACTCTTTTCAAAACTAAATCTTCTCAAAATAGGTGTATCTTCATGAGCCAAAATCTTATAACTAGGTAAGCTTGCCAAGTTATCAAAAAGTTTTGTAAACTCGTCAATTCCCTGTTCAATTTCTTCATTTTCTGGACGCATAGGAATTAAACCTTTTTCAAAAGGTTTCCAATGCGGAAACTTGTGACCCAGATATCTTTCTGACATATCTTGCAATGCTTGCAACGTTGTCAAAACTGTAGAATTTGCTGCTACTGTTGAACTATTCCAATTCACGCGAGGGTTTCGATTTAGTTTTTGTTCCAAAAGTGGGTGAGTAACCGCAACTTTTCGCGCCACAATTGCAAAACCATCATCTTCATTTAATTGTGCTAATTGACCTTTAGTTAAGGGTGCAGCCATTAGGTTGACATGAACAAAAACTGACCTCACCCTCCGCCTTGCTTCGGTGCGAGTCTCTCCAGCACTAACTGCACAGATGAACTCAATACCAATTTTTTCTTTAGGTAAGCCTTGTAAATAAGCAGGATCTACTTGATATTGATCTATTAAATCTGACACTGTAATAAAACTATCATCAGCAGTTTTATCCTTTTTATACCGCTGGAGTTTGCCAGTTTTAATTAACTCCATTAAACCCTGAACTCCCATAAGCCGATGTTGACCATCTAGTGCATAAATGGTCACATTCTCTTCAGAAACATTAAGTAAGCCGACCTTACCATCTTTATCTAGAGGTATAAAATCTGTAGTAGATTTTGTAGCGCGTTCTTCACTATTCCACTCAGATGCTTTAGGGTCATCAACCCAAGGTTGATTGATTACCACTAGCACGGGAGGAAATTTATGGTTTTTTCTAGCAGCCAAATACTGAACTAAGGGTGCTTGACGCGACCAGTCAAGGGGACGCTGTTGAATTTCATCAATACTATCTGCATCAATTTCGATGTTATCAGTCTCTGGATTGTATTTTTTTTGCAGCAGAGGTAAACCAAAGGCGAAATGAACCCTACCAGCGAACCATTCTAGGGTAACGGAACCTACATAAGCTTCACTTCCGCCCATCTCAGTTTTTTGAACGAGAATCTGGTCTTTTTTCTCTAAAAACTTTTCCAGCAGTAAGGATAAGACTTGTTTATCCTTGTTCTCTCGTTCTAAGTACTCTCTAGCTATGTCAGTATTTAGGTCAAATGTACTATCTTTCATGTTAGTTTTTGAAAACTGTAGCCTATAAAATAAAAACTTTATAAAAAAATTAGATGATAATTGTAAAATTTTTAAAAATTGCAGTAAATATATATAGAGTCAATCAAATATTTACGGTTTAAAGCAGGCTCCTCAATTTTTGATCCTCGAACCAGAGGAATGTAGCTAAACAAACCAATTTAGCCTACACGGAATTAAATCCGTGTGGGCTTGTCTTGCCTGTTTAGCCAGGAATTGCATTTGCTTAGATGTAATACATGAGGTGACATTCTTGTTTTCAGAGGTAGGGATAAATGAGTACAGCAGCACAGCCAGAAAATAAAGATCAGCAGAAACGTACTGTATCAGAGTTACTGGAAGATATCCAAGCTCTGACCACTGAAATTCAAGAATTGTATTGTTTGGATGCAATACCTTGGGTTATAGGTTATTCAGGTGGAAAAGATAGCACCGCTACTTTACAGCTGGTCTGGAATGCGATCGCAGGACTCCCAGAAGAAAAACGAACTAAAAAAATATACGTTATTACTACAGACACACTGGTAGAAAATCCAATCGTTGCTGCTTGGGTACGCAATTCTTTAAAACAAATGAAATCTGAGGCTGAAGCTCAAGGATTACCATTTGAACCCTATCTGTTGCAGCCAGAAACTAAAGAGACATTCTGGGTGGGTTTGATTGGCAAAGGATACCCAGCACCGAGGGGAAAATTTCGGTGGTGTACAGAACGCCTCAAAATCAATCCCTCTAATCGCTTTATTCGTGATGTTATCCGAGCCAGCGGTGAAGCTATCGTTATATTAGGTACTCGCAAAGCTGAAAGTACAAATCGTGCTAGTAGAATGAAAAAATTTGAAGCCAAGCGGGTACGCGATCGCCTTAGCCCTAACATGAATTTGCCAAACTCTCTAATTTATAGCCCTATTGAAGATTGGCAAAATGATGATGTTTGGATTTATCTCATGCAATGGCAAAATCCTTGGGGATACAGCAATAAAGATTTATTCGCCATGTATCGAGGTGCTTCTGCTGATAATGAATGTCCCTTAGTTGTTGATACTTCTACACCTAGCTGTGGTAGCTCTCGTTTTGGTTGTTGGGTGTGTACGTTAGTCAGTCAGGATAAATCTCTGGCCGCTATGATTCAGAATGATGAGGAAAAAGAGTGGATGCAACCTCTACTCGATTTTCGCAAGGAATTAGATGCGGAAGAAACCCGCGATCGCCGAGATTTTCGTCGCAGAAATGGAGATGTCCAACTGTATGAGCGTAATTTAGAAGGTGAAATATCTATTGAGCCTATTCCTGGCCCTTATCTAAAAGAAGCGCGAGAACATTGGCTCAGACAGTTATTGACTGTTCAAAAACGAATCCGTCAAACAGCACCTGAAAATATGCGCGACATCACACTGATATCCTTAGAAGAACTCAGTGAAATTCGACGTATTTGGTTGGAAGAAAGACACGAATTTGATGATAGCTTACCCCACATTTATGAAGAAGTAACTGGTGAAAAGTTTAAAGATCCGCGTCCTGGAGCGGATCAAAAATTACTAGGTAGCGATGAATGGGCTGTGTTAGAAGAAATTTGTGCTGATGACAAAATGCACTTAGAACTCATGTCAAAACTTTTAAGCACAGAATGGCAATTCCGTAAAAAAACAAAGCGTGTGGGAATTTACGACTCTTTAGAAAAATGTTTTAATACTAGTTCCCGTTCTCCCGAACAAGCAATTAGAAACGCTCATTTAAAACGTGATTTAAGAGAAGCTGTTAGTCAAGGTGATATTGCAACAGTAAGAGAAAAAGTCAAGCAGCTGACTTTGGGCGATGCTGTAAATGAAAGTCAGAGTGAACACTCTTCGCAGTTAACTTGGAGAAACATAAAATTTAAAAAATAGCGTACAACTCTTTAAGACTGTTTTTCATCCTCGTCAGGATCTCCCAAGTACAGCCTGATAAAATCTTCTGCTGCGGCTGGATTAATTTTCTTGAGTGCATCACGAATTTCTAGCACTGCATCAGCTACTGGATCTGTCATCTCATTAACCCATCGGTGAACGTTTGGCCGTCCTGTTCCCATCGTCACTGCTAACTTGTTTTGGCTGATGCCGTAGATTTCTAACACTTGTTTCAGCGCTTTACCTGCTTTTCCCATGCCTTTGATTTTGTCAAAGGCTTCTAACCTAGTAAATGTTCTGTATATGTAACAAACAGTGTAAGATAATCTTGTTACATAAACGTAACAAGATTATCTTACCAATAAACAGGTAAATCCTAATGAATACAAGTTTTCTAGCAAACACTTTTCCTACCACCGCACCGCTGGTTTCGATTAACGACTCTATACAAACAACACCAGATAGAGAGTCTGTAAAAGTAGTACTTTATGGTTCTAAAAAAGGTGTAAACAACACAATTCTGACTTTATACAAACTTGGTTTCGCCGAAGTTAACGAGTGAAGTCCTTTATTACTTAGTTCTAACCCTGGTGAAGTTATGAGTATTTTAACTAGGTACATTCTGACAAACTGACTAGATTTCAGCTAATGAAAAATATGGTAGGGTGGGCAATGCACACCCTACAGAAAATTTTCGCTGACTAGAAATTGCAATAGCACAAACAAAACCCACTGGCAAGGGTTAAATATAGATAATGATATTTCTAGAACTCGTATTAGAAAATTTTGGCCCTTACTCTGGCAAACAAGTAATTAATCTTGACCCAAGAACTGAGGAAAATCCTCGCCCAATTCTTCTATTAGGTGGTATGAATGGCGGCGGAAAAACTACTCTCATGGATTCTATTCGTCTTGCGCTATATGGGCAACGCGCCCAATGCTCTACCCGTGGTAATCTGAGCTATGGAGATTTTTTGAATCAATGTGTTAATAGTAAAGCTAACCCTACCGAAAAAACACGGATTGAATTACTTTTTGAACACATTGAAGGCGATAAACCAGTAAAATATCGTATTGTACGCTATTGGACAAAAAACCCTAAGGATGGTAAAGATACACTAGGAATTTTAGGTGATAGTGATACATGGCCAGAATCTTTAGTAAATATTTGGGATGACTATATAGAAAATCTGTTACCTTTAGGAATTTCTAACTTATTTCTTTTTGATGGCGAACAAGTTAAAGAACTGGCAGAACAAGAAACACCACCACAAGTAGTAATAGAAGCTATTCGCGGATTATTAGGACTAGAATTAGCAGATAAATTAGCAGTTGATTTAGAAGTTTTAGTCAACCGCAAGCGTAGAGAAATGGCTGATACTAAAGATTTAGCCAACCTAGAAGAAATAGAGAAAAGGTTATTACAACAGCAGGAAGATTATCAAAAAGCAGAACAAGAATTAGCTAGTTTTAAAAATCAAATTGAAGAATTAGAGACTATCCAACGAGAAGCCTTAGATAAATTCGTATCTGAGGGTGGTAAAATCGCCGCAGAACGCAGTCAGTTAGAAGAAAAACAAAAAGAAAAAACTACTGCATTAGAAATAATTCGTCAGTCGTTGTGTGAATTAGCTGCTGATATTTTACCTTTAGCGTTAATTCCTAATTTATTAAGTCAGGTACAAGCACAGGGAGCAAATGAATTTCGTAATCAGCAGGTACAACTTGCGAGAGATGTTTTGCTTGAGCGAGATCAACGCTTACTTGAATGGCTAAGTAAATTAGCGATCGCCTCAACAAAAATTGATAAAATTCAATCATTTTTAACCGAAGATATAGATAATTTATATGCAAATTCGCTCCAAGCTGAAGCACCTTGGCTGTTAGCTGACGAGGAAAGTTTGAGTCAACTAGATAACGTGAGATATCATTTACAGAACGCTCGCAATATAGCAAAACAGAAGTTAGATAATCTCAAGAATCTAGAAGAAGAAATTATTACCTTAGAAAGACAAGTGCAAACAGCCGCAGAACCAGAAGCTTATCAAAAGCTGCGCGATGCTGTGGATACAGCCCAAAATGAAGTTGTACAAGCTAAAGCAAATTACGAAACAACTCGCCAAAAATTAGCAGCATTAACAGATGCAATTGAAATAACGAAAAAAGAATTAAACGATTATACTGAAAAAAATATAAAACATAAAAATAGAGAACATATCATTACTTCAGTCTCTAAAGTTCAAGAAACACTTAAGGTTTTTCGGGAAAAATTAACGCTGCGAAAACTCAATAAATTAGAAGAAGAAGTGAAGAATTGTTTCCTCTACCTACTGCATAAATCTGACTTAGTATTTCGCATTGCTATTGATACTAAAACCTTTGCTTTATCTTTGTTCGATTTCGATGGGAAACCAGTTCCCAAACATCGCCTGTCAGCAGGGGAAAAACAACTCCTGGCGATCGCATTCCTCTGGGGATTAGCCAAAGTCTCCGGTCTGCGCTTACCCGTAGCCATCGACACACCCCTCGGTAGACTCGACTCTTCCCACCGCAACAACCTAGTAGAAAAATACTTCCCAGCTGCTAGCCATCAAGTAATTCTCCTTTCTACTGATACCGAAATTGGTAAAAAAGAAGTCGAAACACTGCGTAAAAATGAAGCGATCGCCCGCGAATACCTTCTCAAATACGACTCCGCCACCCGTCAAACAACAGTGTTAGAAAATCAATATTTTTGGTAGGTTAAGAAAGTGGGCGATGTCTAACGACAAGCCGCTGCGCATCTACGCTATTTTATTTAGCTTGGATATTTTCAATATATATAATTAACCTTGGAAAGTAGGTCGTAAAATATGAACTCACCGGATTTACTAAAAATAGAACGCGAACTAAGTAGTTTTTCATTAGAACAACTAGAATGGCTTTTAGAACGTATCACAAAACAAGTGCAAACAAGGAAGCAATTAGAGAATTTTAAGAACGTTGAATATATAAATGAACAATTAGTTACAATGGCTAATGATTTAGATATCCAAGCAGAAATTACCTTTATCAATGATGAATTTAGTGTTACAGAAATGGATGGTTTAGAAAAGTTGTGAGCATCGAGAGAGGACAAATTTATTTTGTCAATCTTAATCCAGTACAGGGACGAGAGCAAGCAGGAATACGACCAGTTTTAGTATTATCTATAGACACTATCAACCAGTTACCTTTGGTTGTGACTGTAGTCGTAGGTACGAAAGGAACAAATATTAAGCGTAATTATCCAACCAATATACGAATATCTTCGAGTGACAGTGGATTGTTAATAGAAACAGTGTTTTTATGTTTTCAGATTCGTTCTCTAGATTCAAATCGCTTTCCTGCTGACCCCGCTGGCAAAATTTCTGACTCCAAAATGCTTGAAGTTGAAACTGCGGTTCGCTACTGTTTGGGTTTATGAGTAAAAAGTACCTCAATTTTTAGCAATATTATGGAATCGCCAATTGAAAGAATTAAACTTTCCCAAACAGCCAAAGACCAACTCCTCAAACTCAGACGCAACACCAAAATCGACCAATGGAATATCCTCTGCCGTTGGGCATTTTGTCGTTCCCTAGCAGAACCAACTCCACCCTCACCCGTACCAATTCCCCAAGATAGCAACGTCGAAATGACTTGGCGCGTCTTTGGCGGCGAAATGTCTGATATTCTTCTCCTCGCCCTCAAGCAACGCTGTCACAATGACGGCTACTCCACGGACAAAGAAACCCTCGCCACCCAATTCCGCCTACACTTGCATCGCGGTATCGGCTACCTAGCAGGCGATCCAAATATCAAGAAAATTGAAGATTTAATTGAACTGGCTATTAAAGATTGAAAGGATATTAGTTAACTGTTAACTCTTGACTGTTAACTGAATATTATGCCTGAAGCGTTAGAAATCGAGCGTCACAGAGCTGCGATCGCTCGCACTGACATCTCCCGCCCTGTACGATTGGCAATAGAATGGTCAATTTTGAACCAAGATAGCACCTTTTTTGACTACGGCTGTGGCTACGGTGGTGATGTCGAGCGAGTCGCAAACTTAGGCTACACCAGTGCAGGCTGGGACCCTTATTACTACCCCAATACACCAATTACTACTGCCGATGTAGTTAACCTGGGTTACGTCCTCAACGTTATTGAAGACCAAGAAGAACGCCGCCAAAGCCTCATTCAAGCCTGGGAACTCACCCAGAAAGTTTTAATTGTCGCAGCTCAAGTACTAATTAACGCTCCCAGTAAAGCCCAGTATGCTTACAGCGATGGCATTGTGACTTGCCGCAATACTTTTCAGAAATATTATGAACAACAAGAACTTAAAATTTACATTGATGAAGTTTTAAATGTAGATGCAGTGCCGGTGGCGCTAGGAGTCTACTTTGTTTTTCGCGATGAAACTGAAAAAGAAAACTACAAAGCTATCCGCTTCTTTTCTCGCACTTCCACGCCGCGAGTCCGCATCCCTACTAAACGGTTTGAAGACTACCAAGAAAAGTTAGTACCACTGATGGACTTTTTTACCAAACGTGGCAGATTACCTATCAAAGGTGAATTAGCAAACGAACAAGAATTACTAACTGAATTTGGTAACTTCCGCCGGGCCTTTGCTATAGTTTTACAGTCCACCGATGAGGCAGAATGGGATGCGATCGCCTACCGTCGCTCTTTAGATATCCAAGTTTATCTGGCCCTCACCCACTTCGCTCAACGCCCAAAATTCCATCAGCTAGCGCCAGAAATCCGTCATGATATCAAAGCTTTTTTTGGTAGCTATGAAGAAGCTTGCCAAGTAGCCGACCAAAAACTTTTCAGCCTAGGTAATCCCAGAGTTGTGCAGACAGCTTGCGAAAAAAGTAAAATCGGCAAACACACGCGCGGTGCGCTTTACGTTCATGTTTCTGCCTTGGCAGCACTCGACCCCTTACTGCGAATTTACGAAGGCTGTGCCAGCCGTACCATTGGGCGCGTAGATGGAGCGACATTAATTAAATACTACACAGACCAACCGCAAATATCCTATCTTTTTTATCCAGAATTCGATAATGATCCCCATCCAGCCTTGAAAGCAAGTATAACTATTGACTTAAAAACTCTCTATATAACTCATAGAGACTATGAAAATAGAGCAAATCCGCCCATTCTGCACCGCAAAGAAAATTTTGTAACTAGCAACTACCCGCGCTATGAGGAATTTGCCAAACTCACGCAACAAGAACAGGAATTAGGACTGCTCAAACTCAAAAGCGAAATTGGTACTCGCCAAGGTTGGGAGAAATGCCTTGCCGCACACGAAGTAGAAATTAAGGGGCATCAGGTTTATTCTATTAAAAAATCTTAAGGAATAATTGCACTGTTAGAGCATTTCTGATGTGTATCTTAGTAAAGAAAATCTTAGCAGGTTTGGATGCTTGCACGAAATTATATAGCAGTTATGGCAAGATAGCTGCTATTCACCTAGATAAAAAGGAATCCTCAAGATTGTGGAAGCAAATAAATCGCTGCTTAGAATTTTTGGCAGCCCAAAGATGGGAGCATTGTTATTTCTAGGATTTTCATCAGGGTTGCCGTTGTATCTAACCAGTCAGACATTACAAGCATGGTTGACCAAAGAAGGAATTGGTTTAGCAGCGATCGCCGCTTTTAGTTTAGTAAAACTACCCTATTCTTTAAAATTTCTCTGGTCGCCTTTATTAGATAGATTTGTACCGCCTTTTTTAGGAAGGCGTAGAGGCTGGCTGGTAATTACACAAGTAGCATTACTATTGGGTATTGCGGCAATGGCTTTGCAAAACCCATCCCAAGGGCTACAACCTTTAGTAATTGCTGCGGTAGCCGTTGCTTTTTTTAGCGCTAGTCAAGATATTTTAGTTGATGCTTACCGCACTGATGTAGTAGAAATCACAGAAAGAGGTGCTGGAGCATCTATTTACTTATTAGGCTATCGCCTTGCCATTTTGGTGACAGGTTATGTCGCCTTGTTTTTAGCAGACAGAATGCCGTGGCAAGCGGTGTACTTGTTAATGTCGTTATTAATGCTGGTTGGGGTGGTCAGTTCTATTTTTGCACCAGAACCACAAGAGCGCGATCGCCCACCTCAGACTTTATCCGCCGCCATTAAATTACCCTTTATTGAATTTTTCCAGCGTCAGGGCTGGCTGCAAGGACTTTTAATCCTAATTTTCATTGTGATCTACAAGTTGGGGGATTCTTTATTGAAAAATGTATCTACCCCATTTTTATTAGATAAAGGCTTACATTTCACTCAAACCGACATAGCGTTTCCTGGTGCATTGGGAATTTTCGCCACTATTATCGGAACTTTGGCAGCAGGAGCAATAATCACCAAAATTGGTGTTAATCGCTCGCTTTGGATATTCGCTATACTGCAAGCTGTCGGTAACTTGGTTTTCTTTGCTCTCGCAGTGGTAGGTAAAAATTACTATTTAATGTTAGCTGCTGTAAATATAGAACAATTCTGTGCCGGTCTAGAAACCGCCGCTTTTGTAGCATTTTTGATGAGTCTTTGTAACCAAAGCTTTTCAGCTACCCAGTACGCCTTACTTTCGAGTTTGCAGGGTTTTAGTAGAGATATTCTCACAGCTCCAGCCGGTACATGGGCACAAGCCACCGGCTGGCCAACGTTCTTTGCGCTGACAGCAATCGCTGCTTTGCCAGGATTGCTATTATTACCATTCTTTGCCCCCTGGAGTCAAAAACCAGTATTATCCAGACCAGGACTTGAGGAAGAAGAGGATTTATGGGGAACCAAGTAGTTATTGTTGTCGGCACATTTATTCTCTTACTTACTGGTTTATTACTTGGCTACGTTCTCTCACAGTTAGTTCTAGGATTTCTCACATTTAATCTTCTAACTCTTTTTGGAACGCTCAGTCTGATTTTAATTTTTGGTACACTTTATTACGTTTTATTTTGGCAATTAAAGAGAGAACAGTCGCAAGTATTGCCAGCACGAAGAACCACTCAGATAAATGAAAACATTAACGAGAGCATCTCTGAGAATAATCTTAAAAACAAACTAATCGCTAAGTTAGGAGGTGATGTTGCAGCAGCCGAACGGTTAATCGAGCAGGCAAAACTAAATTATCCAGATATGCCAGAAAGCTGGTATTGCGAAAGAGTCCTTGATGATTTAGAGCGCGATCGACGGTAATTCCTAATTCGTAATTCGCTAGGGGCACAAGGTCTTGCGCTCCTACTCTTTCTTCAATACATCGAACTCAATTTGTGTAATACCATTTCACCAAATAAATGATACAAATAATTTCTCCCCTGCTCCTCTGCTCCTCTGCTCCCCTGCCCCCCTGCGACCTATTCGTATCAAATTTAAAGTGAAACGGTATAACCTGATGTTTCTCGGCTCAAAAAGTCGCTAAAATTAAGTTAAGAAAAATTTATAAATTTTCAGCTAGGTTTTCAAAAAGAACCTAGCAATTTTCAATCTAAACATGGCTATTTTCCGTCAATACATTGCCCCACTACTCGTAGTCTTGGTATTTTTATTTGCTTTAGTGGCAGTTAGCGCCCGCATATTTTTACCCTCTGACATGGCAGCCCCCGCACCTATTGAAGAAGTAGGAGGGAATTTTTCACCCACTCATGTCAAGCCACCAGTAGTAAATGACTCAGCTAGTTAACTAAACATAAGCAACTAAAGTGTCTGAGCAACTGCTACCGGAGTACTTTATTCGTCGTGGCTCAACGTTAGAGCGATCGCTGCTAGTAAAGTTTATGCAGCGCAGTTACCAGTATCTATTTCCAGACCAAGATTTTGCCCACCTAGCACGAACAGTCGAGCAATACTTCTCCAGGGACACACCTTTGTGGTGGGTGGAATTGGAGAGAGCTGGGGAAGAGGACACGGCGACACAGGGACGGGGAGACGCGGGGAATTTATTCCAAACACTCTCTGCGTCCCCCCGTCTCCCCCTCTCCGCGTCCTCTTCTCCCGTCGCTTGCCTCTGGGTGGGCAATGCCATAGACCAAGTTCAAGGCGATCGCCACGCTCATATTTTTCTGCTTTACGTCGAGCCAGAACATCGGCGGCGGGGTATTGGTACGGCTTTGTTGCGATATTTAGAAAATTGGGCAACTCAAAGAGGCGATCGCCAAATTGGATTGCAAGTGTTTCAATCCAACCAAGCAGCTTTAAATCTTTACAATCAGCTAGGCTATCAAACCCAATCTCTGTGGATGGTAAAATCACTCCATACTAATAAAAAAACTGGTGCATAATTAGCATCCTATAGCGCGTTAGTTATAGCAATTCTCCTGCGGATAAAAGTCAACTAAATGGCTACAGAAAGTGTACAATAATTCAGTTAATGCCTATCAGGCTTTGACTTATTGACGTAGGGGGTTACATAGAAATCCCAATTGGGTATGTAAGTGAAATATGTATGACGAATACGATTTAAGCCTACTCGATGTCGAGTCAGAGCTAGAAAGCCCCCTAGATAAAATGGAGCCGCTTACTGCTGAATCGGAAGTAGCAAAGCCAAATCCAGAAGTGATGCTAGCTCTTTTAGAAAATCCCCAACCGCAGCAAAGAATGTTAGCGGCTCGTGCTTTCTGTGATATTGAAGATAGGCGAGCTATTCCCCATCTGATTCGTTTGTTAACTGATACCTGCCCATTGGTGCGAGTTAGTGCTGCTTATGGTATCGGTCGTAATCCCAGTCCCGATGCAGTAGAACCCTTAATTGCCCAACTGAATCGAGATTGGAATGGCTATGTGCGTAAAGGTATTGTTTGGGCTTTAGGAAACTGCCGCGATCGCCGTTCTTTAGCACCCTTAGCAGATGCCCTCAGAACTGATATTTCCGCAGTACGTTTATGGTCGGCTAGTGCCTTAGCACAGATGGCAGACGTAGGTTATGAGGCAGTTGTAGGGGCTATACCATCATTAATTGAAGCTTTAGTCCAAGACCCAGTAGCAGCAGTACGGAGTAATTGCGCTTGGACAATTGGGCAATTGTGTAAAGAACTACCTTCTAATATAGTTTATGCCACAGCGATCGACGCACTGATTCAAGCCTTCGCTGAAGACCAAGATTTAGGAGTGCGCGAAGATGCCAAAGCCTCACTCTTGGGCGTAGGCGATCCTCGTGGCTTGCAGCTGATTGAAACTCTAGAACAAGAAGGTTGGTTTTAGGAGACTGGTGATTAGGGACTGGGGACTGGGGACTAGTGATAAATTACTCTTAACTCTTAACTCAGCACTCAGCACTCAGCACTCAAAACATAAAACCCGCCGAAGCGGGTTACACACAACAAAACTACGAACAACAAACTATTGATTTAGCTGAAATATCTAATTTCTGCTTCTAGTTGACCAACTAGCCTTTCATCACCTTTTGCTTTGGCAACTTCCAAGCGATGCTCTATGTTTCTTTGAATATTCTGTCTATGGGTTTCTTTTGATTTGCTGATAACTTGAAATCTATTTTGGCTCATAGTGCTACCTACTTTAATGGTTCCGTTTATGTCTTCTTTTCCTAACATAACATATATTTTGTAGCTGTTGCTACAGAAAAATCTGAATTAATATAATTTAACTCTCGAATCATGTCAAATAACCAGAATTTAGTGGCTCCACAATGGCAGGAACCTTCACAAGCAAGATTTCTCACACTGTTGAGCGATTTTGGCGATCGCGATGTGTATGTAGGCGCGATCAAAGGAGTCATAACTCAAATCAACCCCAAGCTGACAATAGTAGACTTAACGCATCAGATTCCGCCACAAGATATCGTCGCAGCTAGGTTTAGCCTGATGAATGTTTACCCCTATTTCCCGACGGGAACTGTACATGTAGCGGTAGTAGATCCGGGTGTGGGAAGTAAGCGCAGAGCGATCGCTGTAGAATTTGCTCAAGGGTTTTTAGTAGGCCCAGATAATGGCATATTTAGTGGAGTATTAAGTCAAAGTCCTGCGATCGCAGCAGTGGAACTTACAAATCTTAATTATTGGAGAACCCAACAACCTAGTAAAACTTTTCACGGTAGAGATATCTTTGCACCAGTAGCGGCGCATCTTACCAGTGGCGTTCCTCTCAAACAGCTAGGACAAGAAATCGAGCCAGCGACTTTAGTTAAGCTAGATATCGGCGAATGTAAAAAGACTGCAAACGGTGTGGTGGGTTGCATTCAATATATTGACCACTTTGGCAACTTAGTGAGTAACATTCCAGAGAGTTACGTGCGAGGTAAAACTTGGTACGTGCAAGCTGCTGGGTTGACGATACCAGGGGGTGAAACTTACAGTGATGTCAAAGCTGGGGAAGCGATCGCTTTAGTGGGTAGTCACGGATGGATAGAAATTGCTATTAATAGCGGTAATGCCCACTTACAGTTACAAATCAACTTGCAAGATGCTCTATCAGTTATTAATCATTAATTATTAGACTAGGTACTAGAGAATATTTCCAATTCTGTTATCACTGTTTTTTTATGACTACGCAAACAATAACTGCACCAGAAGTTTATCAAGGTCAATTTGGGGAATTTACAATTACTCAAAGCGATCGCACTGGCGTGATTATCTACCGCGCTGGGTTAATGGTGGCTGCACTTAGCTTTGCCATAGGCAGTGCTTTGGTGTTGTTCAACAATAATTCATCCGTTTTCACGGTACTAACGCCTCTGTACGCTTGTTTTAGTCTTGCTCTTGGTGTTAGTTTATTCACCATTCATATTTATATGGCATCGCTGCACCGAGCGTTGCAAGTTTTTTGGGCGATCGGTAGTCTGACATCAGTAGTACTGGCACTGTATAGCAGCGAACCATTAGCTGTCACCGTTTACAATCAGCCCGTTACCTTATTTGGATTAGGTTTTACTTTTGTTGCTTTGACAGGTATTTATTTCAAAGAAGCTTTTTGCTTCAATCGTTTAGAAACAAAATTCTTAACTTTCATAGTTCCACTATTATTGTTAGGACATTTAATAGGGATTTTACCAACTCCAGCAGAACAAGTTTTATTAGGAATTTGGGCAATTTTATTTTTAGTATTTGCCCTGCGTAAAACAGTACAAGCAATTCCTCAAGATATTGGAGATAAATCTGTGTTTGCTTATTTGAAACAACAGCGTTCAACTAAGGTTTAATGCAGAAAAATCCTCAAGCTCAAAAACTCCCACAAATCAGGCTAATCAAACGCCAAGAAATATGGACGCTTACGGCTCAGGGATGGTTATTGTTCCTGGCAACTTCTACTGCTTCAATGTTTTTTGCGATCGCTCATTTATACCCATTTCTTGCCGTAACCTCCCCAATTGAAGCAGCAGATATTTTAGTTGTTGATGGTTGGATATCAGACTACGCACTAGAACAAGCTGCTGCTGAATTTAAACGTGGTTCCTATCGCCAATTAATTACTTTAGGAGTTACTGTAGATAACGGTTATTATTTGGCTGAATACAAAAATTTTGCAGAAATTGCCGCAACCACTCTTAAGAAACTAGGTGTACCACAAGAAAAGATAATAGCTATTCCTACCCCTAATGTAGTTAAAAATCGTACCAATGCATCTGCTGGGGCATTACTTCAATGGATAACAGAGTCAAATTCAACCATAGAATCAATAAATTTATTTACAACTGATGCCCACGCTCGCAGGAGTTGGCTGATACATAAAAAAATACTTTCTCCCAAAATTAAAGTGGGTATAATTTCGGCTGAACCACCGTATTACGATCCAAAGAAATGGTGGAATTCTAGCGAAGGGGTGCGGGTAATTATCTCTGAAATCATCGCTTATCTTTATGCTCTATTAGTTAATTAGAAAGTTTAAAAGTCAGTTGTCATATCAAGTTCGCTTAATTACTTATAATTCAAAATTCTCCGTGTCTCCGCGTCCCCGTGTCTTTGCGTCAACCCTAATTATAAGCATTCATCCGAACATGATATTAGTTGTTTTATATTCCTCTGCTCCTCATTTCCCATATACATCAACAGAGCAACCTAAAATGGGAATACTCAACCCAGTAGGGTGAGGACTCAAAAGTGGCAGAAGAACGTGCTTATTGGTTGGCTTGGTCGCAAATTTCTGGGATTGGCCCGGTATTGCTACGACGATTGCAACAGCATTTTGGCACGCTAGCAACCGCTTGGAAAGCTACTAAGCCTCAACTAGGAGAGGTAGAGGGTTTTGGTTTTCAGACATTAGAAAAGGTAGTACAACAGCGATCGCATCTGCATCCAGAACAACTACTCACCAAGCACCAGCAAGAAAACCCTTATTTCTGGACACCAGCAGATACAGATTATCCTCGCTTGTTGCTAGAAACTCCCAGTCCGCCACCACTTTTGTACTATCGCGGTGAAGTTGAACTGCAAGAAAATCTCGGACAAAAACCTTTAGTTGGCATTGTCGGAACTCGTCAGCCCTCAGATTACGGTATTCGTTGGACTCGCCAAATCAGTACAGCTTTGGCGAAAAATGGCTTTACAGTTGTTTCTGGGATGGCAGAAGGAATTGATACAGAAAGTCATATAGCTGCCATCAAAGCTGGTGGAAGAACGATCGCAGTTTTAGGTACGGGAGTTGATGTTATCTATCCACACAAAAATCGAGATTTGTACAAACAGATTTTAAGTGCAGGGTTAGTCGTGAGTGAATATCCAGGCAAAACCCCGCCAGATCGCACTCACTTTCCCCGGCGTAACAGAATAATTGCCGGATTAAGCCGCGCCATTTTAGTAATGGAAGCACCGTTAAAATCTGGGGCGTTAATCACGGCTACCTATGCAAATGAATTTGGTAGAGATGTCTATGCATTACCTGGGAGAATAGACGATCGCCCATCTCAAGGCTGTTTAAAATTACTCAGTCAAGGTGCTTCTTTTATTCTCAAAGAATTAGACGAACTTTTAACAATGCTGGGAGCGGTTCCCCAACTTGATGTAGTTGCAGCTTCACCAAAATCAGAACAATTAACCTTACCAACTTTATCGCCAGAACTACAACAAGTAATGGATGCGATCGCAGTTGATAATTTGTCCTTCGATTTTATTGTCCAACAAACGGGTATGAATGCTGGCTCAGTTTCCAGTGCCTTATTACAGTTGGAACTCATGGGTTTAGTGTTGCAACTACCAGGAATGAGATATCGTACTAATTCGTGAATTGGTATTACACCTCTACACTCATTTTCAAGACAGTATAGCCGTAGTCACACCCTTTAGGACAATTGCAATTGCCCAAAGCCTTACAGCAACCGACTCTTGTACAGACGCGATTAATCGCGTCTCTACTTTTGACTCAGCACTCAGCACTTTGCTATATCTTTCCAATTTGCCAAATCGGCCAAAGAGCGATCGCGATAACGTCCGTAACGCTCTTGTTTATTTTTGATTTTCGCGCCCAGTTCTGGCAAAATTCCAAAGTTAGGCGGCATCGGCTGGAAATGTTTGGGTGAAGCGGAACTGATAAACTCAAATAGCGCCCCCATCATTGTTGTTGCTGGTAAAGTCAAAGGTTCTTGGCTCAAAGCTAGCCGCGCGGCATTTGTGCCAGCTAACAAGCCGCCTGCTGCTGCTGCTGTGTAGCCTTCAGTTCCAATTAACTGCCCAGCAGCAAATAAAGTCGGACGTTGTTTAAATTGCAGTGTAGGATGCATAAGTTGAGGAGCATTGATAAAGGTATTGCGGTGCATCACTCCCAACCGGACAAATTCCGCCTTCTCCAAACCTGGAATTAGCTGGAAGACTCGCTTTTGTTCGCCCCAACGCAAGTTCGTTTGGAATCCTACCATATTCCAAAGTTGACCGGCTTTGTCTTCTTGTCGCAACTGCACCACAGCATAAGGACGTTCTCCAGTGCGACTGTCAGATAATCCCACTGGCTTGAGGGGGCCGTAACGCATTGTGTCTTCCCCCCGGCTTGCCAATTCTTCAATTGGCAGACAAGCTTCAAAAAATTTTGCCGTTTCCCGTTCAAAATCTTTAAGTTCTGTTTGTTCGGCTTGACAAAGTGCTTCCCAGAACCGCAAATACTGCTCTTTATTCATGGGGCAGTTGAGATAAGCTGCTTCACCTTTGTCATAGCGCGATGCCATAAAAGCAATGTCGCGGTTAATCGATTCTCCTACGATAATCGGACTAGCCGCATCAAAAAAGCTGAGATATTCCATTCCCGTCAAGCGGCGCAAATCTTCTGCCAAATCGGGGCTGGTTAGAGGCCCAGTCGCCAAAACTACAATTCCTTCAGGTAGAGTTGGCACTTCGCCGCGGCGGAATTCAATTAAAGGATGGTTAGATAAAGTTTCCGTCAAATCTTGACCGAATTGACCTCTATCTACAGCTAACGCGCCACCAGCAGGTACGGCGTGTTCGTCAGCTTTTGAGATGATGATAGAACCAAGTTGGCGTAACTCTTCGTGCAATAGTCCCGCCGCGCGATCGCTTGCCATTGCCCCAAAGGAATTACTACACACCAATTCCGCCAAATGTTCTGTATGATGGGCGGGACTAAAACGTTTTGGCCGCATTTCATGGAAAATTACAGGTACTCCAGCCTGGGCTATTTGCCACGCTGCTTCTGTCCCAGCTAATCCACCTCCAATCACTTGTATCGGTTGTTTATCCATAGTTAATCAAAGTGTTAATCCTAGTCTATTTCGTAAGCCAGTACGGTCTTGGGGCGATTCCAAGACCGTACTGGCTACTTTTTAGTTTTGAATTCTATTTTAGTAGGACTTACGCACTGAAGCCTGAAACATAGATTTCCCCACTACCCCCTTTTCAAGGGGGAAAAATTTCTTAAAGTCCCCCTTTTTAAGGGGGATTTAGGGGGATCAGATAATTTGTGTGTACACCGTAGCCTTTTTAAGGGGGTTGGGGATCTGAGTGCGTAAGTCCTGTTTAGATACTAAATGTAATACCAGGAGTTATCGCAGTTAAACTCACATCCTCAGCCACAGCAACAACATCGCCGGCAGTAGCCGAGCCAAAGTAGATGACCGTATCTAAAATTGATGAGTCATTCACACCTGTAGAAGTACTAAAGTTTTGCTTGACGAATGTGTAATCGCTAGCAGAACCACGCAGAAATATCTCGTCTTTATCTTGTACAGAGAAATCTATAATCACGGCATGACCAGCTTTTCGATAGCCGTCTCCGATTACAAACTCGTCAGCACCAGAGGGAACAATTCCAGCCGAAACTCCTCCTCTTAAAATATCTACTTCTCCACTGTTAAAAGCACCGAAACCATCAAGGCGATCGTTGCCCCCGCCTCCGACAAGAGAATCATTGCCAAACGCTGAACCAGTCAGTACATCATTGCCGCTACCAGCTAGCAACGTATCCCCGCCACCGCGACCATCAAGAAAAAGGTTTTGTGTGGCGCGACTGGCATCTATACGATTGCTGCTAGCACCTCCTTGGATTTGCACAGTTTCAATACCTTCGAGGGTGTCAGTACCCGTAGCTGAGTCGTCTAGATTAGCAAAGGGGCCAAATTTGCCACCTTTAAGTTGGCTTTTGTTTGGGTCATTGACAAAGGTAAACAGTTCAAAGTTATTGTCGCCATTGATGAATAGGAAGTCGTCGCCTACTCCCCCGATGTAGCGGTCATCACCTGCTCCATCAACAGCACCATCAACAAAATTATCTCTTCCTGTTCCACCTTGGAGCAAGTCATTCCCCGCTCCACCATTAAAACTATTGCCGTCATTTCCACCTATCAGGGTATCATTACCATCATTGCCACGCAGGAAGTTAAATCCTGCTCCTCCTACAATGCTGTCGTTACCACTGCCACCATAAATTTGGTCAAGACCACGGCTACCGATGATGGTATCATTTCCTGCACCACCAGAGAGATCGGTTCGATCTGATAATAAAGCTTGAGACGCATTAATCGTGTCATTACCGGAAGTACCAGTGAGCTTAACACGCTCAACTTCAGAAAACTGATGCGTTAAATTACCGACAAATAGCCGATTGTTAGTCAAGAAATAATTTGAGGCTCCCTCAACGCGCAGCTCGTCATTACCTGCACCGCCAATCAAAGTATCGCCAATATCGCCGACACCAGGAAAGTTACCATTTTGAGCGATCAGAGTATCGTTACCCGCACCGCCATTGAGGAGATTGTTTCCAGTCCCACCAGAAAGGCTGTCATTGTCGTCGCCACCATTGAGAGTATCGTTACCCGCACCACCATCAAGGGTATCTCTGTTAGATCCACCATCGAGGAAGTCGTTACCAAGTCCCCCCAATAGAGAATCATTGCCAAAGTTGCCTAATAAAGTATCGTTACCCGCGCCACCATTAACTGTATCGTTACCTGTTAAAGCATCGATTTTATCGTTTGCTCCATCAGCGATGATTTTGTCGTCAGCAGGGGTTATAGTTCCACTAATAATCGCCATAATTGTGAGTTTCCTTTGATTATGAGTTTGTGTATTATTTACTTGGTTTGGAATTTAGACATTTCAACAAAGCTATATTTGTTCCAAACCCAATAACTGTTGTTGCTGTTATTACTAAATTGCCTTTTTCACTCACAAACGTAAATGTGGATAATTTAAGGAGTTTGATGCCACAAAGTTGAAGCACAAAAAAGCTTAATTAAGGTTAAGTAAGAAAATTTAAGGAGAGCAGGATTTACGCAACTAGCACAGGCGATCGCTTGGGATTCTCCATTGAAGCTGAGTGTTGCAGCAAGCGATGTCTACGACGGGCTACGCCTACGCCTTTTTAATTAAAAAAGTGGCAGCAAACATCTTCAAAGTAGCAAAATTCAACATCAGAACTCGGAACACCGAGATTGAAACTCGAAACTCCGTGCTTGGAACTTGAAACGCCGAGATTAGAACTCGAAACTCCGTGCTTGGAACTCAAAACGCCGAGATTAGAACTTGAAACTTTATGCTTGGAACTCGAAACGCCGAGATTGGAACTTCAAACTTCGTGTTTGGAACTCAAAACGCCGAGGTTAGAACTGCGATCGCATCTTTTTTTTGGTAAGCGATCGCTCTTTTTGAATATCAACTCGCCATAACTCCCTCATCTCCCTCATCCCCTCCATCTCCCCCATCCCCCTCATC
>NZ_JAECZA010000089.1 GCF_016056275.1 Dendronalium phyllosphericum CENA369 | reverse complement strand
CCTACACCCTACCCCCTGCACCCCACACCCTGTTAGTGACCGTTTTAGGGTAAAAAAGATAGGACTGCTGGAGATAATACTGTTGTGTATATTCAGTTTGAAAGACTATGAACTAACAACTAATGAACAAAGCACAACGTTGCATTGTCTGCAAGACAACTTTTTTACAGAGTCATAGTTTTTACACTGGACTGTGCCTTGAGTGTGGAAATCTTAACTTCAGCAAGCGTCAACATACTGCTGATTTACGGGGTAAGATCGCTCTTGTCACAGGAGCTAGGGTCAAGATTGGTCGTGGAGTAGCGTTAAGGCTATTGCGAGATGGTGCGACTGTAATAGCAACCAGTCGTTTTCCTCATGACGCAGCAAAAAGGTACGCAGCAGAGCCAGATTTTCTCAAATGGCAAGATCGTTTGCAAATTTACGGACTCGATTTGCGCCATCTCCATAGTGTTGAACAATTTACGCAACACATTTGCAAGTTTTATCCGCAGCTAGACATTATTATTAATAATGCCGCGCAAACAGTACGTCGTCCGCCTGCATTTTATCGTCATTTAATTGAGTTTGAATCACTGTCTTTCGGGGAACTACCGCCAGAAATACAGGCGTTAGTCAGCTACGATCGTGAGGCGATCGCTGATAATTCTGGACTATTAGCTAGTACAGAAGAACAAGAAGCCACATTTGCCGAAAATTCTGCTTTCCTCTCTCAGATTCCTTTGATTCCCGAAGACAGCGCCGATAATTCGGCTTTCTTTCCTTTAGGAAAATGTACCGATGATGGGCAACAACTTGACTTGCGTCCCTTTAATAGCTGGCTGATGAAGGATGACGAAGTCAGTATTTTAGAATTACTGGAAGTTCATATAATTAATGCGATCGCTCCATTTGTGATTAACAGTAGACTCAAGCGGTTAATGAGCAACTGTAAAGAAACTAATAAATACATTATTAATGTTTCTTCAATGGAAGGGCGATTTAACGATGTTGACAAAGCTTGGCGACATCCCCACACCAATATGGCAAAGGCTGCTCTTAACCAAATGACTCGTACCTGTGCTAAAGAATACGCCAAACATCGTATTTTTATGAATGCAGTAGATCCTGGATGGATTAGCTTCCAACACCCCTACGATCGAGCAAAATCCATGCAAGAAGGTGGCGTTTATCCTCCCTTTGATGTCAATGATGCGGCTGCACGCATTTGCGATCCAATTTATTTAGGAATTAACCAAGGTAAGACACCTTTTGCTAAATTATTTAAGGATTATACAGAAATAGATTGGTAATTTCTGGCAGTGTAGCTTAATAGGTAGAGCGTTCGCCGTTCAAAGCGGAAGGCAACCGTTCGATTCGGTTCGCTGCCAGGGTAACGTAGTTCAAACAGCAGAATTCCTTGGAGCACACTAGGAGATACGGGTGCAATTCCCGTCGTTGCCCTCAAAGGTTTAAATAACTGGGTTTTTACTCAGCCCTCAGCACTCAGCACTCAGCCCTCAGCACCCAGCACTCAGCACTCAGCACTCAGCACTCAGCACTCAGCACTCAGCACTCAGCACCCAGCACTTTGCTATATCATTGAAATTCCGATTTACTTTATGAAAAATAGCTAAATTCAGTAGATTGATGCTATTGCTCAGTCACAGTAAGCTACTATTATCGCTGTTATCACAAATTGCATGAGTAAGCAAAAGCGCGGAATCAATTTAATTGTTTCATTTTTGAGTCTTCTAGTATTTATCTGTGCTTTGGTTGCAATTAGTCATCAACTAAGAAAGTATAATTACTGGGAATTATTCAATAGTATTAAAGCGATTACAAGCGAACATCTGTTGTTAGCGTTGGGATTAACAACTCTGAGTTATTTAGTACTTACAGTCTATGACATTTTAGCTTGTTATCAAATTCGTCATCCCCTGCCTTATTTAAAAATTATTATTGCAGCTTTTTTGGGTCACGCTATTAGTAACAGTGTGGGATTTGCTGTACTAACAGGTAGTGCTGTCCGCTATCGGCTTTATTATAATTGGGGATTGTCAGTTGTTGAGATTGCACAAGTAATTGCCTTTAGCAATCTTAGCTTCTGGCTAGGCTTGTTTGCTATCGGTGGGATTGCATTTCTCATTGAACCACTAACCATACCAAAACTACTACATTTACCTTTTAGTTCTGCTCATCCTTTGGCATGGATTTTTCTATCTTTAGTAATCTGCTATATATTATGCAGCTTCCGACTAAAGCAACCGTTGAAAATTCGCTCTTGGAGAGTGTCGTTTCCGTCCCCCAAATTTGCTTTGATGCAGTTAGTTGTTGCTTCTGCTGATTGGATATTAGCTGCTGGTGTTCTCTACGTTTTACTTATTGGTGTTACCAATTTATCGTATTCAGGTTTTTTTAGTATTTACTTATTGGCTCAAATAGCGGGAATTATTAGCCATGTTCCTGGAGGTCTAGGCGTATTTGAGACAGTGATTTTATGGTTTGAGGCTGATAACAACAATGTGGCTCAAGTTTTCGGTATTCTGTTAGCTTACCGATTTATTTACTACTTATTACCGCTGGGTGTAGCTATTCTACTGTTAAGTTTATACGAACTATACCAACGTTTAAAAATTCGTAAACAGCAATAGACCTCTTGCAGAAATCGGGAAAAGGGAAAGGGGAAAGGTTTGGTATTTTCCCTTTCCCCATCCCCAATAAAGATGAGTCTTTTGACCACAAGAGTGCAAAAAGCACTTTTGCTCATAGGTCTACTTAAGTTCTTTAATGTTATTCATTACTTCTTGATACAATTGATTGTTATTTTGACTTTGAAAAATCGCTGCTGCTTTTTGCAAGTCTTCTATTGCTCCTTGTTTATCTCCTTGGGCAGCACGAGCATTTCCTCGGTTATTGTAGGCAGGGCCAAAGTTACGATTGATGCGGATGGCTTGAGTATAATCCGCGATCGCTCCTTGTTTATCTCCTTGGGCAGCACGAGCATTACCTCGGTTATTGTAGGCAATGGCATAATTGGAGTCGAGAAGAATGGCTTGGTTGTAATCTTCTACAGCCCCATCTTTGTCTCCTTGGGTTGAGCGAGCATTGGCTCGGTTATTGTAAACTTCGGCGTAGTTGGGCGAAAGGCGAATGGCTTCGTTGTAATCGGCGATCGCTCCTCTATTATCTCCTTGGGCAGCGCGGGCATTTCCCCGACTGTTATAAGCTTCGGCATCGTTGGGAGAGAGGCGAATGGCTTGGTTGTAATCGGCGATCGCTTTTTGTTTGTCTCCCAAATCGAAGAAGGCTAGTCCCCGACCTTTGTATGCTGCACTATAGTCAGGATTGAGGTTAATCGCTTTAGTATAGGATGCGATCGCCGCTTGCGAGTTGCCTTGCACGTGCTGACTCTGTGCTTGAAGAAAGAATTTTCCCGCTTGGGATGTTCTAACCGCACGACGATTGGGAGGAGTAACTCCTATTTCTGTGACCAATACGTCTTTATTATTACTGCAAGACACGCTGGTAATTGCGGTCAATACAGTAACTATAGTTACGGTCAATGTTCTTTTAACCCTCACCGACTTTCGCTCAAATAACCCCAATTTCATAAGTTGCTTTAAACCGCCATTACACCTGGATTCAATTAGATCGATCTTTAATAAATTCTTGGGTTAAAGACTGATTTTAAATGTTTGTAGACGAACCCAGATCGTTAACATGACTACCCGACCTCTCTAGGTTTAATTAACACTTATTTGCTAGATTAACCGGGAAATTTAAATAATAAATTATTAAGTATCAAACTTGGCATTATGCATGAATATCAAAAGTGTTTTATCAATCACGAATATTGTTGCTTATTATACTTATCACGTATTGATATTTTTCATGTTTCTCACTTGATATTACAATGATTTTAAATTTAGGTAAGTACGTAATATAGGTCTTATTTACTTACCATTTCAGTCGCTTGGAATATCTACTCACTCTCATCTTCATTTACTTGATTTTTAGGAGTCAGTCGCCAAGCGGTGCTTATGTCAATATCTACAGAAAGTTGTTCTAGATTTTGCCCTAAATCTTTTTGGAGTTTCTGAGTTAGCGTTACAGGAAAATCTAAGTTTATACCTTGGTTTTGGACTATTTTTACTAACTCGGCAAACTGTACTTTTACAGTTTTTCGCTCGTAACCAGTTAATTTACAAAATGAAGTTTCCGATACATTTTGAGCTTGCATGGCTTTTTTAATTCGCTCTTGTAAATGCTCAAATTCGGAATTTAACAGTTTACACTGTTCTTCAATTTGAGTATATCTCGTACCAAGTGCTATTAAATCTTCCTGTTCGGCATCTGGATTACTTTCTGTTTGTAATTCTAACAAACGACTGTGTATTTGAGCAAGATAAATGCAGTCTAAGTAAGCATAATCTATTTGTTCTTCGGTTAAAGGTCGCTGTCCCCAATCGCTAGTTTGTTCTTGTTTATCAATATAATTAAAGTTACACAATACTGAAGCGAGAGTTTGGAGCTTATAGTTCGGTAAAGGTAAGAGATAGTAAGGAGTTTTTTTGGCTAATTCTAAAGTACAAGTAATATTTTTAGCTTTTTTGTTACCCAGTAATTTTACATCGTAACTAGCGTTATGAAAGACTTTTTCAATAGCAGAATCGAACATAATTTGTTCAATAAAGTTAACTACCAAATCTGGGCGATCTAAAACATCCAAAATGTAAACGCGATCGCCACTCATATCTTCGGGATCGTCTAACACTTGAATCAGGGATAATTTGGGATTGCGACTTTTATATTCAGCTACTTCTGTATCTATCCAGAGAGTTTTAGCTGTGGTATATTTTGCAACAATAGCAAGAATTTCGTTAGTGGAAGTTAAGTATGGCATTAGCTAAGGCTTCTCGAACTAAACTTTGCTCTCAGGTTTTAAAGTTACTAGACTTTTAAGCTTCGTTGTAAATTGTGTATGAGGAAGCAGTGGGGCACAGGCAAGGCTTCGCGGAAAAAGGGAAATGGGTAATGGGAAAAGAATTAAATAAAGTTCTGCCCCTTTCCCTTTAACCTTTACCCTAATGGCACTAAGAAAAGGTGAAACCTCGCTTTTGGCAGGGTGTGGCGCAACGGGTGTTGGGTGTAGTGTTTAACAGAATTGAATTTTAGTTGCGTCAAAGAAAAAACATCTTCTTAAGTCCCTACACCCTACACCCCACACCCCAAAGCCAGTTAGCTCCGGGGTTTGCGATTAACTTAGTGCCATTCCCCTTTACCCCTTACCCTTTTCTCCTGACTAATTACTACTAACAACTGACTGTTGTACAGACGTGATTAATCGCGTCTGTACTCTATAAAAAACCCCATCCAGAATTAAAATCTGAACGGGTTTTTTCTGTAAAATTTTTATTCCCAAGGTATTCTTATTAGAGATTTTACCCGTACTATCAAATTACAAGTCTGGAGGTAAAATCACTTGGTCGATCGCATGAATAACACCATTGCTGCCTTGGATATCTGGTTGAATCACTTTAGCATCGTTTACTGTTACGCCAGTAGCAGGATCGACTTTAACGTTGATTGCACCGCCTTCAATACTTTTCACTTCGCCAGACTTCAAATCTGTAGATAACACTTTACCAGCTACAACATGGTAAGTTAGGAGTTTTACCAGTACTTCTTTATTTTCTGGCTTTAACAAATCTCGCAGAGCGTCTTGTGGTAATTTGGCAAACGCAGCATCAGTAGGTGCGAAAACGGTTAAATTATCTTTGCCTTGGAAAGCGCCTGTTAATCCAGCTGCTTTTAAGGCTTTAGTCAGGGTTTTAAAGGAGCTATTTGACTCTGCCAATGCTAACAAAGTTTTGCTTTGAGTACTACTTGTCCCTCCGGGTGGTTTTGGAGTGGGTGTCTCAGGGGACGGTACTGGTGTTGGAGGTGTGGCTTCTGGAGCGGGGGTGGTAGGAGTTGGTGCAGTTTCGCTAGGTGGTGTAGTGCCACCACCACGATTATAAGGAGGCTCGTTAAAAATACTAGGTCTAGGATTTGTTGCTCCGCTTCCGCTAGTCTGCGATACTTTTTTATTAGGTTTTTTGCCTTTTTCTAAAGCAATCTCAGCAGGAGTGTATGAGGTGTTTGCCAGAAAGCGTTGATTGTTATAGGTAGCCTCGTTAAAAATACTGGGGTTAGGATTTGTTGCCTCTTTTGCTCCAGATGGTAAAGTAATTAGGAGACTAGTACTCACTACTCCTACTACACTTGCCAAATTGGTCAGCAATTTGCTGTAATTACCTTTCATAAATTTTGTTTGTCTTGATTTTAGACTTGTCACATAAAGACTTATAACATTTTGCTAGCCCAAAAATCTAACCATCGTAGTAATATTTTTGCTCTAGAAGTAGAATCTGCTTGTATGCTTAAGTACCGAGGTATCTAGAGTATCAAGATAATTTGAATTGAGTAAATTTACTTCTGATATTTGCTTGTAAATTTTATTCAGCAAGATTGTAATACTCGCTTACACGAGGTAAATACTATAAAAACCTACGTTACTAGCTCAAAGTAGATAACTAGCAATGATTGCATAACCACAAAAATTTCAATTAATTAGTAAACTAGTATACAGAAATTTGGAAAAATCTGAGAAATTGGCAAAAGTAACAATTTACTTACAGCAGATTGCAGGTAAATGAGGTACAAATTCTCAGAAAAAAGTCATATAACAAGAGACTTTCAATCCTGTTCCCCGTTCCCTATTTCCTGTTCCCTGCTGTATGTATCAGCTTATTCAGCAGAGATGTCTGTACGCTGAAATGAAATAGCTAAAATCAATACATTGTCAAAACTGGATATTAATAGTGATAGAAATGAAAGTTACTCGTTCAATTGAAAAACTGACAAGCTAAGTTTATCTATATCGGTTTAGTTATCATTTGATATTTTAATTAATCAAAAAATTTATTTTTAGCAAAATTAGTGAATTGCCAAAAAATTGTGAAAAAGATAAACTATTTTGGTAATTAATTTTGCGAAATATCGATTAATTTACCAGGAAATTTACTTGAACTAAAGATACAATTATAAAGTTGATTCACCAATTAGGTAAAAGGTATACAACATGCTGGAATTATACCAATGGGAACTATCTCAATACTCAGAAAAAGTCCGTTTAATTCTAGATTATAAAGGGCTAGATTACCGGAAAATAGAGGTTACACCTGGGGTTGGACAAGTAGAACTGTTTCGGTTGACTGGTCAACGACAAGTGCCAGTGTTGAAGGATGGTAATAAATATATTGCTGATTCCACAGAAATAGCTAAGTATTTAGACTTAAAATATCCCGATCGCCCGCTGATACCACAAGACCCTAAACAACGGGGTTTAACTTTATTAATAGAAGAATGGGCGGATGAATCAATAGGTATCAAAAGCAGAAAGGCTTTATTTTCTGCCATTAGTCAAGATCAAAATTTCCGCAAATCCTTATTACCTACATCTACACCGGATGTACTAAAAAATTTGGTGAAAGGAGTGCCTAACGATATACTCACAGTTTTGGGTTTAGGGGTAGGATATAGCCCAGATGTCATCAAGTCAGCGATCGCGGATTTAAAGCAAGACCTAGAAGCATTAACTTTATTACTGGCAGATAGTCCCTATTTAACAGGAGATGAGCCTACCTTAGCCGACCTTGCAGTGGCGGGTTTATCTATTTTATTAAAATTTCCTAACGGGCCTTATCTCGATTTACCAGCATCAATTAGAGGTAAAGGAGTACCAGCGTTGGTAAATAATCCCGATTATGAACTATTTTTTACTTGGCGCGATCGCCTTTATGCCCAATTTCGCAAGCCATTAATCGGTTCCACAACTGGAAGCGCACCAACTTCAATTCAAATTGAATAGTAATGGTGAAATGAGAGATGAGGAAGAGAGTAGGAGAAGCAAGGGAAGCAAAATAAATAAAGCAACTGACCCTTCGGGTTCGGCAGTTGCTTCAAGTCGGGGAACCCGACGACACTTGCTTCAACGCGGGGAACCCGCGCAACGCAGTGTCTCCCCAACGCACTGCCTTACAACTGACAACTGACAACTGAAAACTGACTCAGCACTCAGCACTCATCATTACTGACAACTAACTATTGACTAATCAAATGAATTCGGCACAACCACCATTAGGTTCGGTAATTCAAGGTTCTCTGACGGGGGGGTTAGAAGTACGGTTACACCCGGATATTTCTGTTGAAGATATGCGGGTGGGTAAGTTTTTAGTTGTGCAAGGGGTGCGATCGCGTTTTTTCTGTATGCTTACAGATGTGGCGCTGGGAGCTGCTAACGCACGAATTATTGCTAATCCCCCCGAATGGCAAGACACTTTTTTACGAGAAGTTTTAGCTGGAAGTGGTACATACGGTACTATCAACCTCTCGCCAATGTTGATGTTCACCCCCGAATCTGAGGAATCTTTCTCACCTACAAATGGCAAATCTGTAAATCCTTTCGTTCCATCGACAACGGCTTTGGCATCATTTCAACCCCAAACCAGTACCACGATGGAATTATTGCCAGTTAAAACTATTCCTAGCCACTTTAGCCAAGTTTACGAAGCAAGCGTTGATGATTTTCGCCGCGTATTTGGTTGGGAAGACGACCCCCAAAGGCGGAATTTTTCCATCGGCAAACCACTCGATATGGATGTGCCAGTATGTATCGATTTAAACCGCTTTGTCGAACGTAGCAATGGCGTTTTTGGTAAATCTGGTACTGGCAAATCATTTTTGACACGCTTACTTTTAGCTGGCGTTATCCGCAAAAATGCTGCCGTCAACCTAATTTTTGATATGCATTCTGAGTATGGTTGGGAAGCAGTAGCGGAAGGCAAGAATGTTAATACTGTTAAAGGTTTAAAGCAATTATTTCCTGGTAGAGTCGAAGTCTATACCCTCGACCCCGAATCGACAAAACGCCGAGGTGTGCGCGATTCTCAAGAACTTTATTTGAGTTACGAGCAAATTGAAGTTGAAGATATTAAGTTATGCAGCCGGGATTTAGGACTTTCCGATGCAGCTTTAGATAATGCCAACATTTTATATAGTGAGTTCGGCAAGTCTTGGATTGTCCAGCTGCTGAATATGACTAACGAAGAAATCGAGATGTTCTGTGACGAGAAGCGGGGACATAAAGGGTCGATTATGGCATTGCAGCGCAAACTATTACGTATGGATAGTTTGAAGTATATGCGAGCGGTTTGTCCTCAAAATTATATTAATAAAATTTTGCAATCATTAGAAGCTGGGAAAAACGTCGTCGTCGAGTTTGGTTCCCAGTCAAATATGCTTTCTTACATGTTGGTAACAAACATGATTACTCGACGCATTCACGAGCATTATGTCAAGAAAGCAGACAAATTCTTGCAAAGCAAAAATCCCAACGATCGCCCAACACCATTAATGATTACAATTGAAGAAGCGCATCGTTTTCTTGACCCTGCAATAGTCCAAAGTACAATCTTTGGCACAATCGCCCGCGAACTGCGGAAATATTTCGTAACACTATTAGTAGTCGATCAACGCCCATCAGGGATAGATAATGAAGTTATGTCCCAGATTGGAACTCGCATCACCGCCTTACTTAATGATGAAAAAGACATTGATGCAATTTTTACAGGTGTATCTGGTGCAGGCGGGCTGCGATCGGTATTAGCAAAGTTAGACTCCAAGCAACAAGCTTTGATTTTGGGTCATGCTGTTCCCATGCCAGTGGTAGTGCGTACTCGTCCTTATGACTCAGTTTTCTACGCAGAAATTGGCGATCCTGCTTGGGAAGAAAAGCCAGATGAAGAAGTCTTCGCTGCTGCGGAACTAGCTAAAGCTGACCTTGGTTTTTAGAGACGCGATTAATCGCGTCTGTACAAGAGTCAGTTGTCAGTTGCTGGTTACTAGAAGGCAACAGGCTAGAGTCAATAGTTATTTCCCGTGTCACCCTTGTCAGTTGTATTAGAGTTTATGACCACTGACTATTAACCACTGACCACTGACCACTGACTAATTCGTAACATCCGTCCATTATCACAGTTAGCTAAGTTCGGTTATCTCGCTACGACTAGGCAACTGTTAATGGGGTTTTGCCGTCACTATATATATATGAGCGATCGCAACGAACTTTAATATAAAGTTTGGCAACGAGACAGTTTTGCATTATAATTTTAGCCCTTCTAAGCTACTTTACTATTTGCCTAATTTGTCTTATTATAAGAAAGTAGAAGTCATACCGACTTCGGCTTTTTGGCTACTGCAAGCGACTCAAAAAAAAGAATTCTCAAGAATAAACCAGCGTGTGCTTCTAAAGAAATAAAAATCTATGAATTAGGGAGGGTAGGGGAACCTATCTCAAGGAAGCCGCTTCTTAAAAACGGACGTAATAATATATATTCCTGTGGTAGCGCCCTATGTTCCGTGATATATGTACTACCTTTTTCAATTCACTTAGTTATTAAATATTCATTGTGTTTACGGAGTAGAGGAACGCACCAATGCCCACTGTTAACACCCAAAACGAAAACCTCAACACCAAATTCACGGCTGATATGGTGCGAACCTATCTGCGAGAAATTGGTCGCGTACCGTTGCTGACCCGCGAACAAGAGATTGTTTATGGCAAGCAAGTACAACAAATGATGAAGCTTCTGGATGCTAAAGAAGCTTTGGCGAAAAAACTAGATCGCGAACCGAGCTTGACAGAGTGGGCCGACCACGTGCGTCAGCCCGAAACTGAGGTGAAACAGACAGTTGCTCAAGGTAAGCGAGCCAAGCAAAAGATGATTGAAGCGAATCTGCGCTTAGTAGTTGCGATCGCCAAGAAGTATCAGAAGCGAAATATGGAATTTCTGGATTTGATCCAGGAAGGAACTTTAGGATTAGAGCGGGGTGTAGAGAAATTTGACCCGACACGGGGTTATAAATTCTCGACCTATGCCTACTGGTGGATTCGGCAAGCAATTACGCGAGCGATCGCCCAGCAAGGTCGTACTATCCGCTTACCTATCCACATTACCGAAAAACTGAACAAAATCAAGAAAGTCCAGCGCGAACTAGCTCAAACCTTGGGGCGATCGCCTTCTCCTGCGGAAATTGCCAAAGAATTGGAATTAGAACCGACTCAGATCCGCGAATATCTGAATATGGCGCGTCAACCAGTTTCTTTGGATGTGCGGGTTGGTGATAACCAAGATACCGAGTTGCAAGAAATGCTCGAAGATGAAGGCCCATCACCAGAGCATTACACTACTCAAGAGTTCTTGCGCCAAGACTTGAACACCTTGTTGGCAGAACTAACTCCTCAACAAAGAGAAGTTTTGGCCCTGCGCTTTGGTTTAGAAGATGGTAACGAAATGTCCTTGGCGAAAGTTGGCGAGAGATTGAATCTCAGCCGCGAACGCGTCCGCCAGTTGGAACACCAAGCTCTTGCTCATCTACGCCGTCGCCGTGCCAACGTCAAAGAGTATGTTGCAAGCTAAAAGTTATGTGCTTTTAGTGGTGACGCGCCTCCTGAATTCAGGGGGCGATTTTTTTGTTTTGATAATTCCATATCCAGGTCAATTTATATTTACGTTTCTAAACAATGCCCGATCGCAAAGGTAAACCCGAAAATTTTGGTAATCCACCAAGTAAAGAATTAACTGAGCAATTGAGCTTTCGTGTCACTAAAGAGATGAAAGAAGAGGTAAAAGCACAAGATGACCCTCCGGAATTTTGCCGTCAAGCAATTCAGAAAGCACTAGATGAAAAGAAGGGGAAAGATAAGTAGGTTTTAAATATTAGTTTAATAATGCGATCGCCCGTAAATTTGAGACTCATGAAAAGGGGCGATCGCTTTTAGATTTTGATACCGTCTAAAATATACAATTAGGCAAGTTTGAGCGTTTTAACGTAAATAAGCAAGCAAAATGGCAAAGTATGCATTGCTGATTGGGGTTAGTGAATATCAATCTCAAGAGATAAATCAGTTACCTGGTGTCGTTAAAGATATCCAAGCAATGCAACTTATTTTACAGAACCCAGAGATCGGTGGGTTTTATGAAGTCAAATTTTTGCTTAATCCTGATTCCATCACCATGCAGTCAGAAATTGAGCAGTTGTTCATGGAAAGATGTCAAAAAGATGACATAGTAATGCTCTATTTTTCTGGACATGGCTACAGACACGAAGACGGGAATCTGTTTTTTATCGCCCACAACACCCAAATCAACCCTGAAGGTTTACCGAGAATTGCAACAGCAGTAGATGCCAAGTTTATCCACGAACGTTACATGAGCCGTAGCAGGTCTCGGCGACAGGTGCTAATTCTTGACTGCTGCTTTAGCGGAGCATTTGCTGAAAGTATGAGCGCGAAAAAACTTGTTTCTTTGAGTATTAATGATGAAATTGCTCAACAATTAGGTGGTGAGGGTAGAGCTGTATTAACCTCTTCAACAGCTACACAACAATCGTTTGAAGATTCGGGAGGTGGAGTTTACACCCGCTATTTGATTGAAGGTCTGGAAACGGGGGTCGCTGACACTGACAACGATGGCGTGATTACGGTAGCTGAACTGCATGAATATGCCAAGCGCAAAGTGCAGGAAGCAAGACCAGCGATGAAGCCGGAAATCTTTGCAGTTCGGGAAGGTTATACAATCCGTCTAGCAAAAGCACCAATAGGCGACCCCCAGTTAGAGTATCGCAAGGAAGTAGAGGAACTTATCAGAAATGGTTGTGTTTCAGTTGTAGGACGCAGGATTCTTAATCGTAGGCGAAATGAATTGAGATTACAGTCTGAAGTTGCTGCGGCGATAGAAGAGGAAGTTTTAAAACCATTTCGTGAGTTTGAGGAAAGCTTACGGGAATACGAACAAGCACTAGTTGAGGCTTTGGAAGAGGAACCAGTTCTCAATAACTGGACTCGCAAGGAGTTGAAGCGATTACAACAACTTCTTAAGCTTCGAGATGAGGATATTGCACCCATACACCAAAGCTTAATTCCTTCTCAGTCTATCTCAACAACTGATGCTATTTCCCAGCAGCAGACACCGACACCCACGCCTCGACTAATACCACCCTACGAAGATGACCTCAGTTTAGAAAAAGGTATAGACTATACCAAATTGCGGGATTTACTAAAAGCAGGAGAGTGGAAACAAGCAGATTCTGAAACCTATGTGGTGATGCTTGAAGCACTAGGGCGTAGGGAAAATGACTGGATTGGGGGCGAAGAACTATTAAACTTTCCTTGTCCTGACCTCCGCACAATTGACCGCCTATGGCTCGAATATAGCGATAGGCGCTTCGGCTTTAGCGTCCAAAAAGAAATTTACTTGAGTGTCGGTGGAAAGGCTGATGGCCAGTATGATGAAGAAGCTTGGAGAATGCTTTGCGATCGCGTGGGATGGACAGTAAATAATAGGTACTACACCCAACTCATTTTTAATACCTCGGCATCTAGTGGACACCTTCCTTCGATAACATCTAGAGACTGGTGGTTGGCGGCCTGTCTATTATCTCGCGTAGTGACTTGTCAAGCTTAACTTAATATTTTTTTGCTGCTATATATCTCGCTTATATTGTTCTAATAATTGTGGAATGTAATCGTACCCATCCACACCAATAATCGAAATAATTTTAGTTCTGTGTTGCTGTAAGAAACTTTGGAAAGTTTCTACTCCTATTTGAACTTGTAAAATTGTTAATAATCGCGCTGGTTGCCGCCATTCATTAGATGCAATTTGCTGTAAAAGATACATTCCTAAGCTACCTGTATAAATAGCTTTTTCAGAATTTTGCAAACGATAATAAGCATCTGCCAAGTTAGCTAAATTCCGTCCTTGGAGATACAAATCGCCGGAAATTTGTGCTGTCTTAAAACCGTTTTCTAAATATTTAATTGCATTTTCTGGTTGTCCAATTACTAAATAGGCAATGCCTAAACTACTGAAACATAAAGCTTTACTTTGAATATCGCCTAGTTGTTCCGATAACTTTAAACCTTGCTCTAAATAATTAATTGCTGTTTCATAAGTTTCTGGCTCTAGCTGTTCCTGCTTTTGGGCTTCCATGACTTCGCTGTAACCCAAATTTACCAGTGCATTTGCTTCTCCTGTGCGATCGCCTGCTTGGCGACTCAAAATCAATGCTCTTTGGCTATTATTAATTGCCTCGGTATAATTTTGCTCTTGCACGTATGTACGGCTTAAGTGATTGAGATTGGCAATTTCACAAGGGCGATCGCCTGCATTTCTGGCTATCTCTAACGCTTGCTGGTGAAATTGGATAGAGCGTTTATATTGTCCCAAAGCACGCTGCGAAGACCCTAAAAGTGTTAGAATTCGCGCCTTCTCCTGGGTTTTCTCGACTTGCCGCAGCGGTTCATCTAAGTAATCTAAAGCATCTCGCAAATAAGTACCAGAAAAAGAAGCGAAAATCCCGCCGTAAAGGGGAAAATATGGACGCAACGCAAAGTTTCGCAGAATCTGGAGCATGATTTGAGAAGCGCCATTGCTGTACGCTACCGTACTTTGAAAACCACTTGCTAGCTGACTCCAAATCACAGCAAACGTCAAGAACGTGGAAATCGATAACTTTGACCCTGCCTGCACGTTGTAAGCTTGTTGGTCGAACCAGTTGACTAATCCCCGTTGCACGTACTGTAAAATTAATGCCATTTCTACCCAGTCAGCTAAAGTTATGCTGCTTTGGTGTTGGGCAAATTCAATGGCAGATTGTTCCATTGCTAGGGTGCGAAACAGTGCTTGGGGTAACTCACTTTTAACTTGCTTTGCCCAAGTTGCCCAAGGGCCTTGTTCTCCTGGTACGCCGCCAAACCCCAAATCGCGATTTTGCTCGTACATCCAACTTATCAAATGGTCTTGTAGTTGTTGCCATGTAGCTAAACCACGGGTAATCCCTTGGGATAGTTGCTGTAAATCCGAATCTGCCTGAGCGAATTGTTGTAAAGCTTTTGACAACTGCTGTAGTTGTTGGACATTCAATAGCTGCTTCTGATTTGAGTCAGTAAAACGCAAAAATGTTGCCAGACGTTCATCTGGTGCGGCTGTAGTAATTTCTCTAGCGGCAGTGGCGATCGCTTCTGTGGCTTTATTTTGCTCTCCATAGCGTTGCCATTGACTCTGGATAGTCTTAATTGCCCTCAAACTCCGGGTAGCCTTAGCTTTTTTGAGTTCATCTTTTTCACTATCTACTTGGCTTTGGATAGCACTGAAGCGATCGCTCAAAACCAATTCAAATACTTCCCCAGTACCGGAAGTAATACCTTTTTGCAATTTTTGATACACCATTTCTCCAGAGCTAATCTTGCCTTGGAGGGTGAGTTGAATGATTTCGTCGATGAGGGCGAGGTAGCGATCGCGCAATGGCAGAGATTCTGACACTTTAGCTGCTGGAAAACGTTACATTAATTCTAATTCTAGGACATTGGGTGGAGGAGCGCAGGAGAGGGGTTTTTGTTGCTCATCCGGATAGATTCGAGCAATTATAGGAATCCGCTGTGATTCGGAGAATTTATCTGCGTAGGCAGGGAACAGGAAAGAAGGGAGTAGAGGAGTACTGATTTTTTTCAAAAATCACAGCTGAGATATTAGATGAAAAAGTATGTAACTGAAGCGATCGCATTCATAACTGGTGGCGCTAAGATATCCAGTTTTGTTGCTACCACTTTGCCAACATTAATTAATAGGACTTATAAGTAGATGGACATAATTAAATGTAAGATGCCAACTTATGAAACCTTGTCATCAACTGACTTTTCCCTTCTGCTTTCTGCCTTCTGCCTCCTGCCTTCTACTTACCAATTCTCTAAAATCCGGCAACATAAGTAAGTGCCAAATGGAGTAATACTGTTTCACTGTAAGGTTGATACAAATGATAGCAGAGGGGCAAAGGAGAAATTATTTGTATCTTTGATTTGATGAAATGGTATAATCTACCTCCTCTTAGAGGAAGGTGAATCGGCTCGTAGTTGTTGCCGTCCGTTAGTGATAATTCTTAACATATCTTGAAGGTCTTGTTCGATACCTTCGAGGACACTATCAGCATATTCATCAGCACCATTTTCAATTTCTTGAGCTTGAGCGATCGCAGTTTTTCGCATTTCTTCTAATTCTTGCTGGCAGGCACGCCGCTTTAACTCAATTTCAGCGAGGGTTTCTTGCATCATTGCCTCACACTCTTTTTGCACCTGTTGCCGCAGTTGTTCGGCTTCTCGTTCTGCCTGCTTGGTAATCTCGCTTTCAGCCAAAATTTGCGCTCTTTTTGCTTGGGCTGCCTCAACAATTTGCTGCCCATACTCTTCAGCTTCCAGTAGAACTTCCTCTTTTTGTTCTAGGATAACTGCTGCTTCCTGAAAAACTGATGGCAAAGAAAGCCTGATGAAATCAAGTTGCTCCAACAATATTTCTTCGTCTATTATTGTGCGTCCCGTCAGCGGAATACGCAGGCCATCAAGAATCAAATCTTCCAAACGGTTGAGTTCTTGTTGAATATCTACGCTTCCAGATCCGTTGGCAGACTCTGGAGAGGGGGGATAGCTTCCGTTTTGATTGGGTTCAGTATTGGAGAGGTGTGGTTGTAGCATTTGTATATATCTAGGGCAATGTGGGGGGGAACGAGATGATCGACAGAACCACCAAATCTTGCAATCTCTTTTACCACACTACTACTTAAAAAACTATACTCATTTGATGTTGCTAGAAAAACAGTCTCTATTTGAGTGGAAATTGTTTTATTAGTATGAGCCATCTGTAGCTCTACTTCAAAATCGGAAATTGCCCTTAAGCCTCTTAGTAAAACTTGTGCTTGTCGCTTTTGGGCGTAGTTGACTGTCAAACCATCAAAGCTGTCGGCTTCTACATTAGGTAGATGTCGCGTAGCTACACGAATCTGTTCTAAGCGTTGCTGCACAGTAAAAAGTGGTACTTTATTAGGGTTACGCAGTACAGCAACAATCACCTGCTCAAATAGCCGACTACCACGCTGAATGATGTCAAGGTGACCTAAAGTGATGGGGTCAAAGCTACCGGGATAAATAGCAATCACAGTATTTTAGATACATCAAAACTGCTTGGGTAATTATATCGAACCCTTGTTGAATCCTGACGAACCAATATTTTTGCTTAAGAAATCAAAAGATTAGTCAGTTCTCGTACAGACGCGATTAATCGCGTCTGTACAAGAGTCAGTATATTATTCTTGTTGCTTCCCCTACTCCCCCTGCTCCCCCTGCTCC
>NZ_JAECZA010000088.1 GCF_016056275.1 Dendronalium phyllosphericum CENA369 | reverse complement strand
CCTACCCCCTACCCCCGCCCCGAAGGGGCTTTATCTACTATGTATTGCCCGATCAAAGGTGATATTTTGTTTCTGCTAGCCGATATAGTCGCCGCCAAAACAGGCGATTTAGCCCGACTACAAACAAACTCATCATGCCGATGCCCAAGGTGATGCGCGCCCAGTCTCCGACTTCGGTTGCTTGGGCGATGTAAGCTCCTAATCCAGTCGCAGTTAGAGTAGTGTGTCCCCAGGAAACAATTTCTGAAACTATACTGGCGTTCCAGGCTCCGCCGCTGGCAGTTACACCTCCTGTTACCCAAGCTGAAAAGATACCGGGAATAATCAGCTTTTGCCAACGTTTCCAGCCTTTTAACCCCACATCAGTTGCCATTTCTCGCAGATCGGTGGGAATACTTTGGGCCCCTGCAATGGAGTTAAAGAGAATGTACCATTGAGCACCTAATGCCATCAGCAGCACACAGCCCCAGTTAATGCTGATGTGAGAATGGATAAAAAACAGTGTGGCGAATGGAAAGATGAAGTTGGCTGGAAATGAAGCCAAAAATTGCACGACAGGTTGCAATAGGCGTGCCAGTTTGGGGTTGAAACCGATCGCAACTCCAATGGGTGTCCAAATCAAGGTGGCAAAAATCAGAAGTACTGTCACCCGTAACAGCGTCAGCAAGCCCAAAACAAAGGCTTTGAAAACTTCACTCAAGCCCACTGTTGCGATAATAAAATGCAATGCTCCAGCAATAAGGACTCCAACGATGAGCAATAAGATCAAATCGTAGATGCGATCGCTGCGGTGGCGACTAAATTCTGCTGGATACGATTCCCTAGGGGGCATTAGCAATGATAAAAAGCGGTTGCTAGCTTCACCCAATGGAGTCAACGACCGGGCGATCGTTCGGGGAATCCGTGCTGCTTTTAATAAGTCATAGACCCAAGATTCGGGAGCTTCAGTGGCGGCACTTTGCTCTAGGCGAAATTTATCAGCCCAAACTACAATCGGTCGCCAAAATAGCTGATCGACAACCAAAATCACAATTGCAATTGTGAGCGCTGCCCAGCCCAAAGCTGGAATATTTTTAGCGGCGATCGCAGCTGTCACATAAGAACCAATTCCTGGCAGTGTATACTGCTGATTGAGGACGCTAATAGCTTCACTGGCAGCTACAAAGAACCAACCACCGCCAAAACTCATCATTGCATTCCACACCAACCCAATCATGGCAGAAGGTACTTCTAGCTTGGTAAACCGCTGCCAGCGAGAGAGATGATAGAGCGTAGCGGCTTCATCTAATTCTTTTGGCACTGTCCTCAGCGATTGGTAAAAGGAAAAAGTCATATTCCAGACTTGGCTGGTGAAAATGGCAAAAATTGACGCGGCTTCCAATCCCAGCAGACTCCCAGGGAACAAAGCAATAAATCCGGTGACTGTAATCGACAGAAACCCCAGCACTGGAACAGATTGCAAAATATCCAATAAAGGAATCATTACCCGTTCTGCACGACGGCTATATGCGGCAATGTAGCCATAAACAAGGGTAAAAATAGTCGAGCAAAATAAGGCAACGAACATTCGTAGAGTTGATTGCCCAGCGTAATAAGGCAAATTTCGCGGATTGAGGTCGATATTTGGCACAATATCCGGCGGGTGAAAACTCACCAGCGTTCCAGCTCCAATCCGGGCAATCAGTGCTAACAGCACAAGCGTGCCCAGAATTACCGCAACATCTGCCAGACCAAACGGAAAGCGGCGAAGTGCCTCTGGTGAGGGAAAAGTTCGCTTGAGCATATTCCTGTTTCCTGAAAGTTAAATTTGCAGAAAGATAAGGTTAATTTTCAATTTCCAGACATGAGAAATTAGTCCGTTTTTGCAGTAAAAATTGTCAAGCAATCACGGAGAATTTTTTAATAATCAAGTTGCAATCAAGTACTGATTGTCAGCGATTCCTTACTTAAAGCTAGGAGATTTAGTCAAAAGTTCTGGCATCCACTAATTACCAATTGCTAACAATTAGCGAACTATTTCTCTACGCTCAAGTCAAGACAATCAAAATTGCGATATTTGTCCCTTGGATACTGCGGTGAGATCGGGACAACCAAACAAACTATGCTGTTGATTGAAAACTTTGCATTGTTCATCTTTTTTGTTGCGATCGCCATGCCCAAAGGCGACCGAAGATGAACCCGAAACTCCAAATTAGAGTTAATTAGTGCATCATCGGAGCGATCGCCCACCAACCACAACGAAATGTATGGTTAGCGTCTTTGTCAGACACGGTGGTTTCCTGAAGAGTCGCCAAGTAACGACTACTACCAGAAGCCTCCATTCGATCGACCTCCTGAAATAATCAAATTAAGAGTAAGTCAAAACCTCAAGTTTGCAGAACTTTAACTGCCATCCTTGAATATATCCCTAAAAATATTTTTACGTCAATCTCTATAGACAATTGATGATAGCAAATCTAGTATTCAACTACAGTATCGATATTTAGAGGAATCAGCTTTTAGCCTAGGCTTAAAACTAAACGGTTTAGGTTAAATGTATCAGAGCGAAGTACTATAGCTACAACGTCAATCGCTGCAATCCAGAGTTACGACGCTCAGTCGAGCGTTACGTAGAGAAATTCCCAATTAAAGCTACTACAATAAGAATTTTTACACTAAATAGTCAACAATTGTGGTATCCCTGTAAAGTACCAGTACGATTTTTGTCTCAATACTGACAAGACTTTCAAAGGATGCACTACTATTAATATGACTGAGAACCACGAGCAGAATTTCGTTAATTATTCAAAACCTAAAGGTTTTTATTTAAGCCTGGTTCTGGGATTTGTGATGTTTTTTTCTATTATTAATTTTCAATACACTACTCCGATAATTCCTATTTTAGGTTTTCATGGCATTCTTGATACTAAGAGTAATCTATCTAACTACTATGTTGGGGATATGCAATATTCAAAACAAGATATGGAAAAACTTCTAGAGCAGTTAATTATTAATAACTATTGGTTTTTAACTACTCAAGATTTATATAACTTCTTCTTAACTAGAAGTCAAAAAATTCCTTATGAATACCAGAAAAAAAAGCCTGTAATGATTTCTTTTGATGATGGATATAAAACAGTGTATACAAACTTATTACCTGTTTTAGATAAACTTGAAAAAAAATATACTAAGAAAATCAAAGTTGTTTTATTTATTAATCCAGGTACTTTAGCTCTCAAAGGAAGTCGTAATTCAACTCACTTAGGATGTCAAGAATTGAGAGAAGGCTTGAAAAAGGGATTTTATGATATTCAATCTCATGGATTAAATCATAAAGATTTAACCCAACTGAATCGTCGGGAGTTAATTAAAGAAATATTACAATCTCGAACCGAATTGAGGAAATGTACGCAAGATTTAGATCCAGATCAAAAAGTAGCATCTCATTTTGCTTACCCTTATGGAGCATATAACAAACAAGTAGAATCTTATGTATCTAAATATTATTTATCAAGCTACTTATACAATGATGAACTCCTAAATTATGGTTGTTTTAAAAACTATTATGAAATTCCTCGTTTAATGGTTAATAGACAAAAGTCAGCCAAACAGTTGCTAGAAATTGCTGAGACTCTTTCTACAGTAAGTAAGCAAAAATTATCCCAAAATAAATGCTAAATTTTGATACAAAAGATAATACTAAGATTAAATTTATTACTTAAGGCTATTGATTGTTAAATTAAACTTAAATTGTATTATCTGATGAAAAAATACTGAATATTTATGTAATATATTTAACATCCATTCTTAATAAGAATAATTTTGCCGGATAAATTGTTAAATAGCTGAAGTTTCAAGGTTTCACACTGCAATTACAGGAGATGCATCGATGTCTAGCATTTTACGGATCAAAAATATTGGCACAACTATTTTCAAACAAACTCCGGTACAATCAAAAGATTTAAAAAAATCCGATCCAACGTATGTGGCGAGAGCTGGCGAACTATTTTTAGCTTCTGCTATCGATCGCGATGTGAAAAAATATGGTGGCGATCATTGGAAAGTGACATTTGAGAATAAACTTCAGCCGAGAGAGGGTGGCGATCCCATACAAACTTGGTTGGTTTATGAAGGTGATGTAGAAGAATACAGGCTCGTAAAATAATTTTAGGGAGCAAAAGATAGGAGAGCAGAGAGGCGAAGAAATACCACTTTCACAGTTGGTAGGGTACGAAGTTCGTTCAAATTGCTTGTTATGCTCTCTTTTACCAGGAGAGTAGAAGAATTGTTGCTCAAATGTAGTGGATTCAATATTTTTTCAGATAAGTTATAAAATAATTTAATAGTACTAATAGTCAAATTTTATTTCACATTTTCTTGTTTGAGATGCGTATTTTTCCTAAAAATGAGCATTTAGTTAAATTGACAAAAATATTGATTTGTGTTTATAAGTGTAACTCTATCTATTTAAAGATATACATTGAAGAATAGCTAGGAAGAAATATCATAAAAGTTATTTTTATCAGCAAAAAATAAACTTTGTGAGAGAATCATTACATAACATTACCTCTCTCAAAAGTCTAGAAAATTGTACACCTTTAGTTAGAGCCAAAAATACTGAGTATTAGATACTTTAACTAAATAGAAACACGCTTTAATAAGCCTTATGGAGTAAAGACTGCTATGAGGAAACACAGATAAATATTTCTCTGTGTTTATTTGTGTTTCTATGCGATTAGACAAAGGGTAAGAATATTCTGCCTGGAAGTTAAAAAAGCAAAATAATTTTTAGGGGTCCCCATGTCCGAATTGATTCAAGCAATCTTAGATAGTGAAGAGAAGAATGATTTGCGTTCCTTCGTGAGTGAATTACGCCAGCAAGAGCAAAAATATTTGCTGCGGAACGACATACTGAATGTATTTAGCGAATATTGCTCTAAGTCCCAGAAGCCTGAAACATTTTACGCTTCTTCCCACTTAGGCAAACTCATTTACTATACTCAGGAAATTATTCAAGAAGACTCAAACCTTTGTCTCATCATCCGTCCTAAGATTGCTAGTCAAGAAGTTTATCGGCTGACAGCAGACTTAAGTTTTGAGCCGATGACGGTGCAGGAACTGCTAGATATGCGCGATCGCTTAGTGAATAAATTTCATCCTAACGAAGGCGATCTGTTAGAGTTAGATTTCGGCCCGTTTTATGACTACACCCCAACAATCCGCGACCCAAAAAATATTGGTAAGGGCGTACAGTTTCTCAACCGCTATCTATCCAGCAAAATCTTTCAAGACTCCAAACAACTGCTGGACAGCTTATTGAATTTCTTGCGCCTGCATCACTATAATGGCATCCAACTTTTGGTCAACGATCGCATTAAGTCACAGCAGCAACTTTCCGACCAAGTTAAAAAAGCCATAGCATTTGTAGGCAGTCGTCCTAGCGAAGAACCTTACGAAGAATTTCGATTTCAATTGCAATCGATGGGTTTTGAGCCGGGTTGGGGAAACACCGCCCAGCGCGTACAAGACACCCTGAATGTTCTGGATGAATTAATTGATTCTCCCGATCCCCAAACTCTGGAAGTTTTCATCTCTCGCGTCCCGATGATTTTTAGAATCGTCTTAGTATCTGCCCACGGTTGGTTTGGGCAAGAGGGAGTTTTGGGTCGTCCTGATACTGGCGGTCAGGTGGTTTACGTCCTCGACCAAGCAAAAAATTTAGAAAAGCAACTCCAAGAAGATGCTTTGCTAGCTGGCTTAGAGAAACTGAACGTCCAGCCAAAAGTAATTATTCTGACTCGCTTGATTCCTAATAGCGATGGTACTCTTTGCAATCAACGCTTAGAAAAAGTCCACGGCACAGAAAATGCTTGGATTTTGCGAGTACCTCTGCGCGAGTTCAATCCGAATATGACTCAAAATTGGATTTCCCGATTTGAGTTTTGGCCTTATTTAGAAACCTTTGCAATTGACTCCGAAAGAGAACTGCTAGCAGAATTTCAAGGCAGACCAGACTTAATTGTTGGGAACTACACCGATGGAAATTTAGTTGCGTTTCTATTAGCACGGCGGATGAAAGTCACCCAGTGCAACGTTGCCCATGCTTTAGAAAAATCCAAATACTTGTTTAGTAACCTCTACTGGCAAGATTTAGAAGATAAATATCATTTTTCCTTGCAATTCACCGCTGATTTAATTGCGATGAATGCTGCCAACTTCGTCATCAGCAGCACTTACCAAGAAATTGTCGGCACGCCCGATAGTGTGGGACAGTATGAGTCTTACAAGTGCTTTACCATGCCAGAGTTGTACCATGTCACCAATGGTATCGAACTATTTAGTCCTAAGTTTAATGTTGTGCCACCAGGGGTAAATGAGAATGCTTATTTTCCCTACACGCGGACTCAAGATAGAGTAGAGAGCGATCGCGATCGCATTTCCGAAATGCTCTTTACCTTAGAAGATCCATCCCAAATTTACGGCCAACTCGACGATCCTAACAAGCGTCCTATCTTTTCTATGGCGCGTCTTGACCGCATTAAAAACCTCACTGGTTTAGCCGAATGCTTTGGTCAGAGTAAAGAATTGCAAGACCATTGTAATTTAATTTTGGTAGCGGGTAAATTACGCGTAGAAGAATCAGGCGATAACGAAGAACGCGATGAAATTGTCAGACTCTACCACATAATTGACGAGTACAATCTCCACGGAAAAATTCGCTGGTTGGGCGTGCGCCTCTCAAAAAATGATTCTGGCGAAATTTATCGCGTCATTGCTGACCACAAAGGAATCTTTGTACAACCAGCTTTATTTGAAGCCTTTGGTTTGACAATTTTGGAAGCGATGATTTCCGGATTACCAACTTTTGCCACACAGTTTGGCGGCCCGTTAGAGATTATTCAGGATAAAGTGAATGGTTTTTACATCAACCCGACAAATTTAGAGGAAACAGCCACAAAAATTCTGGAATTTGTCAGCAAGTGCGAGCAAAATGCTTCATATTGGGATACGCTTTCCCAGAAAGCAATCGATCGAGTTTACAGCACATATACCTGGAAAATTCACACTACTAAGCTGCTCTCTTTAGCGCGAATTTATGGCTTCTGGAACTTTACTTCCAAAGAAAATCGAGAAGACTTGTTGCGTTACATTGAGGCCTTGTTCTATTTAATTTACAAACCAAGAGCGCAACAACTTTTAGAGCAACATAAGTATCGCTAATTAGTTCTGAGTCAGTTGTCAGTAGTTAGTTGCTACTGACAACTGACAATTGACAACTGACTATCTTGTGAGATAATACCAAGTTCTTTGACCAACTACTCCATCAACAGTTAAATTTTGTTGGTTTTGAAAAGCCTTAACAGCACTTTCTGTCAATGCGCCAAAAACTCCATCAACTCGAATAGCATAGCCATTAGCTGCTAATAGCCTTTGCAAGATTCTCACAGCAAGACCCGAACTACTAAAACGTAAATTTGGTACAGTTTGTTTAGTAAATCTTGAAGATTTAGTAATATCTATTTCTTCGTCACAGTTTTGTTGAGCTATTAACTGGTGTTTCTGAAAAGAACTTAATTTTTGAGATTTTGCCACAACAATTTCTGGGCGATTTTGTTTGGCTATTAGGTGTTGTTCGTTAGGAAACTTTACTCTTACAGCTTGGAAATGCTGAAAATCAGCCACGCTATATAAGTCTTTAGCAAGAATTTTCGGTGTCTCACTCATTAAAGTTTTTTGATGCTTGCGCTTAAACGCTAATAGAGTGCCTGGAAAACTCTTATCTAACCGTATGAATTCAGGTGGCGCAATCTTTGCAGTTATAACTAAGCGATCTGACCGTTCCTGTGTTATTTTTTGTACGCCATTGCCTAGCTGAATTACAGGCTGCTTGGGTAAATTGACCGGAGATGGTTGTTTTGCGATTAAAACGCCCGTCATCAGCAGGACAATATCGTTCATTGTATTTGGTATTATTAAAACCCATATTTCCTTTGACAGAAAAGTTGCTGTGATTCCGGAATGGGATGTACAGTTAAGAAATCGCCACAATTTCCAGCGATCGTAACGATCGCTGAAGATGTGAAGAATTCCTGTACCGCTTACTCTGTCAACAATAATAAACTCTAGATAAGAAAAAATTTATTCCGCCCTAAGCGGTATATATATAGATGGAATTTTCATAAGTTGTAACGCATACAACTTGACTAAATGAGGAGTCTTTAGGTCTTTTTAGCCAAGAAGCACAAAAGCGATCGCTCTTGTTAAACAAAAAAGCGATCGCTCCTGTAATTTGACTTATGAAAAATAACTAACCAACACTGCTAATAACTGGGTGGAAGTAAAAGGCTAACCCTAAAACTGTATAAGCAGCTAACAGTAAAGTCCCTTCTAACCAATTAGACTTACCATCAGAACTAATGCTATTGGCAATCAACACAGCCACAGCCACAGCTACCATTTCAAAAGGGTTAAAATCTAAATCCATTGGTTTACCAAGTACCCACCCAGCTATCACTAAAACGGGAGCTACAAATAAGGCAATCTGCATACTCGATCCGACAGCTACAGAAAGCGATAAGTCCATTTTATCTTTCATCGCTACTGTGACTGCTGTAGCATGTTCGGCAGCGTTACCAATGATGGGAACTACAATCACCCCTGTAAACAGCGAAGTTAAACCCAGCTGGGATGTAGCTTCTTCCAAAGTACCAACTAACATTTCTGACTCAAATGCTACTAAGAGGGTACACACTAGCAGCACGCCACTCCACAACCATACATTTGGTTTGGTATGAACTTCCTCTGCATCTGCTACACCCACCTCGTACAAATAAGCATGGGTTTTCATCGAAAACAACAGTGTTAGGGCATAAACCAGAATTAACACTACCGCAACAGCCAAAGACAGATTTTGCAGAATTTTTTCGCTAATGCCCGCAGAAGTATAATTCATCGCTGTAGGCAGCAAAATCGCAATCACCGCTAAATTCATCGATGAAGCATTTACACGCGCCACAACTGATTGAAATGTTTGCTCCTTGTAACGCAGTCCGCCTAACAGCATGGAAAAGCCCATGACTAGGAGTAAGTTGCTGATAATCGATCCTGTGATGCTGGCTTTGACTACATCCACTAAACCGGCATTCAAAGCAATCAAAGCTATAATCAGTTCTGTCGCATTGCCAAAAGTGGCGTTTAACAACCCTCCTAATGTCGGGCCAACCACTACAGCAATTTCTTCTGTGGCCGTACCCATCCAAGCTGCTAGAGGCAGAATGGCTAAACCAGCCGTAATGAAAACTATCAAGTTTCCCCAATGTAGAAAGTTAGCTGCTAAGGAAACCGGAATAAAGAGTAACAGAAAAAGAAGAATGTTTTTACCTGACATTTATTACCTTAAGTTGAAGATATCCTATCGAAAGTACTCAGCACTCCAATTAGGATACTCTCTACTGTCGGTCAAGCCATTCAGAGATTACACTGTTCCTATGCTGCTGTGAGAAATGTAAAGTAAGATTGCGATTTGAGTAGCTTCTGCAATGTTTCGTAGCAAAACTATGAACTGAAGTTAAGCTTCTACACCAAATATGGGGTTTAATATATTAAAAGACAATTAAATTTTAATTGGCCCCGCCAACGAGAAAACCTCTAACTGAAGCGTTGTTCAATGGCTGATGTTTCTTGGGAACCGTCTGGGCGATAACGCAGATTTCCCACTTTAGTAAGACCGCTTTCTCGGAGATTTAGCTGTATCCTATATCCATAGTTTTCGTCTATACCGGATTTTGCGTGCAAACCTTTGTAGAAAGGTTTAAATGCAGTGCTTTTGGCGCAACTACAAGTTTTTTGTTTGGATAAATATACATGACTTCTGCTGCTGAATTGCCAGCTAGTTCTGGATCGATGTTTACATCGCATATAACTGCTAAAGACGATCGCCAAAGCGATCCCCTAAAGAAAGCTACAGGTGTTTATGTGGCAGTACACGGACATTTCTACCAACCTCCACGGGAAAACCCATATCTGGACGCAATTGAACGCCAGTCGGGTGCTGCACCTTTCCACGATTGGAACGAGCGGATTCACTGGGAATGCTATCGTCCGAATGCCTTTGCCAGGATATTAAACGATCGCGGCGAAGTCATGGGGATCGTGAATAATTACGAGTATTTCAGCTTTAATATCGGGCCAACGTTGATGTCGTGGCTAGAGCGCTACGATTTGGAGGTTTATCAGCGGATTTTAGAGGCAGACGCGAAAAGCGCTCAACGCTTGCAAGGTCACGGCAATGCGATCGCGCAAGTATACAATCACATCATCATGCCCCTGGCTAACGAACGCGACAAATACACTCAAATTCGCTGGGGCAAAGAAGACTTCAAATCCAGATTTGGCCGCGATCCCGAAGGTATGTGGTTAGCAGAAGCAGGCGTAGACTATGCAACCTTAGAAGCTCTGGTTGCCGAAGGTATTCGCTTTGTTATCCTTGCGCCATCTCAGGCACTACGTTGCCGTCCTTTAGCCACTAGAGACGATCCCCAGCCAGAATGGCACGAAGTTGGCGGCAATCAGATCGATCCCACTCGTCCCTACCGTTGTTATTTGCAGCCAACACTGAACACTTCAGCTTCACCTTTAAGTAGCATTAACGGAAAGACAGACCTTTCTTTGCCTGTCAAAGAAGAGGAGAGTCGGGAAGGATTACCTTATATCGATATCTTCTTTTACGATGGCCCGATCTCACGAGACATGGGTTTTAGCGATGTCGTCTATAGTTCCAATCATTTTGCTGGACGCATTGGTTCGGCAGTGCGTGGGGATCATCGTCCAGCACAGTTAATATCTGTAGCTACAGATGGCGAAACTTTTGGACATCACAAGAAAGGAACTGAGAAAACTTTAGCCTACGCCTTTACAGAAGAATTTCCCCGCCAAGGTTGGACGGTAACGAATTTTGCTCATTACCTCAGCTTGAATCCTCCTGCTTGGGAAGTCGAATTAAAACCAGTCACAGCATGGAGTTGCGCCCACGGTGTCGATAGATGGCAAGATGACTGTGGTTGCGGTGGTGAAGGTGGTGTTTGGCATCAGCAATGGCGGCGGCCGCTACGGGATGCCTTAAATTGGTTGCGGGATCGGTTAATTGAGGTATATGAAGAACACGGCAAGCTGTTTTTCCGCGATTCTTGGCAAGCACGAGATGAATATATCCATGTTATCCGCGATCGCTCTCCTGCCAATGTCAGCCGCTTTCTTACCCGCCATCAAACCCACAAACTTACAGCCGCCGAACAAGTAGACGCTTTGCGTTTATTGGAAATGCAGCGTCACGCATTACTCATGTTCACCAGTTGCGGGTGGTTTTTTGAAGAACTATCTCGTCCAGAGGGAACGCAGATTCTGCGTTACGCCGCCCGTGCTTTAGAACTAGCGGGAGATGTCGCAGGCGTACAGTTAGAAAAAGGCTTCCTCAAACGCTTAGGTTTAGCCCCCAGCAATGTTGAGCATTTCAAGCATGGCGGCGAAATATATCGGCAATTGGTACTGACTGCCCAAGTCAGCTTTAAGCAAGTAGCAGCTCATTACGCTATTACTTCCTTATTTAACAACCAGGGTTCGACACCCCACAGCCAGCACTCAGCACTTAGCACTCATAAAAAACGAATTTATTGCTACACAGCTAATGAGTTAGATTACCAACTGCAACGGATGGGATCGCTAACTTTGGTTGTGGGGCATTTAAAGCTGGTGTCAGATATTACTTGGGAAAGCGAACATTTAGTGTTTGCTGTGCTGCATTTGGGAGGCTGGGATTTCCACTGCTGCATTCAACCGTTTGCTGGACGGCGTGACTACAGCCAATTAAAAGAAAAGCTGTTTAGGACGCTGCAACAGGCAAGTGCAGCTAACTGTATCTTGGTAATGACACAGCTATTTGGCGAAGCCACTTTGAGTTTGCAAAATCTCTTTGCTGAAGAACGCCACCGGATTATGCGGTTGATTACCCAAGAAACACTGACACGTTTAGATCAACTCTATACCCAGGCATATCGAGAAAATTACGGCGTAGTGATGGCGTTCCATCGGGATGGACTAGAAGTGCCGCAAGAGTTACAAGTAGCAGCGGATATTGCTTTAGGGTATCGCTGTATGACGACATTGCGATCGCTTGAGCAAGACATAGCCGAACCACAATTGTGTTGGAATCACATTGTAGAATTAGAAGCGATCGCTACCGAAGCCAAACATTTACGTTGTCGGTTGAATATTTCCGAAGGCAAACAGCTGTTAGAACAATTAATTGTGCGATCGCTGTGGCGATTGTTGCACGATGCTAATGGTAGTTTTCATGCAGATATCCAACTATTGGATAGGTTGATTGATGTTGGCTATCAGCTAAATCTTGGCATCTCCCTAGAGCGATCCCAGGAACTATACTTTAGTTGTTTGCACAGTCAAATTTTACCTTTGTGTCTAACTACTCTTGCTGATGCAGAGGATAGCAATCAGTGCCGTCAGTTACTGAAGTTAGGACAAAAGTTAGCTGTTGATGTCAGTCCGATTTTGAGTAAACTTGGCTAAAATTGCACCAAGATGAAAATACTTGCGTGCGCTAGCCTAAATTTATACATAGGGACGCGCTATGGCGCGTCCCTAATCATGTTCGGGAAATCACTTACAATTAAAAATTCTCCGCGTCTCCCCGTCTCCCCATCTCCATGTCCCCCGTCTCCCCATCTCCCTTCGGGTTCGGCAGTTCGCAACCGACGGGAACCGCCAGGACTGCGACTGCCTCACCGCGTCACTCTTCAGGTGGATATGATATGACGTATGATTATTCAACCTTGAGTGCGGCGATCGCAATGGTATGGATAAAGCCACTCACACCTGAAAAGTCCGTGAGTATGCTTTTCTAAAAAGGTTCCAGCGTGGTGGCTGCGTGAGATATTGATCCCAGCTTTAGTTTTGATTTCATACAGCCAGGGAAAAGCTGCTATTAAAACAGCCATTACAGCGAAGAAGGATAGGGCTACGGTTCTGATGGCTAATCTTCGGGAATTGCTGTTGACGTTTTTAGACATATAACTTAATGACTAACAAACTATCTTAACCTAAGTCTGAAAATGTCGCCGAAAGCGAGGGTCAGTTTTGTCAGTCTTTTGTTGGTTGCAGGAAAAGCAGAGAGTGTGCAAATTGCTAATGTCGTTTTGACCCCCACGAGCCAGAGGGATGATATGGTCGATAGTCAGGTCAGTTTCTAAAGTTGTTTTACCACAGCTTTGGCATTGGTAGCGATCGCGTTGGAATACATACTTCCTGACTTCAGGCGGGATGCGGATGCGGGGAGTTTTGCTCATTATTTTTTATCTACTTTAGGTAAGTAGTTACGTGTAATATTTGTAGTCATAAAATAATCACATTTTAATGCCTTAGCTATAATTACAGCTAAAAAACTCCCTCTTTGGGAATATTTTTCTCATAAATATATCCAGAGGGTATTTACAATATTGCTGGTTTCCGGGGATCAATTGAGATAGACACTTCAGAAATCCAGTTAATGTCAAAGCTTATGCAGCTAATACAAAGACATTTATATTTTTTATTATTACTCTTATTATTAACAGCTTGTGGTAGTAAATCCACTAAAGATGAATTATCAAAAGAACTACAATCGGTAAAATCGTGGACAGCAACTGCCCATTTCGTTGGTGATGCTTGGATACATAAAGCTGTACCGACAACTTATGTCAAACAAACACTTGACAAAACCCAGCAGGAACTAAAAACACAGACAGAGGAATTATCCAAGTTATCAATTCCAAGCTCTAATCGTGGTGCTATTTTGAAATCGCTTCAGCAACTTCAAGACACTGTTAGTCAAATGTCAAAAGCAGTGGAAAACAACAACTATCCAGCGGTAACTCAACAAGTACAGCAATTATCTCATCAAGAGCAAGCGATCGCTCAACTGTCTTTGGCAGCAGGTGGGCAGCCATGAATAAAATACTTGAGATTGCCCTAGGAATTATTACAAGTATTGGTGGCTTTTTAGATGTAGGTGCGATTGCCACTTCAGCTGAGGCAGGTTCGGAATTTGGTTTTCAGTTGTTGTGGGCGATCGTTTTAGGAACAATTTGTGTAATTTTTTTAGTAGAAATGTCAGGACGTTTAGCTGCTGTCAGCAAACATACTTTAGCTGATGCAGTGCGCGAACGTTTTGGATTTAATTTTTATGTTATTCCCTTGCTTGCCGAAATTGTAGTTGATTTTTTGGTATTGGGAGCGGAAATTGGTGGTGTTTGTATTGCTCTACAATTAGTAACAGGCATTAGCTTTCAGTGGTTTGCTCTACCTATAGCTTTCGTCATTTGGCTATTGGGGCTTTTTGTTGTTTGCTGCGTCTTTAGGCATTGCTTGTTTTGGTGCAGCGTTAGAAGTTAGCCTTGACACTGCTTATATTGTGGCTCAAGCCTTGGGTTGGAACTGGGGCGAAAATCTACATCCCAAGGAAGCGGCAAGATTTAGTCTTGTTTACACTGTGTTTGTGTTTTCGGCTTCGCTGTTGATGGTGGTAGGTATCGATCCGCTGCAATTAACTTTATTTTCAATGGCAGTAACAGCAGTTATTTTACCGCCTGTGATTATACCTTTTCTAGTTTTGATGAATGATCGCTCCTATGTAGGCAAATATCGCAATGGTTGGATTAGCAATAGCGTTGTGATTTTTACGATTGCCCTAGCTTTTGTTTTAGCCATTATTGCTTTACCCTTAGAAATTTTCGGAGGTTGAAATGGATGTAATTCGAGATGTTCTCGACAATCAACTAGTTGACCGCAATCAGCGCAAAATGGGTAAAGTTGATGGAATTGTCATTGAGTATGAAGATGGGAAACAACCACGATTAGCATATATTGAAGTCGGTCTTGTGACCCTAGCTCGAAGAATACATCCTCGGTTGTCTGCTTTGCTAACAATAATTGAGAGTAAATGGGGTGCAAAACACAGCGAACCGTTTCGCATTCCCTGGTCAAAAGTTCGGGATGTGGGCATTGATGTAGACGTTGATATTGATGCTGAAGACACATCAGCACTAGCGTGGGAAAAATGGGTGCGCAAACAAATTATTAGCCGCATTCCGGGAGCATAGTTATGACACGTGAAATTCATTTAGAGCTACTTTTAGGCACACAAGTACTAGATCCAACAGGTAAACCAGTCGGACGTATTGAAGAAATACGTACCGAACAGCAAGGTTATGAATGGTTTATTCAAGAGTATTTGATTGGTAATAGCGCTTTACTAGAAAGATTGTCTGCTTGGGAAATTGGGCTAGCAATTTTGCGTCGGCTCGGAGCGCATAAAATTTACACTGGATATAGCGTTCCTTGGCAGCAAATGGATTTAACAGACCCGCAGAAGCCGAGTCTGCGTTGTCATCTGGAAGAATTGGAAAGTTTTCAAAAGCCTACCCAATGAAAAAGGGATTAGGGGTTGGGGATTGGAGACTAGGGACTAGTATTTTTGTTCAGCACTTTTAAGTCATAGGGTAAGAAAACCTTTAATACTGACTTTAGCTATCTTCTGTTTTGAAAATGTTCGCATAATTTACGTAGTAATATCTCATTAGTTGACTTATTTAGGGTTACAAGTGTTTTGGCTTTTTTCTTAGTGCCGTGTTCAATTGCTTATCTCTACTCAACTTGCGATCTTCCTAATGCCTTGATTTAGCCGCTTATACTACCATGTACCACCTCTTCTTACCGCTTCCTTAACATTTAGATGCGTTTGCCTTAAGAAGGATATTTGACGACAAGCACTTACGCATCTACTTACTTCTTTTTCTGGTTTAAGGCTAAAAAATTTATATTTCCTTCAGAATATTCTCTAGTTTTCCGTAAGTTTTTATGTCACAATTCTGACAATAAAATTTTCTGGTCATTTCATGTATTAAAACGCGCAATCGAACAAACAAAAGCATCGTTGTTACTTTATGTGCGATCGCTCTCAAGAATCGTCCAGGTTTTACCATGCGATCGCTCTTCTGAAATAGATGAAGTTATCGCAATCATAAATAATTCGTGAAAAGCTAAATTCCTGACTTCTCAAAGAGTCGGGAAACTGGATGCTGCGAATTTTCACAAGTCATTTGCAAAGGCTATATGTGTGCGATCGCGCTGATGATTAGCACGGATTTTTTAGTGCAATTGCTCTAAGGATTAGCAAAAATTGATTAATTTATTTGAAAAGAATTTACAACCACTTAGGAGATAGTCATGGGTAAATTCAATTTTTTGAGTGCTTTAATGTTCACTTGCTTTTTAATTTTTTCTGCACCAGTACAAGCTCAAACCCGTTTAGCAATTGCAGAATCATACGCTTATTTAGTTAATGCAGGTAGGGCTATTAGAGGTGAATCTATTGTAGATCTACAGGAATCAATAAACTGGGCTAATAGCAGTACTACTCGTGATGTTAAAGATGCAATGCTACAAGAAATAAAGAATGCTCAAGATTATTTTTCATCCGCTAGTAGTGATAATGCTTGTGAAGCTTATGCCTATTTAAAAAATACACGTTACAGATTATTTGAAGGTCGCTCAGAGGAGCATTCTAGCCTAGTAAATAAATGTTTAAACATGGATGAACCCACCTATAGAAAAGAGATTGATAAAGACTTATCTGACCTTTTTGGTTCACTGAGATAATCAGTAATTTTTTAATTAATGAAGATGCGATCGCTCTTAGCAATAAGCCAGCATTTGTTTGGGCGATCGCTCTTGTGAAACCAGGAAAAATATAACAGCCAGAAATCATTCATGAAGAAGTTAAATCCCCTACTCCTTTAAGAAGTCGGGGGGACAACGCGAATTTTAAAGGCTGAAGCAGACTACTAATTTACTTGAATTGTGTAAAGGAGAAAAATGTCTATTTTTGTTGATTCTATACGCGATGTTTCTAGAAATGGTTCAATTTATCTAAAAAGCTTACTATGGGGCAGTAGATGGAAGATTGAAAACGACAGTAGAAAGCTTACCTACTCTTTTATTGACAATAAATCCTGGGATTACTCTTTCTATAATGCTGAAATAAATGCTTTTACTAATGCAATACAGTCTTGGGCAAATGTAGCTAATTTACAGCTAGAGTATTCTGGCTTAAATGATTCTAATGCTGAACTAAAGTTTCATGTTGTTGATTCTTCTTTTATTGGTAATAAGAAGGTAACGATCTTTTATTGGGAGGAGCAGGTAATGACCTCTTAACAGGTGGTGGTGGTGTTAACACCCTGTTAGGAGGAACAGGCAATGACCTCTATTACTTGGCTTATCTCGATCCCAACAATCCAGTAGTCAATGATTCTGGAAGCATCATTCAAGACGAATCTGGTACAGACACCTTAACGTTAACTAATTTTTCACTCAGTCTATCTAACCTTGCTAGGGTTGGTACTGCCTTAACTATTGACCTGAACAAAGACAATAAATTCATCTTTGCTCAAGATGTAACTCTCCTCAACTTCTTTGGCACAGGTAATACCAAAGGAACTGGCTTTATTGAATATATTGCTGGTTTGGATCAATACCTTAGCCAATTTACGAGGCTTCAACGCCTGTGGAAAGGGGATGAATACGTCCCAAAGAAGTGAGCTTGGCAAAAATTTGGGCTAATAAAATAGGCTCAGGCTTTTGAGGAAGTATTTTTAACATTTCACGGACATATCGAAAACCACGGTAGTAAGCTTTCAGGTCAATAATGCCAGAATCAGGATTATGTTTACGGAAATCAGCCAAAAGATGATGGGATAAATTAACCATGAAGAAGGCAAGATTAGCCGCATTAGTCACAGCAGTCTGGCTCAAATTCATAAAATCCTCTAAACCCCAAAATTGCTTGGCATCACGGAAGTTAAATTCGATTTGAAAACGGAGTTTGTAGTAATCTATTA
>NZ_JAECZA010000087.1:17715-22318 GCF_016056275.1 Dendronalium phyllosphericum CENA369 | reverse complement strand
TCCCCTGCTCCCCTGCCCCCTGCTTCTTCCCCAGCCTCCAGTATTTCCGGTAAAATCAAGTTCTGAGGACTGTGGATAGGGAGAAACTTGGAGTGCCTACACTCGGCATAAATATCGATCATATTGCCACCATCCGGCAAGCGCGGCGGACGGTGGAACCAGACCCCGTAGCAGCGGCGGTGCTGGCAGAATTAGGGGGCGCAGATGGTATTACAGTGCATCTGCGGGAAGATAGACGGCATATCCAAGACAGGGATGTGCGTTTGTTGCGACAAACAGTCAGAACGCACCTGAATTTAGAGATGGCGGCTACAGATGAAATGGTAGCGATCGCTATTGATATCAAACCAGATTACGTAACTTTAGTACCAGAAAAACGAGAAGAAGTCACCACAGAAGGCGGCTTAGATATCGTCGGACAAATTGCTAGAATAAGCGAGATAGTTGATAAATTGCAGAGCGCTGGCATTCCAGTTAGTCTATTTATCGATGCCGAACCAGCACAAATTGAAGCATCAGTCAAGGTGCAGGCGCGGTTTATCGAACTGCACACCGGACAATATGCTGAAGCTGGAGATGAAATCAAGCGCCAGCAAGAACTAGCTGTATTAGCTCAAGGGTGCGAGCAAGCTATTCAAGCTGGATTGCGAGTCAACGCTGGTCATGGGCTGACTTACTGGAACGTTTATCCGGTGGCTGCGCTTCCAGGGATGGAAGAACTGAATATTGGTCATACCATTATCAGTCGGGCAGCTTTAGTAGGTATGGAAAGAGCAGTCCGCGAGATGAAACAAGCTATACGCGGCAATTTGTAAACTGTGACTGATGACAGTCGTAAACGAACAGGGGTTGTAACTGCGAAATCTAGAAACAAGGATGAAGTGTAAAGGGGCGCGAGGTCTTACACTCGTACTGTAAAGTATGAAGTAGAGAATTTTTATCTTACTCCTACTGGTTCTCCGTAGGGGTACGGGGAAACGAGCTACGCGCTAGCGTTTCCGTAGGAAAAAGGTACGGGAGCGGCTATAGTCTAACAACCTTTAACCTTCTTTATTGTATCGGTCAAATTTTTAGCAAAGGCTTCTATGAGCGCAACACAGTCTAACAACCTTCCGCTTTGGGTACAGGATAGGGATCGGGTGATTGCAGAAAGTACCGATGTCGAGTGGCGTTATCAAGAACCCCCAGACTATTCTCGCTCCAAAGAGAATCTAGCTAACGAAAGTACCCGCAATCATCTTGAGGGTACATTAGAGGCGATCGTAGAAAACTTAGTGAGAACCTTCGAGATGGAGGTGTCATTCAAAACTAACCCCCAACAGTGGTTATCGGTTGTCAATGACAAGTTTCGTGTAAGTACCAATGGTGGAGTTGAGTACACAGCAGCAGACGTAGGAGCGCAAGGTACTTACAACTTATTCATGGCTGATTCTGCACATTATAAAGCTTCAGAAGAAAGCTTTGAATCATCAGCAAACCTCTTCCAAACAACCTTTCCCCAAGGATTTCCTTGGGAGGTATTGGAAGTATTTTCAGGCCCGCCAAACGTCACATTTAAATGGCGGCACTGGGGACATTTTAAAGGTGCGTATAAAGACTATGCACCTACACAAGAAACAGTGGAAATCATCGGCATGAGCATTGCCCGTGTAACCGATGATTTAAAGATTATTTCTTTGGAACATTACTTTGACAACACGCTGTTTTTAGAAAAACTAACAGCTGGTGGCAAAATAAATAGTGAAAGCCAAGGAAGCGGTTGTCCCTTCAGTTCATAGTTCAAAAAATTGCCTACAAGTTAGGTACTAGGGGTACAGCATTATTTCTGTACCCTGAAATTATTCATTAGTAACCGCAGGATGAAAATGCAAACATATCATTACGTTTTGGCAAGTCAACAATTTCTCATACATGAAGAACCGCTGGACGAAGTGCTGAAAGAACGCACTCGTCACTATCACGAACAAGAAAAAGAAATTGATTTTTGGTTAGTGCAGCAACCAGCTTTCTTAGAAGCACCTGAGTTGGCACAAATGAAAGCTAAATGCCCCAAACCAGCAGCAGCGATTATTTCTACCAATCCTCAGTTTATTACTTGGTTAAAACTGCGATTAGAGTACGTGATTGTCGGAGAATTCCAAGCCCCTTCCGAAACAATCCCCAATCCTTTGGCATCTCTTACTAGTGTGTCCTGATATATTCAATAGTCAATAGTTAATGGTCATCAGACTATGAACTATTGACCCATAACTAATAAAATCTTTTAAGCAAATCCAGTTTATGCGTCCCAATTCTGTGAAGCGATTTGAGACTTTATTGAGTGCTTTAGGACTAGCGATCGCAGGATTAATGGCTAGTATAACTTCTGCGGTTGCTCAAAAAAACGTTCCCATTTGTCAACCACCGACTGCCGGAGAGTATCTTTTACTGGTAGTCAGCCCCACAACGGATAATCAGAGGCAACTACGTAGCGCCTTACCGAATGAACTAAAAACCACCACTTGCCAATATCTCACTGAGACAGTAACAAGGATAGGGGGATTTAAAAAAATTGACGATGCCAATCGCTGGGCGAGGTATATCAATAATATTGTCGGGCTGTCTGCCATCATTACTACACGACCTGCTGACACAGCACAATCGCCACCTTCATCACCATCTCAAACAATTAGCTATAATCCCCAAGTGCTAGGAGCCGGTTATGCTGTATTGGTGGATTATTACAACCGTCCAGAGTTAGCAAGTAGCGTACAACAAACAGTAGGAGGTAACGTAGGTTTTGCTTCTTACGGACAACGCCCTTACTTACTGGCGGTTTATACTACCAATCAACAACAAGCATACAGCACATTACAAAAGCTCAACGATCGCGGCTTTATTGCTGTTTTAGTAGATAGTCGCAAAGTAGTACTACTGCGATCCGTTGTGCGGTAAAAGTAGTGTTTGAAAGCAGGAGGGCAGGGAGCAGGGGAAGCAGGGGAAATAATTAACTCCTAACTCAGCACTCAGCACTCAGCACTCCTTAATAAGCAGACCTGGCTAACCAATAGATGGTGATACCCAAAGCCGAACCAGCTATTACTTGTACTGGTGTGTGTCCTAGTAATTCTTTGAGGCGGTCTTGGCTAAAGTCTGGTTTTTCGTGAAATAATTCATCAATCATTTGATTGAGGATACGAGCTTGCTTGCCGGCTGCTTGGCGGACTCCTGCGGCATCGTACATAACGATGATGGCAAAAACTGTAGCCAAGGCAAAATCAGGCGATGCCCAACCGAGAGTTTGCCCGACACCAGCTGCTAGAGCCGTAACTAGAGCTGAATGGGCACTGGGCATACCTCCGGTGGTGACTAAAACACGCACATTCAGTTTGCGATGTTTGACGATCTCGATTACGAGCTTGAGTGCTTGAGCAATTAAACAAGCTACCAGAGCAACCAGCAGTACCCGGTTGTCTAAAATGTCGCCTATGTCCTGCATGGTTTGATATCGATCTAGTTATTGCGACTGGTGATAAAGTGAGCGATCGCTTCAAGTGGTTGTGCTGGTTTGCCAAATGGTTTTAATTCAGCACAAGCTGCTTCAATTAACTGCTGGGCTTTGGTTCGAGATTCCTCGATTCCCCAAAGGCTGGGATAAGTTACTTTCTTGGCTGTGAGGTCTTTACCAGCACTTTTGCCTAACTGCTCTGTTGTCGCAGTGATATCCAGGATATCATCCACTATTTGAAACGCTAGTCCAATATTTTGAGAATAGCGAGTCAGGCGTTGCACATCTTCAGGTGATGCTCCAGCTATAATACCGCCACAAACGACACAGGCTTCTAAAAGTGCAGCTGTTTTATGGTTATGAATAAAAGTAAGAGTTTCTAAAGAAATATCTAACTTACCTTCTGAGTCTAGATCGACCACTTGACCGCCGACTAAACCAGCAGCTCCCAGCGCTCGTCCCAGACGAGCAACTACTTGCAAAACTCTGTCTTTGGGAACGCTGTCGGGGGTTTGAGTCGCAACCATTTCAAAAGCATAAGCCAATAAGCCATCCCCAGCTAAAATTGCGACTGCATCGCCGTAGATTTTGTGATTGGTCAGCTTCCCGCGACGGTAATCATCATTATCCATCGCCGGCAAATCGTCGTGAATTAGCGACATTGTGTGGATCATCTCCACCGCACAAGCTGCTGGCATTGCCATTTCAATTGTGCCACCCATCATTTCACAAGTTGCAAGGCAGAGAATGGGTCGCAGACGCTTACCTCCAGCTAATAGCGAGTAGCGCATCGATTCGTAAATCTTTTCTGGATAAATGATTGGAATAGCCTTATCCAAAGCAGCTTCACAAATCTTTTGCCGCTCTTTTAAATAGGCTAATAGGTTAAAAGTGGCTTCCTGTGGCGTTTTCTGAAGGTTGTCAGCTGCTACCATTCTTAAATTCCTTAAATTTTAGACTTTTGGCTATTTATTACATACGTCCCAATTTTAAGGGGCTTTGGAGCTGAAAAAGTTATGAGAAAAGTGACGAGTTCAAAATTAAAAATCATCACTCCTGTATAGGCGAACAACCTTACGCCCTTACTAACTCAGCACTCAGCACTCAGCACTCAGC
>NZ_JAECZA010000087.1:0-17660 GCF_016056275.1 Dendronalium phyllosphericum CENA369 | reverse complement strand
CACTCAGCACTCAGCACTCAGCACTCAGCACTCAACACTCCTAACTCCCGACCCTCCTCAAGTAGCTGGCGACTGTGTTTTCTAACAACAAAGCAACAGTCATCGGCCCAACACCACCAGGAACCGGGGTGATGAACTCTGCCACGCCAGCTGTTGATTCTAGTTCGACATCACCGACTAAACGGCTTTTGCCACTAATATCAGTAATGCGATTCATTCCCACATCTACCACAACAGCGCCTGGTTTCACCATTTCAGCAGTGATTAATCCGGGACGACCGACAGCAGCGACGAGAATATCCGCATTTTGGGTTATGGCACTCAAGTTTGGCGATCGCGAATGAGCAATGGTGACAGTAGCATCAGCTTCTAGTAGCATCAAGGCCATAGGCTTACCTACCAAAATACTGCGTCCCACTACCACAGCCTGTTTTCCTTGCAGGGGAATTTTGTATTCCTGCAACAGCCGCATCACACCAGCTGGCGTGCAACTGCGTAAACCTATTTCTCCCCGCACCAGTCGCCCCAAGTTAACTGGATGCAGTCCATCAGCATCTTTGTCCGGGTCTATTTGATGTAGCAGAGTCACAGCATCCAGGTGGTTAGGTAAAGGTAGCTGCACGAGAATGCCATCCACTTGTTCGTCTTGGTTGAGCGCTGCAATTACTTCCTCTAGTTCCCCTTGGGTAGTTTCTGCGGGAAAATGCTTGCCAAAAGAGGTGATACCCACCTTAGCGCAAGCTCGCTCTTTATTGCGTACATAAGCCGCTGATGCTGGATTGTCGCCAACCATCAGCACTGCTAAACCAGGGGGCCGTCCGATTTTGGCTTGTGATTCTGTAATGCGAACAGAGAGTTCTTGGTGAATTTTTTCGGCTAAAGCTTTACCATCAAGAAGTTTGGCAGTTTTTATTTCCATGAGAATTCCCTGCTATATTCGCCTTTACTCCACATTTGAGTCGTTTGTAGGGGAGTCAACAGTCATAAACTCTTGCGTGTTGACTATTATGGTGTTGCCGTGTCATGCCGTAGCGTCTCTCCAACCACAAGACCACAATTTTTATCTTCTCAGATTGCCTGCCTTATGGGTACTGGGGACTTAGTTGTCGTAGAGACGCGATTAACCCTTGTCTGTACAAGAGTTAGTTGTCAGTGGTCAGTTGTCAGTGGTCATTAGTCAGAAGGCAGGAGGCAAAAGTAATTATTATTTATTAGACCTATGAGCAAAAGTGCTTTTTGCACTCTTGTGGTCAAAGGGACTCATCTTTATTAGGGAAGGTGGGGTCCCCTCTGGGGATAAGGGGCGAGGGAAAATACCAAACCTTTTCCCTTTCTCCTTCCCCTTTTCCCGACTTCTGCAAGAGGTCTACTGTCTCCCCCATCTCCCCCATCTCCCTCATCTCCCCAATCTCGGAAAACAATTATCTAAAGGCAATTCTGAAACTTTGATTTCTCAGGCTTTGAGCCTTTATTTTCTAACAGGAACTAAAATTTATAGCCAAAAGTTAGAAATTAAAGCCCAGAAAGGTTTTCAGCGATTGAGTTTTCCCAAAGCGATCGAAAAGGGTTATTCCCTTTGTTATTTTTAAACAGGCGACAAAGCAAGAATTGATACAAAAGTTTGCTCGGCTGGTGGTTTCATGCAATTAAGTAAAGATTTTTACATTTCTTTTTGGTACAGATACGGCATTATTCTCTATCGCTGGGGATTGACTTTGTTTTGTATAGGGGGACTTTGTAGTTGTGCTTCTTTAAAAATACCTGGGTTAAAAGCTGGTAACTTGAGCTTTGGCAGCAATGTTACCCAGATTCGAGAAATTAAACCGGAACAAGATAAAAAAGCTACAGTTTATATTCAAGGGAAAGTAGAAAAGCAAGTTCCCTTAGTAAAAAAGTGGGCATACCAAATTAACGACTCAACTGACAAAATTTGGGTCGTTACCAACCAAAGTAACCTCAAACAGGGAACGCAAGTAGTGATTAAAGGTAAAGTTCTTTACCAAAGCATCCCGTTAGCAAATCAAGAGTTTGGGGAAGTTTATTTGGAGGAAGAGTAATATTTGGCACAAAAATTATCTGTAAAAATTTATGAACCAACTACAAGTGCATGTTGCGATCGCTATTCTTTACCAAGAAGACAAGTTTCTTATGCAACTGCGGGACAATATTCCTACTATTGCTGCTCCTGGTTGTTGGGGGCTGTTTGGCGGGCATATCGAACCCGGTGAAACCCCGAATATAGCTGTGAAGCGAGAAGTTTTAGAAGAAATCGGCTATATTTTACCACCTTTTTTTGAATTTGGCTGTTATTGCGATGAAAAAGTTGTGCGTCACGTCTTTCATGCACCATTATTGGTGGAATTAAATCAACTAGTTCTAAATGAAGGCTGGGATATGGGTTTATTAACGCCCCAAGATATTCGCCAAGGTAATTGTTATTCCAAAAATGCTGGTGAAGTAAGACCTTTAGGGCTGATGCATCAACGAATTATATTGGATTTTATAGAGAAAAATCTCAGATAATGCGATCGCAACAATTCCCGAATACTTACGGCAGTTACTAATTGTCCACTTCGGAGTAGTCTGGAAAATGCCGGAAAATATTAATATGACGATATATTTGAGAAACCTCTTGGTGGATATGCCATTCAATCTCTTGACATTAGGATAATAGTTACAGCAATCTCTATTATCAGAAAAATATATCAGTAACTCTCCTTTGTCTGTTCCCGTTATTTCTTCCCCTTTTCGCAATTCCCAAGAGTCACAGTAAAGTTAGATATCGTGTGGAGTCACCACTAATGCAATCAGCAAACAAACTGCCACAATGGTTAACTATCGGATTGGCATTTCCTATTGCCATTCTCAACGGTTGGCTATTGCTTCAGGTTGTGCAATATTTTCAACCTCTGGTAAGTGTTTGTGCTGCTGCCATCTTACTGGCTTTTGTTTTAAACTATCCGATTCAGTTTTTACACGAAAAAGGGGTGAAACGCAACTTAGCGATTGTAGTAGTTTTACTGTTGACTGTAGTGATTTTAGTGGGTCTAGGCATCACTTTAGTTCCTCGGATTCTTCAACAGCTCTACGAATTGGTTAATATTTTGCCGAGTTGGATTGATTCGGGTACTCAGCAACTGCAAACTTTCCAGGAATGGGCTTTAAGTCAACAGCAACTTCCAATTAATTTAAGCGGCTTACTTACCCAAGTTCTCGACCGCTTATCTAGCCAGTTACAGACATTCACTGGTCAAATTCTCAGTTTTGCTGTAGATACAATCAATGTTGTTGTCAATGTGGTGCTGGCAGTAGTGCTGACTATCTACATGATATTAAATGGCGATCGCTTGTGGGATGGACTATATCAATGGTTTCCGTATCACATTGCATCCCAAGTACGGCAATTACTTAAAGAGGATTTCCACAATTACTTTATCGGTCAGGCAACATTGGGCGCAGTGCTAGGAGTGACAATTACATTGGTGTTTTTGGCGCTACAAGTTCCCTTGGCTTTACTTTTTGGTATCGCTATTGGTTTCTTCTCCCTTTTCCCCTTCGGCACAGGTATAGGTATCGCTATAGTTAGTCTTTTAGTAGCATTGCAAAACTTTTGGCTGGGGGTAGAAGTTTTAATAGCAGCCGTAGCTATAGATCAAGTGAATTCTAATTTTGTTGCACCGCGTATTCTGGGCAATTTAACAGGTCTAAATCCCGTTTGGGTGGTAATTTCTTTGCTGGTGGGAGCTAAATTAGGCGGAGTGCTGGGTTTGTTGATTGCGATTCCCACAGCTAGTTTTATCAAGGATATAACAGATAGCTGGCGTGCTGGGGCTTTTCGTCAGCTAGATGATATCGAGTCAGAACCTGCAAAAGTTATAAGTGAATGTCACTAACAAAAGATGAAATTTTTGCACTTTACTGAGTGTAGGGGAATCTTTTGCCTTTTGTGGTCAATTACAGCGTACTTAGTTAAATGGAAAAACAAATCTCAGCTAACGCATTAACTAAAGTTCAGGTACTAGTTATGGCGATCGCAGCTGGTGTCTGTGTTGCAAACATTTATTATAATCAGCCAATTCTTAAAGATATTGCATCTTCTTTTCAAGTTAGCGAAGGCGAAGTAGGTAGCATATCTGTGCTTTCGCAAGTTGGTTATGGTTTTGGACTTTTCTTTTTAATTCCCTTGGGCGATAAACTCAACAAGAGAAAATTAATTCTTTTCTTACTTGTATGTTTGTTCTGTTTGTTGATAATGATGACGTTTGCACAAAACATCATCGAGGTTTGGATATTGAGTTTAGCTATTGGGATTGTAACAGTTTCCGCTCAGGTTATTCTTCCCTTAGCAGCAAGTATAGATAGAGTAACTACAGGCAAAACTGTAGGTAATATTTTTACTGGTATATTGATTGGAATTTTAGGAGCAAGGGTCTTTAGTGGATATATTGCTGAATGGTTAAATTGGCGTTATGTATATGGATTGTCAGCAGTAATGATTTTAATTGTTATTGTCTTACTAAATATATATTTACCAAATGTAAAGAATGAGTTCAGGGGCTACTATTTTGATTTATTAAAATCAACACTTCAACAATTAAAACGTTTTGCTTTATTAAGAGAAGCGTCTTTAATTGGCGCGTTATTGTTTGGTGTATTTTGCTCATTTTGGACAACACTGACTTTCCATTTAAGCGGAGCACCTTTTCATTTTCAATCTGACATAATTGGCATGTATGGCTTTGTAGCGATCGCAGGTGCATTGATGGCCCCAGTTTTTGGGAAATTAGCCGATCGAGGTAGTTCCCAACGTTCCTTAATTATTGCTGTGTCGCTGACGCTCGCAAGTTTAGTAATTGCGAAAATTGCTGCTAATTCAGCGATTGCGATCGCTGTTGCTGTATTGTTACTAGATGTCGGCGTACAAGCAACGCAGGTGACTAATGTTGCCAGGATATACACTCTTGATGCTCAATCGAATAGTCGCATCAACACAGTTTATATGACTACCTATTTTATCGGCGGTGCTGTAGGTACTAGCATTGGTCTATTATGTTGGAATCTTGGTGGCTGGAATTTAGTGACTTGGCAAATGTTAATTTTTACTTTGCTGGCATTTTTTATTATCGTCAGGCGTAAAATCTGACTTTTTACGAGATGTGGAAAGCTCTCCGCCCCCCAGCCTTTCAAGAGTAGGGGTTTAAAAATCAGGCAGTAGAGAAAGTGATAACACAAACAAATATGGAGTTGTGGAATGAAGGAAGGCCAAGGCAGAGGGAAAAAACTACCATTCGGTAATGGCAGACGTAGGTGATCTGTATGGATTAAGTCGCTTAATTACTTATAATTCAAAATTCTCTGCATCTTACTTTATCTAAAGTAATAATCTCTTGTATAGCAAATCACATTTAATTTTTACAGAATTTACTTCGTCTTCTAGATGTCGAATATATTAAAGCGTATGTTATTTTTTATTTTATTTCAAAATATTTAATTAGGAGAAGAAAATGCAATTTCAAATAGAATGCAATACAGAAAAACATAGCCAAGTATGTTTAATTTGCCGCCAAACTTTTCAAATGTATGAAGCAAGATTAATTGTATGCAATGACCAAGGCGATGGTTATGGAGATATTTGCCCTAAATGTGCAGCTAAGGGTGGTAATTGGGTTCAAGTTAAACTCCAAAAATTAAACTATAAGCTACCAGCTTAAAAACGAAGGAGACATTTGCGATCGTTAATACCAATTCGTCATTCGTAATACCCTTCTCCTGAAGGAGACGCTACGCGAACGGGAAGCCGCGCAGAGTGCGTCTACGTAATTCATAATTAAGCTCAATTTTGCAAAACTTTTACTCTTTCTTCAGTCCCTTTTATGAAGGCACTGCAAATTTTGTCAAGAACCTGAATGCTTTCAAAATATAGTTGGCGCAATCTTTAGGAGAGGTGTTGTAGAACGATCGCCACGCGCTAGCTTTGTCTTCATCATAGCGATCGCCTCGTTCGGGATGGTGTTCTAACCATGCTAAACGCACGGCATGACCGATTAATACATCTAACACAATATATTCTTCGATTTGCAAATTCGGGTTTTTGGCAGCGATCGCAGTTAATTCTACCAAAGCTTCAATATTAACTTGGCGATATTCTGGAGCTTCGATTTTATTGAGCAAATGCTCGACTCGCAAAGCAAAATTCCTCTCGCCTGCTGTCATCTCCGACAACATCAACTCGCTATCCAAACGATTGCGGCGCTCTAATTTATCGCCGATTACTAAACCTTTACAATGTTTCAGTAATAGCCAAACTTGCTGAAAAAATTCTTTGGGGACGCGGTTCAGCGCCCCTTCTGTTTGCCTAAAGCGTCGCCAACCGCTTGCTGGGGCTTCGATTTCCTCTGCAAGTGTGGGTAGTACCCAATCAATATCACTTTCTTGTTGCTTGACATGCAATGATTCTTGCTGGCGCAATAAGTTACTCATCCCTGCATAACCAGTTAATACCTGACGCAAGCGCATTTTCACCTCAAAGGGTGAAAGTTCCATCAAGTATTCGTAGGCTTCATCTTGAGTTACTTGTAATTCTTGAGCTAATTCGCTGGTAATTAGCAGGATAAGATAGCCGACTCGCAAAGTCAGCAGTCCCCGAAACAGTTCGCTTTCCGATCTGATTAAGACACCAAGATAAATAATAATTTCTTGGGTGAGCACGCGATCGCGTATATCCTCACGACAAAAATGATTAATTTTCTCGGTAATTTCGTTGTGAGACATCGGTACAGCTATCAGCGATGCTTCACTATAAGCTTTACCTACAGATATCTGCTTACCCCGCACCAAAATACTCGTCACTGCATCCGATAAGCCGATATCAACCATCTGGCGCAACCCCGCAGCACTACGTACTACTGCCCAAATACCTAAATCTCCAGCTTTGGTGTAGACTTCATCAAGCAAATCGGCCACGGTAACTCGATGTTGCGGGTTGCCAAATCCTGTATTAAACTCTAGTCCCTGCAAACGAATCAAAGTCTGCAATAACTCAATTTGCTCGTAGAGATTTTCTGACGAACGCAAAGCCGAAAGCAATAATTCCAAGTTGGTTTCGCACTCCATCTGGAATTCTTGAGTATGCCCCAAACGCCAGTTTTTCCCCGGATGATAAGTCAAGTAATAGCAATGTGGTGCGGCATCTTTCACCGATGACTGAGAGAAATTCTCATCAGGGAGAAAATCAATTCTTTGGATGCCAGCTGTCAGCATCAATTGATTTAGTCGCCCTAATTTTACTTGCACGCCGTTGCAAATACCATCTTTCAGTTCTTGCATTAATTCTAGTAATGTTTCAGAACCGGTTTCTAACATAGTGTGCGTTAATATCAAAGTCAGTATTGGACGACCTAAATCGCTCCAATACTTTTGAATGTAAGCAAGTTCGCTTCTGATTTGGTCGAGGAGAAAATGGTAATCAAGAGTTAAGTAAAATTGTTGGGAATCCAAAAACGACGGCAAAAACACAATTGTCTCGCCGTGAATGCGAAAGATTCGAGATGTTGTCAAACTCCGCAACCGCCGCACCGGACGACCAGTTAAACCGAGTTTATCGTTGCGACCGATTTGGGTATAAATAGCTGAAAGTTCCCCAGCTTTTCTAACTTGAATTGGTTCTACTTGCTTGGGTGTTTGAGTTTCAATGCCGTGAACTTCTAGTTTTATTTGTAAATCTTCATCTTCTGCTAATAAGGCAATTTGTACCAGAGCTTCGCGGTTTTTTCCTACAGACAAATGTCTTCCTAAAGGATCGATATCTCCGACTGCCAGCAATCCTTCACTTAACATTTGACTGAGAAAATATAAACTTTGCGCCCACACCAAAGGGATATTTTCATTAGGTAAACGGGGTTGACTTTGGGGTGTTAATTTTTCTGCCTCGATATTTTCTGCTGGTACATAATATAATTCTGGTAATAAATAACAATTATTGCGTTCGATTAATAATGATTCTAAGTGTTTTTGATATTCTTGAACTTGCTGGCGATCGCCGCGAAATAATCCATCAAGCACTAAATAAGTGAAAAATAAGGGCCATTCACATTCAATATGCTCGAATTGCTTGAGTTCCCAAGGTTCGTAATGCAAGCGTTGAGAGTCTTCTAAAACTGTTTGATGTCCATCTCGCAAAAAGCGTTTGCAACCATATTTTCCTCGGAGTTTGTTGATAATATCATTGAAGGTGCGATCGCGTAGTTTTAAATCTTCCACTGCAAAAGCAGGATAACTAATAATACTCAACAGCGCCGCATCAATTTCCTTGGAACCAGATTCTCTAGGTAATAGAGATTCTAATGTAATTCGAGCGCGAGCAATTTCATCTGGCAATACATGAATTACTGATGCTTGACTACCGCGCACGCCAAATAAATCAAGTCCGTTGATAGCTTCTAAGGCGGCTTTTGCCATACCAACAGAACTGGCGTTTAACTCCGCATTACCGTGATTAATTTTGTTACCCCGTTCCCAAATTCCAAAGTCCGGTGTGCGGTAAGCTCGTCCAATGTAATAAACTAAATTTTGGATGAAATTTACTTCATCAATCGTATAAATTATTTGTAGTCCCGAAGCGGTCATTTCTGCCAGCATCAGTAAAAATATAGATGTAGCATCAAGTTGCAAATGTCCCCATTTATCATCGCCAACAACAATGTCGCCACTGGAAGTATTATATTTGGCGTGTAACCCATCTAGTGGTGACTGAGTATGTTTAAATCGCTCTACTTTACGCGCCTGTCGCATCATGGCAAATAGCAACCCGCGCATCAACTTGGTGACACTGTGTTCTAATTCATAGGTGCGTCCCTTGTCTTCATCAACCTTGCGATATGCCAGCGCTAAACCCCAAACTGCCAAAATACTATAAACATTGTCTCTTACCCAAGCATCTGTATAATCACCATGGGCAGTTATTGCTGTACTTGCAGGTAACAAACCAGTAATGGGATTCTGACGTGTAAGGATAATAGTCTTGATTTGCTGGTAGTAATACTCCAATCGAGTTTGCAATTCGGTGGCTGTTTTCATAATTTCATTAAGGCAGACGAAATTTGACCCTGTGGCTGTGAAGTGAATTATGTAAGCCAAGCCAAAACACGTTCTGTCATCGGCAATGGGATTACAGCTAAGAGTAGTGGAAATTTCTTATTATCTCTTGTAAATGTATTTAGTTGCTTAATTTTTAACTAACCATAACCGAGAATCCAAATTTATTCAAATCTTTATTACTACGCAGTCTATTTTATACATTTTTTAAGTGATTTTTGTTAATTCTAGAGAGGGAATAACAATCATTCCATAGATGCAACGAGAATTAATCAGAAATTAAGTACATTGTAGATGTTAGAGCGTTGTCACAAAAAAAATCATTAGAAAAGGGGATTTATTATGTCTCTACGCTATAACGAAAATCAAGCTCCATTAGTTAAAGTAGTTTATTCGCAAGTTAAAATTAACGGCAAAGTTGAGTTAGTACCATTAGAGCTATATGCTGATGGTTCGCTGAGACGGTCTGTTGTTTAAGTAAAATTAAGGGCACGGCATCAGTAAAATTATTGTATGTAGGGAGATGTTGTAAATGCTGTGCCCTTATAAAGCATTATCGGAATCTCTGAAAAGTAAGAAAGCTTGATTAACGATATTTAAATAAAATCGGTTTATTAAGTATTCTCTGCCACCAATAAATCTTGTTTTAGTTGCTGACAAGCGTTTTCAATTGCATCTATACTACCTGGATTGACCAATCCGTAATAACTAAAAACGTAAACTCTATTATTTTTAGTCGCTTGTAGTTTCTGCCAAAAAGCTTCTTTTTTAAAAGATTCTAATACAGTTGTATTTGAGCCTACTTGAGGAGGATTAACTACAATAATTACTTCTGGATTTGCTTCTACAACTTTTTCAGCCGATAGTGTCACATACCCACCAATTGGACTTTGACCTTGTAATTCTGCTGCTAGATTTTTTGCCCGGAATTTTGCTAGTAATTCTCCAGCCCAACTGTTTTTATTGGGTGCTAAAATGGGTTGTTGACTAACCAGTACTAAAGTTGAAGGGCTTTGAGTCAGCTTATCTGGTAAAAAAGTTTTATAACGATTTAACAAAGCTTGAGGATCGGCATCAATTAATTGAGCAAGTTTTTTTGTGAGTTCTTCTAAAGATTCCCAGCTTTTTACTTGAGTAAGAAAAGTAGGAATTCCTAGCTGCTGGAGTCTTTGAATTGCTTGGTTAGAAAAACCTTCTGCACCAATAACTAAATCTGGTTTGAGGGCAACAATTTTTTCTAAATTAGGAGAATTTTGCCCCTCACTAACGCGGGGAATATCTTTAAAACGAGGGTCGTTTTTAAATAATGTACTGCCAGTAATACCTACAAGCTTATTTTTATCGAGTTGATAAATAATATCAGTAACAAGAGAAGACAGTGCTACAACTCTTTGGGCAGATTCTTTTGGTAATTGTTGTGATTTAGTATTAGGTATTTCCGTACTCGCTGTCACTTTTGCTTGCGGCTGCTGAGTGAGTGTAGTAGTACAGGTAGTTAAAAATACACTCAAACAGATCGCTAAAGCTAATAATATCCAACGACGATACATATTCCAATTACCTCGCAGCTACAGATAGAGCTATAAGCATCAGTACCACATTTTAAATTAGCAAATGTAGTCATAATTTAGCTGCTAAAGCTTGGTCATTTTTCATCGGTTTTTTTGATGAAAATGCTACTATCAAGAAGTCAAGGAAAATATATCTAAATAATACTGACAAATTATACTATATAATATCGCGTCTGGTTAAAGACTTATCTTTAAGACCGCCGAGGAGAGGAGTTTTCAGACCTGTTGCCTATATTTGGAAATTATTACTAATTAGCCGGACTTGATTTAAGCAGTATTTTTACTGTAAAAAAAATAAATAAAAAGACGAGTATTAACACAAGTCAAAATTCTCTAAAGAATACATGAGTGTGCTACTCGCCATGAAGTATACAAGGTTAATTGAGAAAACTTTACTTAATATATAATAATACCTTGATAAAGTATTGTTTGATAGATCACAATTTTTCTGTTATTGAAAGTACTGCTAGTCAGATTTTTTCCTACGATGAATAATTAATCAATCCTTGATTTTTGATTGACTAAAATGATACTTTTATTGTATAGATGCCAAATCTTCTGGCGTATTACAGTTAAAAAGCATTTCCGGTGCTGGTAAGGGCAAAACTTTTACAGAATACTGGTTAAGCCATTGCTGAAACGATCGCCCTCCTTGGTTGATAAACTCTAGAAGTTGGGGCAAACAGCGACGGCGATAAAAACCACACAGAGGTTCCCAGCCTTTAGGATGATGAGCTAAAGCTGCGATCGCTTCACCTTCTACATTATCAAGTCCAGCCGCCCATGCTTGCAACACCTCAACTCGCAACCGAGGCAAATCGCAAGCTAGCAGCAGTACCCATTCTGTGTTAACTTTTGCCAATCCTTGAGCAAATCCGACAAGTGGCCCTTCGCTATGGGAAGTTGGCAAGAGGATGGAATTCTCCGTACTTTCCTGTATTTTTACCTTTTCTGAAGATAAAAATACTTCCTTAACAAATTGACAATCAGGTAAAAGCAAGTGCTGATAGCGTTCTGGCCAGGGAGTCACAATATAAACAATGTTGGCGCAACTTTCCGCACTCTGACAAACTCGCTGTAACAACGGCACACCTTTAACAGGAAGTAAGGCTTTATCCCTACCCATACGAGAACTTTTACCACCTGCCAGCACAATAGCAGTTAATTCGCTGCGGGTTGTCATTTTCAATTTAGCTAATTTGATACCATTTCCCAACAATAATCATACAGATCCAAACCCAGAAACTTAGAAGAAATGAAACTTTCTTAATTACGAATTACGTAGACGCGCTATGCGCGGCTTCCCGTTCGCGTAGCGTCTCCTTCAGGAGAAGGGTATTACGAATTACGAGCTGGGATCAGATATTCATCGGTTTTCTGGCTCGTAAAACGTAATACATACACCAGCTATATCAATAATTTCAAACTCCTTCATTCCCCAAGGTTTCGTTTGCAACTCACCATTCGGATGAATTATGTGTCCGTTCTGAGATTGAAATTCTTGATAAAGTTGCTCGATACCATCAACTTGAATGCGAAAGGTTGTCCCTTCTGCAAGGTGTTGGTCGTCATTCCTTAAAAGAAAAATTTCTGCTGAGTCGCGTTTGACAACTGCCATTTTGATTGGGTTGCCTTCTTGATGAATTTTTCTAAAACCAAGCTGTTGTTCGTAGAAAGCGATAGATTTTTCTACATCGTTGCCAGCCGGAATCATAGGGCTGATATTTTTCAGTAAGGGCAATTTACTCATGATTGTACATCCAGCGTTTAAAATCATCCCCTAGTTTGACTCTGCTGCACTTGTTGCAATAACTGCTCTAAACTTTCTGCTGGTGCAAGACACTTCAAACCTTGGCAAACTAAGCCGATGCTGTTCTGTGGTAAATTCGATACCACAGTAAACATAGCAGCAGGTAGATATTTGGGAATGAGAGTGTTTACCTGCTCTGTTGTGCTGCGAATTAAGGTAGAGTTTCGATACCAATCTAAAGCTATAAACAAACTGGGAGAAGCTTGGGGAGCGCTACGCATCACACCATTAAAAGCTTTCAAGCCTTGCTCGGCTAAATCTAGATAATGTAGATTGTCTGTAAGTAGAGCAAGACGGACTAAGTTAGCGATCGCTACTCCATTAGCTGATGGTGTAGCATTATCCGCGTAACTGCGCTCGCGCACAATTAAATCTTGACTGGCATCACTGGATGTATTGTAGTAACCGCTTAATTCTACACTCCAGAGAAATTCATTAAATTCATCTTGGATTGCGATCGCTTTTTCCAACCAATCAGAGTGCTTTTGCAGGAGTTGATTGTCACCGAGTGTCAGCGAAGTTTGGTGTAAATCCAGTAGTGCTTTCACAAACAAAGCGTAGTCTTCAGACTGAGCTAAAACAGTTGGTTCGCCTTGATAGTTGAGGCGGTGGAAACGCCCATCTACAAATTGATGCTCTAAGATAAAATTCGCTGCCTGTGCTGCTATTTTCAAATATAAAGGTTGTTGAAATACCCCCGCAGCCCTTGCCAACCCGGAAATCATCAAGCTATTCCAAGCCACAATCATCTTTGTATCTGTGACTGAAGGAATGCGACCGGGCCAGTTGGCAGTTTTGGCTTCTTGGTTATTGCGGGCGGGAGGGAAAGTCGTAAGCAACTTAGGCTCACTACCATAACGAGCAGCAAACAATTTACCTAATGCAATTTCCAGAGCTTCGCTCAGTTTCCCTGCATCACGCCTTTGCAGCACATTCTTGCCTTCAAAATTACCGTTAGGGGTGACTGTAAACTGTTGTTGTAATTCCTTTAATTCTACCGAAGTTAACAGTTGTTCGAGTTTGCTGTAACTCCAGACGTAAAAGGCTCCTTCCTCTGGTTCTATTGCCGTTGGGTTAGTAAAGCTATCAGCATCTTGAGCAGCATAGAAATAACCTTCCGATGCAGTCATTTCTCTTTGCAGCCATTGAACAGTACCAGCCACCGCTCGCGCAAATGCTGGTTCTTCTACTCCAGAACTCCACAAATTTGCTAGATACTCCAGAATCTGACCGTTGTCATAGAGCATCTTTTCAAAGTGGGGCACTGTCCATGTGGGATCGACAGTATAGCGATGAAACCCGCCGCCTACATGGTCATAAATGCCACCCAAAGCTAAATCTAGTCCTCGTTGGCGAGAAATTTGCTTGCCATCATACCGAGATTCTCGTTCCCAATCAGAGCCAGGAGACAAAAACCGCGATCCCCGCAGTGCTAATTCTGCATAGGGAATCATGGGGAAGCTATTACCGTATTGATTTGCAGCAATTATGCCCGTACTGGTTTCCCAGCCTTGGCGGAGTAATTCATTTTCTTGAGCTTGTTGAGTAGCACCGTCTTGCAATACCGCAGAAGTGAGAAGCGACTCCACAATTAATGCTTTGCGTTGGCGCAAATCTTCTTTTTCTGTATCGTAGTAGCGACGAAGTGCTTGCAAAACTTGCAAAAAACCGGGACGACCGTAACGCGGCTCCATCGGAAAATAAGTACCAGCGTAAAAAGGTACTAAATCTTCTGGGGCAAGAAAAACGTTTAAAGGCCAACCGCCTTGACCGCTCATCATCTGCAAAGACTGCATGTAAATGCTATCAAGGTCAGGTCTTTCTTCCCTGTCCACTTTGATCGGCAGAAAGTTGGCATTCATGTACTCGGCAATAATGCGATCGGAAAAAGCTTCGCCTTCCATGACAGTACACCAGTGACAACTAGAGTACCCAATCGAGAGAAAAATAGGTTTATTTTGCGCCCTTGCAGTTGTGAGAGCTTCGTCACACCAAGGCCACCAATCAATAGGGTTAAGAGCGTGTTTGCGGAGGTAAAGACTCTTAGCTTCAGCAAGGCGATTAGTCATGATTCAGATGCAGATAGTTGCCTTCTTTGCCCAGTCTACCTTGTTCGAGAGAGGTAGGGGAGCAGGGGGAGCTGGGGGAGACAAGGGAGTGAGGGACTGAGGGAGAATAACTTGCGACTTGCGACTTGCGACTCCTAACTCAGCACTCAGCACTCAGCACTCAGCACTTAGCACTCAGCACTCATTTAAAAGAGCGTAATAGCAGGCTGACAATTGTTGCTGGCGTTTCTGGTCTGGGTAATGTTACCTGTGTTTGAACTCTAGTGTTTGGGCTAAGTCCTGCTATCAGGTGAAGTATGAAGGTAATTATGGCGGCTTGCACAAGTTTTTCTCGCATGGCAGGTCTCCGTTGTTTGATAGCATTTCAAGCAAGATTAGTGACTGTAAATACAAGTCGTACTATTGGTTTATCGGAATTTAACGAGAATAACCGAATAATTACTCACAAAAATTCTAAAGAAATACTTAAAAAGTTCCCAATAGCTGACAAAAACTTACCAGCACTTATCTAGTGAGTAATCTAGTCGCCATGCTAGAAAAATTATGTAGTAAAGCCCTGTTTTCAGGGTTGGCGTAGATAGACAGTAGCTTGTTCTAGACATTGCTAGAGATTTTTAACTACTTACTCCCATATAAGGATGTTTCTTGAGACGCTTTTACACTATAAAAAGTGCCCGTAGGAATTTATTGCATCTGCCAAACTACATAAAAACTAGACTAAGCCTTGGTTATAGCCAATAATCAGCTGTTGTCACAAACAAATAGATTAAATAGCTACACGCACTTTATATAGTAGTAATTAACTGAATTTTTGCGAATTACGATCTATATTATTAGATAAATTTATCTGTAATTAAGCAAGGTAAAATTTCTTGACGATGCAGCATCTCTTAGAGAATTAAGAATTACATTTTTGTACAATATGGTGAGAGCTAATTTGTCAGAAATTATAAATATAAGCTTAAGAAATTTATAAATAAATAATAAATAAATATCTTATCTATGAATCAACCTAGGTAGGCAGTTGCTCAGAAAGGGTTTTCACGTCATTTCATACCTTAGAGGTACGGAAAGGCGTTTCGCTGACAACGACTGTGGCGTACACACAACTTGAAAAACCGACTCCACATTAACTTTTTATTTGGGAAGGTACGTTATGGATGGAACGTCCTAACGCACCGAAAATCTCGATTGGATAAGTTTGTAAGGGCGAACGGCCGTACCCTGCGGGAACGCTAAAAGCGAACGCCCCTACTGTTGCATTCTTTTTTCAAATTGGTATTATTTCTTGGACTTCCCTAAAGTGCAGGTGATTTTCGTTTTGACTGCTTGCGCCAGTTGTGTTTTTTTAACTTAGTCTGCCAAGATTCCATGTAGGTATAGAAAACAGGCGTTAAATAAAGTGTGAGGAACTGTGAGAACAGTAACCCGCCAACTACCGCCAGACCTAGAGGACGGCGTGTATCTGCACCTGCTCCCAAGCCGAGGGCAATGGGTAGCGTTCCCATCAGTGCTGCCATCGTCGTCATCATAATTGGACGAAACCTGACTAGACAAGCTTCATAGATAGCATCATAAGGATTTTTACCGTTTTGACGAGCTTCAATGGCGAAGTCAACCATCATGATGCCGTTTTTCTTCACAATACCAACCAGCAAGATAATGCCCACAAAGGCGTAAATATTCAAGTCAACGCCGAATACCAATAGGGTTAACAGCGCCCCAAATCCAGCAGAGGGCAAACTAGAGAGGATAGTTATTGGATGAATAAAGTTTTCATAAAGAATCCCTAAAACGATATAAATCACCAATATGGCAACTAGCAGTAACACTCCTAAACTCTGAATCGAGGACTGGAATGCTTGCGCGGAACCTTGGAAACTGGTACTGATAGTAGCTGGCAGTGTTTGACGGGCGAGTTCCTCAATCTTACCAGTGACGCTACCTAGCGACACCCCAGGCTTAAGGTTAAAAGAGAAAGTCACAGCAGCAAGCTGCCCGTTGTGGTTAATAGTCAGCGGCCCGACATTTTTACTCAATGTTGCGACAGCATTGAGGGGCACTAGTTGTCCGCTGGAGGTACGAACCGAGAGTAGCTCTAAGGCATAGGGATTTTGCTGGTATCTTGGTTCCACTCCCATAATTACCTGATACTGGCTATCAGGAGCGTAGATAGTGGAAACCTGACGAGTACCATAAGCATTACTGAGGGCAGTTTCAATTTGATTGACAGTTAAACCTAGAGATGAAGCCCGATCGCGGTCTACGCTTACTTGTATTTGTGGATTCTTAATTTGCAAGTCACTGTTGACATCCTGCAAATCTGATAGTGTGCGGAGTTTTTGTTCTAAAACAGGAGCATATTGGTAAAGTTCCTGAACATTAGGACTTTGGAGAGCAAATTGATACTGCGCTTTCGTCTGTTGCCCGCCGACATTAATAGCAGGGGGATTTTGTAAAAAGACCTTAACCCCAGGTACGCGTGATAGTTTGGGGCGAAGTTCTTGTACGACTTCATCAGCACTGAGATGACGCTGACCGCGAGGTTTAAGTTCGATTAAAATTCGTCCAGTGTTAGCGGAAGCATTTGGCCCGCCAGCCCCAACGCTAGAGTTGATTGAATCGACATTCGGATCGGCATAAGCGATCGCAGCCACTGCCTGTTGATGCTTTACCATTTCGTCAAAGGAAATATCCTCTGAAGCCTGAGTAGTTGCAGTAATTTGTCCGACATCAGCATTGGGAACAAATCCTTTAGGCACTACCATAAACAGATACACAGTCGCTAAAAGAATCGCCCCAGAAATCACCATCGTCGTGCGGTGATACTTGAGTGATACCTTTAGAGTTTTATCGTATCCGCCCAACAACAAATTAAAGAAGTTTTCCGAAATATTGTAAAGACGAGTTTTAAAATTCTGGGTTTTGGATTTTGCCCTAAGCACTGGTGACTGGGGATTGGGGACTGGAGATTGGGAATTGGGGACTGGGGACTGGTGACTGGTGACTGGGGATTGGGGATTGGGAATTTCCCCCTCATCTTCCTCATCTTCCTCATCTTCCTCATCCCCCTCATCTTCCTCATCTCCCCTGCTCCCCTGCTCCCCTGCTCCCCTG
>NZ_JAECZA010000086.1:17213-18061 GCF_016056275.1 Dendronalium phyllosphericum CENA369 | reverse complement strand
CCAGCCTCCCCAGCTCCCCCATCTCCCCCTAAGGCACATTCATCCCGCGCTGCACTGCTGGACGCTGTTGCACTGTCTCAACCCAGCGTTTGAGATTTGGGTGATTGTCTAGTGTCAAACCTTGCATTTCATAAACTGCTACCCAAGGATAAGTTGCAACGTCAGCTATGGAATAGTCACCGCTGATAAATTCATGGTCTGCCAATTGTTTATCTAATACGCCATAAATTCGTAAGGTTTCTTTTTCGTAGCGTTCGATGGCGTAGGGAATTTTTTCTGAGGCAAACTTTTTAAAGTGGTTGAGTTGTCCAAACATTGGCCCGACTCCCCCCATTTGAAACATCAGCCACTCTAGTACTTGAAAGCGCCCTTTTTGGTCAGTGGGCAGTAGTTTACCTGTTTTTTCTGCTAAGTAAATTAGAATAGCACCGGATTCAAAAACTGTAATGCCTGTATCTTGGTCAACAATTGCCGGAATTTTGCTGTTGGGGTTGATGGCGATGTATTCGGGTGTGAATTGCTCTTGTTTGGTAATGTTGATTTTGTGGACATTGTAGGGAAGTTCGACTTCTTCCAACATGACGGAAGCCTTGCGTCCGTTGGGTGTAGTGAAGGTGTAGAGGTCAATCATGCAGTGATACCCTGGAATTTTAGATTTTCCGAGGGTAGTGTAGCTTGAATTGAAGTTCAAAGACTCGTCCGCGAGTATCAAAGACTCATTAATGAAGCTCAAATACTCATTAACGGAGTTCAAAGACTCATTAATGAGGCTCAAATACTCATTAAAGGAGTTCAAAGACTCATTAATGAAGCTCAAACACTCATTAAAGGAGTATCAAACACTCATT
>NZ_JAECZA010000086.1:0-17113 GCF_016056275.1 Dendronalium phyllosphericum CENA369 | reverse complement strand
AACGGAGTTCAAAGACTCATTCACGAGTATTAAGGACTCATTAATGAAGCTCAAACACTCATTAAAGGAGTTCAAAGACTCATTAATGAGGCTCAAACACTCATTAACGGAGTTCAAAGACTCATTCACGAGTATTAAGGACTCATTAATGAAGCTCAAAGACTCGTTAAGCAAGTTTTAAAGATGAAACTTTAGCTTTGTTCTACTTCCAATGGTCGGGGCGTTGAAGATTTTCCGGTAGGATAGTTGTGCGATCGCCTTTTGCCAATTCAATCTGCTGTTGTTCCAAGTTTTCGGCTCCTCTAAGGTCTGCACCTTGTAAGTTGGTTCCCGTAAGGTCTGCCCTTTGCAGATTAGCTTCCCTAAGAACTGCCCCTTGCAGGTTGGCTTCAGAGAGGAATGCTCCTTGCAGGTTGGCTTCCTCAAGGTTTGCTTTTTGTAGGTCAGCATCAGAGAAGTTTGCCCCTTGCAGGTTGGCTTCAGAGAGGAATGCTCCTTGCAGGTTAGTTTTAAAGAGTCCTGCATTTTGCAGATCAGCTCTATAAAGATATGCTCTTTGTAGCTTTGCTTCAGAGATATTTGCTCCTTGCATATCAGCATCACAGAAGTTTGCCCCTTCCAAGTTAGCTGAGGAGAGGAATACTTCTTGCAAGTTAGCTGCTATGAGGAATGCCCCTTGCAACTTGGTTTTAATAAGGTCTGCTCCTTGTAGGTTGGCTGCAACAAGGTTGGCCCCTTGTAGATTAGCTTTAAAGAGTCTTGCATTTTGCAGATTAGCTTTATAGAGATATACTCTTTCTAGATTGGCTTCTTCAAAGTTTGCCTTTTTGATATCAATATTATGTAGATCAAGGTTCTGATTTTCCTGCTCATTATCACAATTGCGTCTTCCGATAACGGTAAGGGCTGCTTGAATGTCTGTGCGAATTTTTGGTTTTTGCTCTATATCCTCTGCTTCTTGAGTATCGCTCGAATTATTTATTAACAGCTTTCTCTTTTCTGCCTTCTCTTCTTTTTTCAAAGGCGCGTTCTCGCGCACAAAAGCCGTAAGCACTTCCATGATTGTCCAGTGGTCATCTTTAGAATCTTTAGCAATTCTTTCTAGCGTATAAATCGCGCCTAATCGTACTTCAATCTTTTCACTGCCAAGCTGTTCTATCGCTTTGGCAAAGCGTTCTGTGATTTGTTTATCTTCTGCTACATTTGCATTTTTCAGCGCCGCCTCAGCATTTTTCAAAGCAGCTTTAGCACTTTCATTAGCAGCCAAAGCACTTTTATCCATAGCTTCTGCACGTTTTGCTGCATAGAACGCATTGATAAATACTGCAATTCCAGCAAAAATCGTTCCGGTAGTTGTTAAAGCTTTAGTTCCATAATCTAATCTTTGCTCTGTTGATAATCCCTCAACATTCACAAAGGCTAAAAAAACAATAAGCAAGAAGAGTATAAATGTAACTGGTAGAACTATTAACCAATTCTTGAGTGTGTCTGTATTATTCTCAGACATATTTGAGTTTTCCTCATCTCCAGAACTATTACGGAGACTTCGGTCAAAACTATAGCATTTTGTCAAACTGGTAGAATGCGCCCAAGTAACTAATAGATGCTGCGGTAGCTTAACTAGATTGCCGCCAATGTGTTGGTGTTTCGATATAATCAGGGAGGCGAGTGGTGCGATCGCCAAGTGCTACTCTAATCTGTTGTGATTCTAAATTCTTCGCTCCTGTCAAAACTGCACCTTCGAGTTTGACATCACAAAGATTAGCATCACAGAAATTAGCTCCTATGAGGTTAGCCCTTGAAAGGTCAGCTTGATAAAGGATTGCCCGATTTAAATTAGCTCCCATCAAATTTGCTTTATGCAAGTCAGCTTCTGTCAAGCTAGCTTCGGTAAGGTTGGCAAAAAACACTTCTGTATGATGCAATTTGGCAGCATTGAGATTTGCCCCAGTTAGGTTAGCCGCATTTAAGTTTGCCCCAGTTAAGTTTGCTCCTATCAAACCTGAAAGATGCAAGTTGGCTTTACCAAGTTTTGCCCCTTGCAAATTAGCAAGAAACAGCTTTGCTCCTGAAAGATTGGCAACTTTCAGAGTTGCTTGTTGCAAGTTGGCTTTATAAAGGTTTGCCCCTTGTAAATTCGCTGCACGCAGACTTGCACCAAAAAGGTTAGCTGCACGCAGGTTAGCCCCAGAAAGGTTAGCTCGATTTAGGTTCGCCCAACAAAGTTTGGCTCCTCGTAAGTTGGCTTTGAGCAAATTGGCTTCATAAAGAGTAGAACTAACGAGTTTAGCGCCCTCAAGGTCTGCGCCGTAAAGTTCGCAACTACGTAGGTCTGCATCCGAAAGGTCGCAGCCACGTAAATCTGCACGTTGGAGGTTGGCTTCCAGTAGGTCTGCTCGCCTGATGTCTGTATTGCGTAAATCCAATTTCTGATTTTCCTGTTCTATCAGAGAATTGCGCCGACCGATGACAGTTAAAGCTGCTTGAATATCCCGGCGAATTTTTGGGGATAATTCACGAACGTTCGTTGCTGGTAGCTGTGTTAGCTGTTCTTTGGTTCTTTGTCTGCTCCAGTATTTTGGCTGTAAATCTTCCTCTCTTTGTTGAGCCTCATCGCGGACAGGAGAATTTTCTCGCACAAAAGCTGTGAGAATTTCCATAATTGTCCAATGTTCTTGGGGAAAATCCTGGGAAATTCTTTCTAATACATAAATTGCACTTGTGCGAGTTTCAATTCTCTCGTGTCCCAGCTGGGTAATTGCTGCCATCAAGCGTTCTGTAACCAGACTTTCTTGATGTAATTTGGCGTTTTCAATGCTAACTTCAATATTTTTTTCAGCAGCAAGCCTCCATTGGAGAAGCTCTGTTAATGCATTTTTCTGCATAGCTTCCGCCCGCTTGGCTGCATAGTAAGCATTCGTCATTACTGCTAATCCTAAAAAAACGATCGCAGTAGCTATTAATGCTTGATTTCTATACTGCATCTGTTGCGGAATTGGTAATCCTTTGATGTCAGATGATGCAAAAACAATGAGAGTCAGTGCGAGAGCAAATATGACTGTTATAGCGATTAACCAAGGTATGAGTGTGTCTGTCTTTTTAGCAGACATATCAGTAATATTCCTCACAACACAGAATTATTACCTAGAGGTTTGGAAAGTTTAGTATATCATTTTGCTAACAATTTGAATATGTGCCTCTAGCATTAGTTGATATGTCTTTTTATGAGAAAATGGTATCAAATGTTATAGTAATTAACACTATTATGTAGTATTAAGAATGATGCAATTAAGCGATCGCTTTTAGTTTCGGTGAGGCGATGGTACTATGTTTAAAAATAGTTAGTACACAGCATAAATAACTATCCAGTTGCAAGAGGCTAAGAATACCACATATACTTTCTTTGCTCCTGCTTGATTACACTAAGAGAATTTGGCTTCTCGGAGGTTAGCCCCATCTAATATGGCATCATTCAAATTTGCCTGATGCAGATTGGTTAAATATAAGCTGGCTCTATGCAAGTTAGCCCCACAAAGGTTAGCCCCAGAAAGATTAGCTGCACTGAGAATTGCCCCAGATAAGTTAGCCCCAGATAAGTTAGCTTCAAAAAGATTGGCTGCACTGAGAATTGCCCCAGATAAGTTAGCCCCAGATAAGTTAGCCCCAGAAAGATTAACTTGATAAAGATTCGCCAATTCTAGGTTAGCTTGATTCAGATTTGCTTTGCCTAGGTTAGTATGGCTCAAATCGAGTTGCTCTTCCATATCTTGCCGAACATCTCTTCTACCAAGAACGGTAAGGGCTAATTGAATATCTGTACAAATAGTTATTGAAGGCTGGCTTTTAACTTCCTCTTGACTCACGCTTAGAGTATGATTTCGCACAAAATTTGTCAGGATTTCCATGATTTTCCAGTGATGTTCGGGATAATCGCGAGCCAATAGCTCTAAATCATAAATTGCGGCTAACCTGTTATCAATTTTGGGATTATTTAAATCCTCTATGGCTAATCTTAAGCATTGTTTAAGTGCTTTATGTGAAGTATTTGGCACTTTTTCTTTGTTAAGAACTATCCCAGGTATGATATTTATAATTGGTACTTGATTTGTTATCAACTGTCTTTTTGCTGAGTAGTAAGCATTGATAATTGCACTTAACATAAGCAAAAAATTTGAATTACTGGTGGTTTAGCTATTGTCTATGGATTTACAAACTTTGCCATTCGTAAATTTAATGATTATTTAATCAAGGTAGTAAGGAAATATCACTATTAATTTGAATAATCACAAGCAAAATTAAAACTATTTTTAACCATCAGGTTATAGTACAAAGTTGTAACTATTACCGAGCAATGATGATATCTAAAATCCTGGATATCGGGAAAATGCCATAATTCTTTAGTTTCAAGGTAACGCCAGTAAACATTAATAGAGTATTCTTATTAACAATATGTAGAAAATGAGATGTATTAACTGATAATATAGAGATAGTATTTTACTGGATGGCAAATAAAAAACGATCCAAGAAGAGCAAAAAATAAAACATTAAAATATTCGTGATTTTCAATTCTTTAATAAGATTTTCTAGATGCAGCAATCTTCCCAGTCAGTAGTTAAAGACTTAGTGCTAATTGGTGGCGGTCACAGCCATGCAATTGTGCTAAGAATGTTTGGAATGCAACCCTTGCCGGGAGTACGGTTAACACTGATTACCCCAGCTTCAGATACACCTTACTCTGGAATGCTACCAGGACACATTGCTGGATTTTACAGTCACGATGAATGTCACATTAACTTACGAAAATTAGTTAATTTTGCTCAAGCAAAGTTATATATTGACCGAGTAGTTAATTTAGATTTAAAAAACCATAAAGTAATTTGTGCTAACCGTCCGGCGGTGAATTTTGATGTACTGTCTATTGATATTGGCAGCACTCCAGCGACAATATCTATACAAGGTGCAGCAGAATATGCGATCGCAGCTAAACCAGTGCCAAAATTATTACAACATTGGTATCAACTACTGAAAAAAGTAGCCAAAAATCCCCAAGAACCGATTTCTATTGGTATTGTAGGTGGTGGTGCTGGTGGCGTGGAATTAGCTTTCACAATGCAAACTCATTTGCATCAGATTTTGCTGCAAAATCAACAACCAATTGCAAATCTAAAAATTCATTTATTTCAACGTCAAGAGGAACTGATGCCTCATTATCATCAGTCAGTGCAGTATTTAGTTAAGCAAATTTTAACTAAGCGCGGTATTAAATTGCATTTAGGAGAAACTGTGTGTGAAATCGCACCACAGCAGCAAGAAATATTAGAGATTAAATGTGAATCTGGGTTAACAGTTAAGTGCGATCAAATTTTTTGGGTAACACAAGCATCCGCACCCCAATGGTTAAAAACAACCGGACTGGGAACTGACAAACAAGGTTTTATTTTAGTAGAGGATACTTTACAATCTCAAACGCATCCAGAAGTATTTGCTGCGGGTGACATTGCCACAATGATAAATCATCCTCGTCCCAAAGCTGGGGTGTTTGCTGTACGGCAAGGGAAACCGTTGTTTGAGAACTTGCAAAGGTTTTTATTAGATAAGTCGCTTAAACCTTACAAACCACAGCAACAATATTTAAGTTTAATTGGTACAGGAGACAAAAGAGCGATCGCCACACGCGGCCCTTTCACATTACCACCCCACCAATTATTGTGGCGTTGGAAAGATTGGCTTGACCGCCGCTTCATGGAACGCTTTAGCAAGGGACTGGAACTGGGGACTGGGAACTAGGAAAAAGAAAGATCAGAAAGACAAGGTAGACAAGCGGCATAATTCACATAATTCTTCACTTCTAACTCACTCAGCACTCCCTTGGAAAGACTTGGCTTAATCGCGTCTCTACTCAGCACTTTGAAGTCTAGCAATGGTAAAATCGTCGCCGACTACAATAATTTGTGTTGATCGACACTTTGAATATTTTCCATCACATGTTCAAATAAAAATGATTTAATAAAATTCTTGCGAAAGTGTATGCAGCTTCCGAGGCTACTTACTTTTGCATGATTTTTAATAACTACATAATTATTGACCGATGAAAACTACTTTTACTCGTACAACAGCATTATTATCTACTTGCGTACTGCTAACAGCTTGTGGAGGCGGTACAAATTCTGCAATTAATAGCCAAACTAATCCTACAAATAACACTGCAACTAATACCACAGCAACGACGGGGACATCGGGTGCTATTCCCATTGGTATTGCTGTTGCACAAACTAGCAATGTAGCTTTACTCGGTCAAGAAGAAGTTTCTGGAGCAAAAATTGCCGAGAAATATTTTAATGATAAGGGTGGTATTAATGGTACTCCAATTAAATTGGTGTTTCAAGATACTAGCGGCGATGAAGCAGGAGCAATAATTGCTTTTCAAACTTTAATTAATAAAGATAAAGTTGTTGGAATTGTCGGCCCAACTTTGTCACAGCAAGCTTTTAGCGCTGACCCGATCGCCGAACGTGCTAAAGTACCAGTTATTGGGCCATCAAATACGGCAAAAGGAATACCTGAAATAGGTGATTTTGTTGCTCGCGTGTCTGCACCAGTTTCTGTAGTTGCTCCCAACTCTGTGAAAGCTGCGCTCAAACAAAATCCTAACATAAAAAAAATTGCTGTTTTCTACGCTCAAAATGATGCTTTCAGTAAGTCAGAAACTGATATTTTCCAGAAAATAGTTAAAGATCAAGGTCTGGAATTGGTAACAGTACAAAAGTTCCAAACCAGCGATACAGATTTTCAAAGCCAAGCAACTAACGCTATTAACCTTAAACCAGATTTGGCAATTATTTCTGGCTTGGCTGCTGATGGTGGTAACTTAGTGCGACAACTACGGGAATTAGGTTATAAAGGCTTAATTATTGGTGGTAATGGTTTGAATACATCGAATATATTTCCAGTTTGTAAAGCATTGTGTGATGGTGTTTTGATTGCTCAAGCTTACAGTCCAGAACATCCAGGCGAGGTCAACGCTGCATTTCGCAAAGCCTATAATGACCAATACAAAAAAGAACCACCTCAATTTAGTGCCCAAACTTTTGCAGCCGTACAAGTATATGTTGAAGCTCTCCAAGCTTTAGATAAAAATAGCAAAATTAATAAATTACAGTTACCACAATTGCGGGCACAATTGAACAAACAGTTACTATCTGGAAAATATAATACGCCGTTAGGCGAAATTAGCTTTACTCCATCGGGCGAGATAGTACAAAAAGATTTTTATGTAGCTCAAATCAAGACAGAAAAAGACGGAAACAAGAGCAAATTTGCATTTATTAAGTAGTTACTACATGGATATAAGTCTATTTGTCCAACAATTGCTGAATGGTTTGTCTATAGGTAGCGTCTATGCAATTTTTGCTTTGGGTTATACCTTGGTTTATTCTATTTTGGGCATCATTAATTTAGCTCATGGTGCAATTTTTACCCTAGGTGCATATTTCACTTATGCACTTATGGGCGGTACTTTTGGATTTAACGGGCTTTTGGCTAATTTAACGCTGCCCATACAATTACCATTTGCGATCGCCTTAATTTTAGCAAGTACCTTGGCAGGATTTGTGGGGATAGCAATGGAACGTATTGCTTTTCAACCTTTACGCCGTCAAGGATCTGACCCTTTGCTGACAGTTGTTTCTAGCTTGGGAGTAGCAGTGGTAATTGTCAACTTAATCCAGTATTTGGTAGGCGCAGAAAGTTACACATTTCCCGCAGATACTTACGGTAATTTACCCCCAGCAATTAATTTTGGTAGTGCCGAAAAACCAATTCCGATTCGCAGCGTGCAAGTAGTAATTTTTACTGTTTCCTTATTATTTGTGGGAATTATTACTTACTTTATTAACTATACTAAATATGGTAAAGCAATGCAGGCGATCGCAGAAGACCCTACTACCGCTAGTTTATTAGGAATTAACTGCGATCGCTTTATTGTCTTGACGTTTTTCATCAGCAGTTTTTTAGCAGGATTAGCGGGGACTTTAGTAGCCTCTAGCGTCAGCATTGCTGGCCCGTATTTTGGTATTGCTTTTGGTTTACGGGGTTTGGCTGTGATTGTTTTGGGCGGTTTAGGTAGTATTCCCGGCGCAGTTTTAGGAGGTTTACTAATTGGGTTAGTGGAAGCATTTGTGCCATCGGAATATTCTGGTTATAAAGATGCAGTAGCCTTTGGAATTTTGTTTATCATGCTATTAGTTAGACCCCAAGGTTTGCTAGGGCGTAGGTTTGTCCAGAAAGTGTAGCTAGAGTAAATTACTCCTAACTCCCGACTTAAAACATGGCTGAATTTTTTTCTACTTACGGTTCGCTAATTGTCTCTATGGTCTTAGGGGCGCTGCTAGGACTATCACTTTATTTACCACTAATGACAGGACAATTATCTTTAGCTAGCCCTGGATTTTATGCTTTAGGTGGATATATTGCAGCAATTCTATCTACACAAGTTTTTAAAGTTAGTAGTAATTTATTTCCCATTCCCCTATTATTATTGGAGATGTTAATTGCTGGTGTAGTTTCTGGTTTATTGGGTATAGCCGTAGGAATTCCAGCATTAAGATTGCGAGGAATTTATTTAGCGATCGCTACTATTGCTTTTGTAGAAATTTTGCGAGTCATTTCTCTTAATCTGGAAATTACAGGCGGTGCTGTTGGGATTTTTGGCATTCCTCAACCTTTTCAAACACCAATTGAATATTTGTGGATTGCATTGCCATTACTAATCATTAGTATGGTGTTATTTTACCGTTTAGAGCGCATTCGTGTAGGCAGGGCATTTATAGCTATTCGGGAAGATGAATTAGCGGCGGGGTCAATGGGAATTAATCCCACTTATTACAAAGTTATGGCGTTTACACTTGGGGCAATTCTCGCGGGTATTGTCGGTGCAATTAGCGCCCACTTTCTCAATACCTGGAATGCTCGTCAAGGTACTTTTGATGCTAGTATTATCTATTTAACTTTTGTGTTAATTGGCGGTTCCAGAACTTTTTTAGGTTCTGTAGTAGGTGGTATGGTATTTACAGCCTTACCAGAAATTTTACGAGGACTAGCAGATACAGGCGGTTTACCCAATTGGTTAGCACAATTTTTACGTGATGGTCGATTAATTATTTTTGGATTGCTCATAGTGGTAGGAACAATCTTTTTTCCTCAAGGTTTGGTAACTCCAGATATTTTTAAAATAGGTAAAAATAGGAAGTAAGTAAGTAGAAGGCAGGAGGCAGAAGGCAGAAGGCAGAAGGGAAAAATCAGTTTCTGACAAGGTTTCATAAGTTACCATTTTATATTTACTTATGTCCATCTACTTAAATTGAAGAATTCAGAAGCCAGAATTTAGAATTCAGCAATGATGAACGTAAGATTATTAAACCTACTTACTTTATCTGGGTATTTGTACAAAATTTATACTCCTGACTATTGAATTATGTTTAAGAAAAAACTACCAAATTAATATGCAAAACTAATAAAATGTCGGACATTAACACAGCAGATAACAATAATATTCTTTTAGAAGCAAAATCTTTAACTCGCCGCTTTGGGGGTTTAGTTGCGGTAAATAATGTATCCTTTGCAGTTAATAAACATGAGATTTTCGGATTGATTGGCCCTAATGGCGCTGGGAAAACGACACTTTTTAATTTAATTACAGCCTTAATTCCACCTTCAAGTGGAGAACTACGTTATCAAGGTGCAGAAATCTCGCGGTTGCGTCCCCATAAAATAGCTGAGTTAGGCATAGCCCGGACATTTCAAAATATTCGTCTGTTTGGGGAATTATCGGCATTAGAAAATATAATTATTGGGCGACATTTGCACAATAAAAGTAGCGCGATCGCAGGAGTTTTAGGATTACCGCCAGCTCTCAAAGAAGAACACAAAAGTAGACAGAAAGCTTTAGAATTATTGGATTTGATGGGTTTAAGAGAACGCACAGAAGAAAAAGCTAAAAACTTCGCTTATGGCGATCAACGTCGTTTGGAAATTGCCCGCGCCCTAGCTTTAGAACCGCAAATCTTACTCCTCGACGAACCTGCTGCGGGGATGAATCCCAACGAAAAGCAGCAACTCAGTACATTTATTCGCAATCTCCGCGATCGCTTCAACTTAACTATCATTTTAATTGAGCATCATGTACCCTTAGTTATGGGATTGTGCGATCGCATTGCCGTTCTAGATTTTGGTCAATTAATTGCCTTAGGCGAACCAGCCGTTGTCAGAAATAACCCGGCTGTAATTGAAGCTTATTTAGGCAATGATTGAAGAATGCTGAGTTCTGTATTCTAAATTATTTTTCAATCTGTTTTAAAGTTTTAAGTTAAAAGCAAAAATTAAAATCATCAAGAGTAAATTGACCATCAAAAGCACAGAAAGTTACAGAGTGAATGTTATTAGCTGTTACAGTTAATAGGTAATTGGGGGGTATGGCTGAATCAGAATTAGCGAGATTCGCTGCTGGAAGTACAGTTTGGGCTAGCAGTTGACGATCGCGATCGTAAGCGCACAGCACTAACCGCTGCGAACTCGTGACATAAGCACTAACACAGTTTACAGGGTATAGGAAATTAGCTTCTAAAAATCCGTTTTTAGGCGAACCCGTTAACATCGTCAACCCTAAATGAGTTGGAAAGGCTGGATTGGATGGTTGTATTGCTAACGCATTGTGAAAAATTACACCCCAACTTTCAAAGCGAGACTCAACGCTCTCAAAACACTTTAAATCTTCCAAATTTAAACAAATACATTTAGGTAAAGCTGCTTGAGGATTGTTAACAGTTTCCTCAAGCTGTTCTGGCAAAGCCGAAGCGATCGCTTGATTTTGCAAATCGCTGTTATCAAGCGCTTTAGCGTCTTCAAACGTTGGGATTTTATTTAGTTGAAGAGTAGCCTGCTTTCCCATAACATCCCGCCTTACCATTTCCTAGAAAATCATCAAATGAGCAATTAATCTAATAGCCTTTTTTCCGAATCTATAACTAGAATTTATAGTTATTTTTGATGAGCGTCTTGACTATTTTGGACGCTAAATATTATCCGTGTGTTTCCTGATAGATTATCATAAAAAAATTCGCCCCGTAATTCTCAGTAAGTGATACTCGCTACCCCGCTAAATCTTCTCTAGCTGGTAATTACGGACAAATACACCCTTGAAAAAGGGAAAAAAAATCACTAAAAATTTACAAGTAATGCAGTATTTTTACATCTACTTAATCTGACGCAGGCCAGAGGTTGAGAAATCACTAGTGTGCTGATAATAGCAATTGTAAGGACAACACAGAGGGCAAATTGAACAGGGTGTGGAGGGTAGGGTGTGGGGTGTAGTGAAGACGGCATTGAAAGAGAATTCAGACGAATTCCAACGCAAGTGCCCTGAAAGGGCGGGGCTTTTACCCTGGAGGTTGTTGGGGCTATATATCCCCCACACCCTACACCCTACACCCTACACCCTACACCCTACACCCCGCCCCAACGGGGCTTGGTAACAAACAAAGTTCTTCCCCTTTACCCCACCCGAAAGCCTTTGACTCCTGACAACTGACAACTAACAACTGACAACTGACAACTGACAATCATATGTTTCAACCACAAGGATTTGAGCAACGCTCCATAACTACCTCACTAGGTAAAATTGCTTATTATACAGCTACTGGCTCACCTTGGCAGGAAGATGCAATTGCCAACCGTGAAAAGGAAACTTTGGTGTTCTTGCACGGATTTGGTGGTGGGTCTTCTGCTTATGAATGGTCGAAAGTTTATCCCGCCTTTGCAGCTGAATATCGCGTTTTAGCACCAGATTTAATCGGTTGGGGTAGATCCGAGCATCCAATACGTAATTATCAGATTGAAGATTATTTGACGACAATTCGAGAGTTTTTTGAGCAGACTTGTATAGGGCCAGTAACTGCGATCGCTTCTTCGCTGACAGCAGCATTTACAATTCGAGTAGCGATCGCTTATCCTCATTTATTCAAATCTTTAATTCTCACCACACCTGCTGGACTTTCTGACTTTGGCGAAGACTACTCCCGCAGCTTTTTTGCTCAGGTAATCAAAGTTCCCATTATTGACCGTTTGCTATACAGTACTGGAGTTGCCACTGCTAACGGTATTCGCAGTTTCTTAGAGCAACGGCAATTTGCCCAGCCTAATCGAATATACGACGAAATTGTGGAAGCTTATTTACAATCTGCTCAACAGCCTAATGCTGAGTATGCAGCCCTATCTTTTGTACGCGGTGACTTGTGTTTTGATTTGTCCCTTTACATTCAACAATTGACGACTCCTACCGCTATTATTTGGGGACAAAAATCAGAATTTACCGGCCCAGAAGTTGGTCGCCGCCTTGCACAAAAAAATCCCCAAGCTATCCGAGTATTTCAACAGTTGGAAGATGTAGGTTTAACACCGCAATTGGAACTCCCAGCAGTAACAATTGGATTAATTCGACAGTTTTTGCCTTTACTGAATTAGTCATAAGTTAAGTTGACATAAAAAAACAAACAATGTGAATCGATTGTAATCTCCATACATGCATTGCTAACTGCGAACACACTTTTAGCACAAATTTGGAGCTACTCTATCTACCGGGATTTATCTCAAATTCAGGTGTTTCAAATCAAAATTGAATCGCTAAAAATCCTCGCTGATTTGGGATAATCAAGAATATGCTTGCAACAATTTAAATTAGCAGACATATACGCTTATAGCTTGTCATGAGATATCGCTTCACTCATAAACCATTCTGACTTTCAGAGGTTGTTTGAAAAGTCATGATTGATGTATAAGATGTTTTTTTTACCCCACCCTAACCCTCACGCCACTTGCAAAGACTGCCGGGGAACCCATTCAACGCAGTGGCTCCCGTTGACTGTTAACTGCGAACAGTCAACAATTTTAAGCGGAATAACTTAGTTTTCGGAGTTCCCTAAACATTGATTTGTTGCTGTCTAATAGTAAATTGCTATTCGTTTATACATTAGAGATATAATAATTCTTAGTATGAAAAGTTATACATAATTTTGTAGTGTAAATTGCTGAAATATCTACTTTTTAGGACAATGTAATGCAAACAAATTGGAGAATCGGGTCTTTATTTGGAATTCCGCTTTTTTTAGACCCTTTATGGTTTGTAATTTTAGGACTAGCAACCTTAAATTTTGGGGTGGCTTACCAAGAATGGGGAACTGTCACAGCTTGGAGTGCTGGAATCGTCATGGCACTGCTGCTATTTGGTTCGGTCTTATTGCACGAATTAGGTCACAGTTTGGCAGCGCGATCGCAAGGCATTAAAGTTAACTCAATTACCCTATTTCTATTTGGCGGTATCGCTGCTATTGAAGAAGAATCTAAAACTCCAGGCAAAGCATTTCAAGTAGCGATCGCCGGGCCTTTAGTTAGTGTTGCCCTATTTTTACTATTGCAGTTAATAACTACTATTACGCCTGATACTAGCCCCATTAGTATGATGATTGGAGATTTAGCGAGAATTAACTTAGTCTTAGCGCTATTTAATTTAATTCCCGGTCTACCTTTAGATGGAGGACAAGTATTAAAAGCTGCACTATGGAAAGTTACAGGCGATCGCTTTCAAGCCGTACACTTGGCAGCCAAGGCAGGACAAATTTTAGGTTATGGTGCGATCGCTTTGGGATTTGCTGTAGATTTCTTTACTAGAGAGTTAGTAACTGGTTTGTGGATTGCGCTGTTAGGTTGGTTTGGTGTCCGCAATGCTAGCAGTTATGACCGCGTGACTACATTACAGGAAACCTTGTTAGAGGTGGTAGCCACCGATGTTATGACCCGCGACTATCGCGTAGTTGATGCTAACCAAACATTGCGTTCCTTTGCTGACTCGTATTTATTAGACTCCAACGCCCCAGAAGTTTATTTTGCCGCATCTGATGGACGTTATCGGGGTATGGTTGCCATTGAAGATTTGCGCTTAGTAGAAAGAAGTGAATGGGAAACCCAAACCCTGCAAAGCATTGTTCATCCCCTCACAGAAATACCGACTGTTAGTGAATCAACTACCTTGGCTGAGGTAATTAATAAGTTGGAAAACGAACACTTACCTCGGATTACCGTGCTTTCACCTGCTGGCGCTGTAGCTGGTGTAATTGACCGAGGCGACATTGTGCGAAGTCTGGCACAAAAATTAAACTTGCGAGTTAGCGATGCGGAAATTAAGCGCATTAAAGAAGAAGGTAGCTATCCACCTGGGTTACAGTTGGCGGTAATTGCTAGGTCAACCAACTTGTAACAATATAAAAATGCAAAAAAGTTGTTACAGCAGGCATTATGGCTGATGAGGTTTGAAATTTCAAGTAAGGTAGCTTAGTGAAAACTGGGTTTGGGAGCAAGAATTATGGCAACCATCATTGACAAAACAATGGGAAAAGTTACTACCACAATAACTATCACTAATCGAATTGACCAAATTCTTGCCGAAAGGGGATTTATAAAAGCCCAGCAAATCCGTTCAGTCACTTTAGAGAATGTCCTAGTTGATACTGGTGCTACTCGGCTTTGCCTACCTGAAAATATCATTAGTGAACTAGGATTAGTTCTCCAAGGAGAAGTAGATGTAAAAATTGCTGTGGGAGTACATAGAGTTCGTATCTTTAGAGAATTGAGCCTTGCTGTTGAAGGTCGGGAAGGGACTTTTAACTGTATTGAGTTACCAACAGGTGCAGACCCTTTGTTAGGGTTAATTCCTTTAGAGGATTTGGGTTTAGAGCCTGATTTGCAAAATCAACGACTGAGAATTTTACCAATCGAGGGCAAAGATACTTACCTGACTGTGCTGTGAAACGATTCCCAATTGTTAGCGCTGGGGAGAAGCGATCGCAATTGCTACATCCTCACGAGTTCCTCCTACAGCCAAAATTGTCCGAACGATCAAATCCAGAGAAACTGATGGATCGCCTGCTTCCATCTTTGCCACCCGCGACTGACTGGAGTTGATTCTCTTGGCTAAAGTTGCCTGAGAAAGCTGGTTTTTTAGGCGAAGTTCCTTTAAATATCTACTTAACGATAGCTTCATCTCAATAAAAGCTACCTCTTCAGGTGAAAGTTCCAGGAAGTCGGCTGCATCTCCCACGCGCCAACCTGCTGCTTCCAGACGTTGACGTTTAACTGTATCCATATATTATTAGTTGTAAGTTTTTAATGAATTAACTCTCCTCAGAAATTTTGTCATACAAGCTCAAACGTTTCTGACAGTTTTGAATCACACGCTTGGGCGTTTTATTAGTTGTCTTATTAAAGACCTCTAAGATAACAATTGCATCTAAGTCAATGCGATAAATAATTCGCCACTGTTTATCAGCATCGCTATCATTAATCCGTAACTCATGGCAGTGACTACCAATACTTGGCATTGGTCGGGAGTCAGGCATTGAAAGCATTTCCCCTTGTTGCAGTTGCCGTAACAAAAACCCTGCTTCAATCCGTGCTGATACTGAAAAGGGCGGAGTTTTCACCTGACCACTGAGCCAGATAATAACCTTATTTTGATGTTTGTCCATTTTTGAATTAATTTATACATCATACACAAGCGCCCATTTGACATATACTAATAATATGTCATATTTGACATATTATGACTATGAAAACCAAATCATTAGATGTGGTGGCAAGTGCAACCAAAAATGTCCAAACAGTTAAGCTGAGTAAGGTAATATTTGAAAAATTCCTGTGGCAATTAATCGACTGACTCAACAAATTCAATTCATCATAGAAATTGACCGCCTCAAGCAGATATTACGTCAAACCTTGCTTATCGATGGGTCGCGCCGAGAAAATAGTGCAGAACATTCTTGGCACATTGCAGTGATGGCGTTTACCTTGGCAGAATATGCTCCTGAAGGAGTTGATATCTTCCATGCCATCAAAATGTTACTAATTCACGATTTGGTAGAAATTGATGCGGGTGACACCTTCTGTTACGATGTGCAGGGTAATCACAGCAAAGCAGAAAAAGAAACTCAAGCAGCATTACGGCTATTTGGACTTTTGCCACTAGACCAAGCTAGCGAGTTGCGATCGCTTTGGGATGAATTTGAAGCAGGAGAAACAGCCACCGCCAAATTTGCCGCAGCCTTAGACCGAATACAGCCTTTACTGCATAACCAGCAAACTCAAGGCGGCACTTGGCGCATTCATGGCATTAGGCGCGACCAAGTAATGAAACGGGTAGCACCAGTAGAAACAGGTGCGCCAGAACTCTGGCCGTTTGTTTTGCAACTAATTGAGGATTGTGTAGCCGCAGAGTATTTAAAAGAGCCTGCGATCGAAATTCAAGGTTGAAGCGCTAGAATTTCGTCCCACTCAGATGGCGATAGGGGTTGTACTTCTATCTGCATAGCAAAACAATTACTAGCCGCGGCAATTAAAGCGGCAACAATTTTTTCGACACTTAAGCTTTGGGGTAGTTGTACATTTGTAAAAGATTCTGTACCAAACACCTGAGTAAATAGTTCCGCATTCGGTTGCAAACGCATTGAACCATGTTGCAAAATCGCCCCAGCACTTCGCAGTTGGGCGCTACCAATGAGTTTATAACCATCAGCTGTAACTAAATCTGCACCAGTAGCAGTGCCAAAACAGTTAGGGTTGTGGATATAGCCTCGCCCAGCTGTACCGTATTGTAATTCAACGCCAAGCGATCGCCATCCTTGAATCAAAAACTCACAAATTTTTTCATATACCTGGAGGCGACTACCCGTCAGCCCAGATGCGATTACTGCATAAGTTAAATCACCTTGATGTAGTACTGCTCTTCCTCCTGTTGGACGACGTACCAAATCTAATTTCTGGCTTTGCCAAGTCAAATGCTGCCAATACTCAGGATATTGACGTTGATGATAGCCAAGAGAAATAGCAGGTGGCGACCAAGTGTAAAATCGCAGAGTTGGAGGATGTTTTCCAGACAGGTATTGTTCTAATAACCAGCGGTCAATAGCCATCTGCACATTGCCAGAGGCTTCTAGCAAAGGAATCAGTCGCCACATTTTAGAATTTGAGCAGGGGGAGCAGAGGTAGCAGGGGGAGCAGGGGGAGCAGGGGG
>NZ_JAECZA010000085.1 GCF_016056275.1 Dendronalium phyllosphericum CENA369 | reverse complement strand
CATTTTGCGTCAAGTGCGAGACTACTTAAACACTCACTTCAAACACATTCAGTATCGCACTTTTAAGAAACTAGGTTTGCCTATTGGCTCCGGTATGGTTGAAAGCGCTTGTAAATGGTTAATTCAACAACGTTTCAAAGGTGTGGGAATGCGTTGGAGTGAGGATGGATTCAATCACCTTCTACATTTGCGTTTAGCTTGGGTTAATCAACGGTTTGATACTTTGTTTTCTGACGAACCATTAACACTAACCTTGTACTCCCCTAACGATTAGATGCGCCCCAAACGTATTTAATTTGCTGCATTTTATTACTAGTAAGTACCTTAAATCTAAAACAGAGTTTGGAGAAAGTGATGTAATATATGCCAAAATCACGAAAATTAGAAGAAACTTTATCTAGTCTGGCTCAAATTAGAGAGCATCCCACAAGTGAGTCAGGGATCGTAATCTTGCGCCAAGTCCTAAAAAGCAAATATTCTATAGCTGTTGCCCAAGCAGCCAAAATAATCAGAGAATCTAGTATTACTGAGTTGGTCGCCGATCTTGTAGAAGCTTTTGCTCGAATGATGGCCAAACCCACACAAGTAGACCAAAATTGCCTTGCTAAGAAAGAGATCGCACAGGCATTGTATCACTTAGAATACAGCGATGAAAATCTTTTTTTGCAAGGGATTCGACATATTCAGATGGAGCCAGTATGGGGAGGACAAGAAGATACTGCTGCTGGTCTTCGAGGTATATGTGCTTTCGGTCTAGTAAGAATGAACTACTCAGATGTCATGAACGAGTTAGCTGATCTACTAGCCGATCCCAAACCTGAAGCAAGAGTTGCTGCTGCAAAAGCGATCGCTTATACAGGAAATCCCCAAGGTGTACCGTTACTTCGTTTGAAAATCCGCATAGGCGATCGAGCGCCACAGGTAATTGAAGAGTGTTTCAATGCTCTGCTACAGCTAGCTCCAACCGAATCACTGGCAATAGTAGCTGGTTTTCTTTTTCATCCAGAGTCACAAATTTGTGAACTAGCAGCATTGGCGCTAGGTGAATCACGATTAGAGCCAGCATTCGATCTTCTCAAAAGTTGTTGGGAGCAAACAACAAATATAGAACTTCGTCGCACATTGTTACTTGCAGTAGCGATGCTGCGACAAGATAAAGCAATAGATTTTCTGATTTCACTAGTAGCTCAAGGAAAAGACATCGATACAAAAAATGCAATTGCCGCGTTAGATATTTATCGAGAAGACGGTGAACTGTGGCAGCGAGTTAAGAGGGCGAGTAAACAAACAGCCAATTAATTAAGAACTATTCAAGACCCAGTGATTCGAGAACGTGTTAAAAAGATTACTGAGTTCTAATTAATCCCAGCTTTCAAAAAATGAAACTTTTTACCGAATATCCAGAAAAAGACGAAACTAAATATTGCGCTCTCATGAGTGAGCTAGTCAAAAAGAACATGGATAATCTTTACGGCGGTGAGAAGAAAAAAACTGCAAAAAGAGATACCCACTCCAAAACCAACGCTGCTGTACAAGGAACTCTAGAAATCTTTGACTTTGATGAAGCTGCAATTAAGCAAGAATTGAGCAAACGCGCTTCATTAACTGAAGCTCAACTTCAAGCTATTTCCCTCAAACAAGGTTTATTTGCCAAACCGCAACAATATCCGGTTTGGCTACGATTTGCAAATGGTGCGTTTTCAGTCAAAAATGATTATGAGGGAGATACGCGCTCCATGTCTGTAAAAGCAATCGGGGTAGAAGGAGAACGACTACCGCAAAGTCACGAGTTAACAACCCAAGATATTATTACCCACAATACCGAATTCTTTTTTATTAGAACTATCAAAGACTTCCACAGCTTTTTCTTGGCAGTTTATCGAGCAGGGCTGTTTCCGCTTTTTAAGCTGTTGGTGCTTTTATGGCTCAAGTTGCATCCCTACGAATCTACACTTCTACGAAACAGTTTCAAACGCTTTCCCAAAAGTTTGCTCACAGAACGCTATTGGAGTGCTTCAGCGTATTCTTTGGGACTCAAATCTGATTTTGATCCATCCCAGCCAGGTCGAGTTCCTGTGGAATATCCGGTTGTGATTAAATATGGTTTTACTCCGGTTTCCAGTCAACCACCTCATCAACAACTTGCTTTAGAGTCCAGACCAGAAAGTGAGCTCAAGCGTGCCAAAGTCTCTGGTTCAGAGGACAACTACTATCGAGAGGATATCATTCAAGCTTTAGCAAAGCCTGATGCTGAATATTGTTGGGACTTTCAAATCCAATTTCAAACTAGCCCAGAGATGTCGATTGATGATACCACCATTGTTTGGAATGAAGAGGAATCACCCTTCTTTACAGTTGGTCGCTTGAGTGTTAAGCATCAAAAGGTTAATTCTCCGAAAGAAAGTGACTTTGGGGAAAATCTCAGTTTTTCTCCGGCGAATGGTTTAGCAGTACATCGTCCTGTTGGCGCAATCAATCGGTTACGCAGCATTGTTTATCCTATCGTTGCTGATAACCGTCACGAAAAACGAGGAGTCAAATACCAGGAACCAACTGCTTGATATCAAATTTTGGATGACGAAAAATTCTCTAGGAACTTAACAATTTTGAGACACAAATGAGAAGCGATCGCATTTTACCAACTCAGTACTGAGTGCTTGATGCCTCGGTTAGAGAGTTAAGTCGCGCCCACTCGAACCATGCACTAACATCGGGAACTTAGTAATCATCAAAACTATTAACTACAAAGGTATCTACAGATGGCAAAAACTTTTGCAGTGGGGGGTAAAATTGTAACTTAACTGGAAAATCATCTGTTTGGGATACTTCCAATTCAATTGTTTGTTGCTCTTGGTTATCAAAGAGTAGCTGGATTTTATAATCTGTCCAAAATTGCTCGCCCAACTCATCTTCTAAATCAAAAAGCTGTTCCTCATCTCCCCAGATATCTGACCACAGAACTATCCGATTAGCACGAAAATGATTTTGACTTTTTTCATCTCCAATTACAAAATATACTTCGACATTTAACTCAAAACCAAACTCATCAACTTCTACTTCTTGAATATTACAGTTAACCACAATTAAACTATCAGGGTTAACATTTACTACCTGCTGTTGGCGCTGTAATATTTCTTGAAATACCAAATCAGGTAGCAACTTTGAACTTTCTTCAAGTGCAAGTTTTTGAGTTTCTGGTGAGTAACGAGTTTTTAATTCTTGAGTTATTAAATTTAAAACATCATCCGTTCCTAAATGAGCAACTATCGTTTTATTTTGGGAATTCAGAAAACATCCGTGATTTAAATTAATGTGCTTGTTAGTTGTCATAACTATTTATAATACTTTTGCCCCAAATGAGACACTGAATAATTAAACAGCCCAGAGTTACCTAAATAATGGCAAAAAGTTACTTAACTAATATTTGAATATTTGAGAAATTGGTTATGGTGTTGTGTCAGGACTGCTGTAGTCATATATATATTATTAGTAGCTGACACTGACTTACAATTTTATCTTTCAAATAGCTCGCCTTTTTCTTCTACTCAAAATCTGCATATTGCGGAGGGCTAGCTCCAATTTGCTTAGTAATTCGGGGATACTTAAACGGTTGAGCCGTATCTACAATATTTATGACATTAATCTGGTGCCACCAATCATCACCAAAATCAAACCAATAACCAAAAGCATCATCAATAGATAAAGCCAACGACGCAATTGTAGTACTGGCAACATCTCCTGTAGGTGCTGGTGTCAAGTCAGAATCGGAAAATGCTCCTTTCAAGCAGTAGCGTCTGGCATTTGGATCTTGTGGCCCCCTGCCACCAACCTGAAATTCGTACATGTGTTCATCTTCTCGGTCAAATGCTTTGAAGATGATTTTATGCAGTTGAGCTAAAGTATTGCTGCCTTTAATCTCAATAGTTCGAGACACCACTGGATTTTCCGTAGCAAATTCCTCCGTAATTGGCCCGTCAATTAGAAACACCTCCAACACGTATAGCGCATTTGGAGAAGAGTTAACTGTTGTTTTAGCAATGTTTTCTGATTTTTTCGTTTTAGCCATACTCGTGAGCGTGAAAAGTATAGTAAGTATTGCGTATTGCGCGGCTAAGGCAAATCTAACCTTTGACAATAAAAAGCGATTTGCTCGAAAAGCATATCATAATCATCTTCACAAGAAACAAACTAACAAACAACAAATATAGTTGTAGCCCAAATTCACAATATTGTAGAGTCAAGAAAAGTCCTAAGTATTGCCCTACGCAATTCACCCTATGACTACCGCACCCTTAAGCTGGCAAGAACTAGAAACCCTCACGAACTATCAAATAGATACTGTTAATGGTCTGACCAACGCTAAAGCCAGGTTGCGCTTGTTTGGTCAGCCGGAATCTGACGTGCGGGTAACACTATACCGCGATAACCACGCTTGGTGTCCTTACTGTCAAAAAGTTTGGCTATGGCTAGAGGAAAAACAGATCCCCTATCGCATCGAAAAAGTGACAATGTTCTGCTATGGGGAGAAAGAAAGTTGGTACAAACGTAAGGTACCATCAGGAATGCTCCCGGCAATTGAGTTAGATGGACGGATTATTAAAGAAAGCGATGACATTTTGATCGCTTTGGAAAAGGTTTTTGGGTCATTGAGTCAAGGAATGGAAGACCGCACGGTACTTCCTCTACGCCAATTAGAACGACTTTTATTTAGAGCGTGGTGCGCTTGGCTGTGCTACCCAGTAATTTCTGCTCAACAAGAAAAACGCAACCGAGAACAATTTATCACAGTGGTAGCTAAAGTCGAGGAGGCTTTAACTCACACATCAAGCCCTTATTTTCTAGACAGCTTCGGCATCGTCGATGTGATTTTTACGCCATTTCTTGAACGGATGAATGCCAGCCTGTACTACTACAAGGGCTACTCACTGCGAGAGGAAAACCCTCGTTTGAGCGCATGGTTTGCGGCAATGGAAAGCCGAGATACCTACCGCGGTACCCAGAGCGACTTTCATACCCACGTACATGATTTGCCGCCCCAGATGGGAGGCTGTTGGGAAAATGGCGAAACCCAGATGCTGATTAATAAGGCGCGGGTGGATCGCGGCCCTTGGTTTGGACTACCAGATGTTGCCTATCCAGAACCCGAAAACTCCCGCATGGAAGCTCTTCAAAGAACTATCGAGCATCGCATCAATATTATCCGCGTCAACCCCTCAGATGATAGCTTGTTCGATCAAGCCCTACGTTGTGCTTTAACACACATGATGACCGGGGAGGACTGTATCCCTCCACCGGGATCTGATGTCGCCCTACGATATCTGCGCGATCGCATTAATGTACCGCGAGATATGTCCATCTACGCAGCCAAGCGATTGAGGGAATCATTGGAGAAAACCGCAGCCCTTGCGGGTAATGGGCAGCCAGATCCCATTCCGACTCAGCATCGACGAGATCAAGACCCGTCTAACTTTGTCAGAAAGTAGGATTCAGGTATCTATCCTGGCAGTTCGCGCTTCTTTAACGGTAGGCGGTTATCTTAATTTCAAGCTTTTATATAAAGCTTTGTGACCTACACCACCGCCAACCAATCGCACCCCACAGCCCGACAACCGTCCGCAAAGTTAACCCACACCTGCCACTGCCCCAAGTACGCATTCCATATTGGCTCACCATCAGCAACCCCAATTGTCTCACCTACTTTGGAAACGAGTTCAGTGTAGAACTGACTAGCACTTTCTAATCCCTGCCGCAGCTTTAGCCTCAGACCCTTCCAGCCCCCAACAGCCTCATCCAATATTTGGGAAATGTTGTGTGTGTCACTGACTTGGGTTTGTAACTCTATATTATTAGTGACTGACACCAACTCTCGATTTAACCACTTTTTGAAAATCCCATCACGCCCATCGTCAGTCCCAACAAACTTATACACACACTCCCGCTTCTCCCGTGGCCCCAAACGACCCACATAGGACAGCCGCAGATCAATTTTGTCGAGTAACTTCTGAGCGATGCCTGCGGCAACCCTTGACAGGGAACGCCACCGGAGTCAGCTTTTCCGAAATAGTCACGTTCAGGTAATTCTTGATCGAGAACCGATGCTGCACTGCGCGAGCCTTAAACTCCTGCATTCTCTGATCCGAACCCCGCAACTGTTCCCCAGACGTAAGCAACTGCAACAAATTCAGTTCTTCCAGCAACAGTAACGACGACAACATCTGCCCTTTGTTAAAGTCGGGCTTCCAAATAGCATTCTCAAGAGCCTCTAGCTGCGTCTTATAATGATTATGCTCACTACACAGGATTGTTAACATTTGTTCTATACAATGCTTTAGTCTTCGTCAGCAGATTGCAAGACAATTGCATATAACTGTTGGCTAACTCGAAAGTCAGCAGTAGCAATTAACTGAGCGATTAATGGTTTAATAGCTGGAATTACCCCTTGTTTTTTGGCTTGTAGCAAGACTCCTAAAAGACCTGTTACATTTAGTCCATAATCGAGCGCGACAGTTCGTCCTCGGCGTTCATCCATTAACAGCAGGTCAGCTTTGAGTTCTATAGATAAAGTAATCGCTTCGGCTTCTCCTAAATCAATATTGTTGTGTTGTTGCTGAATTTCTGCAACTTGCCTTGAATTAACAACTCTTACCGTTTGAATCCAAGATAGCTGTTGTACTTCTACTGCACCAGGAACAATCCGATCTACATCTACCATTTCGTGATAAACGGCTTGAGGAATGGTAACGTTACTGTACAACTGACGTAGTAAATCTAATTGGCCAATTGCTGCTAAGTTTGTAATGGGTGAGGTATCGCTAACTATAATCACAACAAGCCCATTGATTGCAGCGTCCGCACATCGGATTGGAAGTCTTCAACATCATAGTTGATGTGTAAACCGCGTTTTGCCAGTTCATGCTGGAATTCAAGTACTGTAGCTCCTGTCCAAGCTCGGACTTTGCCACTGCTAATCTTGCCTTGCTGATAAAGCAAGATAGCGATTTCTAATTTTAGTTCGTCCTCGGTCATGTTTGAGGCTCGAAGGATGTCATCAGGAATCAGGACACTCATAATAGAAAATTCCAATTTCTAGGTTTATTTTAATTGTTCACAACGTAAAGGGTGCAGAAGTTGCGATCGCCATCACAACCCACCAACTTACCCCATCCACTCTACCTAATCAGGAGCAGCTGCAACCATTCGCTTTGCGAGGGCGCTTGCATCCTGAACAGAGCGATGTCACTTACCTTGGTGCAAAGTATTTATAAGTATTTATGCTGCTCAGATCGTATATCACCCTACACACTCGACCCAATCGCACATAACCGACTTACAGCCTGAAGCAAGCTAACACTAATCATACAGTTCCCCAAATATCCATTCCATATTGGCTCCCCATCAGCAACACCGATTGCCTCACCCACTTTGCTTATTAGCTGTTGATACAACTGACCTGCACTTTTCAACCCTTGCTGCAATCTCAGCTTTAAGCCCTTCCGACCACAGACAGCAGGACTTTCCACCTTATTTAATGTTTGGGGAATGTTGTGTGTGTCACTAACATCTATTTGTAACTCTATATTATTAGTGACTGACACCAACTCACAATTTGATAGTTCATCTCGATTCAACCAAGAATCGAAAATTACATTCCGCCCATCATCAGGATGCACGAACTGATAAACGCACTCCCGCTTCTCCCTTGGCCCCAACCGCTCCACATAGGACAGCCGTAGATCAATCTTGTCTAATAACTTCTGAGCGATCGCTACTGGCGTTAACTTCTCGCTAACAGTCACGTTCAGACAAATCTTGATGAGATAAGGATTTTCCACTGCGATCGCGCTTGGGTAGGTCAACAAGGTGAATAACTTGATTTCCCACAACTCCAAGGTTTCGGCTGTATTGTACAGAGCGTGGAATGCGACCTGACCTTGAGCCACGATAAAATCATCAACGCCTTTTTCTGTCCCAGGCAAATCTATAACTCGTAGTTCACAACCCTCAGCAATCAACAACCGACCCATACGACTGATAGCGGTTCTTACCCGTTGGACGGTTTCGGGTTTGGTATCGTGGTCAAAGCAGATGTTGATTTGTCTGCCTTGTGTTGCGAAATGTTTTAAGTTGGGGATGAGAAAGGGTTTACCAGTTGCAGTACCGTACTCATTTTGTGGTGTGCGGTAGCCAGCGTTTACTCGACTGATGGCGATAAGCGAAGCTTAAACTTTCGGCTATTGCTGCATAACCAGCAGTCAGTAAGCAGCTTTCTTGACACCTTCGGCAATTGCCACTGAATGGTACTAAGTTTAGTTTTATCTGTTGAGCCAAGCTCTTTGATCTGGGGGAGCGGGGGGTGCTGGAGGAGACTAAGATGTAAATGTATTCCCGCACAATAAAGTAATAAAAAATACTCTTCTCTTCCCCAGCCTCCCTAGCTTTTCAAGCGTGACATTCCATCCAGGTGCGATTCGGTACTATGAGGAAGAAAGCGCGTGTCTTTTCTGTGTATAGATGTTAAGGGATAGCTTGCCATCACTCCAGTTGGAAATGTGCAATTATCTTAACCTCTCACTGATGGAGAAGGGGGAATAATTTCAAAGTTTCTTTACCAGATAGGGAGACGTTAAAAAATCCGGCTTCAACAAAGTAAGCCGGGGTAAGCACTTATAAAAAATGACAGTTAAACCTTAGCCGTGGATAACAGGTGCATTGAAAGCTACTGGTGCTGCTTCGCCCGCAGCCAAATCTAGAGGGAAGTTGTGAGCATTACGCTCATGCATTACTTCCATACCCAAATTGGCACGGTTAATCACATCTGCCCAAGTGTTAATTACGCGCCCTTGAGAGTCGATGACAGACTGGTTGAAGTTGAATCCGTTCAAGTTAAATGCCATCGTGCTGATACCCAAAGCAGTAAACCAGATACCAATCACAGGTAAAGCTGCTAAGACAAAGTGCAGCCATCGGGAGTTTTGGAAGCTGACATATTGCCAAAATAGCCGTCCCAGATAGCCATGAGCCGCAACGATATTGTAGGTTTCTTGTTCTTGACCGAACTTATAACCGTAGTTTGCAGATTCGGTTTCGCTAGTTTCACGAACTAAGGTAGAAGTCACCAAAGAACCGTGCATCGCAGAAATTAAAGCACCACCAAACACACCAATAACACCTAACTGATGGAATGGATGCATCAGGATATTGTGTTCAGCTTGGAACACCAACATAAAGTTGAAGGTTCCAGAAATACCCAAAGGCATACCATCAGAGAAAGAGCCTTGACCAATGGGGTAAATTAAGAAGACAGCAGTCGCAGAAGCCAGGGGAGCGCTATAAGCTACACAGATCCAGGGACGCATTCCCAAGCGGTAGCTCAACTCCCATTGCCGTCCCATGTAGCAAGCGCAACCAATTAAGAAGTGGAAGATTACTAGCTGGTAGGGCCCACCGTTGTAAAGCCACTCATCTAAAGAAGCCGCTTCCCAAATGGGGTAGAAGTGTAAGCCGATCGCATTTGAAGAAGGAACAACCGCACCAGAGATAATATTGTTGCCATAAATCAAAGAACCAGCAACAGGCTCGCGGATACCATCAATATCTACGGGGGGTGCAGCAATAAAGGCGATGATGAAGCAAGTGGTAGCTGTTAGCAGGGTGGGAATCATCAGGACACCGAACCAACCGATGTATAGACGATTATCAGTGCTGGTGATCCACTCACAGAAGCGCTCCCAGACGCTGGCGCTAGAGCGTCTTTGTAAGGTAGTAGTCATAGTTTAGAATAATTTCAAGGATTTTGTTGATAATTTAAAGTTGTTGTTCGTTGGGAATCAACAACTGATAGCATCTTAAAAAAGTTGCTAAATCTTTGCAGTAACTAATAGTTATTCAAAGTTACAAGTTGAAGTTAACTTTAGTAAGCAACCTCTGGGTAAATGACTGTCGAAGAAGCCTTAGCTATTGTTGAAATAATTCTGGAAAAAACATCTCTAAATGACTTGCAAGAAATTATTTTTCGACAGTCATGGGAGCAGAAAACGTATCCAGAGATTGCTGAAAAGTTTGGTTATGATGCCGACTACATCAAAATTGTTGGCTTTCGACTCTGGAAAATGCTCTCCAAGGCGATGGGTGAGAAAGTTACTAAAGATAACCTCCATTCGTCTTTGAGAAGATGGTGTTATCGTCAGAAGAATACTGGAGAAATCAAGCCTGATAATCCCATAAAAACTTATCAAGACTGGGGTGAAGCGCTCGATGTCTCGATTTTTTACGGACGTTTCCTAGAAATTGCCACCTTAAAGCAGTGGATTAATCAAGACCGTTGTCGGTTAGTGGCACTATTGGGGATTGGGGGAATTGGTAAAACTTCTTTATCTGTGAAGTTGAGTGAGAAACTTCAGGGAAACTTTGAGTATGTTATTTGGCGATCGCTTTATAATGCTCCCACTATTGAAGCATTACTCACTATCTTGATTCAAGTTCTCTCTCACCAACAGCAGGGAGATTTACCCGAATCTGTGAGCGATCGCATTTCTCGACTGCTTACCTATCTCCAAAAACATCGCTGTCTGCTGATTCTCGATAATGCAGAGACAATCTTAAGCAGCAATGAGGGTCGAACAGGTCAATATCGATCTGGTTACGAAGGGTATGGCGAACTTTTTAAGCGAATAGGTGAGTTTCGTCACCAAAGCTGTTTAGTGCTGACGAGCCGAGAAAAGCCTAAAGAGGTGGCAGTACTTGAGGGCGAAAAGTTGCCTGTTAGGACTATGCGATTATCTGGTTTATCAATCGCTGAGGGACAAGCAATTTTTAGCTGCAAAGGTAGCTTTATTGGATCGATTGATGAATGGCAAACTTTAATTCAATCTTATGCAGGTAATCCACTGGCACTGAAGATTGTAGCAACCACCATCCGGGATTTATTTGATAGTAATATTTCTAACTTTCTTGCTCAAGGTACTGTTGTCTTCGGCGATATTCAAGATTTGCTCGAACAACAGTTTCAACGTTTATCAGCTTTAGAGAAATCAGTCATGTATTGGTTGGCAATCAACCGCGAACCTGTAAATTTTTCAGAAATACAAGCTGATTTATTATCCTTGATTGCGTCTTCTCAACTCCTAGAAGCATTGTCAGCTTTAGAAAGACGTAGCCTGATTGAGAAAGGTAGTGCTTTATTCACACTACAGCCTGTGTTGATGGAGTACATTACTAGTCGTTTAATTCAAGAGGTTTGTGTTGAAATTGAAACTCAATATATTTCTCTTTTCAAAACTCATGCACTGATGAAAGCGACGGCAAAAGACTATATCAAAGAAATTCAACTTTACTTAATTCTTAATCCTGTAATTAAAAAGTTACTTTCTTTGTTCGGAAGTGCAAATCGCATTGAAGCTCAACTGATGACAATTCTGGCATCACTTCGTGGCAAAAAACCAATGGATACTGGTTATGTGGGCGGAAACACGATTAATTTACTTCGTCAGCTGCAAATGGATTTAAGCGATCGCAACTTTTCTAGTTTGACGATTTGGCAAGCTGATTTAAAAGGTGTGAATTTACACCAAACTAATTTCGCCGATTCAGATTTAACTAAATCTACTTTTACGGCAAATCTCAGCTATACCTTTACACTAGCAGTTAGTCCAAATGGCAATTTTCTGGCAATCGGGGATACCCTTGGTCAAATTTCCCTATGGCAAACAACAGATGGACAGCAATGCTTAACTTGGGAAGCACACACAGGTTGGGTGCGTTCTATTGTATTTAGTGCTGACGGACAAACCTTATTTAGTGGCAGTGATGACCAAACTGTTAAACAATGGGATCTCACAGGTCGATGCCTACAAGTATTCAGGATGCACACAGGCTTTGTTTGGTCTGTAGCCCAGGCTCGGCAAGAAAACTATTCAGTCCTTGCCAGCGGTGGCATGGATCAAACGGTTAAATTATGGGATATTCAGACAGGAGAATGTCTGAAAAGTCTTGAAGGACACACAGATTGGATCTGGGCGATCGCTTTGAGTAAAGATGGTCAAACTTTAGCAAGTGGTAGCGCCGACCATACTATCAAACTTTGGCATGTTAATACAGGTGAGTGCCAGAAAACACTGCAAGGGCATACAGGTATTGTCTGGTCTGTAGCATTTAATGCCGATGAAAAAATACTAGTAAGTGGTAGCGCTGATGGCACTGTGAGGATTTGGGATTTAGAAGCAATGCAGTGTTTGCAAACTCTTCACGGACATACAGCCCATGTCTGGTGTATAGCTTGTAGTGCTGATGGTCAAACGCTAGCAAGTGGCAGTGGTGATACAACAATTCGCTTGTGGGACATTAACACTGGAGAATGCCTGAAAACTTTGTTAGGGCACACCCACACAGTGCGATCGCTGACATTCACTCCAGATGGAAAAACCTTGATTGTCAGCGATGACAACCAAACTGTTAAGTTCTGGAATATTCATACAGGACAGTGTTTCCGAACTTTTCGCGGACATGGTAGCGGTGTGTGGGCATTAGCGACCTCTCCACTTGATGATTTAGACCGCAGCCAAGTCTTAGCCAGTGGTGAAGACCAAACAGTTAAACTATGGGATATTCATACTGGTAAGTGTATTAAAACCTTGACTGGTCATACTAATTGGGTACGAACCGTAGCTTTTCATCCCCAAGGTAATACCATTGCTAGTGGTGGTGCAGATGAAACAGTGAGAATTTGGAACATAGAGACAGGGGAATGCCTGCAAGTCTTACGGGGTCATAGAAATTGGCTACTTTCAGTTACCTACAGTCCCGATGGACAAACATTAGCCAGTAGTGGTAGTGACAAGCAGGTAAGGATTTGGGATGTCAATACTGGGCAATGCCTGGGTGTGTTATGTAATCACACTAATATTGTCTCATCACTTGTTTATAGTCCTGATGGCAAGATGCTAATTAGTTGCTGTGCAGATTCCCTAATTCGAGCTTGGGATGTTGCTACAGGCGAATGCTTGAAAATTTTTCGTGGGCATACAAACGGCGTGTGGTCAGCTCAATTTAGTCCAGATGGGCAAACCTTGTATAGTAGCAGTCAAGATGCAACCATCAAAATTTGGGATTTCAAGACTTGCCAATGTCTAAGAACCTTGAAAGGACATACTGATGCTGCGATCAGTGCTGCCAGTCCTGATGGTTGTCTGCTGGCAAGTGGAGGAACCGACCAAACCGTGAGAATTTGGGATATGAAAACTGGGAAGTGTTTGAGAGTATTGATTGGACACACACGATGGATTTTTGCGATCGCATTTATCCATTCTCTGGTTAAAAGTCCAATTCTTGCTAGCAGCAGTGAAGACCAGACCATCCGCTTATGGAATGTCGAAACAGGTGAATGTCTGAAAATTCTCAGAACTCCTAGACCTTATGAAGGCATGAATATTACAGGTGTTGTTGGTTTGACGGAATCTGTGCGCTCATCACTTTTGGCACTAGGAGCCATAACAGAAATTTTTAAATAAATTAAATATGCATAATGCAGATTAATTTGATTCATTAATCCGATTTATAGCGATAATTCGTGATTATAAATTACCGCAATTAAATTTGACCTTAACCTACCACACGGGATTGTTGGCATTTGTTCTATCAATGCCTTAATCTTTGTCAGCAGATTGCAAGACAATTGCATACAACTGTTGGCTAACTCGAAAGTCAGCAGTCGCAATTAACTAATCGATTAAGTAGGTCGATGTTAAAAATTGTTATTATAACAAGGCAGGAGGCAGAGGGTAGAAGGAAAGAGGGTTTTAGGCAACTTTACTTTTCGTTACATACTTCGATTTATTTGCACCGTTCTACTTAATGGTTTAATCATCCGAAGAACGCAACTGCACCCCAGATGTAAGCAACTGCAACAGATTTAGACTTCCCAATATCAATTCTGCATGGAAACTCCTGCATCATCTCCTGTAACTCAACAGCCTCCCCCAAGCGCGTATAAACGACCCCACTCAACAAAGCAATTTGCAAAAGCGCAATTCGCAATTTAGAAAGCCAGATGTAGCAAGGATAAGTGCGATCGCACTGATATGACATCCTTTAACCAACCTCACCCCACACTCACCTTCCCTACGCACCCCACAGACCGACAACCGTCCCCAAAGTTAACCCATACCTGTCACTGTCCCAAATACTCATTCCAAAACGGCTCACCATCGGCAATCCCAACAGCCTCGCTAAAGGAGGAAACAAGCTCCCAGTAGAACCGACCAGCACTTTCTAGCCCCTGGCGCAGCTTTAGCCTCAGCCCCTTCCAGCCCCCAATGGCTTCATTCAATGTTTGGGGAACATCGAGTGTGTCACTTACTTGAGTTTGTATATCTATATTATTAGTGACTGACACCGAATTATGATTATGGGAGGTTGGTGGTGTTGTGTCACTAACCTGGATTTGTATATCTATATTACTGGTGACTGACACCAACTCCCGATTTAACCACTTCTGGAAGATCACATTCCGCCCATCATCAGAAGCTACAAACTGGTAAACGCTCTCACGATTACCTCTTGGCCCCAACCTTCCCACATAGGACAATCGCAAATCAATCTTGTTCAAAAGCTTTTGTGCGATGCCTGCGGCAACCCTTGACAGGGAACGCAACTGGCGTTAACTTTTCGCTAACGGTCACATTCAAACAAGTCTTGATGAAATAGCGATTCTCCACCGCCACTCGTTTCAACTCCTGCATTTCCTCATCAGAAGAACGCAACTTCACCCCAGGCTTGAGCAAGTCCTGAGTAACTCGAAGGCTTAGGAGAAGCTTTATTAGATTTTTCTGTTGTGGCGGATCTAGAAACTTGGTTAAACCAGCAAGCCTCCTAAAAACGCAAACTAAACCACCACCAACCAATTGCACCCCACAGACCGACAACTGTCCTCAAAGTTAATCCACACCTGTTACTGTCCCAAATACCCGTTACTATATCGGCTCACCATCAGCAACCCCAATTGTCTCACCTTATCTGGCTGGGTTTAGAGGCGATTGCTACTCCTTGAAGTTTGAGGGTGAGAGCGATCGCACTTCAATAAATAAGAATAAATGTATAGACGGCAGTTGCTTTTGTTTAGCGCAAGTGCTTTAACGTAGCCGTACACCTAGTTTTTGATCCCAATGAAGTGGTTTATCTGCTTTTTGCAGAGGTGATTCTGGGATTTTACCGACAGAAACACCGTATTTCCAATTAGGTGGACAGATAGCGATATAGCGTGCATAACCTCCTAAACCACCTTGAAATTTCGGATATCCAATGACCACTAATGCACCAGTCTCTGGGACTTGCTCTAAATTGGCAACACCTTCAGCTTGAGTATATCCATTCTGAAGTAGCCAAGCTTCCCCTTCTAGATTTGGTGTGCTGTCAGTATCCAGTGGCTCATGTCCGTGAAAAAGGATTTGACGCTGTAAATGTAAGAACTTGAGAGCTTCTAGCTTCACCCCAGGAAACTCAGTTCTGGAAGCTATATAAGGGTCTGACCATTGCTTAGACCAATCTGAGCGCACAAAAACAACAGAACCTGGAGGAATCTTACCGTGCTTTTTCTCCCAATCCAAAATATCTTGAACAGTCAGGTGATAATTTGCATTTTTAGCAACCTTATCCTGAATAGGGATAACCACCAAAGGACGAATAGCATAGGTTGCAGGTAGTTCATCAATAGCTGGATAATCGGGATTCCAGTGAGCAGGTGGATCTAATTGCGTACCAAGTTGATCGGTAGATAAATCGTAATGAGTTGCTTCAAAACCATCTTGTTTGTATGTGTATGGTTTTCCGCTCTTAGGGTTGATAGTGGCTTGAAATTTTGACTGAGCAAATCCAGACCATATAGGCATTGAAGGAGTGATTGTATGAGTCAGGTCAACATATTTTGCACTTTGAAGCGACTGCTGATAAACTTGCCATAAAGAGGGACTTTTGTGGGTTTGGGCTGCGCTTACAGAAATATACATGAGCAAATTAAATATGATTACTAAACATAAAATTTTGAATCTCTTCATTGTTTAAGCTGTTGTCAATATTTGGAAGTAAACTTATTTAAAAATCATATTATGGTTTTATGCCAGGATTTGTATCTAATATTGAAAGTCAAATATTTACAATATATAACTTGGAAAAATCTTTGACTCATTTTGTTGTTTTGCTTAAAATAGCGTCAAAAATTTTATACCTATGACAGCCAAGAATATTAAACAGCAAATTTTAGAGCATTTTGAGGCATTACCAGGGAAACATCTGTAATCAATAGGAAAACTCTATGTCTTGCCAACATCTCAATGAACTGACTCTGGAAAACTTGATTCATAAAGCCAACTATCCTGTATTTCAATGTCAGGAGTGCATTCAGCTTAACGATCGCTGGGTACATCTGCGTATTTGTCAGACTTGCGGCAAGATGTTGTGTTGTGACTCTTCTAAAAATCAACACGCACGTCGTCATTACCAAGAGACTGGGCATCCCGTCATTAGTTCTGCCGAATTAGGAGAAGAATGGCTGTGGTGCTTTATAGATGAACAACAGAAAAATTATTGATCGCAATCAGCTTGTGGTTGAAGTACTATGCGTAGCGATCTAGAGTATCGCCTTAATATGTAATGTCTGGAGCTTAGAGAAATCCGCACTCGTTAGTAGAGAATACCGAGCCGCTATCATCGGGATTTTGTAAAAATTTTGTTATACTAATTAATAGAAGTTAACACTCAGAACTGAAGCTGTCAATGAATGTATGACTGCTGATAGCAGTAACAGATAAATGCTTTAAACCAGTCTAACCAGTATAATCCTTCTAGTTTTCGCTCAGTTGGGCGATTGAACCAGCTATGAACCATAGAATTGAATTATCTTTAGAACAAGAGTTTAGCTTGAGAGTTTTTGCCGACCAAGTGCAGCAGATGTCTGGCGAACAAGCTAAAGAGTTTTTGCTCATGCTCTACCAGCAGATGATGATGAGGGAAAAAACTTACCAAGAATTACTAAAACAGGAGTGGAAGCGTAATTCAGATGCTGTATCTGGGTAGAGCAAGTATGTAAATCCAGCACGTTTTGTAGATATGTAGCAAAGGTGGTGGAGGGCTTGCGACTACGCCAACGCTCGTGGGCGAATGCGCTATTGGGTATCTGTTGCTCCACAAGCGCCCAATGCTGTTGATATGGCGGCAACTGTTTTACAAAAAAGCAAATTTGTGCAGTTAGTCGGGGGAGGACATGACCTACACTACCACCTTCCCTACGCATCCCACAGACCGGCAACCGTCCGCAAAGTTAACCCATACCTGCCACTGTCCCAAGTACGCATTCCATATTGGCTCACCATCAGCAATCCCAACAGCCTCACCTACTCTAGAAATAAGCTCAGTGTAGAAGGAACCAGCACTTTCTAACCCCTGCCGCAGCTTCAGCCTCAGCCCCTTCCAGCCTCCAACAGCTTCATTCAATGTTTGGGGAATATTGTGTGTGTCAACATCTTGGGTTTGTATGTCTATATTATTAGTGACTGACACCGAATTATGATTATGGAAGGTTGGTGCTGTTGTGTCAGCGATTGGTGTTGTTAAATCTATATTACTGGTGACTGACACCAACTCCCGATTTAACCACTTCTGGAAAATTACATTCTGCCCATCATCAGGAGCCATAAACTGATAAACACTCTCCCGCTTCCCTCGTGGCCCCAACCGACCCACGTAGGACAACCGCAGATCAATCTTGTCTAATAACTTCTGAGCGATGCCTGCGGCAACCCGAAGCGGGAACGCAATGGGAGTCAATTGTTCTGAGACAGTAACATTCAAACAAGTCTTGATTAGATAACGATTCTCCAGTGCCGCCCTCTTTAACTCCTGCATCTTTTCATCCGAACCCCGTAACCGTTCCCCAGATGTCAGCAGTTGCAGCAGATTCAGCTTTTCGAGTAACAGCACCGACGACAACATCTGCCCCTTGTTGAAGTCGGGCTTCCAAATCGACTTTTCCCCAGCCTCCGCCTGTGCCTTCGCTCGTCTGCTGTCCCGGTTCGTCAAAAACTCCCGCCCCAAAGTCAAATAATAGTGCAGCCGCAGTTGAGGATACCAGCCCTCATCATCCTTCTCGACTAAATGGGGTGTCACTTCAATTTCATAGCGACGCGACAATTCAGCCTTACGCTGCTGATATCTTTCCTCTTTCGTCTTCACCCGCTTTTCTTGCAGCTTCTTGAGTTCAGCATCAGACACATCTTCAGATTCAGAAACCCCCTGACATTCTTGGGAGTACAATTCTTTAGACGCTGCTTTTACCTCTTTCACAACTTCCTTGGTTTCGTCAGGGTCGGAATCGTCTGCATCAATCACAGTATAACCATCAGCTGACAACCCCTCCAGCACAGATTCCCGGTAGCGGCGCATTTCTACGTTAATGATAGCACCCCGCTTGCCCCAAGTCTGCAAAGATTCGGGTTGAAAGTTCTGGTCAATGAACGAGTAATCATCATTATCAGCCGCAGACAACAGAGCAATATTCGCTTGTGTTGCGACATCCTGACTCCGCAACAATCCACCCATAGAAGTTGAACCATTGCCAACAGTCCCCATACCCAGGGCGAACGCATCTAAATATAGTATATATATACTAAGAGATTGAGAAAGATAGCGATCGCTCTGGGGTATGGAGGTTGAGCAATGAGGCTGTGATGGTAAAGTCATTGTAAAAGTAGAAGAGGAAAGTCTCAAAAAGCGTGAAGCTCAAGCCCAAAATCACGATTACTGACCACTTTGCACAGATGGAAGATCCAAGAGT
>NZ_JAECZA010000084.1 GCF_016056275.1 Dendronalium phyllosphericum CENA369 | reverse complement strand
CATAAAATGCTTGGGAGATAAAGGTTATCAAGGTATTCAAAAACTACATAGCAATAGTCAGATTCCTAAGAAAAAACCTAGAGGAGGTAAGTTAACTTGTGAGGATAAAAAGAGCAATCAAGAATTAGCTAAAATCAGAGTTTTAGGTGAGCATGTAAATCGGAAGCTGAAGGTATTTAAAATTTTGTCCTTCACTTATAGAAATCGTCGAAAAAGATTTAGTTTGAGGTTTAATCTGATTGCTGCTCTCTACAATTACGAGCTTCGTCTTCCCCAAACCGAATTTGCTTAAGCGACTTTTGCAAGAGGTCTATTGTTTTACTGGGAGGAATCACGTAGACATGATTCGGTTCCACAACCATCTCATTTTCCGCCTGAATTACAGGCATTTTGGTTGCTTTAGAAAGAATCTCGCTCAACCAACTTTTTTGATCGGGATTTAAGTGCTGGATCAGCACAAATGCCATACCAGTATACGTTGGCAAATGGTTGAGCAATTGCGTGTAAGCATCCAATCCACCCGCAGAAGCTCCCAAACCCACAATCGGAAATAATTCTTTATGATTGTCTTGCTCTCGAACGGACGCGTTAGTACGAGTGGAATTTGGTTGAGTTTTTTTGGAAGACTGCCTGGGTGACATGGTATATAGCAGATAATAATCAAGAAATAGATAACTTCAAGTAAGTTAAGTTATACACCTCTAAATCTCATGATTTATTAGTAAAAATAATCAATATATATTTTTACTGAATTAATTTTATTTAATGCGTGTCTTTATATTCATTACCTCGATTTTACCAATACAAAATGCACTTAGCATCTATCTGTTTAAATACTTAATTTAACTAACTATATTCAGAAAATGAACCTTAATCATATTTACAATTAGCTCATTATTTCTGAATTTAGAATAATTCAAAGTAGTTTAAGTGTGCAAACTGCAAATACAGAGACATCCTAGCAAACGTCGGAGCAAAAAAGTATAAAAAGTGTTTGTATTAGCAATAACATATAAAAGTAATAAATCTTAATATATAAGATAATCAGCGATAGATGAAAAGATAAAATAGTCTATCTATAATTTCACATCTCATTTCTGCGTCACAACATGAAAAATAGGACAAGCAAAAACCTGTCCTACCATACTCGGAACGCATATTTATCTGATGTGATGATGTGAAGGTTATGGTGTTTTAGTCAAGGCCCAAGTTATTGAGGTGACTTTCTAACAGCGATGCGATCGCTTCAGGATGAACTTTCTTGTATTTCTTTTTACCAAGTTGTAATACGCAGTTGGGTGCGCTGCCACAACGTTTTTGACAGCCAGTATGTTCAATTTGAACTTTGTCTAACAAACCGCGATCGCACAAAGTTTTTTCTAATTCTGATAATAAACCTTTACCACCGCGCTTTAAGCAACCAGACTTTTGACATACCATAATCCTCGCTTGACTTTGAGGTGGCATGTTGTGGTTTGGGCAAACATCGACAGGTGAAACTTGATAAGCTTTTAGTTTAAGTTGACCTGTGTGTTTGTCTAACTTACTAAATCCATAAACATGAATTTGTTCGCCAGGTTCCAAAGATAAACTTAAAGGATTGCGTAACTCTTTAGGGATTTTGACTAACACATCCCCAGAAGGAATTGCTAATCGCAAGTATTTAGATTTACGCGGTACATCACCAACAAAGCCGAGGAATTGTCCCTCAAGGTTTACTTCTGATAACTTCAAAATTTTGTCACCCATTTTAGGTTAAAGTCAGTTGTCAGTTGTCAGTTGCCAGTTGTCAGTTGTCAGTTGTCAGGAGGCAGGAGGCAGGAGTTTTGAATAAACAACTTTTGCTAACTCATCACTCCTTACTCTTGTACAGACGTGTAGACGCTCGTAAGAGCGGCTTCTCGTAAGAGTATAATCGCGTCTCTACTCCTAACTCAGCACTCAGCACTCAGCACTTATTTTATGCAAGGCGTTTAGCTTCTACGGTTTGGGGTAGATTTTCTGGAGCGGGTAAATTCCGAAATTCTAATTCCCAACCATTTGCGAGGGTGAGAACTTTCCCATCATTTCCATCTGTTTGTTTAACTACTTCTTCTTCTAAGTCTTTTTTAGCAACGTAGACAACCAAATTGCCGGCATCATTCACGCGGAGCATTACTTTCATTAGTTTCCTCAACAGATTCTAGTTCTTTTTTCTTACAACCGACGACGAACCCTGTATTCAAAAAATGCACGGCATAAATATAAGAACTCTGCAAATAAGTGCCTATACTCGCTACGTAACCGATATCTCCCTTTTTCGCTAAAACTGCGCCGATTTCTTGACCGGGAAATGTCCCATCGTTTTTGAGGAGTTTGCGAACTCTGACTTTTTCACCGATTTCAAAAGCGGGGGGTAAGTCTAGTTCTAATTCATCGCGTTGCATGAGAATACCTCTGTTCTCTAACCAAATTCAACAGTTCTTCGGTTGTGAGACTGCGTTTTTTCTGTACTGACTGTTGGCGGACTGCATCTAAAACAGCTTGAGTTTCTTCTGGATTAAGAAAGATACCGTACTGTTGTAACAAGTTAGAAACTAAATGCCGGCCAGAATGTTTACCTACTACTAAACGTCGTTGCCAACCGACTTCTTCGGGAGCAAATGGTTCGTAGGTGACGGGGTTTTGCAGTACGCCATGAGCGTGAATTCCAGATTCGTGAGCAAAGGTATTTTCACCAACAATTGCTTTCCAAGGCGGTACGCTGGAATTTGATGCCGAAGCTACAAGTTGTGACAGTTCCAACAACCGAGGAGTGTCAATACCCAAATCAATGCCGTAGATGCGTTTGATTGACATGACAACTTCTTCTAAAGCGGCATTTCCAGCTCTTTCGCCTAAACCGTTAACAGTAGTATTTACGGATGAGGCTCCAGCTTTGATCCCAGCAAGAGCATTGGCAGTTGCCAAACCGAAATCATTGTGAGTGTGGATTTCGACAGGAATTGACAAAGCTGAAACTAGCCGCTTGACTTTTGCAAAGGTGGTGAAGGGGTCAAGAACGCCTACAGTGTCGCAAAAGCGAAATCTTGATGCACCCCATTCTTGAGCGTGAAGCGCTACATCCAAAAGAAAGTTATCATCTGCTCTGGAAGAATCTTCTCCGCCAACTGCTACCCAAAGACCGCGATCGCTGGCGAAGCTGATACAATCTTTGAGTCTTTGCAAACTGACTCGCCACTGACCGTGAAATTTAGCCGCAATTTGAATTCCAGAAACGGGAATGGCAATATGCACTCGCTTCATGCCACAAGCAATGGAAGCCTTAATATCTGATATTACAGCACGGTTCCATCCCAAGAGTTTTGCTTGCAAACCCAAGTTAGCAATTGCTGAAATGGCGCGAGTTTCTTCCTCACCCATTGCCGGAATTCCAACTTCTAATTCTGGAACGCCGATAGCATCCAAAAATTTGGCGATCGCTACTTTTTCTTCTAAAGTAAAAGCAACGCCTGCTGCTTGTTCGCCATCACGTAATGTAGTGTCATTAATTAAGATTTCATTCATCTCAAACATCCTCTTAGGAATTTCTCTTAATATCCTTTCTGGATTGTGAACCTATTTTTCTGCAATTCCTGGTAGTAGTGAATACCTAATACAAATGCGGAAGGATGAATGGTAAATGCTATAAAATATTACAATTAATAATTCATCTTCATGATTCTTTAATATTAGTTGACTACCAGCTTTACATCTGTATGACAGAAAACCAAAAACAGGTATAATTTAAGAATCATTTTTACTATTGCTATGCAGAGTTTTTTCAAGTAGTAGATAGCTGAAGTAGCTATTAGCAAGTCCTAAAGAAAACAAGAAACCAAATCCAGCCATTAAAGTAAAAATCATTGCGAGCGCCTCATATAATTGAATGTTTGTTTGTCTGTGAAAATACAAAATATATTTCTACTGCCAAGTAAATCGGCAAATCTATGAATATTCTTCATCTAACCAATCTAAAATCCGCTCTAGCTGTTCTAAATTAACCAGTCCATACTGCCAGAGAAGCATTGGTAACGGCCCATTATCAAACTCACGGTGTCGTAACGCTACAGCAATATCTGCGTTAGAAAGTGCGAGTTCATTATGTAAAAAATTTATTAATTTATTCTCGGTTGTACGGGTCGGCATACTAATTCGTAGTTCGTAATTCGTAATTAAGACAGACTTTAAACAGCTTGCTAAACGCTGTTTTATTTTTTTGCCTTTTACTCAGCACTTAGGACTCAGCACAGCAATCCCAGCAACGGTCTAGCCACTCGATTAATTCTTGGCGAGAAGCTAGAAATTGCATAACGGTACTGCGGATTAGAACTGCTTCTAGTAAATTATTTACCTGTACCCGTAAGGAACCATCAGCGGGACAAGAACAAGAAATCATCAATTCTTGTAGACGATGATAGATTAGCCAGCGATCGCTTAGAGGAATTTGCAAAACTTGATTGCCTAACATGTCATTAGTCCTTTGTCAGTTGTGAGTTGTCAGTGGTCAGTGGTGAGCTAGCGCGGTCTTGGGGGTTTCCCCCATGAGCGACTAGCGAACCCCGAAGGGGTCAGTTGTTATTGACTGTTGACTGTTAGCTGTTAACTGTTGATTATTGAGTTTTTGTTCGAGTTGTTCGATACGGGACAGTAAAGAACCAATCACGCTTGCTTCGACATCGGGAAGTTTTCCGTGGTCTAGGGGAGAAAGGTTTGCGTTTTCTTGACGAGAAATAATTCGACCGGGAACGCCTACAACTGTGCAATCGTTAGGGACATCACGCAAGACTATTGAACCTGCGCCAATACGGACGCGATCGCCAATTTGCAGATTTCCTAAAACTTTCGCACCTGCACCTACAACAACGTTTTTGCCCAAGGTAGGATGGCGCTTACCACTGTCTTTCCCAGTTCCGCCAAGGGTAACATCCTGGTAAATCAGTGTATAGTCTCCAACGATTGCAGTTTCGCCAATCACAACACCCATACCGTGGTCGATAAACACACCCTTACCAATCTCTGCACCTGGGTGAATTTCAATTCCTGTTAAAAACCGTCCCCAATGAGAAATCAAACGAGGGATAAAACTTACTCCTCGACGATGCAACCAGTGGGCTAGACGATGCAAACAAAGCGCGTGCAATCCAGGGTAGCAAAATACTACTTCCAGCCAATTACGAGCCGCTGGATCGCGTTCAAAAATAATGCAAAAATCACTCAATAATGGCTCCAAAAAAACGCCAGAGAGCAAATTTTTCAGCCGGGATATATTTGTAGAATCCGCAGTTTTTGTAGTTTCGATATTTTTGATACTGTCTAATGACTGTTGCATCGTTACTGTCTGGTTGAAAGCATGTGCTATTTTTATGCTTATAGCAGGTAGCTCCCAACACGGCAGTATATCCGAGTTAGATTGGATTTATTGGATTAATTAAGGTTGTACTCAACACTCCAAACCCCGATTTCCAGGAAAGTAAAAATTTCTTTTAGGGTAAGGGTACTAGTGTTTCAGGATGGGGGTACTAGTATTTTGAGAGTGGGGGGTTAAGAATTTCTGTACTCACTATAAAAAACTTTACCTATGATAATTTGCAATGATTTAGGCAAGATATTTTGCGATTTATTAAGTTGTACTCACCTGCTCGCAAAGATGAGATAAAAGAGCAACAAATCAAATATCTGTATCTCTAGTTACGATTACTATCTTATGATTTTGCTGGATAAATAACAGGTTTCTTTATTTTATTTTAGGGTTTGCTGTCTGTATGTATGTATACGTTTCAAAATACAGCCGTAATCACATAAATTAGGGCAATACTTTGCTATAAAAACTTGGACTGATTTCTCAACTTAAGATAAACTGTGGCGTTGAAAAAAGTCCCAAATTGTCTGACTGGCGTTCAAACCAAGTTGAGCATTAAATTTATTTAGGCTTGCATCAGTTGAAGCACCACCAGGCCAAAAGTGTCCTCCGTCTACTACAGCTAGCTGTAAGACCTCTGAATTGCCAATACAATTTGAGTACTGAGTAGCTTTGACTTTGGTGCTAGGAAGCAGTGGAGATGCGCTAGATGAGATGCAGCGATCGTGCGATCGCCAAAAACCTACCATATCTGAAATAGAAACCAGCGCTCCTCGTCGATCGCGATCGTCACCTTCATAAAGTACATCTCGGTCTTTTGTACCGTTAATTGCCATCATAGAAATCGGAGTCTCAGGTTGGCAATTGGGTTTGAGTCGAACGGGAAGAGAGCCGGCTACTGATGCGAAAGCAGCGATTTTATCAGATAGTTTACATGCTAAAGCTTGGGTAAGTATTCCGCCCCTAGAGAAACCAGTGGCATAGACTTTATGACTATCAATATTTACTTGTTGCTTCAGACCATCGATTAAAGAACTAACAAATGAAATATCATCTACCTTACCTTGAGAATTACTTCTCAGGCTCCATTTTTGATTGATTCCATCAGGATAAACAACAATAAACCCTTTTTGCTCCGCTAAATTATTAAAGCCCGTAACATCACTAATTGAACGACCACTACCAGCATCTCCATGAAATACTAAAACTAATGGCATTGGCTGGTTTGGATTATAGGATTTGGGAATGTAAGAATAGTAGGTGCGTAAACGCCCTTGATTATTTATCTGTCCATAATTATCACCAATGAATATTTTTTGTTTAGATTTATTTATTTCACCAGCTTCAATTGACTCGCAGGCGGTTAGGAAACTAATTGTCAGCAATAAAGTAATAATTTTTTTCCAAGATTTAAAACTGAAATATATATTCACGGTCAATCAATAACTCGATAAAAATACTTTCACCCATGTGAATATATTTTGTCCATCCTCTAAAGTTGGATAAATTATAATTGCCACTCCTACTAGTGGAGTATTATTATAAAATTAATAGTCAGGGTTATTTAAACAATACACCCTTGTATTGCCATCAACCAAAAAACTGTGCTAATAGAATTTCGTATCGTTTCTGTGCCAGAAATTTATATTGTCCTATCCGTCTGAACTTGCATTTTAGGTTTTGCTTAAGAATCAAGCACGCTTTTGTGTTGAGTTCTTTTGACAAAAGCTAGACTACCTATTTTTTTGGTATATAGCCGTAGCCATACCCTTTAGGACAGTTGTGATTGCTCAAAGCCTTAAAGTAACTGACTCTTGTACAGATGCGATTAATCGCGTCTCTACTCCTAAACTCAGCACTTTGCTATGAGAAGAAATTAACTAAGCCAAGCCAGCGTACTGAGAAAATTGAGTAAAGCAGTACGTTGGATTACGAATTTTTGTTTTATGTCCGACTCTTGTGAAATTTCTTTGAGCGGATTTTGCCTAACATTATCCCAAATGCGATCGCTGTAACTGAACCAAAAATAGTTTGAGGTTCGGGAACAGGTTCACCACCCTTATTTACTGTAATAAACTCTTGTTTAGCTTTGATAGGTGTAGTTCCAAATCCTTGATCGACAGTAAAGGTGAATGAGTTACCAGCGCTCAAAAGCTTTCGCAAACCAATATGAGTCCCATTATCAACATAACTGCCATTTCCATCAAAGGGAGAACTAAAGAAGTTATTTAAAGTCTTACCGTCACCGATTTTAAAAGGAAAACCAGAGGCAACGGTAACATCTGGATCTAAAGAGCCAATAACTACTGACAATCCACTAATATCTGTAGCTTGACCTACTTTTGCTGTTCCATTGCCTGTTGCAATTGAGAATACGTCATTATAAGTACCGTAGCCATTTCTTTGAGCAATACCTTGATCGGGATCGTATGTGTCGAAATAGCTCAAAAGGGTATCTGCACCACTATTAATAAAATTAGTTGTAATTCGTAACACATTATGATTGGGAACTAAGGAGTAAGTGCGAGTGAAATCAATCGCAGATCCTCCCTGAGTATATCTTCCAGTAACAGATACAGAGTTATTATTCTTGCTGACAGTTACTGGTTGACCTATATTTTGTAAGGCACTGTTAAGTACAAAAGTGCTTGTATCGCTTCCAACTTGAAAACCAAAGTCAGAAACAAAAGTACCTTTTCGATAAAATTCCTTCCTATCAAACAATAAAGAGTTTATTGCACCATTATCATTACGGATATCGACGCTTAACTCACTGTTACTAATTACAGCGGCTTGAGCAGTTAATGTCCTGAATGCGACTAAAACAGTACCAATAGCCGACACACAGCCTATTCCTTTAACAAAATATGCTGCTTTGCCAGTAGCTATCGATAGCTTTTTCCGAACTATAGAAATAGTCATAAAAACTCAGTTATCATTACGTATTGGTTATCCGCAAAGATTAGTTTAAATAATTACTTAAGTAATATAAATACTTTATATAAAGTTTTGATGAAGTTACAGTAAAATTACGTAAAATGATTTAAATGAAATTTAATAACTTGATTGAATTAACAGCAGGCACACAAATATTTTCTAGCGGTAGTTGAGTTGATAATATGGTGTTTATTGCTATGCATTAGTCGCATCTTTATTTACAAAAGAGTAAAAATCTGTGAACTAGAGATAACAATAGTTTGAGTAATTGATACGAAATGAAGTAGGCGATCGCAGACTATAGAGAAAGTTTAGTATCTTGGCTTGTGCTAAGACTGGGGGGACATGAATATCTAAACTCCATGAAACAGCAAAAAAATCAATTCAGCCATCTCACGGCAATTGAAAGAACTTACCTGTCATTCCCCGCACAGTTTTTATTAAATCAAAACCTGCTTCAAGGCAAAATTCTAGATTTTGGTTGTGGCTTCGGTAATGATGTTAAACTATTGCGCCAAAAAGATTACAACATTACAGGTTACGACCCTTATTATTTTCCACTTTATCCTCATGAAAAATTTGATACTATAATTTGCTTTTATGTTTTAAATGTTTTATTTTCTGAAGAACAAGCTAATGTGCTAATGGAAGTATCACACTTATTAAAACCAGGAGGTAAAGCTTATTATGTCGTGAGAAGGGATATCAAAAAAGAAGGTTTTAGAGAACATTATGTGCATAAAAAACCAACTTATCAATGTATTGTTAAACTTCCCTTTCATTCAATTTACTTAGACGATAGTCGAGAATTCTATCAGTACACTCATTACAACCACCAGCGTAACTCATCTAATTATTGCATATTTTGTAATCCCCATAAAAATCTAAAGTTATTAACAGAATCGGCTACCGCATATGCTATTTACGATGGTTATCCTATAAGTAAAGGACATGTTTTAGTTATTCCTAAACGTCATGCAAATAATTATTTTGAATTACCATTTAAAGAACAATCTGCTTGCTGGTTTATGGTAAATAAAGTACAAGAAATTATCCAAAGAGAACTCGAACCAGATGGTTTTAATGTAGGAATGAACGTTAATAAAGAAGCTGGTCAAAATATTATGCACGCTAGTATTCATATCATCCCTCGATATAAAGGTGATGCTGTTAATACTAAAAGTGGAATTAGAACTGTCATTCCTAAAATAAAATAGGGCATTGCTGATTGAGATGAGGTGCGTTACTTTTGACTAACGCACCCATTAGAAACTTGAATCAAAATCTATCAGTTAGCGATCGCGATCGCAATTTTCCCGACAGCCCGTTCGCTTTCGCTATAAGCATGAGCCGCAGCTAGTTCTTGTAAGGGGTAGGTGCGGTCAATTACCGTGCGGATTTTGCCCGCTTCAATCAATCCTTTGAGGTAATCTAAGTCTTCGGCGTTGGCTTTCTCAAACACCAATTTCGCTTTTTGACCGGGAAGAAATGCTGTTAAAGCAGCCTGCACCAAAACTTCTGGGCTGGGTAGCGTTGTCACATAAATTCCCTTGGGTTTGAGAACTTTTTTAGTGGCAGAGAGCGATCGCTTGCCGACTGCATCGAAGATAATATCGTACTTGGCTGTATCTTCGGTGAAGTCTTGTTGCTTATAGTCAATAACGCGGTCTGCACCCAGCGATTTTACCAAATCTAGGTTTTTTGTACTGCAAACTCCTGTAACTTCTGCGCCTAATGCTTTAGCAATTTGTACCGCAAAAATCCCCACACCACCAGAAGCGCCGTTAATCAACACAGCTTGTCCCGCTTGGATATTACCCTGATTTCGTAAGGCTTGCAGAGCTGTCATCGCAACTAAGGGCACAGTAGCGGCTTCTTCATAGCTCAAGTTTGCTGGTTTAAGCGCTACCAAGTTTTCTGGAACGGCAGCATATTCTGCATAACCTCCGCCAGGGAAACTAGCACTGCCATAAACAGAATCCCCTGTTTTAAAGCGCGTCACCTCAGAGCCAACCTCTACTACTTCTCCTGCCAAATCAAACCCCAAAATCTTAGGGAATTTATTGCCTGTGATAAATTTCATCATTCCCTTGCGGATTTTCCAATCAATGCCATTAACGCTACTGGCATGAATTTTTATAAGTAATCGATCGGGCTTGATTTGTGGCCGCTCTACGTCTTCGTAATGCAAAACCTCAGCTGACCCGTATTGACGGATTATCACTGCTTTCATAATTCCTCCTTAACCCTGGTTTACTCACAGAACTTACACAGCATAATAGTTTGTTATGACTTCAGTGTAGCGATCGCAGGCCCTTTAGTGGTTATAAGCACTGATAGACAAAACTTATTGTTAGTAATATTTATGCCAGAAATCACTTTCTACTAGCCATTCCTAGACATTTCTTAAAATAAAAATATGAATCTCAAACAACACCCGTATGCTAGCTAGAGACATCTATCATGACAATGTCAAAAATGCTTTGATTAAAGACAAGTGGACAATTACTCACGATCCACTGACTCTGAAGTTTGGTAAAAAAGACTTGTATGTTGATTTAGGTGCTAGGCAGTTATTGGCAGCGCAGAAAGCAGAATCTAAGATTGCAGTTGAAATTAAAAGTTTTACAGGCAGATCGGATGTTGATGATTTAGAAAAAGCGTTGGGTCAGTATGTTTTGTATCAAGATATATTGACTGAGTTGGAGCCAGAACGAATGTTGTATCTTGCAGTACCTAATAGTGTTTTTGATGACTTATTTGCAGAACCTATTGGTAAACTTTTGCTGAGAAATCGTCGTTTAAGTTTGATTACTTTCGATCCAAAACAGGAGGTCATTCAACAATGGATTACACCCAATTAGATCGTTATCGCCAAGTCATTGAAACTACTCTCAGTGACTATGCTTCTTTGCCTTATTCCTACGCAAATATTCAATCAGAAGTGGTGTTCGATCGCAACCGGGATCGCTATTTGTGGATGGACGTAGGTTGGGATGGCGAACGCCGCATTCATAGCTGTATAGTGCATATTGACCTAATTGATGGCAAAATCTGGATTTAGCGAGATGGCATTGAAGAAGGGATTGCCGCTGATTTAGAACGAGCTGGAATTCCCAAAGAACACATTGTACTTGGGTTTCGTCCACCAGAGTTAAGACCTTATACAGGCTATGCGATCGCTTGAAAAGAGAGTTGCGATCGCGAAGGTTCGTAATAAACATTTATAATAATTTATTGGGATTGCTCAGGCACATGGAATTTTAGCTTATTGTTTTCACCAAACACAAAATTTACTAGTATTAGCAAGGAGTTATACTAATTCACTTAATTGCAGCCATCAATAAATCCTTTCCTCCTGCTTGGCGATCGCTGAAGAAATAAAACTTAAAGTTAAATTATTTGATAAAAATCCGCATTAACGCATCTATTCTCAGCAGCTTCTATGGCTTGTCAGGTAAGAGTTAGAGGCCCAATTGCATATCTTTAGCAAAGCAAAAATTAAAAAAATATAAACGGCATTTTTATCTCCAAAAAAATGATATGTTGGATACAGAATTGAATTTCGCACGTATCTGGAGTAGTACGACGTAATCTACTCCAGTTTTTCCCCCAAATCCTTTGAAATGACTGCTTTTGTCTGGATTTGAGGGTTATTTGAGTACACATTTTGTTAACCCAAAACCAGTTGAAACTAGGCTAAACTCCTTGCTGGTATTGGGTTTTTGCTGAGTACAAAAAAATCCTGAACCCCTATCTCTAAATACCCGAACCCCAACCAAAAAACACTAGACCCCCTACCTGAAAAAAATTTTTTAATTCTTTCTAATGCCCTAAAAATTAGGGTTTGAAGATTTGAGTACAAACTTAATAAATCCAATAAATTCTATCCAGATAGACGCAGCATCTAGCCTGGAGATGGCTGTTATAACTTTTATATCGCCAATCACTCGAAGCTCTAATACAAATCAGAAGCCAAGAGTGAGTGGAGGGATGAGATAGCACCATGCCTCTATGAATAGAAGTCGCGGCTGTACCCACAAATTCTACCCAAGAACCAAGCGTTGACACACACCAGCCGAACTCAAGGATTTTATCGCCTGCCATACCCTGCGTTTACACTACCGCCACAGGTAGGCAGGATGGGTACAACAAGCGACTTCAATTCCTAGGCATAGGGAGTAGCAACGGCATCTCCCACAGCGGCAGCCTGTCCACCGATCCTTGCGAAATTTAATGACACTACCGGCTACAGGAATCCTTAACTCTAATCAGGAACCAGCAGTAACCCAAGCAAAATCGGGTGGTTGCGGATGCGATAGCAAAAGCAGCGCCACCGTGGAAATGGACGAAAAGCTCCAAGAACGGATTGCTAAACATCCCTGCTACAGCGAAGACGCACATCACCATTACGCCAGGATGCACGTTGCAGTTGCACCAGCTTGTAACATTCAATGCAACTATTGCAACCGGAAATATGACTGCGCTAACGAAAGTCGTCCTGGAGTAGTTAGCGAATTACTCACACCAGAAGAAGCAGCACACAAAGCTTTGGTGATTGCAGGCAAGATTCCCCAAATGACAGTCGTGGGAATTGCCGGGCCTGGCGATCCCTTAGCGAACCCAGAAAAGACATTCCGCACCTTTGAATTGATTGCAGACAAAGCACCAGATATCAAGCTTTGCCTCTCAACCAACGGTTTAATGTTAAGCGAACATATCGATCGCATTAAACAATTAAACATCGATCACGTTACAGTCACCTTTAACACCATCGACCCAGAAATCGGCGCACAGCTTTATTCTTGGGTTCACTATAAGCGTCGGCGTTACAGAGGTCTTGAAGGCGCTAAGATTCTGCTCGAAAAGCAGATGGAAGGATTGCAAGCTCTCAAAGAAGCTGACATCTTGTGCAAAGTCAACTCCGTGATGGTTCCAGGAATTAACGACCAACATTTGATCGAAGTGAATAAATTCATTCGTGAAAATGGCGCATTCCTGCACAACATCATGCCGCTGATTTCTGCACCAGAACACGGCACACACTTTGGCTTAACCGGTCAACGCGGCCCCACACCCAAAGAAGTTAAAGAAGTACAAGACAACTGCGCCGGCAACATGAAAATGATGCGTCATTGCCGCCAGTGCCGAGCCGATGCCGTCGGATTATTGGGAGAAGACCGCAGCCAGGAATTTACCAAAGATAAATTCTTGGAAATGACTCCTGAATATGACCTCGAACAACGCACCAGCGTTCACGAAGGCATCGAGAAATTCAAAGAAGAAATTAAATTAGCCAAAGAAAAAGCGCAAGCTGGCAAGAAAGCAGCCAACAATCCCAAGGTCTTAGTTGCAGTCGCAACCAAAGGTAGCGGATTAGTTAACCAACACTTCGGTCATGCGAAAGAATTCCAGATTTACGAAGTGGATGGAATCGAAGCTCGCTTTGTCGGTCATCGTAAGATTGACCAATATTGTCAAGGTGGATACGGTGAAGAAGCCACTTCTGAGAATATCATAAAAGCGATCGCCGATTGCAAAGCAGTTTTAGTGTCCAAGATTGGCAACTGCCCTAAAGAAAAATTGCATGAAGTGGGCATAGAGACTGTTGAAGCTTACGACGTAATTGAGAAGGTTGCTTTAGAGTTTTACGAGCAGTACGTAAAAGAACTAGGGACTACTGAAGGATAAAAGCTAAAGGCTGAAGGATGAAGATAGAAATATATACTTCACACTTCATCCTTCATACTTCATAGTTTTCTCTTCTAAAATCTCAAAAAAGGAGAATAATCATGGCTTACAAAATCACTAGCCAATGTATTTCCTGCAATCTCTGTCTATCTATATGCCCTACAGGTGCAGTTAAAGTAATTGACGCTCAGCACTGGATTGACCCCGAACTTTGTACAAACTGTATTGGAACTGTTTATAGCGTACCTCAGTGTAAAGCTGGTTGTCCCACCTGCGATGGTTGCGTCAAACAGCCTAGCGATTATTGGGAAGGCTGGTTTACTAAATATAATCATGTATTAGCGAAATTAACCAATAAACAAGATTACTGGGAACGTTGGTTTAACTGTTATTCAAAGAAGTTTTCCGAACAGTTGCAAAAGCGCCAACAGCAAATATTAGAAGCGTAAAGAAGGTTAAAGACTGAAGAATTTAAAGATAAAACTTAGACTTCAGTTCGCACTACACATTTCACCCTTCATTCTTCAAATTAGAATCTATGCAAAAGAATTGCATCTATCTCGACAATAACGCTACCACTAAGGTAGACTCAGAAGTTTTAGAGGCGATGCTGCCTTACCTGACTGATTATTACGGCAATCCCTCTAGTATGCATACCTTTGGCGGACAACTTGCTAAAGGAGTGAAGATAGCCAGACAACAAGTTGCAGCTTTACTCGGAGCTGATGAATCAGAGATTGTCTTTACAAGCTGCGGAACTGAGGGAGATAACGCTGCCATTCGCGCCGCATTGTTAGCGCAACCAGAAAAGCGACATATCATCACCACCCAAGTAGAACACCCAGCGGTGCTGAATGTCTGCAAACAGTTAGAAACCCAAGGGTACAACGTCACCTATCTTTCGGTGAATAGTCAAGGGCAGTTAGATTTAAATGAACTAGAAGCCTCACTGACTGGAAACACCGCGTTGGTATCGATTATGTATGCCAACAACGAAACAGGCACGATTTTCCCTATTGAGCAAATTGGGTTGCGAGTCAAAGAGCATGGTGCTTTGTTCCATGTAGATGCGGTGCAAGCAGTGGGTAAACTCCCCTTGAATATGAAGACCAGCACCATAGATATGTTAACTATATCTGGTCACAAAATCCACGCACCCAAAGGTATCGGCGCTTTATATGTGCGACGCGGCGTGCGGTTCCGTCCCTTACTAATTGGCGGACACCAAGAACGTAGCCGTCGCGCCGGCACAGAAAATGTACCCGGAATTATCGGTTTAGGCAAAGCAGCAGAATTAGAACTGTTACACTTGGAAGAGGCAACTAAAAGAGAAAGAAAGTTGCGCGATCGCCTCGAACAAACTTTACTCGCTACTATTCCCGATTGCGAAGTTAACGGCGACCCCACGCAGAGATTGCCGAACACCACCAATATCGGCTTCAAGTATATCGAAGGTGAAGCGATTCTACTCTCCTTAAACAAACACGGCATCTGTGCCTCATCTGGTTCTGCTTGTACTTCTGGTTCGCTGGAACCCTCCCATGTATTACGGGCAATGGGTTTACCTTACACCACCTTACACGGTTCCATTCGCTTCAGCCTTTGTCGCTACACCACAGAAGCCGAAATCGACCGAGTTATAGAAGTAATGCCGGATATTGTAGAGCGTTTGCGCGCCCTTTCACCCTTCAAAAACGATGATGCGGGTTGGCTGCAAGAACAAGAGCAAGCACTGGCACATCGTTAATAGGTTGCAGGGAGTAGGGAATTTGAATATTCACCACTCCCCACTCAAAACTCTTGTACAGACGTGATTAATCGCGTCTCTACTCCTAACTCAGCACTCAGCACTTAAAATATGTGGGACTACACAGATAAAGTATTAGAACTGTTTTACGATCCTAAGAATCAGGGAGCTATCGAAGAAACAAGCGAACCTGGGGTGAAAGTTGCCACGGGAGAAATCGGTAGCATTGCTTGTGGTGATGCCCTAAGACTGCACTTAAAAGTAGAAGTAGAATCTGATAAAATTCTAGATGCGCGTTTTCAAACCTTTGGCTGCACCAGTGCGATCGCTTCTTCGAGTGCGTTGACCGAAATGGTCAAAGGTTTAACCTTAGATGAAGCGTTAAAAGTCTCCAATAAAGACATCGCTAACTACCTCGGCGGCTTGCCAGAAGCTAAGATGCACTGCTCAGTCATGGGGCAAGAAGCGCTAGAAGCTGCTATCTATAATTATCGCGGCATTCCTTTAGCTAGCCATGACGATGATGATGAAGGGGCGCTAGTTTGCAGTTGCTTTGGTATCAGCGAGTCCAAAATTCGCCGCGCGATCGTAGAAAATAATCTCACTGATGCGGAGCAGGTAACAAACTATGTAAAAGCTGGTGGCGGATGCGGTTCCTGTTTGGCGAATATTGATGATATTATTAAATCTGTACAGCAGGAATCCGCTAAATCTCCCCTCAACGGTCATAGCGCCAAAACTACTACAGATATAGCTAGCTCCAAGCAACGACCACTGACCAACGTACAAAAGATTGCTTTAATTCAGAAAGTACTCGACGAAGAAGTTCGACCCGTGCTGATCGCCGACGGCGGAGATGTAGAATTATACGATGTAGATGGCGATCGCGTGAAAGTATTACTTCAAGGTGCTTGCGGTTCTTGCTCCAGCAGTACAGCAACTTTGAAGATTGCCATTGAAGCCAGGTTGCAGGATCGCGTCAGCAAAAACCTGATAGTCGAAGCAGTTGAACCATCACTTAGATAATTGCTAAATAGTCAGTGGTGAGCCAAAGTGGTTTTGGGGGTTTCACCCATGAACAACTGGCAAACCCGAAGGGTCAGTAGCAAATGACAACTAACAACTGACAACTGACAGTTCAAAAATCTCACCACGAATCATATGTGTTTAATACCAAAGAATTTTGCTGTGGAGCGATCGCCACCGGCGATGTTCTACAAACCCTCACAGCCATAGCTCAACAGGCGTGAGAACTAACAGACCCACCAAACCAACCAACTTCAGGAAAACAAGAACCATGAGTGACGAAAATATTAGACAGATAGCTTTTTACGGTAAAGGCGGTATCGGTAAATCTACTACCTCTCAAAATACCCTAGCAGCTATGGCAGAAATGGGTCAGCGCATCCTCATCGTCGGTTGCGATCCTAAAGCTGACTCCACCCGTTTGATGCTGCATAGCAAGGCTCAAACCACCGTTCTTCACCTCGCCGCAGAACGTGGCGCAGTAGAAGATATCGAACTTGAAGAAGTGATGCTCAGGGGTTTCCGTGACGTTCGTTGCGTAGAATCTGGTGGTCCAGAACCCGGTGTAGGTTGTGCCGGTCGTGGTATTATCACCGCCATCAACTTCTTAGAAGAAAACGGTGCTTACCAAGACTTAGATTTCGTATCTTACGACGTATTAGGTGACGTTGTGTGCGGTGGTTTCGCTATGCCTATTCGTGAAGGTAAAGCACAAGAAATCTACATCGTGACATCGGGTGAAATGATGGCGATGTACGCTGCTAACAACATCGCTCGTGGTGTTCTTAAGTATGCTCACACAGGTGGCGTGCGCTTGGGTGGTTTGATTTGTAACAGCCGTAAAACTGACCGGGAACACGAACTCATCGAAACCTTGGCAAAACGGTTGAACACCCAAATGATTCACTTCGTACCCCGTGACAACATTGTTCAACACGCAGAATTGCGTCGGATGACTGTTAACGAGTACGCACCCGACAGCAACCAAGCTAACGAATATCGGACATTGGCTACCAAAATCATCAACAACACAAACCTGGCTATTCCTACGCCTATCGAAATGGAAGAACTAGAAGACTTGTTGATTGAATTCGGTATTCTCGAAAGCGAAGAAAATGCTGCAATGTTGGTTGGCAAGACTGCTGCTGAAGCTCCTGTAGTATAAGTCGCGGCTAAGAAATAATGCTTTAGTACAAGGAAAAAGGAAGAGTTTCATATCTTCCCTTTTACCTTTTACCTTTCCCTTACATCCCCCCTAACCTTAGAGGGGACTCCTAGTCCCCCTATGCCTAGATCCTTACAAGTCACAGAAGCTAAGTATGACACCTCCAGAAAACCAAAACATCATCGAAGAAAGAAAAGAACTAATTAAAGAAGTCCTAAGCGCTTATCCCGAAAAAGCTGCGAAAAAAAGGGAAAAGCATCTAAATGTATACGAAGAAGGTAAGAGCGATTGTGGCGTAAAGTCTAACATTAAATCTCTTCCTGGTGTAATGACTGCTCGTGGTTGTGCTTACGCCGGTTCTAAGGGCGTGGTCTGGGGTCCTATTAAGGATATGATCCACATTAGCCACGGGCCTGTAGGTTGCGGTTACTGGTCTTGGTCTGGTCGTCGTAACTACTACATCGGCACCACAGGTATTGACACCTTTGGTACCATGCACTTCACCTCTGACTTCCAAGAACGGGACATCGTTTTTGGTGGTGACAAGAAACTCGTCAAGCTGATCGAAGAACTTGATGTACTTTTTCCCCTCAACCGTGGTGTTTCCATTCAATCTGAATGTCCCATCGGTCTAATTGGGGATGACATCGAAGCTGTTGCTCGTAAGACATCGAAAGAAATTGGTAAGCCAGTTGTTCCCGTGCGTTGCGAAGGCTTCCGAGGTGTTTCTCAGTCCTTGGGACACCACATTGCTAACGACATGGTGCGTGACTGGGTGTTCACCAGAGCTGACCAAGCCAAGAAAGATGGCACGTTACAGTTTGAGTCTACTCCTTACGACGTAGCAATCATCGGTGACTATAACATCGGTGGTGATGCTTGGGCTAGCCGGATTCTATTAGAAGAACTGGGCTTGCGCGTAGTTGCTCAGTGGTCTGGTGATGGCACTATCAACGAAATGTTGATGACACCGAACGTGAAGATGAACTTGATTCACTGCTACCGTTCGATGAACTACATCAGCCGTCACATGGAAGAAGCTTACGGTATACCCTGGTTGGAATACAACTTCTTCGGCCCCACCAAGATTGCTGAATCCTTACGAGAAATTGCTTCTAAGTTTGACGAGAAGATCCAAGAAAACGCTGAGAAGATTATCGCTAAATATCAGCCGACAATGGATGTGATTCTTGAGAAGTATCGCCCCCGTTTAGAAGGTAAGACTGTCGCCATGATGGTTGGTGGTCTGCGTCCTCGTCACGTTGTCCCAGCTTTCCAAGACTTAGGAATGAGGATGATTAGTACAGGTTATGAGTTCGCTCATAACGACGACTATAAACGTACTACTCCTATGATGGAAAACGGCACTATCGTTTACGACGACGTTACTGCTTACGAATTCGAGGAATTTATCAAAGCACTCAAGCCTGACCTTGTAGCCTCTGGTGTGAAAGAGAAGTACGTCTTCCAAAAGATGGGTTTACCTTTCCGTCAAATGCACTCTTGGGATTACTCCGGCCCTAGCGATCGCTCCTCAAAGTCAAGTCAGGCAAGTTTTTTACTATAGCAGTAGAAAAAAGAGTCAATTTTTAGCCTAAATGCGAGTTTTAGGATGATTCGGTAACAATCTTTTTTGATGCTTCAAATAATATAACTCTTATTCTGTGTGGTTTTAAGATTTGAAACGCATTTTGCTCAAAGAAAAACTGTAAACTAAAAGACTATTTAAAATTACAATTTTTTAGATTAAATGGGGCGATCGCTTTTGTTTGGTAATGAGGTAAGCGATTAAACTAGAAAGTAAACACTACTCTAATGCAGCGGATTTGCCATCTATATTAGACCTCTTGCAGAATTATTTTATGGTAAGGTAAAAGATTTTGACATAAATTTGCTCTGCCAATGCGATACGAACAAACTTTGCGACTGTCCAATCGAGAATTTAAACGTCTAGTTGGGGTACAAAGACACACATTTAATCAGATAGTCAACGTACTACAAGATGCTGCCAGTCACAGACAAACAAGGGGCAGTTCTAAAAAACTGTGTTTGGAAGACCAGGCTTTGGTGTGTTTAACATACTGGCGTGAATATCGAACTTATTTCCATATCGCCAGTGATTGGCAAGTGTCACAAGCAACGGTTTGTCGTACTGTTCATTGGGTAGAAAATATTTTAGTCAATTCCGGGAGGTTTCGCTTAGGAGGAAAAAAGTCATTGTTGGCACCATCAAAAACACCGAAAACAGTAGCAATGGATGTGAC
>NZ_JAECZA010000083.1 GCF_016056275.1 Dendronalium phyllosphericum CENA369 | reverse complement strand
ACGGACGCGCGCCTCAAGAAGAATAAGGACGCGGGGACGCGGGGACGGGAGAAGGAATTTTCTTTGCATCCCCGCGTCCCCGCGTCCCCGCGTCCTTATTCTTCTTGAGGCGCGCGTCCGTAGAGTTGGGTGAGAATTTTTAAGCGATCGCTTAATTCATCTGTCATAGCTTCTGGGTGATAGCGCCACGCCCAATTTCCTTCGGCCTTGCTCGGAAAGTTCATTCTTGCTTCATTTCCTAAACCCAGAATGTCTTGTACGGGAATAATTGCTTGATTGGCAATAGAACTTAAAGCGAGGCGAATTAAATCCCAGTGGATGCCTTCTGGACTGATACAACCTAGGTAAAGTAATAAATTTTGTTTTTCGTTGTCACTAGCTGTATTGAACCAGCCTACGGTTGTGTCATTATCGTGAGTTCCGGTATAAACTACCGCATTTCGCGGGTAATTAAACGGTAAGAACGGATTATCGGGATCGGAACCAAAAGCAAACTGCAAAACTTTCATCCCAGGAAATTCATACTTGTCTCGTAGCGCTTCTACCTCTGGCGTAATTACTCCTAAATCTTCCGCTAAGACGGGTAACTTGCCTAATTTGTGTTTAATCGTATTAAACAATTCGTCTCCAGGCGCTTCAACCCACTTGCCATTCATGGCGGTTTCTTCCCCTTTGGGCACAGCCCAAAAAGCTTCAAACCCCCGGAAGTGGTCAATACGAATAATATCTACATAATCCAGCATCGCTTCAAAACGCTGTACCCACCACTTAAAGTCTTGTTTTTGCAATTCGTCCCAGTTGTAAACTGGATTACCCCACAGTTGACCAGTAGCACTAAAGTAATCTGGTGGGACTCCTGCCATGAGTGCAGCTTCTCCTGTCTCTTCGTCTAAGCGAAAAGTTTCTGGATGCGCCCAGACATCAGCACTATCGTGAGCTACGTAAATCGGAATATCACCGACGATCTCTATACCGCGCATATTGGCATAGCTTTTCAACTCTGACCACTGCCGAAAAAATTGATATTGGATGAATTTGTAATAAAAAATCTCCGCAGTTAGTTGTCGCTGTGCCCGATCTAACGCTTCTGGTTGGCGCTTGGCTAGTTCTGGTTCCCAAGTATGCCAGCTAGCACCATCGCAATCGTCTTTGAGTGCCATATATAAAGCATAATTATCCAACCAATAAGCTTTGCTGTCGCAAAAACCCGCAAATTCTTTTTGTTGGATAGGTGATGCCTTTGTTTTGAAGTTTTCGCAGGCTTTTTTTAATAGATCAATTTTAATTGGTGCAGCCCGGTCGAAATCCACTATATCCGTTGGAAACTCTGGTAAGTTAGCAAAATCTTCTTCAGCTAACAAACCTTCTTCTAGTAATTTTTCCGGGCTAATCATTAAGGGATTTCCTGCCATTGCTGAGTAGCACATGTAAGGAGAATTTCCGTACCCAGTTGGCCCTAAGGGTAAAACTTGCCAAATTTGTTGATTGCTTTTTTTGAGAAAATCAATAAAATTATAGGCTTCTAAGCCTAAGTCTCCAATGCCAAAGCGGCTGGGAAAAGAGGTAGGATGCAGCAAAACGCCGCTGGATCTAGAAAAAGGCATATTTAACTTGAAGTATAGGAAGAAGCAATTGTCTCAACGACACGCTACGCGATCGCATCGAATTTACCACGGAATAGTATTCATGTTATTGTCCTTTGTCAGTTGTTGTTTGCTGTTGACCACTGACTAATAACTATGACTTACCGAAATCCTGCACCGACGGTTGATATCATCATCGAATTAGTGGATCGACCACATCGACCAATAGTGTTAATTGAGAGGCATAATCCCCCCTTGGGTTGGGCACTTCCCGGTGGGTTTGTGGATTATGGGGAAGCCGTAGAAGTGGCAGCACGGCGAGAGGCTGAGGAAGAAACGGGTTTACAGGTGGAGTTAATCGAACAATTGTTGGTGTATTCCGATCCCAATCGCGATCCCCGTCAGCATACCATCAGCATTGTGTTCTTGGCGACAGCTATGGGAGAACCAAAGGCGGGAGATGATGCTAAGGGTGTAGGCATTTTTGAGTCTTGGAACGTGCCTAGTAATTTATGTTTTGACCACGATCGCATTTTGCGGGATTACTGGCAGTATCAGCATTATGGGATACGTCCGAGGTTGGGTTAAAAATGACGATCAACTCCCCAAGAAGTTATGACGATAGTGAGTTTGGACAGATAAGAATTGAAGAGAACCACTGGACTTTAGCACAATGTGCCGTTTTGGGCGATCACTATGTACCGATTTGCGTGGATTTTGAACAGGGGCATATTGGGGAACTTTCATCACTCCAGCGTGAAGCTATTCGACAAGCTCTAACCTTGCCATCCGATGTGTTACGCATCACTGCTCCTCTGGTGCTGCAAAATTATGATGTATATCGTGACATGATTGGGGATGAGTCAATGCCGCCGTTAGCTAATCCCATTCAGGTATGGGATCGGGTCACTTTCTCATATATCTATGTACCGCCCCACGTTGAGTATGACCTAGATATTCCTACCTTTGAGTTGATAGCTGAGTGTGACTGGGAGCCAGAACACGGCTTAGAAGTGCGCTTTCGCAATGGAGTAGCAGACGATGCAGATCAAGTAGGTGAAACCGGACGATAAAAATCAACTGATCGCAGACCCAGAGAATGCGATCGCGATGCTGACTTAACGGCATTATGGGATACGTTCGAGGTTGGGTTAGGGAACGAACCGCGAAGGACACAAAGGACGCGTTCGCGCAGCGTCTCCGTCAGGAGAAGGAAGAGGAGAAGAGAATATCTGTGATGCAAAATATTTGTGATTATACTGGGTCAGAGGTATTTAAAGGTGCATTATGGATGCTGAGGAGCTTTTAGAAAAATATGCCGCGCAACAAAGGAGATTTCATTCAGCCAATCTTCAAGGAGTAGACCTTACAGGCAGAGATTTGAGTGGGATAGACCTATATAGAGGAAATTTAAATGGAGCAGACTTAAATGAGGCAATCCTAATAAAAGCTAATCTTTGGGAAACAAAGCTTTCTAGAGCATCTCTGAGATGTGCAAATTTGATGCAGGTACAAGGTGGGTTAGTAGATTTGAGTTGTGCAGACCTTAGTGATGCGGACTTAAGTTACACAAACTTGAGGAGTGCAAATCTGAATGGATCAGACTTGACAAAAGTCAACTTAACTCAGGCAGACCTCACTAATGCATCACTCCAAAATGCTAATCTCCAGAAAGCTAAACTTCGGGGAGCAAGTCTAGAAGAATGTAATTTATCAGGAGTCAATTTAGCCCAAGCAGATCTAGTTGGTGCATACTTAGGAAAAACAAAGCTCGTCAAAGCCTGTTTACAAGAGGCAAATTTAGAAAGAACCTGCCTCTCAAACGCAAGTTTAATGATGGCAAACTTCGATGGTGCAAATCTGAAGAAGGCAAATTTCACTGGGGCAAATATCTATGGAGCTAGCTTTAAAGATGCTGACCTAACTGGTGCGATAATGCCTGATGGAGAAGTTTACAAATCGATCGCTTCACAAGCGGAAATCGGTAAGCAACAAGCATCGTTAGAGAAAGTAATATCTATGACTCGTCAAGTAATTCGTACTGATAAAGCACCGGCTCCTGTAGGGCCATATAATCAAGCGATCGCAGCTACTGGCCAAATGGTATTTGTCGCTGGGCAAATCGCGATCGATCCCCGCCTAGGTGATGTCCTTTACACTGATGATGTTACCAAGCAAACCGAACAGGTAATGGCTAATCTAGAAGCAATCCTGACAGCAGCAGGTGCAACCTTTGAAAATGTTGTCAAAACCACTGTATTTCTAGCTGATATGAATGATTTCGCCGCAATGAATGCGGTCTATGCTAAATATTTTCCCGAAGATACAGCGCCAGCACGTGCTTGCGTTCAAGTATCGCGTTTGCCAAAAAATGTATTAGTAGAAATTGATTGCATTGCGGCAATTAATAATTAGGAAGAACTGAGTCAACAATCATTAATCATCCGTCAACAAGTATTTATTCTTTATTAATGCACTTTCACTTACTTCTGTTTGACTGACAGATGATTTCAAGAAGGGTGAAGTACACAGGCAAATACCAATTCATAATTCATAATTCGTAATTCGTAATTAAGAAAGCTAGACTTCATATAGGTTTGTAGGTTTGTATCTGTCGCATTCTTTTTTCAAATTGGTATAAGTCTTAAGGCTAGGCATCAAGCCTGTTTTACTTCTGAATTTTGACTTCTAACTTCAGAATTATGTTGTATTTGCTCGTTTGCAAGCTTTTCATAGTGTTCTTTATCTCTATATTTAATAATTCTATTAGGTTGACTGCCGACAATTGCTAACGGTTCAACATTGGCAGTTACAACTGTACCTGCTGCAATAATTGCTCCATCTCCTATAGTGATACCAGGAACAATCAAGACATTTGCTCCAATCCAAACATTGCGACCGATCGCAACGGGTTTATGAATATAAACAGCATGTTCGTAGGGTAGAGCATTACTTTGATAATTGTGGTTTGCAGAGAGGATCGCAACATTAAATCCAATTGTAGTATTGTCACCAATTGCAATCCCACCACGCCCATCTAACAAAACATTCGGCCCGATATAAACTTTATTGCCGAGGGACACATTTTGAGGATGATCGATACGAATGTCTTGTTTAAACCGAACGCGCGAACCTGCAAATTTTAATTGCCGCTTTAGTTCTTGATGTTTGTATTCCCTAATTTTTGTTTGCAAATATTCTTGCCACTTCACAATGTGAGGAATTAAGGATACTAAAATTCGGTCTAATTTATTTGTGATTTTATTTTTGATTTGTTTCATAGGTTTGTTTGCAGATTATTATTTAGTATTCCCTTTCGTGTGGGCGTAGACACAAAGTGGTTTCTCGTTCGCGCAGCGTCTCGCGAACAAGACCTTGCATCCCTAATTTTGGGAATACTCAATTTAAGTATTACAACAGTAGACATAGGAGTAATAATTAATTCTGCGTTGCCCGAAATCCTGAGTAGGGGCGCTGTTACGTTCGCCCTTAGAGGTTGTTTGAAAAGTCTTTAATGATGTATCAAATAGTTTTAGATTTCCCTAAATCCCCCTTTAACCGAGCAGGGCTGTTTCATTCCACAAGATGAAGGAGTTTGTCAATATCATGACAGAGAAATCTCTGAGCAGTTGTGATAGAAGTATGACCATTTCGGCGGAGGGTGTTGAGAGCGATCGTTCTCAAGATGGACAGATTGGCAGGTGCATGACCCATACGTATTTTGGAATCATCCTCTAGGAAAACTACGTCTTTAATCCAGTGAAGGCAATTTTCAATACACCAATGACTGCGGATACCACGAGCAAATTCTTGTGCGGTGTGAATGCCCATGCACGATACCCGACATATCCACTCATCGTGCCCATTATTACAAACAGCAACACCAACCACAGTGGATGTCTTCGGCCATCAGTCGTTCTGAAATCTTCAACTTGCTGCAAATGTTCAATCAGAGAAGCACCCATGATTTTTATCCCTTCAACACTTGCAATTTTACCTGTTGAGCGGGGATGAAACAGCCCTGCCTGGGAAAGGTGGCGGTGAGGGTGTTGCATATGGTCATAAGGGTAAAGGAATTTTGATACATACGCTCACAGAGGGGAACGGGATACCTTTAGCTAATTGCACAACACCTGCTAATGGCAATGAGCCAGAGCAGGTTCTACCACTTCTAGATAGCGTCAAAGTCAAAACGAATAAACCGGGTAGACCGCGTAAACGAGTTAAAGTTCTTGCTGCTGATAAAGGTTACGATTCCAAAGATAAACGCGCAGCCTTGCGTAAACGTGGTATCAGACCGCAATTACCCAAGCGTGTTTGGAAGACCAAGAAAAATCTAGGCAGACCAATTAAAATTTCAGTTCCACGTTTTCAACAGGAACGTTGTTTCGCTTGGTATCAAAGAAAATATCGCCGACTCGTTGTGCGATGGGAGCGAATTTCGCACTGCTTCAACGCTTTTCTTTCTCTAGCCACAATTCATATTTGGATTAACCGGATTTTATTAGTGGGATAACTTCTACAGTCTTCCCTCACCTGAATATCTTTTGAATTGTAGGATTTTTTGTCTAGCTATTATGCAATGAGCTGTTTAAATCCCAGGCAAAGCTGCGTTAGATGCTGATTTTGGGAAATATTAGGACAACGCTTGAGTAGCACTTGGGCTTAACTACTTTAGGACTTACGCAAGAACTCTTTGAAACTCTCATTCCTTCGTGTCCTTTGCACGCCAGTTGCTTCAAGTCGGCAGAGCCGCCCAACGCACTGGCTCGTCTTCGCGGTTCGTTTTTCCGTGACCTGTGCGTAAGTCCTGTACTTAAATCCTGCAAACTCAAGCGCTACGTCTTTAGCTCGATCGCGAGCAACTTTATTGTCACTAAGAAGAGTAGAAAAGTACTTCTTCAGGGACTGTGTTCCCGATTGAGGGAAGCATATATTGTAATTAGTAATAATGCTCTATATAAGAATTTGGGAATAATGTCTAGAGCATTTGTATTTTTATTTACAAAATTTTACTGTCAGGGTGTCAAAATTTTGAGTAGCTAATATTTATCCGTAATAGTCGAGAAAAGCTATGAGTGAGATACCTACAGATGGTCAAATGACCTGGAAAGTAGAAGGGGCAACAGATACCGCCTTACACTTACGGCATCATCCGTCAGAGCCTTGGCAACCATATGAAGACTTTCCAGAATACTTTCTGCCCGATCCGCGTGAGTTTTCTAAAGGGTATGCAACGTTTCTTGCATTACTAAAAAAAGGTTGGAAGGCTGTTTGAGCCAAATTTGCAATCACACTTGCAATCGTTCTTGTCGCAATCCTGACATTAGGTAGATGTACTACCAGGAATGAATATGAGAAGATGTAAATATTATTGAATAAAAATTGACAAAAACACCATCTTCTAGGTGCAAATGTTAGAGAGGTCTAATTGCTTATGACGTTTCAGGCTCAAATTGTCCAGTTATCGCCAGAATCTATGGTGGAAGAGTTTTTCCGGCAATCGGAAGGCAACTGGCGATCGCAGCGTCGCTACTACACCCTCAAAGATGGTGAAACACAGGAAGTAATTAGTTCAATCGCCGTGCATTTTCTGGAACAGGGAAATGAGGAACTGATTCAGCTAGCGCGTCTGCATAAATTGGCAGATGAAACGATGCTGAAATGCGGGGCTTTGACAACTTGGGAAAGCAACTATATCGGCCCTAGCCCCAAGCAAAGTACAGGTGCAACTGTATTTGGAGTTTTAGGAACAGCATTACACCGCGATCGCGGATTTTCTACCTCTAAACCGATTGTTGCTCAATTCACTATGCGCGACCCCAAAACTATGTGTCTGCGAACCGAGTACAGCAAAAACGTATTTGAAGAAGAATTAAGACTAATCGGCACTCAATATCGCACCCGGCAAACAATAATTTCCCGTGCCGGAGAAGAACAGATGATTGGACAGTACTTAGAGAAACGAATCTAGGGAGAAGCAAGGACGCGGGGACGCGGGGACGCAAAGACAAGAAGAATAACAACTGACCACTGACAACTGACCACTGACAACTGACTAATTCCAATCTTGTTCTTCTTTTTTGCCACGACTTTTATAAGTTCCCCCAACGTCGTGGATTTGGCGAGTTCTTTCAAACAACTCGGCTTCTGTTAATCCCCACTGTTGCAAGACTTTATCTAGGTCTTTTTGGATATCTCTTGCGCCTGGAAAGCCTTGATAACGAATTCGTAGCCTAGCTAATTCGGCTAAATTATAGTCTGTTGCCTCTTGAGAGAGTAAAATATCAATTAGGGGGCGATCGCGATTGTAAAGTGGATGTTGTTGGTCTTTGCCTCCGGTTGCTTCAGTCATCGTGAGTAGTGAGTTTTGAGTTCTGCGTTTTTAGTGTAGTCTACAGCAAAGGAAAAATATTCAACACTGAACACTTACTCGTCACTTTAGCCACTCTAAACTTACTCGGCACAGACGCGATTAATCGCGTCTCTACTACTCAATACTCTTTAGGGCAACTACACCTAAGCTAATACGGCTCTCACCACTGCCAGTCAACTTTAAATAAAGATACATTATTTCTAAGAAAATACAAGAAAGTTTAAATCAGGGTGAATATCAAACTCACCCTAAGTCCAAGCAGCAAGGGAGCAATAACCCGCTATGTTTGAACACTTCACTTCCGAAGCCATTAAAGTAATTATGCTCGCTCAGGAGGAAGCACGTCGCCTGGGACACAACTTTGTAGGGACAGAACAAATTCTCCTGGGGCTAATTGGAGAAGGAACTGGGGTTGCTGCCAAAGTGCTGACCGAATTGGGCATTACTCTCAAAGAAGCACGTCGCGAAGTAGAAAAAATTATTGGTAGAGGTTCTGGTTTTGTACCACCAGAAATCCCTTTTACACCCAAGGTTAAAAGCCTCTTTGAGCAATCGTTTAAAGAAGCTCATAGCATGGGAAACAACTACATCAACACTGAACACTTACTCTTGGGATTAACCGAGGCTGGTGAAGGTGTCGCCGCCAAAGTGCTACAAAATTTAGGGGTTGACCTTAAGAGTGTTCGCACCGCTGTAGTTCGTCGTTTAGGTGAAGATCCATCTGTGCTAGTAGGTGGTAATCCAAATAAACGTACCCAAGCTCTAACTACAGAGGAGTTTGGCAGAAATCTCACAAAGTTAGCACAAGAAGGCAAGCTAGACCCCTTAGTTGGTCGTGAAAAAGAAATCGAGCGTGCCATTCAAATTCTCGGTCGCCGGACGAAGAATAACCCCGTGTTGATTGGAGAACCAGGGGTTGGTAAAACTGCGATCGCCGAAGGTCTAGCTCAACGTATTGTCAATCAAGATGTTCCAGATATTTTGCTGAACAAGCAAGTTATCAGCCTGGATATGGGCTTGTTGGTGTCTGGAACTCGCTTCCGTGGCGATTTTGAAGAACGGATCAAAAAAATCGTTGATGAAGTCCGTTCTGAGGGCAACATCATTCTAGTAATTGACGAAGTACATACTCTAGTTGGTGCAGGTGGCACAGAAGGCGGCTTAGATGCTGCCAACATCCTCAAACCAGCCTTAGCACGGGGAGAACTCCAGTGCATCGGTGCGACCACTCTTGACGAGTACCGTCAGCACATTGAGCGTGACGCAGCCTTAGAGCGTCGTTTCCAATCAATTCTGGTAGGCGAACCTTCAGTAGAGGAAACTATTGATATTCTCTACGGTTTGCGTGGAGCTTACGAACAGCACCATAAAGTGCAAATTTCCAATGACGCTGTAGTAGCAGCAGCACAGTTGTCAGACCGCTATATTAGCGATCGCTTCTTGCCAGATAAAGCAATAGACTTAATTGACGAAGCTGGTTCTCGCGTTCGTTTGCGGAACTCTCAAGGTTCTAATAACAAAGAACTGAAGCGTCAACTGACTGGTGTAACTAAAGCTAAACAAGAAGCAGTCAGACTCCAAGATTTTGACAAAGCTGGAGAACTGCGCGACAAAGAATTAGAACTCGAAGCAGAAATACAAGCCGCGTCACAAACCGAGCAAACCGTCAAAGCCCCTGTCGTTGACGAGGAAGACATCGCTCAAATCGTAGCTTCTTGGACTGGCGTACCAGTTAATAAGCTGACTGAATCTGAATCAGAGTTGCTGTTACACCTGGAAGACACGCTTCACCAGCGATTAATCGGTCAGGAGCAAGCAGTTACTGCTGTATCTCGTGCTATCCGTCGCGCTAGAGTTGGGTTAAAGACTCCCAACCGTCCGATTGCCAGCTTTATCTTCTCCGGCCCTACTGGAGTCGGTAAAACAGAATTGGCGAAAGCATTAGCAGCTTATTTCTTCGGTTCCGAAGAAGCTATGATTCGCCTCGACATGTCCGAATACATGGAAAGCCACACCGTCTCTAAGCTGATTGGTTCGCCTCCTGGTTACGTTGGATACGATGAAGGCGGACAACTTACTGAAGCTGTGCGGCGCAGACCATACACAGTGTTGCTATTCGACGAAATCGAGAAAGCACACCCTGATGTATTCAACATGCTGTTGCAAATCTTGGATGACGGACATCTCACCGATGCCAAAGGTCGCAAAGTAGACTTCAAGAATACCTTGATTATTTTGACTTCTAATATTGGTTCTAAGGTGATTGAAAAAGGTGGTGGTGGTTTAGGCTTTGAATTTGACAATCAAGCCGAAGCTAGTTACACCCGCATTCGCAACTTAGTAAATGAGGAATTAAAGACTTACTTCCGTCCAGAATTCCTCAACCGTGTCGATGAGATTATCGTCTTTACTCAGCTTTCTAAGGATGAAGTCAAGCAAATCGCAGCTATCATGCTTCGTGATGTTGCCAGCCGCTTGACCGAAAAAGGCATCACTCTAGAAGTTACAGAACGCTTCAAAGAGCTTGTGGTACAAGAAGGCTATAACCCCAGCTACGGTGCAAGACCGTTACGCCGGGCAATTATGCGCCTGTTAGAAGATTCTCTTGCCGAAGCAATGCTATCTGGAGAAATCAGCGATGGAGACACAGCCATTGTTGATGTTGATGACGACAATCAAGTCAGAGTCAGAAAGTCAGAAAAACGAGAGTTACTCTTGGCAAGCGCTGGGTAGTATGCATACCAACTCAGTTTTGCTCTAAAATTCTTAGCCCTGGTATTAATACCAGGGTTTTTTGTAGTTCATTTTTAGTGGGTAATACCCACTTACCCACAATAGCAATATAATTTAGGTTGAGAGCATAACAGCAATATGATTGAAAATCAAAACTTCCGTTTAGTTAGAGATGCTGTCAAGACAGATGATAGAGGACGGTTGACCGTTGGTGCTGTTGCCAAAACAAAAAGCTACAGAGTTTTTATTAATGAAGCAGGGCAAATTTTATTAGATCCAGTTGTGAACATTCCAGAAAGAGAACTTTGGATATGGCAAAATTCCCAAGCTAGTAGCTCTTTAGAACGTGGTATACAACAGGCAAGCTCTGGTGAAGTTCATGAATTAGGTTCGTTCGCTCAGTATGCGGATTTGGAAATTGATGATTAGGGTATTTTTGCAACACCAAGAGATTGCTAGAACAATAGTTTTAAGGACAGCGCTCATCAGATAATTTATCTCACAAGGATTAATTTACAACTCTGAGCGATAGTGAATTTTAAGCTAATATTTTCAACTGAGGCTAGTGAAGCATAAAATAATCTACAACAAACGGACTTCAAGAAGTACCAAAAAGTTGTAAAAACACTGGGTTTGATGGAAACAAACCTACGACATGCAAGCTTGAATACCCATAAATACGAATCCTTGTCAGGGCCAAATGGACAAGAAATTCTTGAAGCCTATGTGGAAAATAAAACGCCCGCAGCTTTTCGAGTTTTTTGGTACTACGGCCCGGAACAAGGAGTTATAACTATTCTGGCAATTACACCTCATCCGTAAATGAGACTCTGGAAGTTCGATAACAAAAAATTTTTTGGCAACCAATTAAATTTCATTTAATTGTGTTTTCTTACCCCTGGTATTTCTACCAAGGGTTTTTTAGCATAAAAATCAAAAATTATTTTTAGTTATTGACTTTTTAAAACCCCCGGTTCTCGTTGAATGGGCAAGACATTTAAAATATCAGTGCTAGCACAATATTTTAGGTCTTCATGACATTCAAGGCGCAACAATCTTTTACCATGACTAGCTTGGTGAAATAATCCCAATAAGTTATCTTGCCATTGTGAATAAAGAGCGATCGCACTAATTACTTCATCATTGCCAGCTAAATCATCTTGTGATGACTGGGATTTTTCTACAAGACTATGAGCGATCGCACCTGCACAAGCTGTATCCTCTAAAGAAAAACTGCCCTCCCAACCAGAACCAACAATCCACACTGTCTCTGGTTGCTTTTCTAAGAGATATTGCACTACTGCTGCTCGGTTAATAAAAGCTGCTGCTAGTACAACTGGCGAGTCTTGTACTCTTTGTAAAGCACGAGTGCCATTGGTAGTACTGATGAACAAGCGTCGCCCTTCCACCAGTTCTGGCGTGCAGTCGAGGGGAGAGTTACCCAGTTCAAAACCAGCTACCTTAGCACCGCCGCGTTCTCCTGCTCGCAGCCGTTTTTGGGCGGGCCATTGTTCGCTAACTTCCAGGAGTTGGTCTAAATCGCTAAAGACTTGCACAGCTTCGCCACCACCTGCCAAGACAGTGGCCATTGTGCTAGTGGCTCTCAAAACATCGACTGCGATCGCGCAGTCAGGAACTTGACCATTGGGAGTCAATTCCGGAGTGTGGTATACAAATAGCTTCACGCGCTGGATACACCTGCTCTAAATACTATTGCTGAGATTACATTTTAATTGGTGTTATTCACCATAATCACAGTTAAACCAAGGTATTTCTTATTCTTAAGCAAGAGTATTTCTTATCCAAGTTGAGGGATTTATGCCAATGAACACAAACAACGGTAATCTGAAAAGAGAAGCAGAAAGAGATGAGGGGACGACGCGGGGATGGGGGGAGGCGGTGACGCGGAGAATAACTACTACACTACCTTCTGCCTTCTGTCTTTTGCCTCCTGACAACTGACAACTGACAACTGATAACTGAACTTTATGGCTCCTTTACCCGACTACCGTCCTAAACAACTATCTGTAGGCCCGTTGGAAGCAGAAATCTTAAATATCATCTGGGAACTGGGTTCGGTTACAGTCAAAGATGTACACGATCGCATTCTGTCTGACCCCAACCGAGAGTTAGCTTACACTTCTGTGACCACTGTTTTGCGTCGTCTCACTGACAAGGGTTGGCTAGCTTGCGATAAACAAGGACGGGCATTCTATTGGCGACCATTGCTGACACAGCAACAAGCACAGGTAATCAAGGCACATGAGCAGTTACAGCGATTTTTGGCGGTGGGCAATCCCGATGTCATCGCTGCCTTTGCAGATAGTCTAGATGAAGCTAGCAGCCAGCAAATAGAAGCGATCGCTAAACGCATTCAAGCTGCACGCCAAGCCAGGGAGGAACAATAATGCATCTAATCATGATTTTGACTGCTTTGGCAGTTTCTGGAATTTTGCGATGCTCTGTTTATAATTCCCACGGTAGCTGGAATGTGCGGTGGCGGCGATCGCTATTTTTATTTCTCTTCCCGCCATTGCTGATTTTCATGACTGCGATCGCCCTCATATTCATGGGGCCTCAAGGAAAAATGGGCGGTGTATATACTGGCTGGTTCAGCTATCTACTAGCATTAATTTTCCTTGCATTTTTTGCTGTTTTATGCATTAAGCTTGCTTTCCAGGGTTGGCAGTCTGTGAAATCTGCGCGTGACTGTCCTTTGATAAATATTGAAGGTACACAAGTTAGGTTACTGAAAACTGAAGCGTTATTTGCCGGACAAATTGGTTTTTGGCAGCCAGAATTAGTAGTTAGCCAAGGATTACTGCAAACTCTCTCACCAGACCATGTAGGCAGCGTCCTGGCCCACGAACAAGGACATTACAATTATCGAGATACATTTTGGTTTTTCTGGCTGGGTTGGGTGCGTTCATGCACTGCTTGGTTGCCCAATACAGAACCTTTGTGGCAAGAACTGTTAGTTTTGCGAGAATTACGTGCTGATAGTTACGCCGCATCACAGGTGGACCCACTGTTGCTTGCAGAATCACTTTTGTTGTCTGTGAGTAGCACAAATGTAATATCAACAGAAATTTGCTGTGCTGGGTTGGGCGTTCCTGGCGTAGGCGATCGCTTAGAACAAAGAATAGAAGCGTTATTAGCACCACCAGAACCAGCCCCCGAACTTAATTGGCAGTCTTGGAATGGCTTCTTGTTGGCATTGCTTCCATTAGTAACTGTAATATTTCACACTTAAACAATTAGAAAATTACGAGATGGGTATTGCCTACATTACTAAATAAGACAACCAGCAATATTTAACGTTGCCTTGACTGTCAGTTTTAGTGGAACTTTTGTTTATCTATATTCATAATTTCAAAAGGCGATCGCCCTGTTTAAAGTTATCAAGGCATGGGCATCCTGTCACTAAATAGCAGTAGTAGTTTCTGTCTAATATTGATTAATTTAATCCTTAACAGACTGGAGTAACAGGCTAGGACGTGCAGCCTTTACAGCAAGATAAAGATTAGGATAGCGAACAAATATATAGTGTTCATAATTGTACCAATGTCTATCCCCTTTTTCTTGGTTACAAAACTTACAAATTACCCATAAATTTTTAAATTCTATTGATAGCCAGGGATACTGCGATCGAGGTAACTTGTGATCTATCGTCTTACCACCCTTTGTAGAGTAATTATCTCCGCAAATTGGACAGTAGCAGTCGGAATGGTCTTTCACCCAATCTTTGCTTTCTTGCGTTGTTCCACACTCATAATCACCATTAATGTACCGCCAGTAATCGTATTTTCTATAATTCTCAAAATCTTGATAAGTTAGTTTGTGATATCGCTTGTTACCAATTTCGTCCGCAAGCTTAAATAATTCTTTTAGTTCTTTGTCTTCTAAATTCACTGTATCTCTCACTAAAATTTTCTATTTTTATATGAATTTTGATGTTGTTTGTTATAATACTTTGCTTGAGAATTTTTACTGAAGTCAATAAATTCTATTTCTGTATCAGGAAACTGCTTATCTATCTCTTCTGAAATATCATTGACTTCTCTAGATAACCTTTGATTAAATTCTTCTATTTCTTGAGAAGTAAGATATTTATTTCCAATTCGATCTGCCTCTAAAAATAATTCTTCGAGAGTCAAATCTTCAAGCTGATATTTATCTAACAACTCCTCTATTTTTTGATATAAATTAATGACATTCTTCCAACCTATGTTCTTATAAAAGTTTTCTTTCAGCCAATTTAAGTCTTCTTTATGCAGCTTCTTTCGATTATTTGAGTTAGTACGTTGAACATCACAATAACTCATTCCTCTAAAATTTATTTTTTTAGTCTTTTTATAAGTCATAGAGATAGTTCCCTAACCCAGCGTCGATTTGAACATATTAACTAGTGCTTTACGAATTTCACTATCTTCATATTGAAGAAGTTTTTTAGTATCTATAGCTAGTCTGAGCTTAATTGCATCAATTAAGTTCTTCAAATTCTTGTTATCTTTTTTTAATTGCTCGTTTACTTGAATTAGCATATTATTCTGAGATTTTATAGTATTAAGCTGAACTCCAATAATTTTATTTTTGTCAGATAAATTTTGCATCTCAACTTCATATTTTTCCCTTTCCTGTTTTTGATATTTATTCAATCGATCAATTTTTTTAGCATATTCTTGACTATTTAATTCTATTTCTTTGTTTTTTTTCGTTACCATGCCTTTCTGAGTAGCCTGAAGACGTTGGCGCTTAATTAGTTCAGAACCAACAAAAAGCGAAATAGCTCTGCGAATGGTAATTTCATCAGGATTGATATTAAAATCAATAGCTTCTAGAGCGCGAATAGCATCTGCTTTTGTCCATCCCTCGCTTTCAAGAAGCTGAATAGCTTGTGACTTATTCACGTTTTCTGAGATTATTAATATAAATTAAATTACAAATTCCTAGTATATTGTACCCATACGATTAATCAGACTAACAACTCTAGCGTCTGTTCTTGAAAAAAAAGATACTCACCTAGTGTCAAATCTATTGTCGTACTAGTTTTCACATAACTCCTCTATATTGCTGTATGAGGAGTTTCTCCGTTTTGCAATTCTTGCAACTCAAAAGGCTTTTCCAGTGGTACTAGTTGTTCTTGGAGTTGCTGCGGTTCGGGACTAATTTTCAGCGGTGTATCTTGAGAAGAACGTTTTTTATTGAGTAAAAGTTGAATTTCTTTCTCAAATTGCTCTCTTCCCCGTGTAAAAAAGTTTGGCTCTCTTGGGTAAATTGAGTTAAGTGAATTGTTAATTGTTGGCGGACTTTCGATAGCACTGATTGGTGTTGCCATCGATAAAATCGTCATCCCCAGCGTTGTAGCCACAGTCACGCTGGAAAATATTCTATACAAAATTCTTTTCATGTTAGCCTTCCTCTGAACAGGGCGAACAATTTTTATAAATCAACAGTAATTTTTCTCAGAAAGCCAGATTCATTTACCTGATGATATAAATTTTTTGGAGTATTGCTTTTTTCTTTGTTGAGCCTAAATTGCAGATACTTTTATGTCAGTATATATTGTTGTTTTTCTATTATTTAGTATAACTAATCCAATGAAAATGATTTTTAAAATACTCTTGATCTAAATCAAGTTGTCTGCAATTCTCTTAGCACTTTTGCTAAATACTCATACTGCGATCGCGTATTATAAATTTGTGCAGAAATTCGCACTAATAACCGAGGTGATTCCTGCCACGGCATTACCTGCACTTGAATGCCAAACTTATCAAACAACTCATCGTGTAAAGACATAAAATCACGATTTTCCAATGTTGCAGGCATTGGTATAACTGCCATTGAACCAATCATCTCTTCTGGACAAGGCGGTTGCACTGATAATATTTCACAAAGTAACTGTCTAGCCTCTAACACTAGCTGACGATTTCGCTGCATCAATTCCGGCCACCCACCAGGTAACAACGAACCCATAAAAGCGATCGCTTCCGGTACGCACATATAAGCTGTAGGATCGTTTGTACCCATCCAGTCAAATTCCAACTGAAAGCGTGTTTTATCGGTGCGTGGGGAGTTTGCACCATGACTAATTGTTAGAGGACGAATTTCTGATTGTTTATCTCGTCGCACATACAAAAATGCTGCACCTTTCGGCGCACACAACCATTTATGACAATTCCCGGTGTAATAAGTTGCGCCAATTTCTTCTAAGTTAAGGGGAATCATTCCTAGCGCGTGGGCACCATCTATAAGTGTATCTATATTTCGTGCCTGCAACTTTTTAATTAACTGCTGGATTGGAAAGATTAATCCTGTTTGGCTAGTAACATGATCCAACAGTGCTAATCGTGTTTTTGGTGAGACTTGCTCAATTACTGCTGCTAATACTTGCTGCGGTGACTCAATAGGAAAAGGAATTTTTGCCACTACTATCCGCACTCCAGTGCGACAAGCTATAAAGTCCAGCGCATTCCGGCAGGCATTATACTCGTGATTGGTTGTGAGTATTTCATCATCTGCTGAAAAAGTGAGCGAACGCAACACTGAATTGACACCAGTCGTTGCATTCGGGACGGATACCACATCCTTGGCATCAGCACCAACAAATACCGCTAGTTTATTTCTCGCATCATCTAGAAGGGGTTCCCACTCTCTACCAAAAAAGCGTAAGGGTTCTTGTTCTAGTTGCGATCGCAACTGCTGTTGAACAGCTAGTACTGCTTTAGGACAAGCACCAAATGACCCATGATTCAGAAACGTCACAGTCGGGTCAAGCGACCATAGTTCCTGAAATACGGAAGCTTGAAGCCTGAAATCTCCAACTTCATGCTCCATTCTTCACCCTTCATAACTTTTTAACTCCCCAGACTGGATTCGAACCAGTGACCAATCGATTAACAGTCGATCGCTCTACCGCTGAGCTACTGAGGAACGCTCACGATTTATTATTCTAAGCTTAACATATAGTATTTGACAAGTACTTTCGCCAAATTTTTTTTAGATGCTTAACTATAAGATGATTGCAGCCAAACCCCTCTCATACCAATTTGGGATTTTCGATTGAAAGTCTTAACCCAAGATTGTTTCGTGGAATCTCATTTGTAGCTTTCTGATTTCAGATTTGCGATCGCTAATGTCTATGGCAATCCCATTCGCAATTCAGCCAGACGCTGCCGAGCTTTGGCATCAATAGCGCTAGCCAAAAATCTACTCTTAGATTGTTTGCGTTGTTGATACTTTTGCCGCATCCGACAAACCGTCGCTTCTACTTCGCCACAAAGTTGTTGTGCCGACAACCATTCAGCCCCATATCCCTGCACTGTTAATTGTTGCGCTCGGTCTGATGTGGCTACAATCACGCGAGAAACTTGAGATTGCGTTATATGGGGGCGTAACGACGCACAGACTTTTTCTATGTATGTGTCTGCTGTTTGCCCAAAATCTGTGAAATGAATCGATAAAAGCTCCGTAATAATTTCTTTATTACTAGAAGCATTATGATATTGGGCATCAAAAACTATTTGAGTTTCATAACCTCTAAACGCACTGTAACTTGTCATCGCTTCGACTAATTCCCCGCGCGCTGCTTCTAATCCATCACGATCGCGGGTTTTTTTCAGGCAAGGCCAAGCACCAATTATGTTGTAGCCATCCACTAATAGAACGGCTGAGAGTATGGAAGGGGGCATGGTTTTTAATCACAATTTTCTAGAGTTAACAAAATTCATTCATGATTTTTATAGTAATTGAAGCATTGCTTGTAACAATATGCTACAAAAAGCTAAAAAATGCGATACTATCCCAAAATATGCTTTGCAAGGCTTGTATTAAAAGCAAACGCGCCCTTAAGAGGCGCGCCGCAGTTGTTATTAATTACTGATTAATTAGCTAAAGAAAAAGGTGCTTCAGGAGTGCTGAGTTAAAAGTAGGAGTTGTTTTCTTTGTCCCTGCATCTTCTTTTATCCTCAACACCTGTTCCCCTAACAATTTTGGTTGCTAGAGTACTAAGAGGCTTGATTGTTGACTTCCGTAAGACGTTCTTTAAGACGCTGAGGTTCACCTCGATCTACTAAAGAGCCTTTTTCTAGTAAAAAAGCGCCATCACAGTAATTTAATTCGTCTAGGCGATGCGTTACCCACAGAGCTGTAATGCCCCGACTCTTGACTAGGCGGCGGACACTGGCCACTAAGTCCAATTGGCTATCTGGATCGAGTAAGGCTGTGGGTTCATCTAATAATAAGATTTCACAGCGACGAGCGATCGCACCAGCGATCGCCACTCGCTGTTTTTGTCCTCCACTGAGGGCGTAAATCGGGCGTAATTGGAGAGCACGCAAATTTACTGCCCCTAATGCCTCGTCAACTCGTGCTCTGACAGCAGCAACTGGCAATTTTTCTTCCACCAATCCAAAAGCCACATCAGCACCAACGGTTGGCATCACTAATTGATGGTCGGGATTTTGGAAAACAAAGCCAACAGGAGGCAAGACACCAATTTCACCAGACTGGGGAGCTAATAGTCCTGCCAATAATCGGAGTAATGTTGATTTGCCACTGCCATTAGTACCCAAAAGCATCCAAAATTCGCCCCTAGGTACTTCTAGAGAGCAAGACTTGATTGCTGTCTCGCCATTAGGCCAACTGAAGTTTAAATCCTTGACCGCAATGCCCACTTCCGCCATTTGTACACCTTGATTACCTTGGTTATTCAGCAGCTACAGCGAAAAAGCCAGGTGGTCTACCGCTACTAGTGGTTACGCCATCTTTTTGAATAATCTGTACTCCAGAAATTTCACTAGCACGAACAGCAATTTTTTTGTCTGTCTTGCCTTCACACTTGAGTTCCACAATATCTGGGTTGCCAGAACGCATCGCTGCCAAAATTAGCTGATAGACAGCCTCAGCATCCTCTGTTGACTTACGTTGTACTGATACAGGGAAAGCAGTGTTTTTGAGAGTTAAGTCGATGGTAAACATTTAGCATCAATCACATATAACTGTAGGACTCATTTTAGCGTCAGGGGACTGGGGATTGGGGACTGGCTGTC
>NZ_JAECZA010000082.1 GCF_016056275.1 Dendronalium phyllosphericum CENA369 | reverse complement strand
GAGATGAGGGGGATGAGGGGGATGAGGGAGACAAGGGGGATAAGGGAGTGAGGGAGAATAACTTGCGGCTTGCGACAACTGACAACTGACAACTGTACAGACGCGCTATATTGCGTATGTACTACTAGCTTTGAAGATAAGATTCCAGGCTAGGTACGTCTACCCAACTTGCTTTGGTATAAGATTTTTGGGATAAATCCATCAATAGCTGAGAATAAACTCCTTCGCGCAATGATGGTACTGTTTGTTGCTGGCTTTCAATTGCTTTTACCCATTGGTCTATTACACGGATAAATGCAGAAATGCGTCCGTCAGTGTAATGTTGGGGAAACATCAATTGATTGGGTATTTCAATTTCTGTCAGCGGTTTATCTAGCTGGGAACCCCAAATCCGAAATCCATGGATGTAATCTTTTTGATTTTCACTGCCTAAAACTAAAGTACCGCGATCGCCATAGACTTCTACCCAATGCGTTCTAGAGGCGCGAACAACAGCGCTGATAGTAAGTTGACAAGGTGTTCCGTCTGCCAATTCTAGTGACAGGAGACAGTTATCATCGCTATCTACTGGTTTTAATTCGCCGCTGGTAGGGTCAATTCGTGCAGGGATAGCAGTACTCAAATAAGCGTTTAATCTACGTACTGGCCCAAATAGCCAGTAAATGTAATCAAAGGCGTGGGAACCTAACGAACCCAATGCACCGCCTCCCTTGTCTTTAGAAGAATACCAGTTCCAAGGACGGGAAGTATCTGCGCGGGAAGAACCCAACCAATCAATTCTAATTAAACGCAACTCACCCACATAATCTGCTGCTAAGAGTTCCGAAAAGAATTGCCATCCTGGCACAAAACGAAATTCAAAATCTACAGATGCGAGCGCACCTTGATTTTTTGCTACTTGATATAGTTCTTTTGCCTCGGAGGCGTTGAGAGTTACGGGTTTTTCTAGTAATAAATGTTTGCCAGCTTGCAGCACTGTTTTTGCCATTTCATAGTGCAAAAATGGTGGTGTGGAAATGCTGACTGCTTGTACTTCTGGTATGCTCACAATATTTGCAATTGTGTCGCAGGCGTAAGGTATATTATTAGCTGCTGCTATTGCTTTGGCTTTATTAATATCTCGATGATAAACAGCAACTACCTCAGTCTGAGGATGTGCTTTAAATCCGGGAATATGGACTTTTTGACCAAATCCTGTGCCAGCGATCGCCACACCAATCATCTTATTTTGACTCCTAAATATTTCATCCTAAAAAAGCTTAACTGTTTTTTATCGTAAAAATCTTATTGTCAAAGGATAACGATAATGTTCGCCTTTGTAAGCTTTTTTAGCAGCAAAAATTCCTAATAATGACTGAAATAACATTAAGGTGGCAATTAAATACATCCAACCCCATAGTAGACTATTTAAAATGGTTTTTACTGCATCAGAAGCACCATTAGTAGTTATTGCAATACCGAAACTAGCTAATACTATAATTAAAGATATAATTATGAAAATTAAAATATATAATGTTAATGAAATTTGAAAGTTTAAAGATTCTTTTCCTTGAAAATCAATCCAAGGGTTTTTAGATTTTTTGAATCGCCAAATCAACAGTGGTGCAATGATATTCAGCGGCAAATATAGAGGAATGCCAATAAATACCAAAGAAAACAATAATACCCACGCGAATAAAGCTGAGATATGACACAACATTGCCCAGATCCGCATTTGTTGTTTGTGTTTTTTTCTCATGACTTTTATTCTGAGGTGGATTTATAAGTAGATGGACATAATTAAATGTAAAATGCCAACTTATGAAACCTTGTCATAAACTGACTTTTCCCCTCTGCCTTTTGCCTCCTGCCTCCTGCCTCCTGCCTTTTACTTAGAATGGCTCCTTAACCACACTATATGTAAACCAGCCAAATACAAAGCTTAAAATTTTAAAATTTCTCGGTCATAATTTTCGGGCAGAGGTTCTATTTCCCAGATTATGCCTTCTCCTGCCTCTAAAGCAACTTCTACGTAAAGTTGTTCTACGGCTGTTGTCGCTATATCTTCATTGTTGGAGAAAGGCTGTAAATCTTCGGTAAGTAGTCTAAGTTTAAAACCACCAGGAATGGCTGCACCTACAGCAATGTTACGCAACTCAAAGCGCCAATATGTTGCGTCTGGTTCGCCTTGTGGTGTAATCAGCAGTTCGTATATTTGCCCAGCGATCGCCAACTGCCGCGATAGAGTCACCCCTGGTGGGATTTCTTCTACACTCCGCGCCCCCGCAGCACTTAATTGCAAATTCAACCGTTTCCAGCCAATAGCTTGGGCAATTCCAGAAACACCACTTTGCAACCATTCAATCGCCGAATGCTGTTCTGGTAGTCCCAAACGCCGTTCGTATAAGCTTTGCCGCCAACCACCATGTTCGATTAATCCCCCCCACAATTGAAAAGGAATAGCCAAGCGAGGGCTAATGATTTCCGACTTTCCCAGGCGGGCAATTAAGTTTTGGGCTTGTTGTTGTGGCAGTCTCGGTATCTCAAGAATTGTGGCGCGTGTAGCTTCATCGGCACAAAATTCTCGTGCCACAGCTAACACGCTAATGTCAGCAATCATATCGCTAGCATCTAAAGAATAAGTGCGATCGCCTGCATCATAATTGCCTTTATTTTTGAGTTGGGCGTGGGTGCAATACCCCCAAACCTTGACATAACCTACATCTGGTTCTACTTGCACGGCTAAATAATAATCGCCAGCCCAACTAGGTAAATCTACCCATTCTTGCGAAACTCGCAATTCACTTAAATCAATAGTTTCACTGGGAACCAAGATAAATCTAGTTGCGTCTACTGTGATTGCGGTTCCACTCACCAGTTCCCAAAAACTGGGTAAAGCAGTGGTAGTCGGCCAAACCTTTGCTTGGGATGTAAAATCTTCTTGCAACCAAGGCAAGACGGCACTCAGGCAAAGTTCATTTAAATAAGCTTGATAAGTAGAAGTAGGGTTAGAAAAAAATTGATTTTGATTTTGTCTGGCTGCGGGGATTTCTAAAATCAGGTCTGTTGCAGCAAAATTTAGTATGGTGTTAGTCATGGGGGTTACTCCACTGTTGAACGCGAGTTGCTTTTAGTCTGGCGACTAAAGGCACTAGCTTTTGATGACTGTTAACGATCAACAGCTCGCACTATAGTAATTGTGCAGCCATTCCTCCATTACAGCACTCATAGTTATAAGTAGGTCTGATGTGACTGCAATATGCAGAGTGTCTTGACTCCAGTTGGCCAAAGATTTTAGCAAAGTTTCCCTGGCTTTTGTCAGTCGGCGCGAAACAGTATATTGCTTCATGTCCAATTGTTTGGCAATTGCGTCTTGATTCAAATTTTGAGTGTAGTAAAGTTGCAAAATTTGCTGGACTTGCGGTTCTAATTGGGCGATCGCCGCAGCTAGGGTTTTGTTAATCTCGCCTTGCTGGGTAGTTCTGGTTTGTTCTTCTTCTTGGGCGATAATTTCATAAATCAGCGATTGTTCTGTTCCTGGTAGATTATCTAGTAATTCCCAAGAATCATCTCCACCTTTAGATACATTTAAAGAATCTGGATTGGGATAAAGATACTTGCGTACAGCTTTAGCCGCATTTAGCAGCCACTTTTCTAAAATTTGGGGATTAGCTGGTTGAGGAGTTTGGGAATTATAAGCTTTGGCGATCGCTTCCCAAGTCTCACTGTCTGGGGCTGAAAGCTGGCGAGAGTTACTAGTTTTGGTTGGCACATACAAGATTTTGAAACAGTTCCAAGCAATAACGCAAGCATTGATAGTCTCCGAAGATAAACCAGTATCTTGTAAAGACTCTACTAAACGTTTCTGCGAGATTTTTCGCAACAAACTCCAATCGGTACAGATATCAACTTCGTGACGTTGGCGCAAAGTTTCACGGATAACATTCCCAAAAATGATGCTGGCGTAGTTTTTTAAACTACTGCCTTGATTGGGATTAAAACTGTTGAGGACTTTATCAACATGGGCGATCGCAATTTGAAAACAGTCTGATAGCTTGTACTGCGTACTTACGAAGCTAGAAACAGTTTTTTGAGATGTCCAATAGCAGGATTCTTGCAGATAAGCAGCCAGATGTTGCTTGGCAAGAAATTTATTATCAGAATTTTGCCAAAATTTATACCAGTATAGTATCCAAAAAGATTCAGAAGTTTCTTGTGGCGTGTGGTTGAGACAACTTTGGATACTGCGCCGCAATCTTGCTTGAGTCGCCCAACCAGCGAAGCGATCGCTATCAAATTGCACAAAAGTAGAAAAAATTTCAGTAATGTCTTGCCGAGTTTGCATAAAAAATAAAAAGCCTACCTATAGGGAAAGTACAGGCATTGTTAAACTCCTGCACAAACTTTACTACAAGGAATGAGAGTCATGCTTCGGCTAACACTGAAATCTTTAACACTAGGAAGTATGGTAGCTTTATCTACTACAACTAGTGTTTTTGCCCAAGTACCCGTACTTCAAAATTTGCGGTTGGCACAAGCACCAAGTTTTAACTGTGGGTCGCATGTGCGTACTTATACAGTCAAATCGCTCGATAACCGCAGAGGATTTGGTATCCGCTGCGTTAAATTTAGTGAAGGTAGACCGGGAGAAACTCGGATTCCCAGATTAGCATGGTACGGTGAAGGCAACTGGAACGGCGCAACCTACCGCCATGTTGGTCAGGCTGTTTACAGAGGTTCTAACCTCGTTGGTTTCGCTTCTGATATTCACGGTAACGGTGAAGATATTAATAATAACTTCCCAGGAAATTTGAAAGTAGAAATTCTTGGTTCAAAAATTCGGGTCACTGGTGCGTGGAATGAAGAGTGGCAATTGGTTAACACAACCAACTACAATCCTTTGCCCACACCGCGTACTTGTGGTAGATATTTTGATGAATACAAAGTTTCCGACCTGACAGGAAGCCGTAGAGGCGAGGGCTTACGTTGCGTTCTGAGTGTTGGGCCAAAAAACACCACTTGGTTTGGTAATGGTAACTGGAGAGGTTCTACTTATTCTCACATCGGAACCCGTTCTGTTAATGGTTACGGTGCTGGTGATGTTTGTGGCACTAATTTTGGTTCAATTTGTAACACATTTAGTTGGGGTTCATTGAAGTTAAATTCTGTTCCTGGTGGGTTTAATGTCACAGGTGCTTGGAGTGAAAAATGGCGCTAAGTAAGCTAATCTGCCTTTCAGTTGCACAATCTTTTGCCTCAGAAAGACGCGGGGATGTGGAGAAGGGGAGACGCGGAGAGGAAGTTGGAGTCTTGGCGGTGAGGTAATCCGGTCTTGGGGTCTCCCCAAGTGGAGGAACTACCGAACCCGTAAGGGTTTGGGTCGAATCCAAACTTGCGAACCCGTTCGACGAAGTCGTTCCCGAAGGGTAGGGGGATGCAATTTGAATGATTATTAGCTTAGAAGACAGAATTTGCAAGAGAAAATAATGCAGATATCTACAAAAAATATCGGGATTTGCTGACTAAGTATTTAATTAAAAAACTACAAAGCCGAAAATTACTACTACTGGAGTGTTACTAAAATGTTGAAACTTTCTTTGATTACTGCTGCTAGTGTTGCGTTAACTACTGCTTTAGTTAGTCCTGCGATGGCTGCACCCGCTGATTTTATTGGTACTTGGGTGAATAAAGATGCTAATACTCGTGGTGTAACTCGTTTAGTAGTCACCTCAGCAGGTGGCAATAAATTAAATATTCAAGTGTTTGGTCAATGCCATCCTACAGATTGTGATTGGGGAACCACATCATTAGTTACCTATGGTCTGAATGTCCAAGACTCCGATCATAAGTATGCAACAGCTAATTACAATAAAAATTTTGCCAATTCTTTTTTAACATTATCTGCTGCTGGCACAGAAGTAATGTTGCAAGGTTATACCCAGTTTGTGGATAACAGCGGACGGCAAAATTACTACTCTCGTGAATACTTTCAACGGCAAACAAGAGTAAGGGTACCTGGGGGTATTCGGACATTGCCTGTTAGCCCAATTAGATAAGGAGATGAGGGGGATGAGGGGGATAAGGGAGATGAGGGAAATCGATCGCAATATTCTTCGCATCTTTGCCTCTCTTCTTCTCCTAACTCATGGTTTTAGTAAAATCTTGATACAGTTTTCTTTTTTGTGCTTGAACAACTCGAAGCCATGTTTTGTTTCTGCTAAAGGTAAGTGATGCGTGAATACAGTAGATGGATCGACTTTTTCCTGCAATACGCTATCCAACAAAATAGGCATATACTTCTGACCGAACATTTGTCCCATTCTAAAAGTCATGGCTTTGTTCATAGCAGCACCCATCGGCATTTTATCCACAAAGCCAGCATAAACACCCACGATCGTCTTTCAATAGTCTTACTTTTTTCAGATTTTAATACTACAAAAGTAGGAAGCGCAAATTAAAATATTTGTATAGATAAATACTTAGATAATTGACAAAACAATTGTCATGCCAAAATAATTAAATTATTTGCAAGCCGTAAGTCTTGTAAGTACAGATTATTGTAAGGGCGAACGTAACAGCGCCCCGACTTTTGTACCTCACTTGCCTTATAAAGGCTATATATAAAATTAAAAATAGTCGAAGTAGATTAATATAATGGCTGGTTAATTGGTGAAACAACGACTCGATACATTATTAGTAGAATTAAATTTATGTTCTTCTCGCGCCTTGGCACAACGGCTGATTCAGGCGGGAGAAGTAATAGTTAATCAGCAAGTTATTGATAAACCAGGTACAGAAGTTGATATTTTAGCTCAAATCAATATTAAAGAGCGATCGCCTTTTGTTTCTCGTGGCGGTGAGAAACTTGCCAAAGCTTTAAAATTCTTCGCTATTCCCACAGCCGGACGTATCTGCTTAGATGGTGGCATTTCTACAGGTGGCTTTAGCGATTGTTTGCTGCAAGCTGGGGCAAAGCTAGTTTATGGTATTGATGTCGGTTACGGACAAGTTGACTGGCGCTTAAGAAACGATCTGCGTGTAGTTTTGCGAGAACGTACCAACTTACGCCATCTCAAACCCGATGATTTGTATAGTGAAGGCGATCCTATCCCCGATCTGGCGGTGGTGGATGTATCGTTTATTTCTCTAACCAAGATTTTGCCCGCTTTGTGGGATTTAACTCAAGCGAACCGCGAAGCAGTGTTGCTAGTCAAACCACAGTTTGAAGTCGGTAAATCTCGCGTGGGTAAAAAAGGTGTTGTGCGCGACCATAACGACCAAGCCGATGCCATTTTCCAAGTGTTACAAGCTGCTTGCGAATTAGGATGGAAATACAAAGGCTTAACTTGGTCGCCGATTACTGGCCCTGCTGGTAATATTGAATATCTCTTGTGGTTAGGAATGGAAAGTGAAACACCACCGCCAGATTTAGAGATGATTCAGCAAATTACAAAATCAGCAACAGCTGATTTTCGAGATTAAACGTCGTAAATTAGACACTCAACTGCTTCTGGATGCGTAGCACAATAGTTCTCTAAAGAGTTTTTCTGTTGTTTTGCTTGCTTTTTATGTGATTTTTCAGCTTGCAATTCTTCTACAATATCCCAGGCTACAGCGCAACCAGCAGAATTGTCGCCGTTAATTTCGCAGGTTTGACGAGCTTCTGTAATGGCTTCTACAATAGCTTCCTCAATAGTTTTAGTCCCGGAGTTAACGTTAGCTTGAACTAAGTCTAAGGTTGTCATGAGATTTTCGCCTTTGTTTTAATGAGATAAACATTGACTCTGAGCTTCGATAATTCAGGAAGCTCGCTCTTTAATTAGTGTAGATATGCTTACCGAAAAAATGCGGTGGTAAACACCGTCCATTTTATTGATGAAATCCGAAGTTTGAAGTATGAAATTTCAACTTTCAGTCTTCATCCTTTACTCAATGTTGCATCTCAAACCAGGAATCTAGGACAATTATCAGCAGAATTTGATAGAAATTGATAATCTCTTACGAACAGTAACAAATAGGAAAACAATTGTTATTTATTCTCAATACTTTATTCCTAATTCTTGTTGCAAGCGATACAGAATTGTATTTTGGTCAACTTGAGAGAGAATTTCAGCAATCACGGTACTAGCACCTAATTGTCCCCAAGTGCAGCCTTTTTCGAGATAAACTTGAGCGGCTTTACCTACAGAATATGCCCCATAACCAGCAATACCTGCTTGAGCGATCGCACTACCAGCGTAAGCAGTAATATTGGTAGGATTTTCCCCACTGGCTAAAGCAACTGTACTTTTGCCCAAACCTAACAAGAAACTACTACCTAATTCTCCCAGCAGTAAACCACCGCAGCTAAGTAAAATCGTTTTTAAAATCTTACTAGCTTCATAGCTAGTCATGGGCAAGCCATACAACTTTGCTAGAGAACGAATCAAAGCTAAATCTGCCACAGTTCCAGCTAAAATATCTAAGAAAGCAACGGGATTTAGCCCTACTGCCAAAGCTTTGTACTTGGTAAATTGCCAGATAATGTCTTCCGCTTCGCGTTCGCGTAAGTCCATAGTTTTTTGCGCGATCGCTGCTTCTGCTTCCCGCGCCTGAATAAGTGCATTTAAGGCAAGAAGCGATCGCCCCTCTCGATTGAGAATATTTAAAATTGTCTGCTGGAGTTCCTCTATTTGGGTTGGTGGCGTTTCCCATTCGTAACTCACACGACCATCAGGCCACTCTACCCGCACTTCCATTGGCGCTGGTTCCGCCGCCACCATAACGATTTCATCAGGTAGTAAAGGTTTGGCTTGGATATTTCCCGCGCCCAATTGTTGTAAATTTTGATAAATTGCTGCCCGATCTATATCTGGATATAAATCTATCTTGTTAAACACCAAAATTAAAGGTTTTTGCGCCTGCCGTAACTCCAGCAGTGCTTGATATTCAGTACGCGTAATATCACCAGACACAATAAATAAAATCAAATCTGCCTGACGCGCCACTTCTCGCGCCATTTGCGCCCGTGACTCTCCCTGAATTTCATCTAATCCAGGAGTATCAATTAACTCTACTTGAACTTTACCTCCTGGTTGCCACCGCACGGAACGAGGCCATTGGGTAACGCCATTCAAAGGCCCGGTTTGCAAAATCTTCTCACCCAGCAAGGCATTTAACACCGCTGATTTGCCGCGACTCACCAAACCGAAAGCTGCAATTCTAATCGTGTTGGAGTCTAGTTTGTTGAGTGTGGAATTCAAAGCTTCTAATTCTGGTTTCACTAAACCCGATAATTCTGGATTGGATGATAGATGTCCAGATTTACGAAGATATCCATACCAAGACAGCGCTTGTCTGAGACTGGCACGGGCACGGTTTAAGTGAGTTTCTTGCAGATTGCGATAAACCGACATAATATTTATAACTTTTAGCGATTATAGTTTCTCAAATGCTCGTTTAACGCTCAACAGGATAATTCTCTGGGTTTAAATAGCAAGCCAAAGTATATTGTGTTGAAAAATTTAGAACTAAATGGGAGCGGACTCACCACTAATTGTAGACCGCGTTTATCGGAGATTTAGGGCGGTATTTCACCACTTATTTATTCACAGCTGACTAGATAATTAATTACAGCGTTTTTCAGGTAAATGAAATCTTGTAGGGTGTGTATTCGGCGAGAGTACAGCACCGCCAAACGTTTACTACTGCAATGTTAATGCATCCCGATGCAATGCCAATGTATCGCGATGCAATGTTAATGCATCCCAATGCAATGCCAATGTATCCCGACGCAATGCCAATGTATCGCGATGCAATGTTAATGTATCCCGACGCAATGCCAATGTATCCTAATGCAATGCCAATGTATCCTAATGCATTAAGAACGCTACGCTTTTAGGCAAAACTGTACTTAGTCATCTTTTAAAGAATTAGCACATAAAATACCAGACGCAGCCACCGCAGGCACACCAATTCCCGGCATTGTGCTATCACCCACGCGATATAAACCTGGAATTGGCGTTTGCGTACTCGGAATCTTACCACCTGCGATCGCCGGGCCATAAGTTCCTTGATATCGTCGTAGATAACGAGCATGAGTCAGCGGCGTGCCAATGAGTTCTAATACCACACGCTCTCGAATATCGGGGATAATTCGCTTTAAGGCACGATATAAAGATTGTGCTTTCTCTTGTTTTTTCGCTTCATACCCTTCATTGCGTTCCCATCCCGCATAGGGTTCCAAGCTATAAACATGAACCACATGATGTCCCTCTGGAGCCAGATTCTTATCCCATACACTGGGAATGGAGATCATACAGGTATTTCCTGGTGCGGTGATATCTTGACTAGAATCGCTAACTACCACATGATGTCCTGTCAAATTTTCCAAACCTGCTGCCTTAATTCCTAAGTGCAAATGCATAAAGCTTTCAATAGCTGGCGTATCTAAAGCAATTTGGCGGTAAGATGCTGGCAAATCTTCAGGATTTAATAAGTGGTTATAAGTATCCCAAATCGTCGCATTGGAAATCACTACAGGCGCTTTGAGGATTTCATCTGTTTGTAACCTGACACCAACTACTTTTCTAGCTTCCACTAGAATTTGCTCGACATGACATCCCAAACGCAACTCTCCACCCCAGCGTTCTAAACCGCGTACCAAAGCATTTACAATTGCGGCACTGCCTCCCACAGGATACTCAACCCCAACACGAGAACGTTCGCCTAACATAAAAGCGACTTCTGGGGCGATTGTGCCATGTGCCTTTAAACCAGAAAGTAAAAAGCATTCTAGGTCAATGATTCGCCGCATCCAAGGGTCTTGTACTGTAGCATCCATGACATTACCAACAGATGCCCCGACAAGCGGCAAATAAGGTAACATTTTCGCCAAAGATGGCAAGTAACGTTGCAGCAAGACTAAAATCACTCGCCAATCTGCCCTGAGTGCGATCGCCGGAATATCTTTCATCGCCTCGTACAGACCTAGCAAGCGTTCTGCAAACCGCTGAAATTCTCTAGCTCCTTGTGGCGTAATCTTAGCTACTTCTGCTCGATAGCGTTCGGCATTACTATAAACTGCAAAAGTCCCTTCAGGAAAGTGATAATGTCCTAAAGGATCGTAGGGTATAACTTGGAGAGATTCACCAAGCAAATCTAGAACTTGTTTTAGAGGATTTAAATGGGAATTGGTCAGACCACAATAGAAAGAGGGGCCAGAATCAAATTCAAATCCCCGTCGTCTAAAACTGTGGGCTGCACCGCCAGCAATTGTATGACTTTCGCAAACTATTACCCGCTTGCCATAATGAGCCAACAAACCAGCAGCACATAACCCACCAATTCCACTACCAATAACTATGACATCACAATCTTGAGAGTGCTGAGTGCTGAGTGCTGAGTGCTGAGGAGCCAGCGCCGTGGTGAGGCAGTCCGGTCTTGGGGGTTTCCCCCATGAGGAACTGCCGAAAGGGTCTCCCGACTTGAGCGGACTGGCGTTGCTGAGTACTAAGTCCATACTTTCTTAACCAATGACTAACCATCGATGACTGAACCACTAATTGAACTCAAAGGTATTTCTAAGACCTTTGGTAATAATAAAGTTTTAGATAATGTAGACTTGACAATTTACCGAGGAGAAGCAGTAGGAATTATTGGGCCTTCTGGAACTGGTAAATCGACAATTTTGCGGGTGATAGCTGGCTTACTCAATCCCGATGAGGGAGAAATATATATACAAGGAGTGCGACGAGACGGCTTGATTGAAGATGGAATAGATCCGGTTGGTATCGGTATGGTCTTTCAACAGGCAGCATTATTTGATTCGTTAACAGTAGATGAGAATGTCGGATTTTTACTGTATCAACATTCCAAGTTAGCGCGATCGCGCATTCACGAACTAGTCAAAGAAAGATTAGAAATGGTAGGTTTGTCGGATATAGGCCATCTTTTCCCATCCGAACTTTCTGGGGGAATGCGAAAACGGGTGAGTTTTGCTCGTGCGATTATGTCTAACCCTGATAATGGTAAAGATAGCCCAGAAGTTTTACTATACGATGAACCAACAGCCGGACTTGACCCAATTGCTTCGACAGTGATAGAAGATTTAATCCGTGAATTGCAACTTGCGAACGGAGTCTGTAGTACTTATGCTATTGTCACCCATCAAGACAGCACTATTCGTCGCACAGCAGACCGAGTAGTGTTTCTCTATCAAGGTAAAGTCCAGTGGCAAGGTACAGTTAGTGAAATGGATAGTACAGACGAGCCATTAATTAAACAATTTAGGAGTGGAAATGTACAAGGGCCGATTCAGGTTGTGAACTAATGAGTGCTGAGTATAAATAATTATATTTATTACTCTGAATTTGGTTATTGGTAGAAGATAAATATGCGAGACCTTATAACAAACCGCTTCATATCTAGGCGAACATTGAGAGAAGGTTCGGTAGGCTTATTTGTACTACTGGGACTTGGGGCATTTGTATTAATTTTCCTGTGGTTGAATAGATTTTCCTCTGCTAATAGTTCGTATCAAGCTATTGTTGAATTTGCCAACGCTGGCGGTATGCAAAAAGGCTCGCCAGTTCGCTATCGTGGCGTGAAAGTAGGAAGTATTTCTCAAATTCTGCCAAAGGCAAATACTGTGGATGTGGTCATTGAAATTGCTTCAGCAGACCTAGTTATGCCTCGTAATGTTTTAGTTGAAGCTAATCAGAGCGGATTAATTAGCGAAAGCATTATCGACATCACACCAAAAAGTGCGCTACCGACTGGAACTATTATCGCTAAACCACTAGACAAAAATTGTAATTCCAGCCTGATTGTTTGTGATGGTTCTCGGTTACAAGGACAAGTTGGCATCAGTATTGATGAACTGATTCGCAGCACAACTAATTTGGCTACTGCATATAGCGACCCCAGATTTTATCAAAGAGTAAACAAACTTCTAGAAACCTCATCGACAGCAGCTACTAGTTTTACAGAACTCAGTCAAGATTTCCGCAGTTTGAGCAAGAGTTTACAAGGACAGTTAAACACATTTACAGCCACTGCTAATTCAGTGCAACGAGCGACAAATGAACTGACAGCATCTACTACTAAAACAGTAAATCAGTTAGGTGTAACCGCAGGTCAATTTAGTTCAACAGCCAACCGAGCTAATAATTTGTTGAGCAACTTAGATAACTTAGTAACTACAAATCGTTCTGGGCTGGTTAGCGCTTTAAACAACATTACCGAAACTAGCAATCAACTACGCGTTACAGTCAGCAGCCTCTCACCAGCTGTTAATCGTTTAACCCAAGGAGAATTACTCAAAAATTTTGAAACTCTTTCTGCAAATGCCGCTCAAGCTTCTGCTAATTTGCGCGATGCCTCTAAAAGTTTAAACGATCCGAAAAATCTGGTACTACTGCAACAAACTTTAGATTCCGCAAGAGTAACGTTTGAAAATACTCAAAAAATTACATCAGATTTAGATGAATTGACAGGCGACCCAGCTTTTAGACAAAATCTGCGGCAACTAGTAAATGGCTTAAGTGGTTTAGTGTCCTCAACAAAACAAATGCAAGAGCAAGCAAAGGTGGCTGTCACCTTAGACTCAATGAAAGCTGCTGTTGCGAATCAACCCAAGATCATTGTAGCCAGCCCAGCACCAACTCAAAAAGCGATCGCTGACAACAAGCAATTACCTGTCTATACAAATAATCTTCCACCTGCTACCGTTCAGATTGCTGAGGAAAAACCCGAACCTAGTACCAGTCCTGTAACTTCCATTTCCTCTTCCTCTCAAGAAAAACTATTGCAACAATTGCGTAATTATGGAGAGCAGCGCAAACAAGGGAAGTAGGGGGACTGGGTAACAAGGGAGAGAATAATAACTCCTGTACAGACGCGATTGATCGCGTCTGTACTCCTAATGCGATTAATCGCGTCTCCTAATACCAATTCTCTAAAATGAGGCAACACATTTAAACCCCCAAAGCTATGCTATAGCCGTAGCCACAACCTTTAGGACAGTTGTGATTGCTCAAAGCCTTAAAGCAAGTGATTTTTACTCAGCACTCAGCACTCAGCACTTTGCTATATATCTGATATCATGTCCGGTGAAAGACTTATCATTAAGCAGGGGGCAGGGGGAAATAGGGTTTTCCGGTTTCTACATAGATTACGGGAATTATAACTAATTAACCGGAAATGATATGACTTTTTTAATTAGGGCTTGCTGAAACGAGGCATTCTGCATTATCTCAATGTGCGATCGCTAAAAACGTTGTAGATACGATTAGTTATACTAATTTGCAATAACACATCTATAAATATTCAAAAAATATTTCTGGTACTAATCTTAATTCTCCAGATTTGAAGCGAGAAATATCTATCCACAATGCTTTATGATGATGATTAATAGACTCATAAAACATTAAGCTATTCAATTGATAAAACTTGGGATCGGCAAAGTCACATTGATAAAGTTGAATAATTTCGTGACCCTGCCTACCATTAAATGTAAATAAATTTTCTATACAACCCAAATAGCGAATATTCGTTAAGTCTGCCTGAATTTCTTCTTGGAATTCTCTTTTTAAAGCATCGCGGCTAGTTTCGCCAAAGTCAACCCCACCACCCAAAGCCCGATAAAATTTATCTTGCTTTACTGAGTCGTACCCTTCAGAAACAAAAATGCGATCGCCATCCCGAATCAGGCCTAAGACTAACACTCGAATTTCGCCTGGCTTGTTCATTGTTGAAACTAATTATCGTAAATAGAGTAGGAACGCCCGTCACTATCTTCGACAGGCCAATCTTCATTTTCGCCGCCGATGTACAAATCTTCAATAGTGACATATTCCTCACTTAGCTGTGTGAGGGCGTTGATTAAAATATCAAGAGCGATCGCATCACTAGTTCCCAAGTCAAACCAACAACGCGCCCACTGTCCTTCATATTCAAATTCACCCATGTTGTGCATCAGCGCTAGTAAGCTTTTGTCATATCCTTGTGAATCATAAACCATGTAACTAATATCAAGTCCAGTTTCCTGCACTTGCAGATTTTCAGCATTAAATGCACCCAACTTACCTAGATAAAACCAAGAATTAAAAACTTCTTCTACATATTGCTTTTCGCGTCCAGAAGGAACTGTAGTAAACTTCAACCAAATCCAAACATCAAATGGATTAAACTCGCGGAACTGAATATGCATTGCAATTAAGTATTAAAGTTTGTTTTGCTTAAAACCAATTTTAGAGGAGTGAGGTGTAAGAGAGCAGGGAGAGAAAATATTAATATCCCAATCCCCAATCCCTAATCCCCAGTCCCCAATCCCCAATTCCCTACCTTCCCACTTCCGCAAGGCGATTCACAGCACCACCGCGTTCGCTCTGTATTTGTTTTACTAAACCAGATGGTAGTTGGGATTTTTTACTCAAAGCTTTGTCAAAATTAGCGATCGCTTCTTGAATTAGTTGTTGACTATTTTGTTTTTGCCCTTGTTCTTTGAGAATTTGAGCTTTGAGATAATAAAGTTCTGGATTATTAGATGTTCCTTCTAAAGCACGGTTGACATAGTCTAAAGCTTGAGAGTACTGTTTCATATCTCGGTAAGCAAGGGCAATACCTCGATTTGCTAAATATTGAGGAGCAGCATTTGTCTGTAATCGAGCGATCGCTTCATCGGGATTAGCAAATGGTAGACTGACAGCTAGCATCAAATCCATATAACCCTTGATTAAATTCAATTCTGGATCTCTGGGAGAAATCGCTTCTGCTTTGTCTAAATATTGATAGACTTGCCGTAACCGACTTAAAGCTTGTGGCGCACCTTTAACTGTACCTTCACGAGTCAGAATTACCGCTCCCTCAAAAAAATTCCCAACGGCAGTGTATAAATTACCACGTAATTCGTCACTAGCGATCAGTTTTTGTCCGGTTTCTAGGGTTTTCTTGCTGTAAGTATCTAGAGCGGACTTATCTTTTTTCATGTATGCCAAAGATGCCCTCATCGCATAAGCTAGAGGTTCATCCGGTTCACTTGACAATGCTTCTTTAAGGTAACGCTCTGCTGCTGGATAATCTCCTTGTTCAAAAATTGCTTTAAAAGCGGCTTCTGTTTTGTCACCAATTTGATGAGGTTCGCTAGTGCGAAACGGATCGCCAGCTAAAGATGGATTCATCGATAGATTCAGTGCGATCGCAACTGCAAAAGTTACACTACTAAGTTTTCCAGCAAGTCTGGTAAACACCATTGATTGAGGAGTAGAAAACCATTTAGACATTGTTATCCTCAGAATAATTGCGGTTGTAATAGTTGTATGCGTTACTTAAAATGCAAAAAAATGGTTTAGTCTAACTGTGTTGGTTCTGACCAAAATATTCTATGCAGGTTGACTTCAGTAATTTTTCCAGGTTCCCATAATTGTTGTAGCCATTGTTAAAGGGGATGCCACAATGGAAAAAGAGGGATAGTTTTTGGTGCTAGATTAAGGTTTTAACGCAGATAATGCGCTGTAAATCTTGGCGGAATTTTCTAGTTACTCTCAGTGTAGTTAATAGTAATTAATTCAGTTATTGGCCAAAATATTGGTAATCTTAACAAATGCTCTATCTCAGAAATCTGATTTATCATCCAACAGCCTGCCCGACAGCAATTCTCAAAGCAATTAATCTAGAATTAGCACCCCAGCAACTAGGTTTAATTATTGGCCCTAGTGGTTCTGGTAAAAGTACTTTGTTAGAAATTTTATCTGGATTAGCCGAACCAACTTCTGGCGGAGTTTTTTGGCGAGAACAAGCACTGATTGCCGAGCAGCTACAACAATTGGCTGGGTTGGTGTTTCAGTTTCCAGAACGGCACTTTTGCGGTGGTTCTATTTTAGAAGAATTGCGTTTAGGGCATCCTGAGTTAGGGTCAGAACGAGTTAGGCAAGCACTAACTGAAGTAGGATTAGAGCATTTATCTCTCTCCGCAGCCCCCTATGCTTTAAGTGGCGGTCAGCAACGACGTTTAGCTTTGGCAGTGCAATTGATTCGCCAGCCTAATTTATTACTGTTAGACGAGCCGACAGCTGGGTTAGATTGGTCAATGCGTCGGCAACTAGTAAGCTTATTGGCAAAACTGAAACAAGATTGGACACTATTGGTAGTGACACACGATGCTGGAGATTTATTGGCGATCGCAGATAGTTGCTGGACGCTTAATCATGGAGAATTAAAATCAGTCGATCCGGCAGTACTGGGGGCTAAAGTTAAAGAACCACAACCAGCAGTGTGAGAGCAGGGGAGCAGGGGAGCAGGGGAGCAGAGGGGCAGAGGAGCAGAGAGACGGGGGGGGCAGAGGAGAAACTTGCTACTCCTAACTCAAGACTCAGCACTCCCTTGTACAGACGCGATTAATTGCGTCTCTCAGCACTCAGCACTCAGCACTCAGCACTCTTCATCACTGACAAATGACTAACTCCCCAACTTCCTTGCTGCCGGAAATGGCGCAAATATGGCAAGAAACTCTCAATTGGCAACCAAGTAGCCAACAGCAAGTACAATTTCAGCAGCTTTATGAGTTAATCCTGGAAGGAAATCGTCAGCTGAATTTAACTCGCATCATTGACCCCCAAGAGTTTTGGGAAAAACATCTTTGGGATTCTCTGCGGGGGATTGTGCCACAGGGACAATTTATCCCGTCTGTTCAAGAAGGTGCATCTGCAATTGATATTGGCACAGGTGCAGGCTTTCCAGGTATTCCAGTAATAATTGCTGCACCAAATTGCGAAATTACGCTGATGGATTCAACTCGCAAAAAAATTACTTTTATAGAAAAAATATTAACTGAACTTGCTTTAACCAATGCAAAAACTATTGTTGGTAGAGCCGAAGAAATAGGACAGCAGTCTCGCTACCGACAAACCTACGACCTGGCTTTCATCCGTGCTGTCGGCCCGGCTTCTGTGTGTGCAGAATATGCCCTACCATTACTCAAACAAGGTGGTTTAGCTGTTATCTACCGTGGTAATTGGACACAAGAGGAAACAACAAGTTTGCAAAATGCAGTGACCCAGCTAGGTGGCATTATTGAATCAATCGAAAGCTTCACCACTCCTATCAGCGCAAGCATCCGTCACTGTTTGTATTTACGTAAGGTAGAAACCACCCCTGCGAAATTTCCCCGTTCCGCTGGGATACCTACTCAAAAGCCATTGGGCTAAAAATCTAGTTTGTATGCCGTAAAATTTTTGTAAAAACAAAATTTTCGTTTTCAAAATATGACCAACGCACAAGAATTGTATATTGTCAAGCGCTCCACTGGAAATTGCGAAATCGTCCCCAGCAAAGAGGTTGGGGACGATAATCAAGAAATTATAGAACAGTGGGGGCCTTTTACTTCCGAAGAGGAAGCGATCGCCCGTCGCATTGGATTGATTCGGGCTGGCAAATGCCAACCCCAATAAATCCTAAATTTTTAGTTTCTAATTTTTTTCGGCACTCGTAATGCCTTTAGCAGCAATTTGTTTTTTTATTACTTCTACTGCTTTAGCAAATTGGGGGTCTGCTAATGTTGCCAGTTTGTCACGCTCGTGAAGCCACAAGTCTTGTCGTTGGGCATCGCTCAACTCTACCTTCACATCTGGAGCAATCCCTTGATGATTAATATCTCTACCACTGGGAGTATGGTATTTAGCAATTGTCACTGCTAATCCTGAGCCATCTTCTAAGGGACGTACCGATTGTACTAGTCCCTTACCAAAGGTTTGAGTACCCACTAGAGTAGCACGCTTGTTATCCTGCAAGGCTCCTGAGAGGATTTCGCTAGCACTAGCCGAACCTTTATCCACCAAAATTACTAATGGCTTATTTGTCAAAGCGCGACCATTTGCGACTTCCCGCTCTTGCTCGCCTTGGCGGTCAATGGTGGAGACAATTGTGCCTTGACTCAGCCACATCCGGGCAATTTCCACACTAGAGAAAAGCAAACCACCAGGGTTTCCACGTAGATCGAGAATATATCCGGATACTTTTTTGGTTTCTAAATCTTTGATGGCATTTTGCATTTCCTTACCAGCATTGGCGCTGAACTGGTTGAGGCGAATGTAACCCAGGTTTCCTGCGGGTGTTTGCTTTTGGGAATACTTAACAGGATGGATTTCAATCCGCGCCCGTTCGATCGCAAACTCTTTTACTTGTTTGTTACGTTGAATTGTGAGATTTACTTTTGTTCCGGCTTCACCGCGAATTAGGGATACTGCTTCGTTAGTATCCATCCCCTTAGTGCTTTTGCCGTTGATTTTGAGAATTTCATCCTTTGCAAGAATTCCAGCCTTAAATGCGGGTGTATCTTCAATTGGCGCAATCACAACTAATTGCTTTGTTTTTTCATCCAGACTAATTGTGATGCCAATACCTGTGAGTTCCCCAGAGGTATCCACTTGCATGTTTTTGAATTCTTCCGGGTCCATAAACCGGGTGTATGGGTCGTTTAGCTTTTTCAGCATTTCCCGGATGGACTTATAAGCTTCCTGCTGACTACTGTAGGACTTGTTCAAGTACTCCTTACGAACAGCCTGCCAATTTACTTGGTTAAAAGTACCGTCTACGTATTGACGGTTAACAATCTGCCAAACTTCATCTACCGTTTCCTTGGGATTTGCTTTAAATAAAGCTTGACCTCGTGAGTGAATGCCAAGACTAGTAACTGCGATCGTGGAGAGTGTTACTGCCGTAGCACCCAAAACAAGCCTACTTTTTGTAATCACCATAATGACAACTTTGTCAGAGGGAAAAATTATAGTCAGTATGCCCAATCTAACACAGGGTAACAATGTACAGGTCGAGCATGTATTTCTAATTTCATTAAAATACCTAACAATCCGGCGAGCTTGGAGATTGGGGACTAGGGATTGGGGATTGGGGATTAGGGATTAGGAAACTTTTTCTTTATCTCCCTCATCTCCCTCATCTCCCTCATCCCCCTCATCCCCCT
>NZ_JAECZA010000081.1:1980-22888 GCF_016056275.1 Dendronalium phyllosphericum CENA369 | reverse complement strand
CTTTTGTACTAGACTTTTACTGACTGCAAATCTGAGTGCCACTTGCCGAATTGATATTTTTTCCTCAATATGTGCTGCAACTATTTTTTCTCGGATATCCACTGAATATGCTTTCATGACAGTATTATCTTTTTATTTTATTAGTACTAATTGTACCTCATAACATCGGAAACGGCTGTAAGTGCGATCGGCAGCCTAAAAAAAGCAACAATTCGCTTTGCCAATCGAGAAAATAGTACAGTCTTGGAAGATAAATTTGAAATTATAACTCTCAACGGGACAATAGCGATCGCAGGGGTGCATTTGCACATTGCTATTGCCGATAAACAAGGCAAAACTATCGGCGGACATCTTGTGAATGGCAGTATTATTTATACAACTGCCGAAATAGTAATCGGTGCTAGTGAAGAGTTTACATTTAATAGAACTTTTGACGAACAAACTGGTTATCAGGAATTAGAAATTGATATGTAAAGTTACATAGAGTTATTCGCTATAGAAGTTTATCTAATTGAAACGAACCACATAGACGCGTTAGCGGCTTCCCGCAGGGTAGGACGCAAAGAACGCGAAGAGAAGAAAGAAAAGATTTAGGATTAATATCAAGTTCGGCTAATTAGTTATAATTACCGAATCTATGCAGAATGTCTGAAAAACCCTCTCCTCTTCACTAATGATAAATGTTTAATCGGCTCAAGAGGGATGAAAGTAATCATAAATTTCTTGAGCCAAACGCGGCCCAATTCCTGCAACTTCGGCTAGTTGTGCGGGTGTAGCTTGCCGAATATAATCAACTGAGCGAAAATGTCCTAGTAGCTGTTTTTGGCGATGGTGTCCTAAGCCAGGAATTTCATCTAAACGCGATCGCCTCAATTTATCGCTGCGTTGCTGACGATGGAAAGTGACTGCAAATCGATGCGCTTCATCCCGTAACCGCCGCAACAATTGTACTCCTGGTTGTTCGCTTTCAGTTTCCAAAGGTTGAGATTCTCCTGGTAAAAAAATCTCTTCCCGCTGCTTTGCTAGACTCACAACTCGCAAATCTTCCAATAAATTATGCTCTTGCAAAACCGCAACAACCGATGATAGCTGACCTTTGCCGCCATCAATCATAATTAAATCGGGCCAGTCAGGATTACCCACTCTCGCTAATTTTGGATCTTCACTATACTTGCGGAATCGCCGCCCAATAACTTCAGCCAAGCTAGCAAAATCATCTGAGTGTCCGGCTGTGACTGTAGGATTTTTAATTTTGTAGTGACGATAATTTTGTTTAGCAGGTAAACCGTCGATAAACACGACTTGGGAAGCTACAGCATTGGAACCTTGAATGTGAGAGATATCATAACCTTCGATGCGGTGAGGTAAGTCGGGTAAATCGAGAATTGCAGCTAAATCTTGCATTGCTTGCTGATTGCGATCGCTAAATTTCTGCATTCTCTGCAATTCATACTGAGCATTGCGCTCTACCATCTCAATCAATTCTGCCTTGGTTTGCCGCTGGGGAGCCAAAATTGTCACTTTTCTTCCCTTACGCTGCGTCAAGACATCCGCCAATATCTCTGTATCTGGTAGCTCGTGCTGTACTAAAATCTCTGTGGGAATTTCTACTGAGTCAGCAGTTTGGTAATGTTCTTCTAAAACTCGTTGTAAGATCGCTCCTGGTTCAGCGTGAGTATCTGCTACAAATGCTAAACGTCCTACCAGTTGCCCAGCCCGAATCTGGAATAATTGGATGCAGGCATGTTGTGCGTCGGCAGCCAGGGCGATCGCATCTCGTGAAACTGTATCATCTGGAAGAGACACTTTTTGATCGGCAGTCAGCGACTTTAACCCAGCAATTTGATCGCGAATCCGCGCGGCTGACTCAAAGTTCAACGCCTCTGCTGATTTGTGCATTTGTTCTGTCAAAATGTCAATCAGTTCTTGAGTTCGACCTTGAAATACCATCGCTACTTTTTGCACGGTTTTGCGGTATTCTTCTGTTGAAATCAACTGCTGACACACACCCGGACAGCGCCCCATATCATAATTTAAGCAAGGACGGTCTTTGAATAGCGGTTGAGGTCGTTGTCGTAGTGAAAAGATGCGTTTACTAATTCGTAAAATTTCTCGCAATAAGCCAGAATCAGTATAAGGTCCGTAGAATTTATCCTTTTCTTTGCCGAATTGGCGTTTGCGAGTGATGAAAATTCGCGGATAATCTTCTGACCAAGTAATGCAGACATAGGGATATTTTTTATCATCTTTGAGCAGCACATTGAAGTATGGCTGGTGCTGCTTGATTAAGTTGGCTTCCAGCGCCAAGGCTTCAGCTTCGGTGTCGGTGACGATAAATTCAATTTCGCTCACCTGCTTGGCCATAGTGGCGATGCGTTCGCTTTTGGTATATCCTTCCCGGAAGTAAGAACGAACGCGCGATCGCAACTTGCGCGATTTACCTATATAAATAATGCGATCGGTGCCGTCCCGCATGAAATAAACTCCCGGTTCCGGTGGAATTTCGGCTAGACGGCTTTCCAAACGCTCTGGATCTTTAAGCAGTGGTGGTATTTGAGCAGATGTTGTCACAACCCAATTTAGGTAATCTTACAAAATATACCTATTACTATTTTAAGAAAAAATAATTTTTTTTGCTGGAACAGAAACCAATGGCACTTGCTTTAACTCAGAAAATCCGATGCAGTTACTTAAACGCAATAAAGCCCACAAAAGCGACGGACTCAAATTTCCCCAAAAGGGTGTTACACCAATTCTTTAAAATCTGGCAACCCATTTAAACCCCGAAACCCAAAGTCTATCTGAATTTCTTAATGACGAATTAGTATTACCTACATACTTCAACTAACTTTTATAAGATTTTCCTAATTTTTTATAAATAATTTGAACTTGATATATTTTTGTAAACATTGAAAAATTTTTATTTTTTATTGTTTTTTAAAGTTTTTGTATTTTCAGCTGGGAATTATCTTTTGGTACTTTCTTGAGACTGGCATTATATATTTGTTATCTAATTTAATAAGAGTTTTAGCTAGTTATATTAAAATAAGCAATATTTCGGATTCTCAGTTTAAAGTCAAAAATTAAGCGAATTAACGGTTTTAGCAACTTAAATTTATAACTATGATTAAATTGAAAGATGAGGCAATGATTTTAGGCAAGAGCAAATTTATGAATCTACAAGAGTTTGAATCTAGTTATCGTGAGGCTATGGCTGAAGCTCTAAACGAATTACAAACAGCAGCTTTGTTGCTAGCACAAGCAGAACGCAAAATTTATGAAATAGGTAATTCTGTGCAACACCTTAGTGAAAATGTTGAAGAGTTTATTAACACTCAAAAAGCTGAATAGTTGTACTTGAATAGCAAAATTTAGATATGAATACAAGATAATTCTTCTTCAATTGCTAGGAGCAGTTCGGTAAGATTTACAGGTTTAATTAAATAGCGGCTAGCGCCTAGATTCATTGCTCGTTCTCGATCGGCTTTAAAAGCAAAAGCTGAAACTATGATGATAGGTATCTTTGATAAATTGGACTTTTGCCTAATTTGTTCTAGCAGTAAATAACCGTCAACGCCTGGTAATTTTAAGTCTAACAACATTAACTCCGGCTGGAATTTATCTATAGTTGCAAAAAAAGTAGATGCATCTGATAAACTTTGGACATTGTATCCACAATAGCTGAGATAGTCACTCAGTAGCATTCTGTTAGCATCATTATCTTCAACTAATAAAACTCGTCTGGGTTGAGGCGACTTTACTTGCCGCTCTATAGTAAATAGATGTGCTGTCATTTTTCCTTTTCATGCTAGGTCATCAGTCAACCATTTTGCTCGGAAACTCAAATAGAATTAAGGTAAAGTTCTAATAAATAAAAATTTGGCTTGTGTAAGGTATTTACAATTTCCCCAATTGAGACTATTTGCGCTTCTATGCTTCAGGATGTTATCCTATTACCTAAAAATTAGCAAAACTTAATGATTGCTTTGACTAATTTTACTTTTAAGGTAATAAATTCTTAACTAACTTTAAGCATTGGTCATTTCCAGCAATTAAACTAAATCAATATACCTAACTATTGTGTCAAGAAATATTCAGCAGACAACCGTAATTTTACAGTAAAAATCTTAAAAAATTATAAAAAAACGTTTAGCTGCTTCTTCCCCTTTTTTTCGTGTTGAAAATGTCGTCTTATACTCCCTACCCTAAGTTTCTTGCTTGTTTTGTTTGACCCTGAGTCACAAGCCAACCAACCATAGCAACTAATCCTAATAGTGCGGAAGGTTCTGGCACTTTTCGTCTGATGGGTGCATCATTTAGCTTTACCCAAACATTTCTATAAGAAGGTATAAAACTGTCTTGTGTAGCAGCAGGCGTTTGAGCAACATAATAGCGAGTTGTTTCGTCAAGCGTCACCATAGAAACCTGATTATTCTGAATTATTTTTTCGATGTTGCGCTCGGCGAGTAATAGTAACTCATTTGTTTTTGAGTTACTTTCACCTGTAGTTTCCTCCATACTCTGGAGATGAGCTATTTGGGAACTGTTAACATCAAGAGAATTTTCTGTTATGGATATTGCTTGTGCTGAGGCAGTAGTTAAAGCCCAAACAGGACGCTGCTGTAACACACCGATCGCAACTAAAGTCAAAACACAAATGCCGATTTTTTGGAGATTAACTGCCATGCACGCTGTATTACTGAGTTTTAGGGATGAAATTTGCGCTTAAGAATCAAGATACTTTCTCCTGCTAAAGTTTTAGTACCTTTGATCCTTGCAAACACTTGTTTTGTAGTTTATCCCGAAAGTACCTCAGTACAAATAGCAACTCATAAATTTACTGTGAATCTCAGATAAAAACTTTATCTTTCAATCAAAGAAATTCCGCAATTCTCCCGACAGCAGTTTCTAATAAAGGTGGCTCGTGCACTAAGGCAAAGCGAACATAACCTTCACCAGATTTGCCAAAACCAGCCCCAGGAGAAGCCGCAACCCCAGTTTGTTTGACTAATTGGGTGCAAAATTCTACGGAATTTTGATTCCACGGTGCGGGTAACTTAGCCCAGATATACATCGTGGCCTTAGGAGTAGGAACTTGCCAACCGATGCTGTGCAAAGCATTGATGAAGGCATCTCGACGTTTGCGGAAAATGGCGACTGAATCTGTTACTCCTGCTTGGGGGCCTGTGAGAGCCGCGATCGCCCCGTTCAAAATCCCCCCATACTGATTAAAATCAACGGCTGCTTTGACTTGACGTAAAGCGTTAATCAACTGAGCATTGCCGATGGCGTAACCAATGCGGAAGCCGCCCATATTGTAAGACTTGGAAAGAGTGAAAAATTCAATCGAAACACTTTTTTCTGGGTCAGCTTGCAGAATCGAAGGTACTGGGGATTGGGGATTAATTATTCTGTTTGTTTCCTTGTCTTTTCTGCTGCCAACTCCAGCTTCCTCAAATACCAAATCTACGTAGGGAAAATCGTGAACTAAGACGAGATTGTGTTGCTGACAGAAAGCCACAGCTTCTTGAAAAAAAGCTAAAGGTGCGATCGCCGCAGTCGGATTGTGAGGATAGCTTAAAACCATCATCCGCGACTGAGCTAAGACAGCGGCAGGAATATCAGCCAACACTGGCAGAAAATCATTTTTTGCAAGTAAAGGCATCGTATAGATTTGCCCGTTGGCTAAATAAACTCCCCCTGCATGGGAGGGGTAGCCAGGGTCGAGCAATAAAGCAAAATCTCCAGGGTCGAGCAGTGCTAGGGGTAAATGAGCAGTCCCTTCCTGGGAACCAATCAGCGGCAATACCTCAGTTTCTGGATCGACACTAATGCCAAATTTTTGTTCGTACCAATCAGCTGCGGCTTGGCGAAATGCTTGAGTACCGTGAAACAGCAAGTACCCGTGGGTACTTCGGTCGTGGAGAGATTGAGCGATCGCTTCGATAACGTGCGCCTCGGCGGGTAAATCAGAAGAACCCAGTGACAAATCAATTAACTGTCGTCCTATCGAAAGAGCCACTGCCTTGGCTCTGTCCATATCAGCAAATACGTTGGATTGCAGGGGTTGTAAACGCTTCGCAAATTGCATTTTCGTTCTTTGTTAGTTGTGAGTTGTCAGCGGTCAGTAGTTCTTCGTTATAGACTACTGACAACTGACCACTGACTAATTACTATTTAAGTGCGTATCTAACAGGCTAAGTAATTTATCTTTGCCAATAACTCCCTCAGTGGATGCTAATAGTTTCTCTCCTTGAATTAATCTGAGGGCTGGAACACCTTCGACTTGGTAGTGTTTGACAGTAATCGGATTCGGGTCAACTTCCACTTTGACAACTTTGAGGCGATCGCCGTATGTGGTGGCTGCCAAGTTAATCACTGGCGACATTAATTGACACGGCCCGCACCAAGAAGCCCAAAAGTAAACTAATACAGGCTGCTCGGCTTTCAACACTTCTGTTTCAAACTCGGCATCAGTGATGATGGTTACACCTTTACTCATTGCAGTCTCCATTAGGTGGCATCGTTCAAAGTTGACACACAAAATACTCTATCCCAATCTGAGGGTCAGTGGTCAGTAGAAAAGATCGGCAACTAACAACTGACAACTGACAACTGACAATTAATGCAAAATCCCACAACCAGTGGGTGTGGGACTGTTCAAATTTGATATTCTGCAAATGTTACATTTGATCCAATTGTTTGCGTAGGGACTCCAATTCAGCATCAACCACTTCATTAGGTTGGGAAGCGGTATTCGGGGGGGTGGTTTGTTGTGGTGGCAGTTGGGGTTGATTTGGTGGGCTTGCGGGAGCCAGTGATGCTTTCAAAGCTGCCAATTCATCATCAACATCGCTACCCGATTCCAAACGGGCAAATTGGCTTTCTAAGTCCGAACCTGCCAACTCCGCCGCTGACTGGGCACGGGCTTCTTGCATTAGGACTTTTTCTTCCATCCGCTCAAAGGCAGACATTGCACTGTTGCTATTCATCCCGCGCACCATACCTTCAAGTTGCTCTTGGGCTTTGGCGGTAGTAATCCGCGCTTTGAGCATTTCTTTTTTGGTCTTAGCTTCTGAAATCTTGCTTTCTAGCTGAATTAAGTTGCGCTTGAGGGTTTCCACCTGAGTGCTTTGCTGATCCAGGCTAGTTTTCAGTGCTGTGCTGGTGTCGGTGAATGTCTTTTTGCGTTCTAGGGCTTGTCGTGCAAGGTTCTCGTCGCCTTTTTGTAGGGCTAATTGAGCATTGCGTTGCCACTTATTAATTTCATTTTGGGCATCATTATATTGTTTCTCTGTACGTTTTTGGGCTGCGATCGCTTGGGCAACTCCCTGACGTAACTGTACCAAGTCTTCCTGCATTTCCAGGATGGCTTGCTCTAGTATTTTTTCTGGATCTTCAGCTTTACTGACTAAATCGTTGAGGTTAGAACTAACTACTCGTTTAATACGATCGAATAATCCCATAACTTTGTTTTTCCTTTTGGAGTTTACGCGCTTTGTTGGACAGTTAGCTTTTTTACTATTTAATAGCTTCCTATTTCAATGTAATCTTTCCAGTTTGGTTCAGTACACCCCAACGCCCGTTTATTGTAAAGATATACTCTCGTAAAGCTAGTTGCTTGCTTTTCAAGGCTCTGAACTTTCGTTTAACTTTTGTTGCTGTGGGTTTTTATCTTCATTTAACATTTGTACCTTCATTGCTGCTAGCTCTGTATCGATATCGCTAGTTGATTCTAAAGAGTCAAATTGTTTTTGCAAGTCATCGCTGCCCAGAGTTGCGATCGCTTCGGATTTAGCTTCTATCTGTAATACTTTGTCTTCCATGCGCTCAAAAGCATTTAAGCTGCTGTTAGCAGAAACTCCATCGAGCATTTCCTGAAGTCGATAAGAAGCTTCGGCAGAACGAGCGCGAGCAATGTACATATCTTTTTTGGTTTTAGCTTCAGCAATTTTTAACTCTAGCGTCCGCATATCCTTTTTGAGCCTAGCTACCACATCGTTTTGCTGCCCGATTTGGTTAGTTAGGGCTGTGGCAGTTTCTTGGTAAGCTCGGCGTTTAGTCAGAGCTTCTCTAGCTAGAGGTTCGTTGCCTTGTTGCAGTGCTAGTTGGGCGCGGCGATACCATTCTTCTGATGTCGATTCAGCCGCCGCAGCTTGTCTTTCGGTGCGTTTTTGAGTAGCGATCGCTTGCGCTACCCCTTGCCGCAATCGCACCAAATTTTCCTGCATTTCCATCACGGCTTGTTCCAGAACCTTTTCAGGATCTTCTGCACTGCCGATCAAACTATTGAGATTAGCGCGAATCACCCGCAGAATACGCTTAATTAGTTCCATGTCAGCTCTCCATTCACTTGTTACCCGAAGCGCTTCGCGCGGGATTGGGGACTGGGCACAATGGTAAAAAAGATTAAAGAGTAAAAGGATATTCTTTCCTAATCCCCAATTGCCAATCACCCATCCCCAATCCCCAATCTCCTCATCATATTGTAGATTTTTGCAACTCATGGTTGCTCAACTCGTGCTTTAATTCCCTTGGCTTGTAGTTCTTGCAACCTTCGTTGTACTTCTTCTTTTGTCTTCAACGCACCCAGATAAATCAATTTTTGGCTGCGTGATAAGTAAGCATCGGGAACTACTTTTCTCGCATTAGCGAGAGCGATCGTGCCTTGATTGTCTGTCACTATATGATAAAAACCATCCGCTGCTGGTGTGATTTCGGCATCGATCTTTGGCGGGGTTGTAGTTGGCTGGGGTGAAGGTTGTAACGTTGAGGCTGGAGGTATCAAGGGAGGCAAAGGCTGCGTCAGTGGGAGAGGAGCAACTGGTAGCGGGTTGACAACTGGAGGGTTTGCTGGTGGAGTATAAATGGACTTAGGCAATGCTGTCGGGGTTGGTTGAACTTTCGGCTCTAAACCAACTACATCATTGGGATCTTTCACTTGGGGAAACTCTTTGGCGGCTAAGTTTGGATACCTGGGTATAGGCGTGAGTTCTGGCTGAGGATGAGATTGAGTATTAGTCCCAACTTCTGAAGTATTTTCCGCACTAGAAGACTTGCCATTAAATAATTTACCTAGGTTCAGCTGAGGCAAGCTTTTGGGATTGAACACTACGTACCCCAACGTGAGACTCGCTACTAATAACAGCAGCATCGAGCCGATACCCAAAGGTGATAGCAGACTGTCGCTCGAATTGCTCGGCTTCTTTGTTTGTGGTTGTTCGTCTGTCAAACTTCGCAGTAGAGCTTCACTCGATTCTAAGTAATCGTCTGGCTGTTTGGCTGTGTCATTGGCCTGCGGGAGATTGTCCTTTTGTGCATCTTTTACTACCGCGGGCACTAAGCTACTACTGTTATTTGGCGAAGGCAGTGGAAGTTGTGTTTTAGCATCATTGGGGGAGACTTGGGGATTATCCAGAGCTTCAGTTTTGAGCGTAGCTGGCGCTGGATTTCCTGAAAGAGGCTCGTCGGGCACAGATACAGGCGGTGTATCAATTTTAATTTCTGCTACTGGTGGCTTTTTGTCGGCAGTTGCAGGCAAGTCTGTGACTTCTTGAGGTTGACTGCTAATATAACTGCTGACACGAGATTGGTTTGGCGTTCTCATACCAATTCGCGTGCGTCGGTATCGGGCTAACTCCCGCTCTAGCTGCACTTCTAAACTTGCCAGTGCCGATACTAATGCCGGCTTCAATCCAGATTTAGACGATTGAGTACCGGAATCTATCAAGGGGTTTTGACTCATTGCCTCTGTGCCTGAAACGTGTACTGCTGGATTAACTTTATAGATATTTGTGCCAATACTAGCGAAAATTAACTATCAAGGGTGATACCAATGACGATTTGGCTAGGGTAAGTCTAAATTTCTTCCTACCTGAAATAAAATCATGCGATCGCGCAGTCTCAATATACCTCCTGCTATGTCGCAATCCAAGTTGGTATCATTGAGCTTGGCTACCCCAATCAGCTAGCGATCGAGTTAGGATCTTGTCACACTTTCTTTTTGATTTGAAAAGTCCTATTCCAGAATTTTCTGGCTAAAATAGTATATCTGTTCTACTCAGACTCCGAAACCAACACTCCTTAAAATCCATACACTTTAGAGGCAGGAATGGCTATCAACACCGATACTTCTGGCAAGCAAAAAGCGCTAAACATGGTGCTTAACCAGATTGAGCGCAGCTTCGGTAAGGGGGCAATTATGCGCTTGGGCGATGCTACCCGGATGCGGGTGGAGACGATTTCCACAGGGGCGCTGACGCTCGATCTAGCATTGGGTGGTGGTTTACCCAAGGGGCGGGTGATTGAGATTTATGGCCCAGAAAGTTCTGGTAAAACGACAGTAGCACTACATGCACTCGCAGAAGTGCAAAAAAATGGCGGTATTGCTGCCTTTGTTGATGCCGAACATGCCCTCGATCCTACTTACGCCGCCGCATTGGGTGTAGATATTGAAAATTTGCTAGTTTCTCAACCAGATACAGGGGAAGCTGCTTTAGAAATTGTCGATCAACTTGTCCGCTCGGCGGCAGTTGATATTGTAATTATTGACTCGGTGGCAGCATTGGTTCCCCGCGCTGAAATTGAAGGCGATATGGGTGATGCTCACGTTGGTTTACAAGCACGGTTGATGAGCCAAGCTTTACGTAAAATTACTGGTAATATCGGTAAATCTGGCTGTACTGTAATCTTCATTAACCAGTTACGACAAAAAATCGGTGTTACTTATGGTAGCCCAGAAACAACAACTGGTGGTAATGCATTGAAGTTTTACGCTTCGGTGCGTTTAGATATTCGTCGGATTCAAACTTTGAAAAAAGGTACAGATGAATTTGGCAACCGAGTCAAAGTCAAAGTCGCCAAAAATAAAGTAGCGCCACCTTTTAGAGTGGCAGAGTTTGACATCATTTTTGGTAAAGGAGTTTCTACTTTAGGTTGTCTTGTGGATTTAGCAGAAGAAACTGGCATCCTCGTTCGCAAAGGAGCTTGGTATAGTTATAACGGCGATAACATCTCCCAAGGACGAGACAATGCCATCAAGTATCTAGAAGAAAAACCAGAATTTGCCGAACAAATTAAACAATTAGTACGCGAAAAGCTAGATAAAGGAGCTGTTGTTTCTGCTAATTCTGTAGCGAAGGCCAATGAAGAAGAAGATGATGATGATGAATTAGAAGAAGACGAATAGTACTAAAGTGGACTCTCAGCAACTTGCTATTTATAGAGAAAGAGAAAAGCCATTTGGATAGGGAAAGGGAAAGATATGTCCTTTTCCCAATAAATGTCATTCCCTACTCTCCTACTCAGCCGCAGTCTAAAATATCTGAAAACTGTTGTAACAGAAATTAATCTCCAACCAAGAAATAAATTTTTGGTTGGAGATTATGCATGTATAAAATGTGATATCAGAAAAATATTTTTGTACCTAGCATAGATCGCAGCGTACTTTGTTGTTATGGCCAGATTTTCAATGGTATTTGAGTTTGCTAGCACCAATATACTTAGCGCTGACTCAATACAAAACTTATTTTAATCCGATCGCTCGCTAAGTCGAATAGTTGTATAAATCAGGCTTTAATGCTTCTAGTTTCATAAATAATTAAGGATTTGGGATTGGAGAATATTCATCAAAACTAGAGGTCGTCCCTAAAATTGGGTTATGAATCGTTTCTTAACTACATCTAAAGATTCAAAATAAACTCCCAATCCCAAATCCAAAATTACACAATCAACTAGTGTCATCTGGCGCACATAACTATCTAGTCTTAAAAGGTTAAAAAGCTCACATAGTAAGCTTTCTTCCCTTTTTCCGACTTTTAGAGAGCAACCACTTTTTAAGTTCTCCCAAGAGTACACTAAACTGGCTTTAACATAGCGGCCTGTTGGCACTAGTCGTTTTCCCATTGTTCCCGACCAATGAGATCGCCGATGCGATCGCGCAACAGAAAGTCACATTTCTCCAATTCACACTCAACGCAAACCCACTCTCTCGCAGGAATGTACTGGCAGAGCGTATATATTGGCTGTTGTCGGCTAATCATTCCCTTTTGCACTAGTCGGCGAGCTTCGTCTTGAATTACATCCAAAGAATAGTAATTGATAGAGGGCACCGTATTGACACTCATGATTTTTACTCACAGATTTATACGTAGATAGTGTTCCCATTAACTATTGGGAACAAACATGACAGGAATGAGACTTGTGGCTAAGGTTTTGTAGTTTGCTATACGGAACTAATTTCATTTTGACGCTACATATCCTCAAATTATCCAAAGAAATGTTAAGAAAGTCAACGTTTACTGACAAATTGAGTAAATGTGCTTCACTTTCACATATGAAGGTTACTAAATTAACCTAGTGAGAATTTTGTATAACTGGCTTTTTTCAAGTTTGAAAGTTGTGCTGTTGATACTTTTAGCCATGATTGTGCGAGCGAGAATAGTTTCTACGATGGATTGCTGATGTACAGAATAATCACAATTAGACCTAAGTTAGAGACGTTGGAATTTGTCTCTAATTTAGCAATCAGAGATTTATGGCAGAAGCAACGGTATAAACTGTTGCAAAATATAAGCGCTACCGTACACTACGAAAACTTGAAACATACTATATGTTAATAATTTCTTAAATAAACGACCGTAGTTTCTCGGTTAATTGCAGTACTGCAAAACACAGGCTACTCTGAATAAACATTGAGAGTAGAGTCAGATGATTTGCCTCTAGGTTAGCAGTAACTGACGTGAAAAGCTCGCCAAATCGCCCGTTTGAGTCGTAGCTAGGGTTCGATGATTTATAACGATCGCTACTCAAGCCTCGATTCACCACCTTCGGTTTCAGTAAATTCTAGGCGGTGAATTGTGAAGTTTTATAAAAATAAGGATTTGCGCTAATAGTAAAGTTACTGAAGAAAAGTAGAGAGTAGCATCAGAAGGATGAGGGAGATGAGGAGGACAAGGTAGAATTTCTGTTCTTATCTTCCCCTACGCCCCTTTTCTCCCACCTACCCCTGTATACTCATATTGAAACAGACGCGATTCAATCGCGTCTGTAAAGTGTTTGGCGAATTCCCTAAGGATGAATTGTTCTAAAGTTACATTGTTGTGTTAGTTACTTATTCTCAGGATTGTTCGTCATATTCATCTGTAGTATCTTCTGCCATTGCTTGAGTTTCTGGCGATCGCTCATACTGAAGTTGGTTTAAAAGCGACAATACTTTAGTACCGCGTTCTATGGAACGGTCTTCGATAAAAATGACTTCTGGTGTGCGACGCAGCCTTACCCGTGCGCCGAGTTCGCTGCGGACAAAACCCGTAGCCGACTTTAAGCCTGCCATTGTTTCTGCCTTGGCTTCCTCTGTTCCATAAATGCTGACGTAGATTTTGGCATGTTGTAGATCGCCAGAAACATCTACATCGGTAACACTTACCATTCCTGTACCCACGCGATCGTCTTTAATACCGTTGAGTAGCATTTGGCTAACTTCCCGTTTTATTAATTCAGCAACACGGGAAACGCGGCGATTTGTAGCCATAATAGTTACGCCTCTTCTGAGAGGTTATACGACACAATTAAAAGTAAGTTGGAGAGGACAGTCTTTGATGCTGGCAAAGCCCTTGACAACTGCCCTACGGGCAAACCCCCGATCTAGTCCAGTCTAGATTGTACTTAAGCCCAGCATTGCGCGGAGGGTAAGAGTAACAAACACTAAAGCGCCTGCAAAAAAACCCAAAAGGGCAATCAAGGTGACAGGACGTTTAAAAAGTGGCACTAATGGTGCGATTGTGTTTAGAAACACGCCTAAGAGAACAGTAATAAAGTAGCGGGGGTAGCGAGAGATGTTATCCCAAAATCCGTCAAACATTTGAATATAAACTGCCTTGCTATAAACTTACATATCTTGAGAGGTATTTTATCTCTACTAATTGTAATCTATATGGGTGAAATATTACTCAATTAATATAAAATATGGTTCTTCAGTTAAATTTTGTTATATTCATTAGCTTAGTTTTAGTTAAATTTCAATTAAATGGTAACTCAAGTCCCCAAACAAGCTTATCCACGTCCATTTTTAAAGTGGGCAGGAGGTAAAAGTAGGTTAATTCAACAATATATTCCTTATTTTCCGAAAAATTACAAAAATTACTATGAACCATTTTTAGGCGGTGGGGCTGTGTTTTTCTATCTCCAACCCTTACAAGCAACTTTAACTGATATTAATTGTGAATTAATTACTACTTATCGCTGTGTTAGGGATAATGTTGAGGAATTAATCTGCTTACTTAAAGAACATCAAATTAAACACAACCGAGAGTATTATTATCATGTGAGAGCAGATGCCAAAATTAACAATATAGAACAAGCTGCACGTTTAATTTATTTGAATAAAACTTGTTACAATGGTCTGTATAGAGTCAATTCTCAGGGAAAATTTAACGTCCCATTAGGCAATTATAAAAATCCTAATATTTGCCCTGAAGAGTTACTGAGAGCAGCTTCAAGAGCGCTTTCTACATCTAAAATTCAACAAGTAGATTTTACCGATGTGCTGCATTGGGCGATTAGTAGTGAAGATTTCGTGTTTTGCGATCCACCTTATCATCCTATTAGTAGTACCAGCTATTTTACTGGTTATAACGGTCATTCTTTTGGAAAAAAAGAGCAAGAAGCTTTAAGAGATACTTGTGCAGAATTGGCAAGTCGTGGTGTAAAAGTGATGGTATGTAATTCTGATTCTGATTTTATCAAAAATTTATATAAGCAAATTAATTTCAATATTTACCAGATAGCAGCTTCCCGCTCCATTAATTCTAATACTAAAAAAAGAGGAGTAATTGATGAATTATTAATTACATCGTATGAGATTTTATAGATGATTATTACTCCAAGCAATGAATCTATCTAAAGTATGAACTGCTAATAAATTTGGGTTAGATGCAACTTGTTGTCTGAGCCATTTAATCGCTCCCTCTCTCATTCCTTCACCCCCAATAACTACAATAGTCGGTGCGGGATATGAGTCCTGAATATTCAAGTTTAAATAGGGAAATTTTTCATCAACAGAACCACCACTTTCTTGCCACTTACATTCGATAATTAATCCAGATGGCATTACAGGTAAACCCATTACAAAAAAGTCAACCTTCAAAATAGTTTTATAAATTCCAGAACCGATGTAAACTTGCTTGGCATAGCGTTTTGCTAACAAACTAGCATTAAATAAAAATTCCTTGGAAACATGATTTCCTACTTGAAAATAACCATGTACGCTTAATATTGTCTCTACATTACTTTCTAGAATTTTCCCTGCCTGATTAGCCCGTGCGCCTTGAGTCATAGTCATCTCAAATTCCTGTGCCACAAGTCCCATGTATTCTACAATTCCATGGAAGTAGCAGTTAGCGATCGCTAACTTAATATGAATTTTTAATTTTGACCTGACAAGGCTGGATTAATAAGTAGAAAGGAAAAATATTAATACTTTTGTACTAAAAATATCCCAATATTACCAACTCAAATAGTTTCCAAGCAGGAGTAAATTTTTGACTATTTCCTTACCATCCCCTCTAATCCTATAAATACTCAAGAAGTAGAGGGTATGTTTTGCGATCGTCGGATTATGGAGAAATTTATCTGTAACAACATCTGTAATCAGCAGGATTGAATAGGATTTAATTCTGTAATTTTGCCTTAGTTTAAACCCGTCTGTACTTCAGTGTTACTGTTGCGGATAGTCCATGCTAGTTCTAAAAGTTGAGTCCAGCGCTTTTGCAGTTGTTTGGGAGTGCATTTGATTGCTTTGGCGATCGCTTGGTCGCTCTGGCGTGATATTTTCAACTCTAAGATTTGCTGTTGTTCGGGAGAGAGCGTACTTAAAAACTTTTCCCACTGCTGGGAAGACAATCCCAATTTTTGCTCTAAACCTGCGCCTAACCATTGATGTACTAACTGCCATTGGTGTTGCTTGGCGAACTTTTCGGTATGGTATTTAAAACGCTGTTGGAGATAGTCGCGCTGACGGCTAGTTAGACCGAGAATTTGGTCGATTTCTGGTGCAGAGAGGTCTTGAAGTTTGAGGGTGAGGTAGTCTACGCAGTCAGATTGACCTTGAGACTCCAAGTATTTAATCAATTCTGAGATGACGCGATCGCGTTCTGATGCTTCCGAAGGGTCAAAATTAGCTTGGGCAATCATTTGCGAGCGAATTTGTTGCACTGCTGAATTCCGCTGGTAAGATTCTGCTTCTTCACCCTTGCCAGATTCCACTGCCATCTCAATGTCTACAGTAGTTTCTTGGGGCTGACGACGAGCGAAACTTTGGGCGCGTAAAATAATTAATTGCTGATTATTTCCACCAGGTAAATTAATCCGGCGCTTGGCATATTGCTCTGTAAACGCCATATATTCTGCTAGTTGCAACTGGGTACGCGGTGTGTAATCTTCAGGAAGTTCATTTTCCCGCCGGAAAGCTTTGATGGCTTCAATGTAAAACGCTTGGAGAAAATCTTCAATCAAGTTGTAACGAGCATCAAATCCTAACTCAGAGCCTGCAACAGCCACATGACGGTAAACCATAGCGCCTAAAGTACTGTGTAGTTCTACACGCCCTCTCCTCGAACCCAGTCGGTAATAGTGCAGGCATTTTTGCAGGCGATGCCTAGACAAAGTAAGTTGCCAAGACTGGATTTCTCCTGAGGTTTGAATGCGCGAACTTTTGTTGCAAATGCGTTGAACTTCTATAGATATGCGTTGTGCCACGGCTTGCACGCACCCAGGAGCTGCTTTCACTTGAGCCTGCATTTCTTGACATAACAGTTGCAGCAAAATATCAGTATTATTGACTGGCAATTCTTTGGTTGAAACGCAACTGTCAATAGTAGATGTAATTGGTAGATTTGCAAGGTTAACTTTCATAACTTTTCCTGGGTGTGGTATCGCACCTTAACTACAACGCACAGACAGCACTTAAAACCAATCTTGCTAGGATTATCAATTGGTAGTTCATCCATCAAGACTACTGCAAGTACTTCTGACATATTAAGACTGTAAGAAATTCAAAAAAGTTACAGGCTTATTAGTGTGTCGCTTTTTTCACATGCAACCAATTTGACGTTGGCACAAATATATCCTATATACCCTAAAAGTAGCCACAACACTTGATGCGTCCACTTTCATTGCCATTTTATTTTATCCACTGCCAATTATTTTAAGTATGACGCTCGCCAAACTGGAGCATTTATTTTACATGATTCCGAAATCGACCAAGTGCCCCGTGAAGTATTATTTTTTATACCCATGATGTCACTGCTTCCCAACCCAAACCTCGTCTTGTAATTGTTGGTTCATCTCCCGTCAAATCCAAAATCGTAGACACTTCGTATGTTGGTTCTTCACCAGTATCGATAATTACATCTACTAACTTATCCAAACGGTCAAATAGCTCTACACGCGATAGTTTAAGCTCTAAATCTAGCCCTAAATGTTCATTATCTTCCTCATCTGGCGGGAGGTGTGCCGAAGTCGAAATAATTGGGTTTTCTAAAGCTGCTAACAATGCTAAACATACATTATGATCTGGAACGCGAATCCCGGTAGTCTTGCGCTTAGGACTTTGTACTAGTCGCGGTACTAACTTAGTCGCAGGTAGCAAAAATGTGTACGGTCCTGGAATCAGATGCCTCATAATCCGATAAGCTGTATCGTTGACAAAGGCATAAGTCGCCACATTTGACAGTGAGGGACACAAAAATGTCAATGGTTTATCGTTTGCTAGCTGTTTGATTTGCCGCACTCGTTCCACCGCTGACTTGGCATTTAAATCGCAACCAATGGCATAGACTGTATCTGTAGGGTAGAGCATAACTGCTCCACCAGAGAGCGCTGATTTTATTTCCTCTATTCGGCGGGTTTGCGGATTATCAGGATGGACTGCAAAAATTTTTGCCATAAGTAATTTGGATCTAGATATTTGAGGTTTTACATTCAAGGAAAAATATAAAATGAAGCGTTGCACATATTTTCATTGGCGATCGCCTTATGTAAACAAGCCAAGTTTTACATCACAATAATTGTGCAGCATGAACATGAATAGGATGAAGGGCGAAGGATAAAAATTCTCAGTTCAATTATTTATACCTCTAGAGACAGAGGTCAACTCAAATTTAACGGTTTTAAATATTTCCATGACAAACCCCCGTCAAATAGCTTTTATTGCCCTGCGAGATGTTCACAAAGGGGCTTATGCAGATGTTGCCTTAGACAGGGTGCTGCAAAAAGTTAACTTGTCTGATAGCGATCGCCGTTTAGTCACAGAATTAGTTTATGGTAGCGTCAGGAGGCAGCGCACCCTTGACACTCTCATTGACCAACTTGCTAAAAAAAAATCCCACCAACAGCCAAAAGACCTCCGCACTATTCTCAATTTAGGTTTATACCAACTGTGCTATCAAGAGCGTATTCCAGCCTCAGCTGCTGTTAATACCACCGTGCAACTAGCTAAAGAAAATGGTTTTTCTGGACTCACGGGTTTTGTAAATGGCCTATTGCGGCAGTATATCCGTCTTGTGGAAAAGGAGCAGGGAAATCTAGAGGACACGGGGAGGCGGGGACACGGGGATGCGGGGAATATATTTGATAAATTCTCCGCGTCACCCTTCGGGTTCGGAAGTTTGGACTCGACGGGAACCGCCAAGACTCCAACTTCCTCACCGCGTCTCCCGTTCTCCGCGTCTTCCTCATCTTTGCAACTTCCAGAAAACCCGGTGGAACGCTTAGGGATTTTACACAGCTTTCCTGACTGGATTATTCAAGTGTGGTTAGACCAACTTAGCTTTGCTGAGACAGAAAAACTCTGTGAATGGATGAACCAAACACCAACTATCGACCTGAGAATCAATCCCCTCCGCACTGATATAGGAACAGTTGAGGCGGCGTTGCAATCGGCTGGAATTTTAGTGAGGCGGATTGCTGATTTGCCTCAAGCTTTACGATTGATTGGTAGCACTGGGCCAATTCAAAATTTACCTGGTTTTAGTGAGGGTTGGTGGTCTGTACAAGATAGTAGTGCTCAATTGGTCAGTCACTTGCTCGACCCCCAGCCAGGCGAATTAGTGATTGATGTTTGTGCAGCTCCAGGAGGTAAAACAACCCACATCGCGGAATTAATCAAGGATGAGGGGAAAATTTGGGCTTGCGATCGCACTCCTTCTCGTCTTCGCAAACTCCAACAAAATGCAGAACGCCTGAATTTACAATCTATTCAAATTTGCACTGGCGACAGCCGCGATTTACCGCAATTTTATAATACTGCTGACCGCGTATTACTAGATGCACCATGCTCTGGTTTGGGAACTCTGCACCGTCATGCTGATGCCCGTTGGCGACAGACACCAGAATCTGTGCAAGAACTTTCGATTTTACAAAAAGAACTTCTTTCACATATCTCTAATTTTGTCAAGTCTGATGGCGTACTAGTTTATGCTACTTGTACGCTGCATCCGGCAGAAAACGAAGGTGTGATTTCTGCATTTTTAGCTGAGAATCCTAATTGGCAAATTGAGTCTCTTAGGGCAGATTCGCTTTACTCGGCTTATTCTACGCCTCAAGGCTGGCTCAAAGTCTGGCCCCATCGTCAGAACATGGATGGCTTTTTTATGGTGCGCTTAAGAAAAACCAATGATTCCGCGTGAATACTGTTTAGGATTGTACGATTTGGTGAAAGCCCCGAATCTCCCAGAGGAGGCAGCAATGGTTACCGATTCCAATGTGAAAAACTTAGTTAAAATCCTAATAGGAGCCGCTTGGATTGACGGCAGAATCCAGCCAGAGGAACGGCAATATTTACGCGAAATAGCTCAAGCAAAAGGTTTGGCAACAGATCCAGAAATTAAGCCCTGGCTGTACGAATTAGTTCCCGTACAACCAAAAGAGTGCTATGCATGGGTGAGAGATTACTTAGGCGATCGCCCTAGCCTTGAGGATTACGAAAGTTTGATTGAAGCCATTAGTGGCTTAATCTACAGCGATGGTGATGTAGCGATCGAAGAAGCTAAACTTCTGACTAAATTACAGGAGTTAGGCAGGCTGAATGATTCCAACCAACCAGCTTTTAATGCGTTGCTCAAACAAATTCAAAAGCTTTATCGGCGTTGGGTTGAAGTACAAAACTAATCAAAAGTCAATAGTCTAAAGTTTTGACTGTTGACTATTGACCAATGGCTGCTTATGACTTCGGTTCGCCCAGACCCGGAGTTTCTTCTTTTTCAACCTTGGGTACAATGTCAGGGCGCTTTTTGTCTTCCCAACCGGGCGGACGTTTAGAGTTATACCAAGCAATAGAACCAATGGTTACAGCTGCAATAAAGCCAACTACATATACCAAGGTAAAAGCAAAAGGAAAATGTCCGCCCCCTACTGCAACAGAATCTGCTGCTTGCATGAATAAATGTAAATGCATTGAGTATATTCTCCTAATTCAGGCAACACTACTTAAGACACTATAAATATAAATAGAGTATTAATTACATCCCCCTCAAGTTTGAACCTCAGATGACATGAGGAAGAGAAGCGGGAAGTATGATAATTTTAGCTTGACTTATTTGCTACAGATTTCCCCTACAAAATTTGTCAGGGACAGTTAAAAGTAAGGCTTGCAGTATGTAAAAATTCTAACTAATGCTGCAATTATGTATTAAGCATAAGATATCTATAGTTTTCTACACTGACCTCAGTTGTGGTGTAACTCGCAGGGGTCAAAGGGTAGCGATCGAGCAATTACATAAAGATTTCTATATTACAAAAATTCGCTAGCAAACAACTTGGGCGAATATAAGTTTGCTGTTATGGCGATCGCCAGTAGTGTTAGGACATCAACAGACGATTAAACCTAGACACAAAAAGCTATTTCACCCAG
>NZ_JAECZA010000081.1:0-1937 GCF_016056275.1 Dendronalium phyllosphericum CENA369 | reverse complement strand
CTTTTCACCCAGTCCCCAGTCCCCAGTCCCCAGTCCCCAATTCAATTTACTGCTGCTAATTTTCTTTCTAGGTCAAATAAAAAGCCGTGGATATATTCTTCTGTCCACTCAGTTCCGTAAAAACGGGTAAACATTCCTCGTGCTGGGTCTTTTTCAGAGCGATAGCGCAGATAGCGCAGTTGTGCTTGTTCTATATCCGCTAAGGAATGGGAGTCGGTGACTGGCTGTGCTTGGTCAACAAAATTGAGGTAGGCCTGAAGGTAATCTTTAAAAGCTGCAAATACGTGCGTTTCTACTGCTTCATCTTGTTGGGGGCGAGTCCAGAGAAATGCTGGTGAGAAAAAGGGACGCGCTTCTTCGGGAAAGTCTCCTCCCCAAGGAAGGTGCTGTTGATATGCTGTAAAAATCGGCAATATGGGCTGAGTATACTTCTGTTGGTACGCTGCATTGTCTCGAAACAGAGGTTGCATATCCAGGGCAATCAAGTGTCCTCCTGGTAGCGTTACCAAGTCTGCTCCAAAAAAGGGCAAGTCATAGTTCAAGTGAGGAAAAATCACAAAGTTAAGAACCTGAAGCGATTTACCACCTTGCACATGAGCAGCTCGTATTTGACGCAGTTTTGGGGCGCTAAATGCTGTGCTGGTAGTCAACACTTCTTCTTGATGTTTGCCCTTACCTACAAGCGCTGATTTAGACTCAAATCCTGTGGGAATAGGATATGGTTGCAGGTCGAGGCGATCGCGTAATAAAGCGATCGCGTAATCTAAAAATGGCTGATATAAAGTCATGATGAGAGAAGTCAGAATACAGGAATCAGAATGAATAAAGCTATAGAGGCATGAAGTTTGATTGCCGAAAAATTTCTGATTAGTTTTGCCTAAGAGGAGACATTAATACAGTCTAGCTTTCAACCAATAGTCATTCACCAGCCGCATAGAATTCTCCTGAATCTGGCTTTTGACTACTTCCAGAATCTAAATTACTTTTTGACTGAGCCAGCAGCTAAAGGTACAGCATCCTCGAACAAAAATTCATACAAGAATCGTTCCGACCATTCATGGCCAAAGTAGCTGCTAAATAGACCAGATGCTGGGTCGCGTTCTGCGCTGTATTGGTCGTAGTCTTTTTGAGCTTTCACAATCCGCTGAATATCTTCAGGGTCGGTTAGAGGTTTGGCTGAGTCCAACATCTGCCAGTACAAATTTAGATAATCTTTAAACGCTGCAAGTACTCGTGTTTTCACCGTTTCGGCATCTGTTTTGGCAAACAGCAGATATTTTGAGAAATACTGATTAGCATCGTAGAACTTCATTTCTAAATCTTGTGCCAGTTCAGGATATTTATTCTGCAAAGCTTTCAGGGGATATATATACTTTGCTAGGTAGGCTTCATCCTGAAACAAAGGTTGAAAGTCCATAACAATCAAGTTTTTGACCTGACCAAAAGAGAGAAAATCTATACCGAGCAAAGGTAAATCGTAGTGGTGACTGGGATAAATAACACTATTCAGAATTTGGGCGCTTACCCCCGCGTCAATACTGGTATAGCGAATTTTTCGTAACTCTTGACACTGATAGCACCAACTACGGATAGTAGCGGGATTTCTGCCGCGATCGCTTACCTTATACTCTAGACCCGTTGGAATCGAACGACTTTGTAAATTAAACCGTTGAAATAGCGATCGTTCTAGATGCTGAATAAAGGTTGTATACATTGATTCTTATGGACTCATATACCTCTAACTCCTGAGAATACGAAACATCGTGAATCCGCGTCCCATTTCTCATCAATAAAGCAACAATCCTTAATTTTTAGGGTTGGGGATTGGGGATTGGGTACTGGGGATTGGGTACTGGGGATTGGGAATTGGGGATTGATTATTTTTCTTGTCTCCCTTGTCTCCCTCATCCCCCTCATCTCCCTCATCCCCCTCATCC
>NZ_JAECZA010000080.1 GCF_016056275.1 Dendronalium phyllosphericum CENA369 | reverse complement strand
GCTGAACTGGTATGAGCAGGTGCTTGGTCAACCTATAAAAGGGAGTAGGGAGTAGGGATTGGGGAGTAGGGAAACTAAGCCGCCCCCTTCGGGGCGGGGTTTCAACCTATCTTGTGCAATACAAGGATTTTTCGCGCCACAAGGGGCGAGGCTTTAACCTTTTTCGGGGCTAATTTCTTCCCCTACTCCCTACTCCCTACTCCCCACTCCCGCCCCGAAGGGGAGGTAAAATAGCGTAATCGCTACCTAATTGCACAGATAGCCAATCCAAAAACTGTTGAAAACACTCGCCATCCAGTTTTGGGTACTCATAATGTTGTGGTCTCCAGTCAATGGTTCAATGGCACCATAAATCCAAAAGTTTTCCCGTGGTCATTTCACCTCAACAGTAGGTTTAACGCCTGAAGCGGTAATTACTTTTACTGTGAGAGTTTTGAGTCCCACTCTTGTTTCATCTTGACACAAGTAGCGAACACACTTGTTTTGCGCTAAAAGTTGTTTCAATGTTAGTAGAATGATGCCGAGTTTTTTTTAAATTCTGATATCAACTCTTCATCCTGTTTTTGGCTTTGAGGGCGTGGTACTTTCAATTTCGCCCCCAATCGATATCGCACCCAACCATAGACTGTTCCATACTCTAGCTCCAGCCCATGTTGGCGTTTCAACCACTCGACTATTTCACCGTAACTACCAAACCCTTTCTCTGTTTCCAGTTCTTGCTTGAGGGCAGCGAGGACCTGATCGTTAATTTTTCGGTTTGCTTTGGGTGCTTTCTTAATTTCTAGCAGGCCAGACAGCCCATTGGCTCTATACTTTTGCAACCATCTTGTCACCGTTGATGTATCTCTACCCAAACGTTGCCCTATTTCAAGTTGTTCCTTAACTTGCCCACTTTTGAGCCACCACAACATCTGTAACTTTTCTTTCTGGTTTCCTGAAGACACTGTTTGTAGGCGTTTTTTCAGTTCCTCTTCACTCTCGGCGATCGCAATTTTAAATGGGCGGCTCATGGTTTTGTTAACCTACCAAGTTTGCTTCTCCCCATTATATGCAGCTTCATTTTTAATTGGTATTACGCAAGAACTCTCTGAAATTCTTATAACTTCGTGTCCTTTGCGCCCTTTGCGGTTCGTTTTTCATAATTTTGCGTAAGTCGTGTTTATTTATTGAAGTTATCTTAATTAGTTAGACTCGCTATTTTTAGGAAAATAAGGAACACCTAATGCTTTTGGAGGCGTAGATTTTCCTGCTAATCCTATTAATGCCAACATAGCGATCGCATATGGTAGCATCACAAGAAATTGATAGGGAATATTTGCACCTAATGCTTGAATTCGTAATTGCAAAGCTTCGGTAGCACCAAATAGCAAACAAGCTAAAGTACTACCTATAGGATGCCATCTGCCAAAAATTAATGCTGCGATCGCAATAAATCCTTTACCAGCACTCATCCCTTCTGTAAAAAATTTGATTTCCACTAAAGTAAGATAAGCCCCACCCAAACTAGCAAGACAGCCACTCATCACAACAGCCAAGTATCTCACCGTTTGCACAGATATCCCAGCTGTAACCGCAGCTTGAGGATATTCCCCGACAGCGCGCAAAGTCAAACCGAAGCTAGTATAAAACAAAATATATGTAGTTAAAGCGATCGCAAATAAAAGCAAATATACAAGAATATCTTGCTGGAATAACAATGCTCCAATTAAAGGAATATTAGCTAGACCAGGAACGATCGTAGGCTCAATTCCTGGCAATCGCTGGGCACTACCACCGTTAAATACTAGCCGCGCCAAAAATGATGTCAAGCCAGCGACTACGAGATTAATTGCTAATCCGGATACTAGTTGGTCTACGCGCAAACTCACGCACAAAAAAGCATGGAGTAAACCTACCAATCCTCCAGCAATCAAAGCAGCGAGGACACCAACCCAGACATTTCCAGTGAAAAATGTCGCAGCAGCGCTCGTAAAAGCACCAGTTAACAACATACCTTCGAGAGCAATATTTAGCACTCCTGACCGTTCTGAGTACAATCCACCTAAAGCGGCAAATGCTAGGGGAACGGCTAGACGCAGACTCGCTACAAGGTAATCAAAGAAGAAATTGAGATGATTTTGACTGCTCAATACCATGATTTAAGATTATCAGTTTGGCAGCGATCGCAATTAACCATTCTGACTTTTCACGGGAAGTCCTCAAATCCTCGTTAAGGCTGGGGGTAGGGTGTAGGGGGTAGGGTGTAGGGAAAACAAGAAAGCACACCCCACACCCCACACTTCACACCCTCGCTCCTTTCCACATATAGCGGTCGCCAGTAGTGTTAGGACATCAACAGACGATAGAACCTAGACACAAAAAGACTTTTCACCCAGTCACTAGTCCCCAGTCCCTAGTCCCCAGCTATACCGTGAAAAGTCAATTAACCATTTGGATAATGCTAAGAATTGTTACCAGCTAAAGGCAACAGCAAGCGACTGACTACCCGACTATCTGGTAACTGATAGAAATGTAATTCTCCTCCCCATTGCCGCATGAGATTTTGGCAGATTAGCAGATGCAAACCTGGTGGCTGGTTGAGGCGGGAGGGAGCAAGCACATCTTTAGGTGTATTTTGATGTAGGGCTGTCAGTAGTTGTGGTTCAATGATGCCGTTGTCTGTGATTGACAGTTCTAACAATCGCTCATCTAACCGACGACACCAAATATCAATCCTGCCGCTGCTTTGAGAACGGTGACAAGCTGCAACTAACAATTCATGAAGAATTAATTCAAATTTCACTATATCGCCAGCGATCGCCATTGAAGATGAGCTTGAGCTTTGAATTCCTTTGAGAAATGAAGAATTGTTGGCTGAATCTGACTCCTCACTTGATTGCCCTAAACCATGCACGCCTACCCAGAGTTTGTGTTGCTTGAATAAAGTTTCCACTCGTTCGAGCGATCGCTTCAGAAAACTAGTTATAGGCATGGTTTCCCAGTTCATATGCAAATGCCATTGCTCAAGTTTAAGCAATCCAGTCATGGAGGCAGTCGCATGATCTAATTGCCTGAGTAGTAACTGGTAGCGTGTCTGAGTTAAGTCATTAGTAGGAATACCTAAATCTTGTATTTGACTGAGCAGTAGGGTTGTTGTTCTCTGGATTTCTTGGAGGCGACGGTGTTTATACCAATTGAGTTGTTGTAACTCCTGGGTTGAGGACTCTAAAAGCTGGATAATTTGTTGCTGACGACGCGACCAAGCTAATTGAGCGACTAGAGTTTCTATAGCGTTGAGGCTTTGTTGCGACCATCGACGTTCTCGACAATCTGCCATCAACACTACTCCTGTGGGTTCGTACTCAACAGATGTACGTAAAACCATGACTAAAATTTGACCAATATCCGAACCATTCAACCATTTTCTTGTTTCTGGAGGTAAATCATCCACGTTCACACTCAAGTATTCTTCCTGACCAAGCGCCCACTGAATTAAAGCCTCAGATTTAATGGAAATTGATGTATTTGTGACTACCCCAAACTTAGGATCGGCAATTACCCCAGGTAAAATTTCTGCATTGGCTTGTCCGGGTGTCCAGGATAGGAGTAACGTCAAAGGACAACCGAGAACAGATGCTATTTGTTGCAAGACTGTGCTTTCTAGAGTCTTTTCCTCAGTCTCAGTGTTTTCGCTCTGGGGTGGTTCTAGGATGCAAAGACATTGCTTGATACTGAATAAAATTTTCTGCTGATGCTCGCTATCAGTATGCAGTTGCCATTGGCGAACGATCGCCCCAATCTGTTGACTGACAATCCACAGTAGTTCTTTTTCTAGAGTTGTCCAAGTGCGATAGTTTTCGTGAGCGAGGAGCAAAAGTGTTGCGGGTGCATGACCTTGAGCGCAGTTGCAAATTAACAGCGATCGCACACCATTTTCTAACAAATAAGCCCGCCAGTTTAAAAACCGCAAATCTTCGTTTAAGTTCTCTACCTCCACCGCAGTTTTTGCAGACTTCAATATTTGCCCGTCCATGTCTTTAAGGGTATCGAAGGCATATATCAAAGGTCGGCGATTATGAGGTTGGCTTTGGTAAATAATTTGATAGTGATTCTGCTCCGGATTGTACTGTAATAGTAAAAAGCGGGTGGCTGCCAATCGAGCCAAAACTTTCGTAGCACAACTGTGTAAAGCTTCGTGAAGGTCTTGGTTACTATAAATAGCTTGGACAATTTGGCTAGTTAGATAACTATCATCTTGAATTTGTTTGATAGTGCTTTCCATGCTGTCAGTGGGAGCAACCAAAGAGATTAACCCCGCAGCACCTTGAACAAAATTTTTATCAGCTTCCGTCCAGATTCGAGGTTCATAGCCTTCTACCGCGAGAAAACCTAATAGATCGTTTTGCCAAATAATCGGAGCTGCCAACAGCGATCGCACCTGCAACCTTTGCAATAACTTGCCTGTAAAATGGCTTTTTAAGGAACTACGTGCATCACCAATCCAGACAATTTGATTGACTGCTAAAGCATAATAAAATTCGCTCAATTCCTGTACGGTGATGCCGGCTGCTGGTTGCTGATTGTTAGAGTTACGACTCATGTTCGCCAGTTGATTGCTCATCCGACACCAAAAGTAGCGCCCTTGCCGCTCAAACCAGTAAATATTTGTTCGGTTGGGGGAGACAAATTGATGTGTCGTCTCTACAACTGTTTTTAGCCTTTGATCTAAATTATTTAAGGTGCGTAAATTTTCTAATAACTGTAATAAAGGCTCGTCAGGGCGTTTGGTTTGCTTTTGCTGCAAATCCATCTCATGTTGATAAAGCACTGCCCCCAGTTCGCCCAAAACCATCATCAAACGTGCTTTGGCTTCCCCAGGTAGTAAGTAACCCCAGCGTTCCGAACCCAGTAATAGCACGCCTAAACAGCGGTCTTTATAGCGAATTGGCAAAAGCACTGTTCCCCGAATATTAAATTTTTTGCCAACTTCTAGCCATTCTGCTGCACGTGCTTCGGTTTGCAAATCGGCTAAACCTAATGGACGCTGTTCAATTACTACTTGCTCTAACAAATCGCCAGAATTGAGGACAAACCGTTTGTATAAAAAGCGAGTGTCACGATCCGGGATGATGCCTCCTTTACCGAATAATGTGTGTTTGAGGCGATCATAAAGCGCAATCCAAATTAGATTGTAGTCAAACTGCTGTTGAACATAAGAAATAGTAGTTTTAATCAGAACTTCAACATCATCTTCTTCCCTGAGACTTTGCAGGACTTGTCCCAAGGCATGGATTTGCTGTTCGGCGGCTATGGTTTTTTGTGGCTGCCCCATCTGATTATTGATTTACGTAACTTGTAATATATAAGATGCCCAGAAAAGCATCCTAAATAATAAGCTGTCACAGTAATCGTGAAAAATGTCAGTGGTCAGTTGTCAATGGTCAGTAGCAACTGACAACTGACAACTGACAACTGATAACTAACAACTAAACATTTGTCAATGGATATTTATCAAGTCGCTATGCGTCCGCTTTTGTTCAATCTGGTAAAAGCAGATCCAGAGTGGTTACATCAGCAGACGATTCGTAGCTTAAACTGGCTATCGCAAACTAGTAATCACCCTCCTGCTAGCTGGATAAACCGCAGCCTCAAGCAGTCTTTATGTTTGTACGATCCGCGTCTAGAACAAACTTTGTTTGGTTTGCACTTTCCCAACCCTGTAGGCTTGGCAGCAGGCTTTGATAAGGATGGAGTTGCTGCTGGTATTTGGTCGAGTCTTGGTTTTGGCTTCGCGGAATTGGGTACTGTGACGTTTGTGGCACAACCTGGAAATCCTCGTCCTCGGTTGTTTCGCTTACCTTTAGATAAAGCTGCACTCAACCGGATGGGTTTTAACAATAGCGGTGCAGTAGCGATGGCAACAAGATTGGTAAAAGAGAAACAAGAGTTACCCCAATCGATACCCATAGGTATCAATTTGGGTAAATCTAAAATTACACCCTTAGAAGCAGCAGCAGCAGATTACCTTAATAGTTTTCGCTTACTCAAGGAGTTGGGGGACTATTTTGTAGTCAATGTCTCTTCCCCCAATACTCCAGGATTGCGATCGCTTCAAGATGCTTCCATGCTCAGTGCCATTTTAGATTTATTACAACAAGAGAATAATATTCAAAAGCCGATTTTTGTCAAGATAGCACCTGACTTGGAATGGGAAGCGATCGCCGACATTATTGCTTTAGCTAAAACCTACCAACTAGCGGGAATTATCGCCACTAACACCACCATTAGCCGCGATGGATTAAAAACTCAGGTAATTGAGCAAACAGGGAAATCACCTCAAGAAGAAGCCGGCGGAATTAGCGGCGCACCATTACGCGATCGTTCTACTGAGGTAATTAGTTTTATTTGGCAGCAAACCCAAGGACAAATCCCAATTATCGGAGTTGGCGGTATTTTTTCTCCCGCAGACGCTTGGGAAAAAATTACTGCTGGTGCTAGCTTGCTTCAGATTTATACAGGCTGGATTTATCAAGGCCCGATGGTAGTCCGTCGAATTCTTGCTGGTTTACTTTCCAAGTTAGAACAGAATGGATTAAACTCCATCACTGAAGCTGTAGGCATAGGAATTAAAAATTAAAAATTTTAACTTTTAATTTTTAATTGTTTAGCCTTCTTCTAGTGGGAAAAACTCCTTAGTTGTTTCCGAAAAAGTCCAAGCAATACCATCTGGATCGCGGCTGCGAGTCCATTCAGGAAATTCGGGATCGTTTCGCCGTTTATATACTGTGCTGGAATAAACATTCAGCCGTTTAGCTAATTCCGATTGGATAAGGGAGCCAAAAACTAACTGTTTTGCCAGATTTTGTTTGACTTCCGTATGAACTGTTGGCGGTGGTAATTCCGCTTCTGGTTCTTCTTCCAGTGGCTGTGGTGGCGGTGGTGCTAAAAGCGAACGCGCAGTTTTGGTAACTGGTTGAGCGGGAAGTTCTTTAACAGGCTCGCTACTGTCTAGTATGTTGCCCAAAATACTAGCAGTTATAAAGTAGTAGACTTCACCCCCTTCTTCAGAATTGATGAAACTTGCACCGAATTCAGCCGCTTTGCTATCTAAGTAGCGTTTTGCTGCCGATCCAGAAAAATTGCCCCTAAGTGCCAAGTCTATTGGCGTAATTTTGCCCTGGTTTTCCCGAATTAACCGATGGAAAACTGGGTTAACTCGCTGACTCCACTGTTGCCATTGATATTGCTGCCAAATTTGGAAACCAATGCCTAACACAATCAGTGCTAACAAAAATCTCCAGGTAGCAACCAGAAAAATAATCAAAAACGAGATTGGCAAAAGTAGAACGAGAAAAGCCTTCCCGTCGCCTTCTAGTAATTTTTCACTCATGCCGATTCTTGCCAAGTGAATTTTTGCAAATGATATACTATCTTGGCAAAAATCGGGTCACTTTTTTGTATCGTTTGGCAAAGTTACGGCAAATTGTCCGGCAAAACTCAAACCTAGTCTGGATATATATGGTTTCAGAAACTCCAACTAGCTATTAGATCGGAAAATATAGGCAAAAGTGTTTTGTCTAAAAACTGAAGTCACCATGAATAATTTAGATCGGGGCAAAACTAGAAAAAATCTGTTATTTACAATCCAAATGCCTGAATTTACGACAAATCATTACACATATAGCTGTTTTCACGTGGGATGCAACTATTCTTAACTGAACGAAATTCTGAAAATTAATTTAGCAACCCTTGACATCTAATAATACATATACTACATTAGATAATACAAGTTGATATTCCCAAAGGAGTTAGCTTCATCAGTAGCGGATAACTCAAGTAACAGAGCGCCCACCTTGCCTACAAGGGCCGACATATCGAGGGTTATCGATTACAACTTAAACATCCTCGATCCCATTCTGGACGTGTAAGTGAAAATCCTGCTCCGCTACACCCAATTCAGTGCTGAGTTATGAGTGCTGGAGTTTAAATTTTTAATTTTGCATTTTTAATTTTCATGTGGCGGGTAGCTCAGTGGTAGAGCGCTAACATCCTTGTTCGCCCCTTGCCTGCAAAGGCCGAAGAATTGAGGGTTATCGATTTGGGTTCGAGAGGTCGCAGGTTCAAATCCTGCTCCGCCACCCAAAACCTAATTTTGAATTTCATCTGGTGGGTAGCTCAATTTGGTAGAGCAATGAACGGGTTTAATTACCCATAGTCCTTAATTCACAACCTTGCCTGCAAAGGCCGACGAATCGAGGGTTATCGCTAATTCATGGGTTGCAGGTTCAATTCCTGTTCCACCAGAGTAAATTTTGCATTTTTAATTTTGAATTTTTGATTTCATGTGGCAGGTAGCTCAGAGGTAGAGCGCCTAAAACATCCTTGTTCATCCCTTGCCTGAAAAGGCCGACGAATTAGGGTTATCGCCTTCCAAGCGGGATGTCGCAGGTTCGAGTCCTGCCCTGCCACCTTTCATTTTTGCCCGCAAGGGCTGGGAGATGAAGCGATGAATTACAATTTCTTCACTAGAAAGAAGACAACTACACCACAATCACAACCTATTCCCGGACGAGAAGCAGAGATGATTCAGGGACGTTCCGGTGGTTGGATGTTCGATGCTGGTATTTGGAAGATGCTGCGCCGTTGTCTATTAGTTGGTACAGCAAAAAGCACTTACTATGCTGGCAAGCAAGAATTAACAGAAGATTTTGTGGCAGTTGTCAAACAAGCTGTTGCTGAAAATCCCAGCCGTGTTGCGGAAGAAATTCTCTATGCTAGCGACGGACGCGCCATCAATAACAGTGCGCCTATCCTGGCTTTGGTGCTGCTATCTATGGGTGAAGCACCGCAAGCAAAGCAAGCTTTTGGTGAAATCTTCCCTCAAGTTGTCCGCACTGGTAGCCACTTCTACGAATGGCTGAATTACACCAAGTCTTTGCGAGGATTTGGCAAAATCGTACGCGAAGCTGGTAAAACTTGGCTATCACGAGAAGATGTCAAAGGCTTGGCTTATCAGCTATTGAAATATCAACAGCGTCAAGGCTTCTCTCATCGAGATGCATTGCGGTTGTTTCACGTTAAACCGCCTACAGAAAATCACCGTCAACTATATGAGTGGGTTGTCAGAGGCTGGGAAGACTTGCCAGCAGAAATCCCCTCAGAAGCTTTGGCGCAGATTTGGTGGTACGAGTGGCTGAAGCGAAATCCGCGCTCTACTCATGAAGCTATTTTGCAAGGACGCTTAACTCACGAAATGGCTGCACCTGTGGGCAAGATGGATAAGCAAGCTTGGCAATTGCTATTTGCTGAAATGCCAATAGGTGCAATGCTGCGTAACCTAGGTTCGCTAACTGAACTGGATGTGTTGCGAGCTGATGAAAGTGACAATTTGTCGCGTGTGGAAGCAGTTCTCAACAACAAGGAACATCTGCGTAAAGGTCGCATCCATCCGATTGATGTTTTGAAAGCACTCAAAACTTATGAATCTGGAGGAAGATTAGGACGCAGCCAGAAGACTTGGAAACCAGTTCCTCGCATTGTGGACATCCTAGAAAAAGCCGTTGAACTGTCTTTTGATGTTGTCCAACCCACTGGCAAAGTGTTCATGCACGCCGTAGACGTTTCCGGTTCTATGGGTAGTTTGGTTGCAGACATGGGACTGAGTTGCTGTGAAATTGCCACCACAATGGCATTGGTGACAGCAAAAGCAGAGAAAAACTATATGATTCGCGGCTTTGCTACCGAATTTCGGGAATTAGGCATCACTGCTAAAGATAGTTTTAGTTCTGCGGTTCGCAAAGCTAGCAACCAAAACTTCGGCGGAACTGATGCCTCTGTAGCTTACGAGTGGATGATTAAGAATAAGTTCAAGGCAGATGTAGTCTGTTTCTGGACTGACTCAGAAAGCTGGGCTGGTTATCAGCATCCCAGTCAAGCGCTGAAAGAGTATCGCAAAAAGGTCAATCCTGAAGCCAAGGCGGTATATGTCACCTTGACACCTTACCGCATTACCTTAGTAGATCCTGAAGATCCATTGTCTTGGGATTTAGCAGGGTTCGATCCGGGAACACCTCGCATCATCCAGATGCTAGCTACAGGTGAGTTGTAAGAACGGCTGAATCACAAAGGATAAAAGGTAACTTCTTTTATCCTTTTTCATGGCGGGTTATCCTGATTCAAAACTTGCCTTTCGGGGACGAAGAATTTAGGGTTATCGGTTATATCTCCACCATTTTGGGGATTAGCGGGTTCAATTCCCGCACCCGCCTTTGTTTTATAGATTGCCAAGCGAATGGAATTCGCGGCTACACAAACTAAGCCTGCCTTCGCAGGCTAGATATAGACTTTGGGAAATAATGCGATCGCATCTTTAATACTTCCCAATTATTACTCTGTTAATTAAGTCAAAAATTATACCGTTGATGTGTTGCAAGATTGTTGACTTATTTCTAAACTATGAATTGCTTTTTTCACTTCCTCAATTTGTTGATACAATGACAGTCGAGTAAATATTTGTAGTGCTTTTTCCAAGGTTAGTTTGCTTTCATTAAAAGCTTTTGTACTTTCATTATATTTTACCATTCGATGTAAAAATATACCTAATTGATGTAAACTTATTCCCCTATAATAAAGACAATCAGCTAAAGAGCAAAGTACGTTATTCATTAATTTATCTTCTTTTACCCTCTCTGTAATTAGTAAAGCTGTTTGAAAAAAAGATTGGCTAACTTTCCAACTTTTTTGACAATATTCAAATTCCTTACTACTTTCTATCAGTTTTCCTTCTCTCTGATCAAGTATTCCTAATATTTGTGTGCTTAATGCAAATTTATAAAGTGCAATAGCTAAAATATTATATGAATCAACATATTCATAAATCATATTTGTGATGGCTTGAAAAAAAGGATTATTTAAGACCTTTGGTTCTTGTCTTAATTCCTCAAAACAACCCGCATCATAAAATTCCATAGCATGATAAATAACTTCTAAAGCCAATGTTTCGTGTTTAGTCAGTTCCTGTTTTGCTGATTGCTCTGCATTTTCTATATTTAGATACATTTGTTCTTGGTTATCATTGATGTTTTGTGCATAAGTAATTTTTGGAATAATTGCTTGTGAGTGATTAGATATTAATGTAGATAAAAATATTCCAGCTTCAGCATGAGACTTTTTAAAATCATCTGTTAGTTCAAGTCTTTCTATCGCTTCTTGACGAATAACTTCATATAAATAGTATCCTTCTGTACTAAACTTCACTAAAGTTCTATCTCGTAAAGCTATGATAATACGAGGTTTATTTCGCTCATTTTGCTCATCCCAAAGCAAGTAATAAATTCCTGTTTCAGGTATTACAGGAACATATTGGTAACGGTAACATCCTAACCTACATAAAAGATTATAGGCTTGTGGATTATTTTGTTGGAGTTTATCAAACTGTCGTTTAACAAGATTTTTTAAAGTAGGTTCTTTTAACAAATCATCATAATTTTTTTGCCAATAATCTTTTAAACTTCCTTTTGATGTTGTTAAAATATCACCACTAAGAATATACATTACTTCAGCATTACCTCCATAAGCTAGATGCATGTTACTAAGAGCATCATTATCTATATTAATTTTGTGTATTTCAAAATACTGTTGCCATGCTTCTTGCTTCAAACCTTTCATTACATAAGTTTTAAAATTTTGAAACCGCTTCAATATATGTTCATAAATTGGCTCACGGCTTGTAATGAGAGTGACTGATCGTACACCATTATCTGCTAATAAAGTCAATAATTCTAGATAATTATATGGTGCAATGAATTCTCCATTTATCAAAGCAGATTCTAGATTATCAATTAATAGACCAATTTTTCGATTCTGAAGCTTGCTTTTAAATTGCTCCAGCATAGTCATAAAATTTTGTTCTGGATTTTCTTGAAAGTAGTCTCTTAGTTTGAGTCTTACCCAATCTTCTATTGAATTTAGGTTTTGGGGTGTGGTTCCAACCCGCAGTTCAAGATACTCTAAACCTTGAATTTCAAACCATTTTCTAGCCAAGGTGGTTTTACCTATACCGCCCTCTGCTTGAATTAAGATAACTTTTGCACCTTCATCAACTAGATTATTGAGGTGTGCAATATCTTCCTCACGTCCTACAAAATCAGAATTAATGGATGTTAGCACTTCAGACTCTGACTTTTGAGGTTGTGGATGTGTAGCTGAATCTTGAGATTTTACATTTGATTGCTCAAATATTCTTGTTAGTTGACCTAGTTCAACCCCTAATGCATCCGCGATTTTTACCAGTGTTGTCGGTGTAGGGTTAGCAGTCTGTCCAGTTGCTATCTTGCTAATGACGCTTTTATCCAGACCAGTCAATTGCTCTAGCTTGTATTGAGTAACCCTCTTTTCTCTGAGTAATTTCTTAAACTCCTCTCCAGCTTCTTTATTCTTTTTAGGTCGTTTTGCCACTGCGGATAAACCTTTTTTTTCAACCTTGTTCAACGGTTGTACGTTCAACTAGTTGCACAACTACAACTATTCAAATTTTAGAAGACAAATAAAACTAGTGAATAGCAAGTAAACCGATAGGTTCAAGAATAATTTTGATATGCGTCACAATAACTTACAACAAGAAGCGATTCAACTTGAGTTGCTTAAAAAAACTTTGCATGGTTGGCAGCCAGCTTTTACAGTCGTTGAAAGCTATGAATGGTCAACGGATCAGCTAGAGCATCACTTCGGTATTTCGCGCCAAGAGTTATACAAAATCAGAAGTAAACCTTTCCTCTGGCGTTCCTCAATTTTAGTTTTTTTACATATGCGAAAAAATAAATGGCGAGTTTACAGTCTGAACCCAGTACCAATTGGAGGATAAGGTTAAAGTTGTAGCATCGAAGTGCGATCGCACACTCTTCAGCTTGGTAATAAAAATATAAAGCCTGCTCTCTGTTGCAGGCTTTGTATTTGTAACATTAATGCTACAGGGTGATAAACTCTGAACTACACAAAACAGCACAGCGATCGCTCATCATTTAACTATTATTAAATAATGTTCCCATGTAATTGATAATTGGTTTCCAAAAGATACCAGTTAAAACATAGGGAGCATATTTAAACAGCGGCAAGCTTGTCTTGCTCGAATGCTTCAGTGGTAGACATTCTAACAGAAACGGCACTATACAAGTGAGTGCATAGGCAGTTGCTAGGGCTATATTCAAATGAGGAGCAGGGCTCGGTATCGGGCTATGATAAATACCCAGTAGGATGCAAGAAATCATTAATAATTGCTCCCAAAAGAATAAAAATTGAGGTGATACAAAATAAACCAACTGGGGAAAACTTTTGTCTATTTTTTGCCGCATTCCCAACAGTACCGCCCAAGTTGCAGCCCCAACTAAACCATCATCTTTGAGTCCATATACTCTTTGAAAGCGTTTAACACCTCTTTCAGTCTCCCTATCAAAATATCCATCAGGTTCTTTTTTAAAAAATCCTTCTTCGTACAAAATAGTTTGTAGCTCCTTAACTGCATCCTGTAACTCTGGAGGTGTTATTCCACGAACGCGGGAAATTTTTGGGTAGAAAAGGCAAGCCCAACTCAACGGCCCAACTATTCCATCCACCCGAAGATTATTTAGTTTCTGGAATTCTTTGACTGCTTCTTCTGTTTCAAAATCAAATTTGCCACTGATATTCTCCAAAAAACCTTTAGCATACAAGCGCTCTTGTAGTTCATTGATTGATTCCTGTACTGACTTTGGCGTAAAGCCTCGGTATAGTATGGGACGTTTATTAAACAAACAAACTTGTTTTTCGTCTGGGAAATAAGCCTGCGGTTGTTTTAGCCCAAGTGAAAAAATTAAGGATCTAGTTGCTCTATTCATTCGGTTCTCCTGATAATAAAGTCTGAAAAGAATAGTCTGGCAAGATTTTTTGTAGGGCGTGATGAACACGATCGCAACACCACGTTTGCTACCGAGAATCAAGCAGTTAGAACTTAAACTACCGAAATAACTACTAACAAACCATTGCGATGTTAAAAAAATGTTAGTTTTTTGTGTAATTTTTGTTAGTGAAAATGTTGCCGTACGATATTGTGTAAATTTTGTCCATTAAAATACTGCTAATACAAAATTTATGACGGACTAATAGGTGATATTTATGTCAGGTCAGTCAGAGAGTGGGAATTTGTCCAAAACTTGGTATCGAAAAGTTTTAAAAGACTGGGAGATAGACCGTCTACTGACTGACTTGGAGGCTAGAACTCAACAGCGATACAGGCAAAATACTAAAAAAGACTTGTTAATTGGGTTGCTGTGTGGTCATAGCTTGAAGCAAATAAGTAAGGAACTGCACAAGGATAATGCTTCTGTCAGAACGGGATTGAGCTATATCTACCGAGATATTGAAACTTTGACGGGAGAGGCGGATAAAAGAGTTAAGGCCAGCAACCTGGTCTACATTTTAGAGAAACATGGGTATCGCAGAGGTATTGCTGCATCTTCTACTTATAACCGTAGTATCCCCCACAATCTGCCAGCACCGACTTACACCGAATTTATTGGTCGCGAGGCAGATATGAAGACGCTGCTGGAACGCCTTTCACCAGAACATGGCGCTCATATGATTACGGTGCATGGCATTGGTGGTGTTGGCAAAACGGCGCTAGTATTAGCAGCTGCTTACCTATGCTTAAAATCTAGTAGCGAAAACCAAGGTGTTGCACCGAGATTTGATGCGATTATTTTCACTTCTGCTAAACAACAGGAACTCGTTCCCGATGGAATTTTGCAACGACAGCAGGGACAGCGTAACCTCCGCGAGATATTTCGAGAAATTGCTAATGCTTTGGGTGACTCCACTATTATTCAATCTCCTCCCAATGACCAATTTGAACGCGTGCGTCAAATTTTATCAAGACAGCGATCGCTGATGATTGTTGACAATATGGAGACAATAGAAGATAGAAATCAAGTAATTGAATTCCTCTACAATCTGCCCATTTGCGTCAAAGTAGTCATTACTACCCGCGAACGGATCGCCCTTCTGCCAATCAGTCTGCAAAATTTGCCCTTGGAAGATGGTTTGCAGTTAATTCAGCAACAAGCAGGAGAAAAATGTATAGCGATCGACGATGAAGAATCTAAGCTACTATACCATCGCACTGGTGGAATTCCCCTAGCAATTGTTTACGCCCTCGGTCAAGTATCCAGTGGCTACTCTTTGAACTCGGTGTTAGAGCAATTAGCCTCAGCTACAGGTGATGTAGCTAGTTTTTGCTTTGAGAAAACCGTGCAAGGTATTAAAGGACAGCCACCTCATCTATTACTCATGTCACTAGCGATTTTTCCTGACTCTCCTATACTCGCCGCTGTGGCTGAGGTTGCTGGACTGACAGCCTCTCCTGATTCTGTAAATAGTGGCTTGGCACGTTTGCAGCAACTTTCTTTGGTAAACCTCAACTCGGAGACTAAGCGCTATGAGATGCTTTCTCTAACTCGTGAGTATGCCTTAGCTGAATTAGCAGCCTACCCAGATTTTGAGAGAGAAGCGCGGCGGCGCTGGGTGAAATGGTATTTAGATTTTGCCCGCAGTTATGCCGGAGAAGATTGGGAAAAGTGGATACATTACAACAAGATAGAACAAGAGGAAGGAAACCTGCGGGCAGTCCTTTATTGGTGTAAAGACCAAGATCGCTACACCCAAGTCAGGGATTTATGGCTACTGTTGAACCACTATGCCAATCTTTACGCCTATTGGGACGATCGCTCAGATTGGTTGCAATGGCTCGTAGAACAATCAGAAAGACGTGGTGAATGGTCATCTTTAGTAAAAATTATCATCCGCAAAACTTGGCTGCTGATTCGGGAATGTTCCGACCAAAGCCTCAAACAAGCAGACGAAATGTTGCGACGGGCATGGGTACTACGCGACTGTGCTGATTTAGACTTATGCGTGCAGGCTGACTTAGCCGAAAATATCGCTAGACTGCGAATCAGACAGAAAAATTATCCAGATGCGCGTAAATGGCTCGATATCGAACAGAGCTTGGTAATTGACGCTAATCTAGAAGAGCAAAAGCACATCCGTCATTATATTCCCGTTCTTTATCATCGGGCGGTCATCTTGTATCGAGAAGGTAATTATTATGAAGCCAAAAAACTTTTTCAAGAAGTGATGCAAAGTGCTGAAAAAATTCATTGGCATCGAGTAATCAATTCCGCTCAAAATTGGTTGGCTGATATTGCCATCGAGCAAAGCGATCGCGATCGCGCTCAACAGCTATTAATTAAAGGCTTAACTGTAGCTCAAAGAAGTAAAAACAGGCGGCGTTTAGCCCGCTATCAACGCTCTCTTGCCCGCTGGGAGAAAAAATGGGGAAGTACACAAGAAGCTCACAAATTGGCGACTAAGGCTATGGATAGTTTTAAGCATCTGGGAATGACACAGGATGCAGAGGAAATGCAATTTTTACTAAATTTACCCTAATTGGTAATTATAGTAGTATTCAAAGCCAAGAGGGGCGCGAAGCCGCAGCATTGGTAAATGTTCCGCTGTCATGATGTAACTTAAATAATCGCGTTCCCCGCAGGCATCGCTGTTTCTTTAGTATCTAATTTCTAGTCAAGTAGCAATCTGCTACGTATCTGAGGGTTTGAATAATTTTTGTCCACCCAAAGACAGTAGCTGAAATATTGACAGAATAACTATAAGGAATGAAATAGCTCTGCTTTCCAAACAGTTAAAAAGGAACAGATTTTTATGGCATTTGATTACGACCTGTTTGTCATTGGTGCTGGTCCTGGAGGATTGGCAGCAGCTAAGGGAGCAGCTAGCTACGGTGTCCGCGTTGCTGTCGCCGAGCAAGAAAACATCGGTGGTACTTGTGTAAATCGTGGTTGCATTCCCAAAAAACTGATTGTCTACGCTGGTGACTTTGCCAAAGACAATCAAATGGCGCACTATTACGGGTGGAGTGAGTGTCAACGGTACTTTGACTGGACACTATTTATGAAGTCAGTACATCAGCATCTCGAACACATTAACCACTCTTATTATCAGCAGTTGCAGACAGCGGGAGTTGAATTAATTCGAGAACGTGCCATTTTTGTCGATGCCCATACTTTAGATGTGAATGGGCGCAAAGTGACAGCAGACAAAATTTTAATTGCGGTGGGATGCCTTCCTGCCAAGCCCAAAATTCCAGGTATAGAATATGCCATCACATCCCGCGAGATGTTCCACTTACCCTATCTGCCGAAACGTTTAGTAATTATTGGCGGTGGCTATATTGGCACAGAATTTTCTAGCGTCATGCACGCTTTTGGATGCGAGGTAACAGCGATCGAAAAAGATGCAATGATTTTATCAGGGTTTGATGATGATATCCGCTCTGGCGTGCAACAAGGTTTGAGCAAACGGGGAATTCGGTTTTTCACCAACAGCACAGTTCGAGAAATTACACTTAGTGACGATGGGTTACTCTTGACTACTACTGGTGAATTTCAAGAAACCATCGCCACAGACACTATCCTGATTGCCACAGGTTATACTCCCAATACCAAAAATCTCGGTTTGGAAAAGGCTAAAGTTGAACTTGACAAACAAGGTGCGATCGCGGTGGATGCATACAATCGCACCACTCAAGAAAACATTTTTGCTGTGGGTGACTGCATCAACCGGGTGCAATTAACTCCAGTGGCGAAAGCAGAAGGTATTGCCTTTGCCCATAGAGTTTTTGGCAACAAGCCGCAACAAATAGAATACGATTACATCCCTTCTGCTGTTTTTTCCCGTCCAGAAGCCGCTGGTGTCGGCATGACCGAGGCTAAGGCGCGAGAAAAATTTGGTGAATCGGTGAAATCCTATTGCCACCATTTCCGACCGCTGTTGTATCAGCTAACGGAAGATAACGAGCAAGCCACAATCAAATTAGTAGTAAATAACGATTCTCAACAAGTTGTGGGCGCTCATATGGTGGGAGAACACGCAGCTGATATCATTCAAAGTCTTGGGGTGGCAATTCGCCAGGGCATCACTAAGCAAAAGCTGGATGAAACAATCGGCATTCATCCCACCATAGCAGAAGAGTTCCTCTCATTGGATTAAATTAGGCGCGGGAAAGGGGGAAAGGTTTGTTATTTTCCCTTTAACCAATAAAGATGCATACCTTTGACCACAAGAGTGCAAAAAGAACTTTTGCTCATAGGTCTATTCACGAATCATTTAAGGCTGTTGTTTGTGAAGATGCTTCTGTCCAAGATTGGGTAGGAGTGTCTGAGTTTTCTGGAAAAGAGTGCTGAGTCGCCAAGGTTGCAAGGGAAGAACACTCTCCCACCCCAGGCGAATTGTGTTGATTTTCTTGGGGTTGAACTTCTCCTATGGTTGATGCTACGCAAACGGAGGGTTCCCCCAGTTTTAACAACTGACTTTGCTCAGTAGAAGCAAGATTTTCAGGCTTTGTTGTGTAAGAAGTAGTTGAAAGACTGTTTTGAGATATTAACTCGTCAATGTCTGCTAAAACTTCTGATGCTGATTGATATCGCTGTTTGCAATTATCCAGCACCATCAAAGAGAGAATCTTAGCTAAGGAGTGACTCACCACAGCCTTGTCAGTCCATTTCACCTCTCCATAAATATCTCTATCCATTTCATGAGGTGCAATACCTGTTAAGGCTTTAATTCCAATCATGCCTACTGCATAGATGTCACTGTTATATTGCGGTCGTCCAAAACATTGTTCGCTTGATGCATAACCTTTAGTGCCAATGCCAATGGTGAAGGGTGTTTGTTCGGAATTTTCCAGCTGTGGTGTCGAGACTTCTTTGACAGCGCCAAAGTCAATTAATACAAGTTTGCAGTCTGAATGTCGCCGAATGACATTAGTCGGTTTTATATCCCGGTGAATCACGCCGTTTTCATGGACAAATATTAATGTTTGCAATAAATCTCTCATAATTGCGATAACTTCGGTTTCCATTATCGGTTTGCCAGATGGTATTTCCTGACTGAGAGGATGACCGACTATATACTCTTGGACTAAATAAAATTCTTCATCTTGTTCAAAATAAGCTAGAAGTTGAGGAATTTGAGAATGCGTTCCCAATTTTTCTAATATTTGCGCTTCTGAGTTAAATAAACGTCTAGCTAGTTCTAACGCCTGCGATTTGGTGTTGGGTGGTTTTAGCTGCTTGACAACACATCGCGGGTTTCCAGGACGGTGGGTATCTTCGGCTATGTAGGTTTCGCTAAATCCACCCGCACCGAGAACTTTGATAATTTTGTAGCGTCCGGCGAGTATTTTGCCTGCTAAAACTAAATCCCGCTGCTTGAGTAAGTCTTGGAGGTCAACTTGTTGGCTGATAATTTCTTGGACAACAGGAGAAGTTTTATATTTCTGAAATATATTGACTATTTGCCGGATTCTGATTTTTTCTTTGGCTACTTCTGTTCCCAGGTAAGACAGTCCGCAAAAAGTCATGGCTATCATTGGGATGGCAGTAGGGAAAATTAACTGTGCATATACAAAGCTTGCATAGCTAATTCCACCCCAGATACCAGCGAGCATAAGGCTAGCAGCAAATCGATTAATACCTGGTTTGGTTCTAGTCATGATGAATGCTGTACTACCAACCAACACCAGCACAAACAAACTCCGCAGAGGTATGCTATTAATTGCTTGAGCGATCGCTTTATTTTCCATTAAAGTTGCGATCGCATTGGCATGAATTTCTACTCCTGACATCCGCTCTAAACTACTACCAGCAGCAACCGGATGATAATCGTTGTTTAACTTGTCTGTTGAGCCAATCAATACTATCTTGTCTTTAAAAACCTTTCCCTGCTGCAAATAAGTGTTCCAGTTTTCTGCGTCGAGTACGTACCAGAAGGGAATTGTCTCAAATGTTCCTGCCGACCCCCAAAAATTAATGCGATCGCCTTTAGGTCTGGGATAATTGACTTGTGCTGCCAATAGCACTGCTTCATCAAATGAAGGCATTTTCACTGCTAGGGAATTGTCTTCAGCTACTAATTTAGAAAACTCGCTAGCCAATCGATGAATTTTACCATCTCCCTCTAGAGGGAAGTTAACCGATCCAACCGAAACTGACCCTGCACGAAACATTTCCTGAGGCGGACTCAGTTGGATGAATGTTCCTTGATGCGTCTCAAAATTTTCGTAGAGCGCTGCTAAAGTAACTTTGCTGCCGTATTGTTGCAATGCTGCTTGCAGTTGGCGATCGTCATCAATACCGTAACTACTTGGTGTATCAAAAACTATATCTAAGGCAATTGAGCGGACACCAGCCTTAATCAACTTTTCTGTCACCTGGGCGTATGCAGCGCGTTTGAAGGGAAATGATTTCAGTGTTTCTAGGTAGGCGTACTGTTTCGGATCTGTTTTATAGTACTGTTCGGGAACTGATATTGACTGATCGTCGATTGCTAAAATCACGATATCTTGTGGAGGTACAATCGAGCCGCGCAGTTGAAAAAATGTGGAAAGTGCTTGATTTTCTATCAATTGCACTTTGCTCAAACCGGAAGCACTCAGCAGTGCTGCACTTATAACTGAGACACTAGCAAGCAGATGACCTAAGCCAACCATGAGTTGGGACTGGCGCGCTGATGCTGTCAAAGTTACTTTGGTTGGCTTATTTGACGCTATCTTGGCAGCAGAGATATGTTTTTTAGTTAAGGTAGATGTAGGTTCTTCTGCCATATCGTGTTAATAGTTGGTTTACGTACAACTTTATTTATTTATTCAGGTATCTTTTTACTACAACCATCTTGAAATTAGACTTAAATGAGAATCTTATACTTTTGTAATGTATCCTTTATTAATTACCAAACTTGGGTTAACAAACCTCAATACAGCGATAAGTTGCAAGACAAGTTTACCTCAAGACAAACTTCGGTAACTCTCAACCTAGCGACTGCCTAAATTATTCTACTAATGAGATTCAAGCAGTGATTGTTCCACAAGACCTGAGTCGAAAATTTTCCGACTCTGCATTGAGTTGCGACAAGATTCTACTCTACTCCAGTGTCCGGGTACGCCTCTGATTTTAATCTCTGATGAGTTTTTCAGGTAATACGTGCCTATTGTACAAAACTGGCTTTTTCCATTAAGCTAATCCTTTTATTGACTTATTGACTGCAAAACTTCTAGATGAGCATCAATTTATATCCTACCTCAAGACCTATCCCTTACCTCTTTAGGAGTAAACTTGACAGTTATATAGCTGGCAATGCTGTTGTTCAGTCAATTTTATTGGTAGATTTTGATCGAGGGGTGTCTCTTATAGTGTTGGGAGTGAAAAGGTGCAACGCCCAACAGCTTAAGTCCTATGTTTCAGCAAATTTTCTGCTTTGAAGAGGTAAGATAAAAGCTATACATGAAAAGCTAGTCTAGAGATATTAGCAAATTTATCATTTGAGAGTTGCTATAATCTATTGTTCAATCTAAATTATTATTCTATTATTAGGTGTATTTTTCTATGGGTTCCCCTATGAATCGTCTGTCTATTTTTGTAGACGGAAACAATATGTTCTATGCTCAACAAAAAAATGGCTGGTTTTTCGATCCCCGAAGAGTTTTAGAATATTTCAAACACGAACAATCCGAAACTACTTTAATTAATGCTTTTTGGTACACAGGCTTAAAAGACCAACAAGATCAACGAGGTTTTAGAGATGCACTCATCAGTCTGGGATATACAGTCCGAACGAAAGTTCTTAAAGAATATTATGATGATTCATCCGGTCGGTATTCGCAAAAAGCTAATTTAGATATTGAAATTGTTGTAGATATGTTTAATACTGTAGACCAATACGATAGAGTAGTTTTATTTAGCGGTGATGGAGATTTTGAAAGAGCAATCGAACTTTTACGCTCAAAAAATACACATATAACTGTAGTATCTACAGAAGGGATGATAGCCAGAGAATTGCGTAATGCTACGGATAGATATATAGATTTGAACGATATTAGAGACCGAATAGAAAAAGTGGAAGGATAATTACCTTAGCAATTATTTACAAAAATTAAGAGTTAAGAAAAAAATCTCAGGTTTAAAAATTTTAAGCAAAAAAATAAAACTAAACAACAAACCAAAATGACTAATAAACCAGAAAGAATCATCATTTTTGATACTACACTCCGAGATGGAGAGCAATGTCCGGGAGCAACACTGAATATAGACGAAAAGCTAGCGATCGCCAAACAACTAGCACGCTTGGGTGTAGATGTAATTGAAGCAGGTTTTGCCTTTGCTAGTCCGGGAGATTTTGAGGCAGTTAGTAAGATAGCGGAAATTGTCGGGACAGAAGAAGGGCCGGTAATTTGTAGTTTAGCTAGAGCTAGGCATGACGATATAAAAACAGCAGCAACCGCGATCAAAGCAGCAGCTCGTGGCAGAATTCATACATTTATTGCTACTTCTGATATTCACCTAAAATACAAACTCAAAAAAACAAAATCAGAAGTATTGGCGATCGCTGAAGAAATGGTAGCTTATGCTAAAAGTTTCACAGATGATGTGGAATTTTCGCCCGAAGATGCGGGACGTTCCGATCCAGAATTTGTGTATCAAGTGTTAGAGCGAGCGATCGCAGCCGGGGCAACAACCGTTAATATTCCTGATACTGTAGGCTATACTACACCCAGCGAATTTGGAGCAATAATTAAGGGCATTAAAGATAATGTTCCCAACATCGACCGAGCAATTATTTCCGTTCACGGACATAACGATTTAGGTTTAGCAGTTGCCAACTTCTTGGAAGCTGTAAAAAATGGCGCGCGGCAATTAGAATGTACCATCAACGGCATTGGCGAACGAGCAGGAAATGCAGCCTTAGAAGAATTAGTAATGGCTTTGCACGTCCGGCGACAATATTTTAATCCTTTCTTAGGAAGACCAACAGATTCCGAACAAGCACTCACAAATATCGACACTCGTCAAATTTATAAAACCTCGCGTTTAGTTTCTAATTTGACAGGCATGTTAGTGCAACCAAATAAAGCGATAGTGGGGGCAAACGCCTTTGCTCACGAGTCTGGTATTCACCAAGATGGCGTGCTGAAAAACAAACTCACTTATGAAATTATGGATGCCCAATTGATTGGCTTAACAGACAATCAAATAGTTTTGGGCAAACATTCTGGCAGAAATGCTTTTCGTACCCGCTTGAAAGAATTGGGCTTTGAACTATCAGAAACGGAATTAAACAAAGCATTTGTTAAGTTTAAAGAAGTAGCTGATAAAAAGAAAGAAATTTCCGATTGGGACTTGGAAGCAATTGTTAATGATGAAATCCAACAAGCACCCGATTTATTCCGCGTAGAGTTAGTGCAAGTTTCCTGTGGTAGCAACGCCAAACCTACAGCTACAGTCACTCTCCGCACTCCAGAAGGTGAAGAATTAACTGACGCAGCTATTGGGACTGGGCCAGTAGACGCTGTTTACAAAGCAATCAATCGGGTGGTAAACGTACCAAATCAGTTGATTGAGTTTTCCGTGCAGTCAGTAACCGCAGGGATTGATGCGATTGGGGAAGTAACTATTCGTTTGCGGTACGAATCTAGAGTATTTGCAGGTCATGCCGCGAACACAGACATCATAGTTGCATCCGCGCAAGCATATATCAATGCGCTGAATAGATTATATGCATATCTGCAAAACAAACAACAGCAACCAGAAGCGATCGCAAAGAAAGTGTAAGTAGGGAATAAGAGAGCAGAGGAGCAGAGGAGCAGGGGAGCAGGGGAGCAGGGGAGCAGGGGAGATAAAAATCCTGACAACTGACCACTGACCACTGACCACTGACAACTGACAACTGACATTATTACTGAACCAGTAAGTTGGTAGATGCGCGTATATTCAAAATTACGCGCATCTACTAATATTTATGAATCATCAAATCACAACATCTTGGAACGAAGTCCGCGCTACCTTCCAAAAAATCTGGCGTTATGAAGACTTCCGTCCGCCACAGGGAGAAATTATCAGTTGCTTGTTAGCGCAAAAAGATGCATTGATTCTGATGCCGACAGGTGGGGGAAAATCAATTTGTTTTCAACTTCCGGCATTGCTACAAACAGGATTAACTTTGGTAGTTTCGCCCTTGGTGGCGTTAATGGAAAACCAAGTACAGGAACTACTCCAGCATCACCAAAAAGCTGCCCTTTTACATAGTGAATTGCCATCATCCCAACGTCGGGCAACGCTGCAAGCTTTAGAACGCCAACAGCTAAGATTGTTGTACTTATCGCCGGAAACTCTACTGAGTGCGCCCGTCTGGGAAAGATTGTCTCAGCCAAAATTGCAAATTAACGCTTTGATTTTGGATGAAGCTCATTGTTTGGTGCAGTGGGGAGAAACATTTCGACCAGCTTATCGCAGATTAGGAGCAGTCAGACCAGCATTACTAAAATCAAAACCATCAGGAACAAAAATAAGTTTAGCTGCTTTCACTGCTACAGCTGACCCTTTAGCCCAAACTACTATTAAAACAGTTTTACAGTTACAGCAACCAGAAATTTTTCGTCTCAATCCCTATCGTCCTAATTTACATCCCAGTATCCGCATAGCTTGGACACCAAGGGGTAGAAAACAACAATTACTCAAATTTATTCAAAATCGACCGCAACAAGCTGGATTAATTTACGTTCGTACCAGGAGAGATAGTGAGAATTTAGCTGCATGGTTAGCAGAGATGGGTTATGCCACAGCTAGTTATCATGCAGGATTGGGTGCAGCAGAACGCCGTGCAGTGGAAGCAAGTTGGTTAAGTGACAAAATACCCTTTGTGGTTTGTACCTGCGCCTTTGGTATGGGTATAAACAAAAGCAATGTCAGGTGGATTATTCACTTTCACGCACCACATCTGCTGTCTGAATACGTGCAAGAAATCGGTCGCGCTGGCAGAGATGGAAAACCAGCAGAAGCATTAACGTTGGTGAGCGAACCTACAGGCTGGTTAGACCCAGAAGATAAGCAAAGACAACAGTTTTTTGAAGAAAAAATGCGATCGCAACAGCAAACAGCACAGCAACTCATCAAAAAACTGCCGAAACAGGGAGAAGTTAATGCTGTAACGCGACAATTTCCTGATGGTGCTACAGCACTAGCCTTACTCCACAGCAGCGGTCAGTTAAACTGGCTTGACCCTTTTCATTACAGTATCGAGCAAAAGACGAAAAATCAGCCGACAACGCAATTACAAGCTGGCAAACAAATGCATCAATATTTGACTACCAAACAGTGTCGCTGGCAGTTTTTATTAAACGCCTTTGGGTTTGACAAAGAAGCAGCTAACTGGCGTTGCGGACATTGCGATAATTGCTGCTAATACGATTTCACTTTATAAATAATGCAAATAGGGATGTAAGGGCGAACGGCCGTTCGCCCCTACAGGTTCTTGCATGTGTATCAAGATTTTGGTGAATTAGTATAACAATTTGCATTTAGGATTTTGTAAACACTAAACTCAAATTTATTACAAAGCTCAATAAGGTAAGGGTTTTACATGAAGTGTACCCAGTATATGGATTACTGACAAGAAGTAATTTTATATCTCAACTCTTGACACCACAAACTGCTTGAAACTGTAACAATGGGGATTGCTAATACTTTAATTTATATCCACCAGTGAACGCCCCTGCCACTAACTCAGCACAAACCCAGTCACGCAAAGCGGATCACATCCGTATTTGTTTAGAAGAAGATGTGCAGTTCCACCAAACTACCAACGGACTCGAACGCTATCGCTTCACTCATTGTTGCTTACCGGAACTAGACCGTAACGACATCGATATCAGCACAACTTTTTTAGGCAAACACCTAGGTGCGCCTTTACTCATTTCTTCCATGACTGGAGGAACAGAACAAGCAGGAACAATAAACCAGCGTCTAGCAGAAGTCGCACAACACTATAAAATTGCTATGGGTGTCGGTTCGCAGCGAGTGGCGGTGGAAAAACCCCAGGTGGCTAATACCTTTGCTATCCGCAAATATGCTCCTGATGTTCTATTGTTTGCCAATGTCGGAGCCGTGCAACTCAACTATAAATATGGCTTAGATGAATGTCTGCAAATTATCGATATGGTAGAAGCTGATGCTTTAATTTTGCATATCAATCCTTTACAAGAGTTTATTCAACCTAGAGGTGATACTAATTTTAAAGGTTTACTTGACAAAATTAATAAATTATGCTTTAAATTGCCAGTACCTGTGATTGCTAAGGAAGTAGGCAATGGAATTTCAGCGCCGATGGCAGAGAAATTACTAGCTGCTGGAGTGACAGCGATTGATGTAGCTGGGGCAGGTGGTACTTCTTGGGCGAAGGTAGAAGGCGAACGAGCGGAAAACACCTTGCAGCAGCGGTTAGGAAATACTTTTGCTGATTGGGGTTTGCCAACAGCAGAGTGCATCACCAGTATTCGCGCGATCGCTCCTAATATACCCTTAATTGCCTCAGGCGGATTGCGTCAGGGACTAGATGTAGCTAAAGCGATCGCCTTAGGCGCAGATATAGCTGGATTAGCAATGCCTTTCTTACAAGCGGCGGTAGTATCAGAAGCAGCACTCTCCGATTTAGCTGAAGTATTAATTGCCGAAATCACTACAGTGTTATTTTGCACTGGCAATGCCACCTTGCAGCAGTTAAAACATTCTGGAAGTTTACAGCGCATAGAATAAGTAAGTAGTAATTTGTTAATTGTCAGTTGTTAGCTGTTCTTCTACTGACCACTAACTACTGTACAAACGCGATTAATCGCGTCTCTACTACTAACTACAGACGCGATTAATCGCGTCTCTACTACTGACCACTGACTACTGACTACTGACTAATGAATAATTTTATTAAACAAACTTTTGCCAGCGTATTAGGCAGCTTACTAGGACTGTTTATTTTCTGCGGTATCGGTACTACAGGACTATTATTTCTGTTATTTGCTGTTGCTACCTCCAAAGATACTGGCCCGGTAGTCAAAGATAAGTCAGTGGTGGTTTTTGACTTGTCGATGAATATCACTGATAGAGAACCTAGTTCTAGCGAAGCGTTTCAACAAACACTATCAGGCGTAGAACAAGAGAGGATGACACTCCGCAGCGTCCTTGATACTTTAGAAAAGGTGCGGCGCGATAAACGAATTGTCGGTATCTACTTGGATGGAACTCGGACAAGTGCAGCTAGCGGTCTAGGTTTTGCCTCCCTCAAGGAAATTCGCAAAGCCTTAGAAGAGTGCCGTGCTGCTGGTAAGAAGGTTGTCGCCTATGGTATGGATTGGGGTAAACGCGAATATTACTTGAGTTCGGTGGCAGATACCATCGTGCTTAATCCCTTGGGTTTAATGGAAATTAACGGTTTAAGTAGCCAACCAATGTTCTTGGCAGGGGCATTGCAGAAATACGGCATTGGCGTTCAAGTCGTGCGGGTGGGGAAATTTAAAGGCGCAGTCGAACCGTATATCCTGACCAAACTGAGTCCAGAAAACCGCGAACAAACGCAGAAATTATTAGATGATGTCTGGGGAGAGTGGCGGACTACAGTAGGCGCAAGCCGGAAAATTAATCCCCAAAAGTTACAAGCGATCGCAGATAATCAGGCAATACTAGAAGCGACAGCAGCTAAGTCTAGCGGCTTGGTTGACCGAGTGGCTTACGCAGACCAAGTGATTGGCGAACTGAAAGAATTAACAGGTAGCGATAAAGACGATAAAACATTCCGACAAATTGATTTAGAAGAATACGCCAAAGTTCCTAACAATTCACTGAGTGTAGAACGCAACTCGAAAAATAAAATTGCTGTGGTATACGCTGAGGGCGAAATTGTCGATGGAAAAGGTGAAGACGGACAAGTAGGAGGCGATCGCTTTGCAAAAATTTTCAACAGACTGCGACAAGATAAAGATGTAAAAGCGATCGTCCTGCGGATTAACAGTCCTGGTGGCAGTGCTACAGCAGCTGAAGTCATGCAACGAGAAGTACGATTAACTCGTGAGGCGAAACCTGTTATCGTCTCGATGGGTGATGTCGCTGCTTCTGGTGGTTACTGGATTGCTAGCGACTCCAACCGGATTTTCGCCGAACCCAATACAATCACAGGTTCCATTGGTGTATTTGGAGTGCTATTTAATGGGCAAAAACTAGCCAATAATAATGGCATCACTTGGGATTCAGTCAAAACCGCTCGTTATGCTGATACTCAAACAGTTGCTCGACCCAAATCGCCCCAAGAGTTAGCAATTTACCAACGCAGTGTTAACCGAATTTACAATCTATTCCTCAACAAAGTTTCTCAAGGACGAAAATTACCAGGGCAAAAAGTCGCAGAAATTGCCCAAGGAAGAGTTTGGTCTGGTGAAGCTGCCAAACAAATTGGTTTGGTAGATGAAATCGGCGGTCTCAATGCTGCCATTGAATATGCTGCCAAGCAAGCCAATCTGGACAAAGATTGGCAATTGCAGGAGTATCCCAAACAAAGCAGCTTTGAAGAACGCTTGTTTGGCCGGACAGTTGAAGAGACACGTACAGCTTTAGGAATTGAAAAAGCGCAAATCAAATCATCCAATCCCCTGACCACTGAGTTCCAAAAACTCCAACAAGAAGTTGAGATTCTGCAAAATATGAACGATCCTCAAGGAGTGTACGCTCGTTTACCTTTTAACTTGAAGATTGAGTAGTTGCAATGGGCATTGGGATAGGACTTATATCATGTCCGGTTAAAGACTTATTGTTTAGACTGACGCAAAGACACGGGGACGCGGGGACGCGGGGACAAAGGAGAGATTGTAATCATAAGCGATTAGGCGGACACAATATTACACACTAATTATTCTTTATTTTCTGTTAAACCAGCTGACAGAAACAGCAAGGATGTGTAAAGTAGTTGAAGATTGATTACACTTTAGAATCTCTGACGCATCCATCTATGGATAGAAAAACAAAACGCCTTCTGTTACTTGTTGTTTCCTGTAGTGTAGCTGGTGTAATTCTAGGAGGTACTTCTTCTTGGGCACAGAGTAATCTTTGCTTACGCGCTAGTAACGTTACTAATGATTGCCTAACTCAAGACCCCATTCAAAAAACTATAGAAGGAATGAGTATTGGATTAGTAGCAGGGGCAGGGGCGGCTTTTGGTGTAGCATGGAACGCACGTCATGAAGATTAGTGGAAGAAGGCAGGAGTTATTAGTTTTATCTTAGCCTGCTCCTCATCCCTTATCTGCCCTCAACCACTAATATTGAGTTGACCGAGTCCTAAAAACGATAATTGCGATCGCGTACCCACAGACTAACTGGTACAGCATTACCCTGTGGGTCTACTCTGACTTTTACTACTATCGGTCGTAGCTGTCCATTTCTGGTTTGGCGAACAGTACGAGCAATATCGCTATTGAGCTGCGATCGCTGTTCGTCTGGGATATTGTATGTTTCCACGCCGTAGTTGATAAAACCATCTTGATAAACACCTCTTAAGGCGACTCGCTCGGATGGTAGGTACGTAGGAAGATTGCTACTCACGCGTACAGGTCGCCAAGCCCTAGGAACGCCACCACTAAAAGATTGTTGCTCCTGTAAAATTACGTACAAGTTAGTCCCTGAAAGTAATTGTCCGTTACTCCCCCGATTTCTCCTGAGTACATCTTCCCAGCCAGGAAGTCTTCTTAAAGTTGAAACACGGGATATGTTGTAGTCGAGGTTGAGGGAGTACCCTTGCAAGACATTATTCGAGTTTACAGGCACTGTTTGCAAAATCACCTCTTTACCTGTAAGGTTTGTATACATTGCCTGGGTGGGAACTGCCAGAATTATTCCTGTTTGAATTAGTAAAGGAAGCAATAGCCGCCAAAAAGGTAAAGGTTCGTTAGCTTTTTGTTCGCTGGCAATTAAGTAATCCCGAAAAGTCAGCTTCTTAGAAAATTCTGCTTCGGGAGACAATGATTTATTTTTACTCGATTCCGAAGATTCGCTTTTCTTACTCGATTCCGAAGATTCACTTTTCATCAGCGTAGTCCTAAAAAAAGGGTGTTAAGGAAGCTAAAACAGGACTTACGCAAAAAGATTTCACCCTTGGAGGATGTAAGGAGATAAGAATCTCAAGATACGCGGAACGCAACCGCCATACCTTTTATACCCCTTCCTCTCACCTACACTCCTATATCTCTGAAACTTTACTTCTTAGTTGCAGTAGTTAGCCGACGTTCAAACCAGAGTCCCACACTAATTAATACAGAACCACACATCACAAAAACCAAAGATTTGAAAAGTAGGTCAGTGTCGTACTCTAGCATCCGACTAATAATTTGCAGCGTTAACAATAGCATACCGCCCCAAAAGGCGCGTCTATCGCTTAACTTCAATCCTTCTTGAATCAACCCCCAAGACAAGATTGCCAAAAGTACATTGAAGATAAAACTGCCTAAGTCACCGATGCGACTAATGGCTTGATGCCAAAAAGGTACTATGGCAATGAAGGCAATAAAGGTAGTAATGAGAGCGGTAGTAAAAATTACTTCCCGACGAGGGGGGTTACTTCTGTGACGCATCAGAAACAACCATTGCAAGACTGCTAAACCGCTGAGAATTCCCAAATCAATGATGGGAAGAGACATGAATAAGTTGGTGTTATTCGTCAGAGGGTAAGAAGAAGTGTAAGATTGAGCTTGCCATTGCCAACGGAAAGATAGAACGTAAAAAACAAGCCCAAAAGCCACTAATGCTAAATCGCGCCCTAGAGGTTGAAATAGCCTGTAATTGATTGTCGGAAATAGCAGGTCGTCATAGCTCCAGAATAATGCAGGTGGCAGTGCAAAAGCGAAAGATGCCACCCAAGGAGCCACATCAGAAAGATTTAGAAGTGGTAAGGGGTCGAGGTTAGATATTAAGGAACTCGCAAAGGCGAAGGCTGCTAAACAAAAAATCCAACGCGAACGACAAAGGTAAGCTAGAGGGACAAACAGCAACCATGACAGTAGAGGCATGTGTTTTAAGACTAGGCGTACCCAAGACCAGTCATTTGTATAGTTGCTATATGACAAGTCTCCTTGTCCCACCCAATAGCCTATTTGTATTAGGATAATGGCCATAATTCCCAAGGAATTTAAGGACAGACTGTAGGCCATGACCAAAACACCAAACCCCCAAGCCAGAAACAGTTCGGTAGCCGAACCGTTGATATTGAAAATTTCTGCCATCAGTGCGATGTTTGCGCCTAAAATAAAAGCGCTTAAAACTAGCAAGAACTCTCCTAGTAGTCGCTTGCTGCGTTGTGGTTTCTTGCCTTCGACAGCAGATTTCCACGTGTAGAAACCAATGATATTAGTCGAGAAAAACAAACTCATCATCAGAATGAATTTGACTTCTCGCGCCCATATCTGCCAGTTGGCAATTATGAAGGTAATTACGCCCAAACATAAAAGGATACTGCCGATAGCGATCGCAATCATTTTAGAGCGATCGCGTGCAGCAGCTTCGATGTTTTTAAATTGATAGCGGTTTGCTATTTGTTCGTATTGCGAAGCACTAATTATTCCTTCATCGCGCCATAGTTGTGATTCTTGGCGTAATCTCCGCTGAAAATTCTCTAACACCATGAACATCTCCAGTGCAGTGGGGTAGTGCTAATTTTTCACGACATATGGAAAGTACAGCAGAGAAGATTGATTCCCCATCGGAATGGCGGTCATGATGTTTTCAGTATGCAGCCAAATCACTGGATAGCATTGTTCTTCTGTAACAGTTTTACTAATGGAAAAGCCCTCAAATTTACTCGTTAAACTCTCGCGGCGTTTGTTTGAAAACCCAGATAAACAAGAAAAATTTATCGAAGCGTTAATTCATCCCCAGCCTTTTCAACCTTGCATTCTCTGGTGTCAACAAAGGCCAGATAACTTACCTTTTGCAGTGGAAACACCAACAATTTGGCAACCGCAGTTTGTAGACCGTTTATACTTAGGAGAAAAACCGGGACAACATCCCCTACATAACCAAGGATATTTTTATTGTTTAGATTTTTCTTCTGTATTTGCGGCTACTACTTTGTTAGCGATTCCTGGGCCGATACATTTAGTTTTTGATATGTGTGCTTCTCCTGGAGGCAAGAGCGTCTTTGCTTATCAAGCCTTGCAACCCGATCTACTCATTAGTAATGAGGCGATCGGCAAACGTTTGGGAATGTTAATTTCTAATCTCAAACGTTGTCAGATTAATTCTTGTATTGTAGTTAATAGAGATTCTAGTATTTTTGCCAAAAATATTCCTTTATCTAGTAATCTAGTTATCGTAGATGCTCCCTGTACGGGTCAATCTTTATTAGCTAAAGGGGAAAAAGCACCTGGATGTTTTCATCCAACTGCTATTAATAAAAGTGCAAACAGACAAAAAAGAATTATTGCCAACTCCGCTCAATTAGTTGCTCCCCAAGGTTATCTAGCATATATGACTTGTACTTATTCACCTGAAGAAAACGAGCAAGTATGTGAATGGTTTTTGTCACGTTTTCCCCAATTTCAAGCCATACAAATTAGTCTTCTACAAGAATATCAATCGCACTTAACTACTATGCCTTGCTATCGGATTTTTCCCCAAGATAGATTAGGTGCTGGAGCATTTACGGTACTTTTTCAAAATACCGTTGAAGGTGAGGTTCAAGAATTAGATAAGGAAATTTTAAAGAGTCTGGGGACTATACAACATTTATAGATTTAGAAAATTTGGTACGGTGCGTTATGTACGAAACGTCCTAAAGCAGCGAAAATCTGGAAGGGTGCGTTACGGCCTTACGCTACGCGATAACACACCCTACTAGCGCGACATAGCTAATTTGGTGCGATTTTATTGTAGTCTGGGCGCAAAGCCTGCACTGGAAGGGCTAGAAGCCCTCATAAATATTGACAGCAAATATGAACTAAATCTTAAGAGTAATATTTTGTAACTAAATATACAGTATTTTCTATATTTTAATTTTTGAATACAAGAACAGCTTTTTTTGTGCTTGTCTAAGATGACTATAAATTAGGCTTTCTCAAGGCATTAGTCATAGGGATCGCCGAATCTCTAAGTCGTATGCCGTCAGATAAATTAATTTATGTATCTAAAGTGGGATGAAAAAAATACCTGTATTTGAGGACAATAAGCTAAGAATAGCAATACTTTTTCAAAGATAAAATCTTTTTTAAAATAATCAGCTATTACATTGGCTGTTTGTTAACTTGGGTCAAACCAAAAATATTAGCTAGCTTGGTTCGCGGTTTTTTTCAGACAAAATAATTACAACCAGGGGTAAAACAATGCATACAATACAAAAAATTCACTGCCCAAACTGTGGCAGTGTGGGAGAACGTCATTATATTTCTGAAAGTCAAATAACTCGGACACAATGCCCTGCCTGCGACTACTTGATGATTAGTTGCACTCGCACAGGTAAAGTGATTGAGGCTTATGCCCCAGGTATTTTGGCAAAAAGATAAAATTAAAAATTGAAGGTTGTGAACTTTAATTTTTAATTTTACATGTTTAATTTTTATTTATTCTCAGTTGTCCGCAAGCAGCGTCAGCTTCTAAGCCACGGGAGTAGCGCACGCTAACAGCTATTTGTTGTTGCTTGAGGATGTTAACAAAAGCTTGAATGCGATCGCGGTTGGGGCGTTTGTAGTCAACTTCGGCAATGGGGTTATAAGGAATCAAATTCACATGACTTTGGAATCCTCGCAGACATTTTGCCAACTCCAATGCATGTTCTGGCAAATCATTCACTCCAGCCAAGAGAACATATTCAAAAGATACACGCCGCCCAGTTATTTCTACGTATTCCCGACATTCAGCCAGCAAATCTTCTAAAGGATAAGGGCGGGCACTCGGTATTAGTTGTTCCCTTAGTGCTTGGTTGGGTGCGTGGAGACTAACGGCAAGAGTGATTTGCAAATGATGTTGGGCTAACTGACGGATGCGATCGCGAATACCCACTGTCGAAACAGTTAGCGATCGCTGGCCAATACCGACATCTTGATTTAGGGATTTCAGGGCTGCAAGGACATTTTCAGTATTCAACAATGGTTCGCCCATACCCATGAATACCACATGGCTAACTCTTTGCTGAAAATCTTGTTGTACAGTTAACACCTGATCGACAATTTCATATCTCGCGAGGTTGCGCTGATAGCCGCCTTTGCCAGTAGCGCAGAAATCGCACGCCATCGGGCAACCCACTTGAGTAGAGACACATACTGTTAAGCGCTTATCTGTGGGAATGCCAACAGTTTCAATAATTTGACCGTCTTTCAGTTGCAGCAGGTACTTGATTGTGCCATCGGGTGCAACGGCGCGGTGGTGAATAGTTGAACGTCCAATGGGGATTTCTGCCAGTTCTGCACGCCATTGTTTCGGGAAGACAGAGATATCACCAAGCGATCGCACTCCCTTTTGATAAATCCACTCATGCAGTTGCTTGCCTCGATAAGCGGGTTGTCCTTGCTGCTGTACCCAAGCGCTTAACTCGGCAACTGAAGCACCTAATAAAGGAGGAATGATTTCTGATGTTCTGGAATCAACCGAAGAAATAAGAGAAGTAGCAGACATAGGAAATTATAAATTGATGCTAGAGTCTCTATCCTACTAACTTCTGGTGTCAAACTGGAGTTGAGTGGGTAGCTTTTTGACTAATTAAGTAGAAGGCAGGAGGCAGAGGGCAGAAGGCAGGAGGTAAATGCCAGTTTATGAAAGCGTTTCATCCGTTGGCATTTTACATTTAATTATGTCCACCTACTTAAAATTGCCATTACGCTCGGATTGGGGATTTTTCTTTAACTCTCCTGTCACTCCACCTTCTTGTACCGTTGCTGTCAATTTAGCTAAAGATTGAGCTAATGACACGGCATATTCTGATGTTTGATTAGCGATATTCGTAATTTCTAAAATAGCTTGATTGACAGCTGTGGAAGTTTCCACTTGATTTACAGTTGCTTGGGTCAATTCTTCAACCATTGCATTCACCTCGGAACTAATGGCATTAATTTGATTGAGTTTTAGCTGAGTTGCTTCTAGTCCTTGAGTAAGAGCGATCGCCTCTTCCTTGCCAGCTTCTACTAACGCCACCACCTGATTATTTGCTGTGTCAACATCTGCAACTAAGGAAGGAATTTCTGCAATATGCGTTTCTAGTTGCTGTACCAGCGACAGAATTCCATCGGCGATCGCAGCCAAGTCTCGACCTGCCTCGCCATTACGACTGGCTGCCAAAGCAAGCTTCATGACGTGAAACTTGATGTTTGACACAACTTGATTTAGTTGGCTCAGTCGTTGCGAAAGCTTTTGCGAAGGCTGGTCTAAGCGTCTAGCACTAACAGCAGCTTCCGTGACGGTGATTTGGATTGCAGAAACACTTGCAAAAATCTGATTTATGCCCTCCTGCCCATCTTGTACTGTTTGGTTGAGCCACTGCTTTTGGCGTTCAGCTTCTTGGACAGACAAAAGCATTTCTTGAGCTGAATTAGCTAATGTCTTAATTTGATTGTGAATAGATGTCACAGACTCTATCTGCGTAAGTGCCTTTGAATAGAGATTTTGCAAAACAGTTTCGCTAGCTTGCATAAGTTCTGATATTTGACCTTGGAGAGCGTGTTTTTGTTGATGCTGCTCAGTTAAGGCTAATTCTACAGAATCATATGCCTGCTCCATTTGGTTTAAAAGCCTAGCATGGTCGAGAGCAAATCCCACTTGCATGGCTAACTGAGCAAACAAATCAATTTCAAACTGCTGCCACTCTCTTGGTGCAGTACACTGATGAGCAATCAGCAAGCCAAACAAACGGTCGTCTTTGAGAATCGGTGCTACCAGATTCGCCTTCACGGCAAAAGGTTCCAATTGCCCAATGTGACAAGCACTTAATCCCGCTTCATAAATGTTGTTGGTAGCTTGCACTCGTCCGGCTTGATATTGTTCGACATAGCCCTCAGCAAAACAAGGGTCTTTGATATTAGCTCGTAACGCTTTGGGAAAGCCTGGAAGTACTGACTCAGCGATCGCAGTGCCATACCAATCGCTATCAAAACCATAAACCATGACTCTATCTGTGGCGATCGCTTTACGAATTTCCGTGACGGTGGTTTGCAGGACATCTTCTTCGTTGAGCGATCGGCGAATTTTTCGGGTAATGTCTACAAGTAATTGAGTTCGCGTCCTTTCAGCATCAATGTGCTGGAGCAGTCTCGCATGGTCGAGAGCAAATCCCACTTGTATGGCTAATTGAGTAAATAAATCAATTTCAAACTGCTGCCATTCTCTTGGTGCATCACATTGATGGGCAATTAGCAAGCCAAATAAGCGATCGTCTTTGAGAATCGGTGCTATCAGATTCGCCTTCACGGCAAAACTTTCCAATTGCCCAATGTGACAACTACTCAATCCCGCTTCATAAATGTTGTTGGTAGCTTGCACTCTTCCGGCTTGATATTGTTCGACATAGCCCTCGGCAAAACAGGGGTCTTTGATATTAGCTCGTAATGCTTTGGGAAAGCCTGGAAGTACTGCCTCAGCGATCGCAGTGCCATACCAATTACTATCAAAACCATAAACCATGACTCTGTCTGTGGCGATCGCTTTGCGAATTTCCGTGACAGTGGTTTTGAGGACATCTTCTTCGTTGAGCGATCGGCGAATTGAACGAGTAATATCTACGATCGCTTGGGCTTGGTCGGCTCTGGTGTCTATCTGTTCTACAAGCTGGGCATGTTCTAAGGCAAATCCTACTTGCGTGGCAATTTCCGCGAATAAATCAATTTCAGACTGTTGCCAAACACGGGGTGCGGTACACTGATGCCCAATCAGTAAACTAAATAGCTGGTTATCTTTAATAATTGGCGCAATTAAATTGGCTTTAACGGCAAATCGCTCTAATAATCCGATGTGACAATCTTTGAGATTGGCTTGATAGATATCATCGATCGCTCGGACGCGTCCTTGACGATACAGTTCGACATACTCGCCCTCAAAACAGGGATCGCTGACAGTTGACCATAATACTCTGGGCAAACCAGGTGCTACTGCTTCTTCTATAAACGTTCCACTGCCATTGGCATCAATGCAAAAGATTGCCACGCGGTCTAGCTTCAAAGCTTCACGCACTTCTTCCACAGTTGTTCTGAGAACGTCTTCTTCAGATAGTGCTTGGCGAATGCGACGAGTAATATTAATTAATATTTGCGATTGCCCAGCTTCAACTTCTTGTTTCCAGAGCAACTCTGGCAACTGTTGTTGTAGTAAGTTAATATTTGTCTCTAAAGCGACTAGTTCATCTTGACCAGAAACGCGAAGCTGAGTCCTGACTTCCTCTAGCCGCAGGCGATTAATTAAAGCATTAGATTTCTTCGCAGCCCAAATAACTCGACGAGTGGTACGATTGGCCGTAAAAGCGGCGATCGCTCCGGCTACAACAGCCATTATTCCAGCGTTCAGCAATAGAGATGAGCGATATTTGTTGAGCGCCAATTCAATTTCTGTGGCATCTGGTTTTGCTTGGGCAATCTGCTGGATTACAGACTGAGTGCCAAGATAATTAGCTATACCAACTATCAACACTGGCAGCATAGTTAGAGCGATCGCCCAAACAGTTGCTTTCGACTTCAAGCTCCATTGTTGCCTAGGTCTGGGCGACGCTGGATTGCTAGAACTGTTGAGCTTTGTCATACGCCTACCGAATCCTAATGTAGTTAAATGCTAACGTACACTGCTAAACCACTCAGTAATTCCTTGGGCTAAAGCTTTTGCCATCTTTTTTTGTTCTGCTGGGTTCATCACCTGCTCAAATTCGTTGGGGTTGCTCATAAAACCCAATTCCAGCAGCACTGATGGCGCAGCCGTCGGACGTGTCAGTGCCAAGTTATCCCACAGCACACCATAATCAGGTCTGCCTAGCTTTTTCACAATATAGTTATGCAAAAACATTGCTAAACTGTGGGCTTGAGGATGATACCAAAAAGCTGCAAATCCCTTGGTTTTTTCCGCATCGCCATCATCAGGTAAAGAGTTGTGATGAATGGAAATAGCGATCGCTGGTTCTTCTTGAGAAATAATTGCTTGACGTTCTGGCAGAGAAAGCTCCTTGTCAGTGTCTCTAGTCATCACCACCGTTGCCCCTCGCTGCACCAACTCGTCCCGTAACAACTTTGATACTGTCAAGTTGACATCTTTTTCTAAATACCCAGTCGGCCCCGAAGCACCAGATTCTTTACCGCCATGACCTGGATCTAGTACAATTTTGATACCAGATAACGGCTTTGGTCTTTTTCGTTCAATTGCTGGCGGATGACGCAAAGCCAAAACCAGGGTTGTACCGTCGTATCTCAGCTTGTATCCCCACTGTTGAGCTTTTTTGAGGTTAAAAGTGTATTGGACTTGTCCGGGAGCTACTTGCTGCCAGTCTAGACGAGAAATTAGCGGGTCATCATCCAGACGAATAATGTCTGTTTGGGCAGTGGTGTTGTAAAGTGTGAGAGTAATATTACGCTCGCCTTGCTGCACGCTCACAGGTACAGGAATCTCTAGTGGGAAAACTATCTCTGTCGCTTTGGATAGTTGACGGTATCCGACACTGCGAATAGTTGTGCGTGGCACAACTGCACCTGGTAAGATGCGAGTCTCCTTACTATTAATCCAAGCTCCATAGTCTAGGCGTAACCATTCACCTTCCCTACCTGTAACTGCTGCTCTTGTTCCTTGAGGTAGTGGGGTAAGTCGAGAATAATCGGTACTAGGGCCAGTGCGAGCAACACCTGAGTCTACTGTCACCTCAGCAACTGGCAACTGTGCGGCCGAGAGGATTTGAATTTTGCCAGTCCCTGGTTGAGTTATCGTCTTGCCATTCAGCGTCAGTTGAAACTGAGGCGTTCCCAAATCTACTGCTTGAGTTGAATTTGGGACAACAGTACCAGAGTTGATGTTGTTACCGTAGAGTTGGGAACTTGGCGGTTGCACTGTTGTGCAACCCTCATACTTTCCAGCAAGAGACTGGGCAGTAGGCTGATTTCGTCCCGTGAGGGCTGCCAAATTATCTGGTAATTGCGCCTGCTGCGGCTGGGGCGAAAGGGCAACAACTTGATTAGCCAGGTTAACAGACACACTGGCTTTGGGGGGTGCGATCGCGCTAAAACAAATTAGTTCTCCAGGAAGTCTGGCAATGTCAGCTGCTGGTGTGAGAGAACCTTTAGCAAAGGCTAACCCCTGTGGTAACTCCGGCTGAGTAGAAAGCCTAATCACCTTAATCTGAACTTCTTGATTTTGGTGACGTACAGTAAAGAGATTCTCTCCCAACTGCAAAGGGAAACTTGGGGAAAAATGCCCGGCCTGACTGCGGGTAATTGGCTTACCATTGATCAGAACCTGACCATCTATTGGTGCTGTGCCTAGAAAAAAGATTCTTTGTGCACTCGTTTGGTAGTTTGTCTGGGGAAAAACAACTACAAGAGATGACTCTGCCAATGCAACAGAGGAGGTGACAAGACAACTTAATACTACAAATCCTAGAAGTTTTTTCACGACAAAATCACAGAAGATTTACCACAACGACTGTGGCACAATGACCAAGATAAGGATGAAGGTAAAGGATGAATTTTGAAGGATAAAATTTTATACTTCAGAATTCATAACTTGAGACTTCAAGCTTCACACTTCAGACCATGGATTTTGAGAAGTTGCTAAAAATTCAAACTACTATGACTAAGTTTATCTTTGTAACTGGAGGTGTAGTTTCCAGTATAGGCAAGGGCATTGTAGCAGCAAGCCTGGGACGTTTACTCAAATCGCGGAATTATTCGGTGTCGATTCTCAAACTCGACCCTTATATTAACGTCGATCCGGGTACAATGAGTCCTTTTCAGCATGGAGAGGTGTTTGTTACCGAAGATGGCGCTGAGACAGATTTGGACTTGGGGCATTACGAACGCTTTACCGATACTTCCATGTCACGGCTGAACAGCGTTACCACTGGCTCGATTTACCAAGCTGTAATCACTAGAGAGCGTCGCGGTGATTATAATGGCGGTACGGTGCAGGTGATTCCCCACATCACCAATGAAATTAAAGAGCGAATTTTATCAGTTGCCAAAGATACCAACCCATCTGTAGTGATTACAGAAATAGGTGGTACGGTGGGAGATATTGAATCGCTGCCGTTTTTGGAAGCTATCCGGCAATTGCGGAAGGAAGTGGGACGGCAAAACGTGCTGTATATGCATGTTACCTTGCTACCGTGGATTGCCTCGGCTGGGGAGATGAAAACTAAGCCAACCCAGCATTCGGTAAAAGAGCTGAGATCCATTGGTATCCAACCGGATATTTTAGTTTGTCGGTGCGATCGCCCCATACCTGTGGGGTTAAAACGCAAATTGTCAGAATTTTGCGATGTTCCGGAAGCATGTGTAATTACATGCCAAGATGCTAGCAGTATTTATGAAGTACCGCTGATTCTTGAACGCCAAGGACTAGCACAGCAAGCACTAGAGTTGTTGCACATGGAACAGCGCCAACCAAATCTAGTGCAGTGGCAAACTATGGTGGAACGATTGTACAGTCCCAAGTACAGCGTGGAAATTGCCATTGTCGGTAAGTATGTCAGCTTAAGCGATGCTTATCTTTCTGTAGTCGAAGCACTACGTCATGCTGCCACTGCGACTAATGGCGATTTGCGCTTGCGTTGGGTGAACTCAGAAGATTTGGAGACTGAACCACCCGAAAACTTTCTTACAGGTGTAGATGGCGTGCTTGTACCGGGAGGTTTCGGACTTCGAGGAGTAGACGGTAAAATTGCCGCAATTAAATATGCCCGCGATCGCCAAATTCCTTTCTTAGGTTTATGCTTGGGAATGCAATGTTCCGTGATTGAATGGGCTAGGAATGTAGAGGAATTAACAGGTGCTAATAGTGCTGAATTCGATCCCAACACCAACTATCCTGTAATTAACTTGTTGCCAGAACAGCAAGATGTAGTCGATTTAGGCGGCACAATGCGCCTGGGAGTGTATGATTGTCAGATTCTTCCTAACAGTCTAGCTTTCAAGCTGTATCAACAAGAAGTAGTTAAAGAACGGCATCGTCATCGGTACGAGTTCAATAATAATTACCGCCAACTGTTGTTAGATTCTGGTTATCTCATTAGTGGCACTTCCCCCGACGGACGCTTAGTGGAAATTGTGGAATTTCCCCAACATCCCTTTTTTATCTCTTGCCAATTTCATCCAGAGTTTAAATCGCGTCCAAATAACCCCCATCCTTTATTTAAAGGGTTTGTGCAAGCTGCGATCGCTCGTACTCATCCAATGGCTGGATTACAAACACCTATGGAGGTATCTCGATAAATTTAAAATTCAAAATCAATTTTTTGATTTTTGAATAGACGCACAGCAACATTAACTTAGAACTTGAGCAAATTTCGGCATACAGGGTGACTATCTTTCATAAACTTCGGAAGGAGATGTTGTGGCGTACTGGGTGAAAATCCTTTACGAGAGGAAAGAATATGTAGTAAATTTCGATAGTGTTAATGCTTTTTGTTACGAACAGAATGGCAGGGTTACTTTTTGGTTGCCCGATAGCGCAATTCCGATTGTGATTAACCCACAAAATAACTTAGACGACTATCAAAAAATTCTGAATTATTTAGAACGCGTTACTGGCTTAGAAATAGAAAATGCTCATTGGGTAAAAATTATTTATGAAAGAAATGAATATCTAATTAACCTCACCTGCATCAGTTCCTTTTGTCAGGAATCTAATGGCAGAATAACTTTTTGGTTGCCTGATGGTACTATCCCCATCATCATCAACCCTGTAAATAATCCAGATTCTTATGAAAAAGTTTTAAAATTCGTTCAAAAAGCAACGGGATATTCTTTGTCTTGAGAATGTCAAATTTAGAATTTGTAAAAGCAGGTTTAATTGATTAAATTTTTCAACCGCTTCAATATACTAAGAACTTGTTGTAATTCTGGATCGCGTTCGATTGAGAGTGCATAAGATTGATTATAGCTCGGTTGTTCTTGTTGAATTAATTTGATAAATACAAACTCCCTACCATTGATGAGTAAACCAAACATAGGTTTTGCAGGATTTGGATTATTAAGCATATAAGCAAGTGCTTGGGGTAAAGCTGACATTACATCAAATTTACTGCTTTTAGATTCGATAACTAGCACCCAAAAGCGTTTTTGGATAACTAAGACATCAATATTTCCTTTAACAATAAAGCCCTCGTCTTCAGCAAAAATTTCGACGGAAGCCTCAGTTTCAATTTCCCAAGGAGCTTGATAAAAACCAGCTAAATCGAGTAGAGGAGACAGCACCACCATCTTTACCGCTTCTTCTGACATCAGACGGCGCTTATTCAAGTTTAAATAGTTGCTTTTGACTCGCTCAACAGCTTGCTTTTCAATGTCAGTCAAAATTGGTAAATTCTCTGTCCATTCTGTGAAGAAGTTGGTATCTGTAGCTAGTTGCAAACCAAATTTTTCTTCTAATTCATAAAGACTGATGTCTCTGGCTGGAATTATTTGAACCATAATTTAGAATCCTAAATGCTGTTGCCATGCCAATTTCGCTGCACCCACGATTCCCGCCGAGTTGCCCAATTCAGCTGGTAAAATTTGTAAACCCAGACGAGATGTAGGCATAACTCGCTTCTCAATTTCTGCCTTCACCGCTGGGAAGAAAAATTCAAAACTAGCACTGACACCGCCACCAAGCACGATCGCTTCTGGTGTCAGGACGTAAATCAAACTAGTCAAACCAATACCTAAATCTTTACCATATTCTTGCCAAAAAGTCAAAGCATTAATATCTCCGGCTTGAGCAAGAGCGCCTAATTGGGCTGGTTCCTTCCCCGTGCGGCGACGAATTGCAATAACCGAGGCATACTGTTCCAAAGAGCCTTGATTGCCGCTATTACATATTGGCCCGTGAGGGTTGAAAGAAATTAAACCTAATTCTCCAGCAGCTCCTTGACATCCTGTAAATAGTTTGCCATTCAAAATAATCGCACCACCAACCCCAGTGCCCAAAGTCAGCAAAATAAAATTTTGAAAGCGGCGACCCGCTCCCAACCAAGCTTCTCCCAGACCCGCACAGTTAGCGTCGTTAGCAAGAACAGTAGGTTTGTCAGTTTTGGCTTCTAACCAGTCTGCTAAAGGGACATCATGCCATCCAGGCAAGTTAATCGCAATTTTAGCGATGCGTCCTGTGGCATCCGCAGGGCCAGGAGTCCCAACAGCAATAGCAATAGCTCGATTATCTGGGTCAACTTGAGCGATCGCATCTACCATGACAGCTAAAACTGCTTCTGGTGTTGCAGGTTGGGGAGTTGCGACAGTCAGACATTGCAGGCAAGTGCCATTTTGGTTGAATCGCCCCAGCTTAATCGCTGTTCCTCCCAAATCAATGCCAATTACTTCAGCTTGAACCACAATTGCACATCCGAAATCTTCAAGTATTTAGACTATGGCTGAGAGGGGAGGCAGGGCAGCAGGGGGGCAGGGGAGAATAACACTAACCACTGACCAATCCCCAATTACTACTGACAACTAACTTCCTAATTCCTAACTCAGCACTCAGCAACGCCACTTGCTACCCTGCGGGAAGCCCTTCGGGTTCGGGGGTTCGCAATCGACGGGAACCGCCAAGACTGCGACCCCCTCACCGCAGAAGCGTCTACAAGTCAGCAAAGCCGCCCAACGCAGTGGCTCCTCAGCACTCTTTACTACTGACTACAGACTCATCTTCAATTGCGAATTAGTACAAGTTACCAGAATTTGTAGCTCTTTAGCTACTTGAGTTAGGCGACCACCTTGGTGCTGTTGAGGGCGATCGCTAAAGTTGCAAAAGTGCTATTTATGGATAATCAGCCCTATTTACTTCTGTTTTTCCTCAAAATAACTTTCTGATTCATCCGAACGCACGGATGCCAGTAGCGAATTAGTTACTCGGTAGGAAGTGACATCCACCTGACCCGGCCAAATTGTCACCGGCGTACCTCGTAAGATACCAGAAAGGGCAACCGAAAGCATGAAACCGCCAGCAGCAGCAGCAATTAAAGAAAGGTTATCTTTCACACAAATCTCTCAGTAACAAATACAAAAAATATTTAGACGATGAAACAGTTTTTTAGTGTCCCTTGTCAGTTGTTAATTGTGAGTTGTCGGTAGAAAAGAAACAACTAACCACTGACAACTGACAACTGACCACTGACAACTGACTATTTCCGGATTCCATTTTCTCGCCGTAATCGGGGATTGACAAACTCATTTAGCCCCTCACCAAGTAGTGATAACCCTACCACCATGCATGTCATTGCTAAACCAGGGAAAAGTGTAGTCCACCAAATGCCTGTGGGTAGTGCTTCTAGAGCTTGTTTGAGGTCGTGTCCCCATTCTGGCACTTCTTCGGGAAGCCCTAGCCCCAAAAAACCCAAGCCGCCCAATACTAAAATCGCATCGGCGGCGTTAAGGGTGAATAGTACTGGTACGCTTTGAATGACGTTGAAAAATAAATACCGAGAAAGCACAATCCAAGTGGAAGCGCCCATTGCTTGAGCTGCTTCGATGAAAACTTCTGTTTTCACGCTGACGGTGTGGTTGCGGACAACGCGATAATATTGGGGAATGTAAGCAATGCTAATGGCGATCGCAGCATTCAAGATTCCCCGCCCCACTACAAATGCTAGTGTCACCGATAGCAGTAATCCCGGTAGGGTGTAAATGCTATCCATCAAAAATAGCAACACCTTATCTAATCTCCCGCCGAGATAGCCACTTACCATACCCAAGGGCACACCGATAATCATACTCAGCGCTGTGGCTAAGATTACCACTTGCAGCGCAGCTTGAGCGCCGAATATCGTGCGGGAAAAAACATCATGTCCCAAACGACTTGTACCGAACCAGTGTTGGGCAGATGGCGGGTTTTGAATTGGGTTAGAGAGAAATTCTTTTGGGTTTTGCAGCCATCCCCAAGCCTGAAATACAGGAGCAAAGAAAACTAGGAAGATGAAAAACAGAGTAATTGCCAACCCAACCAGCATTAATTTCTGAGAAAGGTTGGAATTTTTGGGAAGTTGTAAAAATGTCGGCAGCTGACGTTTGGTAATGGTCATGAGCGATCGCCTGCATCAAGCAAGATACGCTGACCATTGTACATACGGGATTGGGGATTGGCGAATGGGTTTTGCAGGTTGTTGAATTAATAACTTTAATAATGGCTGCCCGATTTTCGATGTTCCAGAGCAGTCACACCATGATTTTCCAATACTTCTCCTGTATCTACTACGGCATAAAGCAAATATCCGTCACCACATTCGAGCTGGTTTTGTACCGTACATTCCAAATAAGCTAATGCCTCATTCACAATTAAACAACCATTGCTAGCAGTTTGTGTGGAAAGATTAGCAAAAGGATTATCGTCTAAAACGCTCTGACGAGAGAAATATCGTCGTACATTTCTGCCTTCTTTGAGGATATTCAACACAAATTTATCGCCGGGATGACGCATTAAATCAGCATTTTGCTCTTTAGTAATAGCAATTACAATTCCTGGTGGGTTAAAAGTTGCTTGAGACACCCAAGAAGTTAAAATCCCTTTGTGAGTTTCTCGATCGCGAGTTGTGACAACACACAAAGAACCAATAATGCGCCCTACTGCTTGTTCGGTACGGTCTACGTGAGTTTCTGTCACAGCTTGACGGGGAGTCCGCAATTTCTTGCTTTTCTTTAGAGTTTGGGCAAAGGCAGTACCTGAGAGTTCGCACTGCTTTATAGTCTCAGGAGTAGGACTAAAGCGCACCCGAATTGTTTCAAACCCTAAACGATAATTAGCATCTCGAAGTTTGCTTTCTAGTAAATCAATTGCCTCTCCACTCCAACCGTAAGAACCAAATACCCCTGCTAACTTGGTTTTAGCTGCTGTTGAGAGGACTATACCTAAAGCAGTTTGAATTTGAGTTGGTGCGTGACCGCCTAAAGTTGGTGAGCCAATAATAAAGCCATCACAAGCTTCTATAATGCGAGTAATTTCTGCGGGGTCTACTAGTTCGCAGTTAATTAACTCTACGTTGACTGCATTTTGAATCAAGCCTTGGGCGATCGCATTTGCTAAAATTGCCGTGTTTCCATAAGCTGAGGCATAGAGTAAAGCCACGCTTAACTCTTGAGATTTTTGTGCTTGACACCATTGACGGTAATCATAAGTAAAACGACTCAGGCTGTAACGAACAACCGGGCCGTGAGCCGGAGCATAAGATTTTGCTCCTAAAACTGTCAATTTATCTAAAGCAACTTCAACTTGTTTGGCTTGGGGTGCGTGGAGACAATCAAAATAGTAGCGACGTTCTACGCCTAATCGCTTCCAGTCTTCATCAAATAAAGTATCTTCGCAAATATGAGCGCCAAAAAATTTGTCTGTGTAGAGAATTTTGGTAGCAGGGTCGTAAGTACAAAGTCCATCTGCCCAGCGAGGAGTCGGTACGGTAATAAAAGAAAGATAATGTCCTTGTCCTAAGTCCAGAGTATTTTCTGAACGTACAGATTGAATGCGCGATTCCCATTCTGGAAAAACAGTTTTGAGAGCATTAGCAGCAGGACGAGAACATACCAACTTCACTTGAGGGGCTTGAGCCAGTAATACTTTTAACGTTGCTGTGCGGTTGGGATTAACATGACCGAGAACGATGTAATCTAAAGTATTTATGTCTAGATGTTGTGTTAGTTGCTGAAGGTAAATTTCGGTAAAAGATTCACCAGGAGGGTCAATTAAGACCTTTTTATCGGCTTGGATTAAATAAGAATTTGCTGTAGTTCCCTGTTGACGGGAATACTCAACCTCAAATTTGAGTCTTTCCCAAGTCCGCGATCGCAATATCAGGGTATTCTTACCAATTTCAGCAACCTGCACATCTTTCTTGCGACTGGGCGTTAAAGTAGCAGCAGACATAGTAACCTCACTCTTGGGATTGGGGATAAGAGAACTGGGGAGGCAAAAAGAATAACAACTGACCCCTGACTCTTGTACAGACGCGATTAATCGCGTCTTTTGCTTAATAATGACCGTTAGTTTGTGTTAATTCTGGTTTGGTGCGATTTTTGTAGCGTTTAGAGATTTCTTGTTCCGGGTCGATGCCATCAAAGGTAGGGGGTAACCAAACTCGGACAACTAGTAGTACTCCCAAAACTAATAAGAAGGCACAAGTTGCTAAAACTTGACTCCAATTAGTTTCAAGAACACCTTTAACGATGACTTCTCGCAAAACAGAAACAATGGCAACTTCAACAGCTACTCCAATAGATATTCGTTGTTCTTGGAGATAAATAATCAGTAGTCGAAACAACTCAACTAAGATGAGTAAAAAGAGAATATCTGCGGTAACAGCATGAAAATCTAATGGAGGTAATAGAGAGAGAAACATATCTCTCACTTGCAGCACCATGAAGCTAAATAAACCCATGCACAGGGAAATTACAATCACATCTTGAATCAATTCCAAGGTTCGCACAATGCGTCCTCTATTGATTTCATACAGGGAATTAGCGGTATTTTCAGCAGGCTTTAACATAGGGAGATAAGGGGGATGAGGGAGCAGGGGAAGCAAGGGGAGCATGGGGAGCAGGGGGACAAGGAAGAAATAATAGCTACTCCTACCTACTACCTACTGACTCTTGGAAAGACTTGGATTAATCGCGTCTTAGTAATGATTGCCAATTTTGCGGTGATGGGCCGCAGTAAGCGCGTGGACGTTAGCAACTCGTCCAGTTTGAACGGTGCTATATATAACCCAATGATCTCCACAGTCCATGCGGCTAGTAATTTCACATTCCATGTAAGCTAAGGCTTCTGCAAGAATGGGAGATCCATTAGTAGCAGGATATGTCTTCACTCCCACAAAGCGATCTGCACCAGGAGCAAAGCGCTTGAGAAAATGTTTCATTAATCCTTGATATTTTCCTTCTTCTAAAACATTTAAAACAAAGCGATCGCCTACTTGCATAAAAGATTCAATTGCTCGTTCTTTAGATACAGCGATCGCTACTCCTAGAGGATTTAAACTTGCTTGGAGAACCCAAGAAGCGAACATTGCACTTTGAATCTCTCCTTTTTTGGCAGTAATAATATATAGCCCTGTGCTAATCCGCCCTAAAGCTTTTTCTAGCTCGGTATTGATAGATTTGATTTGTTTAATTGTGCGATCGCGGGTTAACAATTGCCCTATATCTGTTCCGGCTTCATCACAAAGTTGTTCTGTTGCTTGAGTCGGAATTTCCTTAACTAAAATTGGAGGAAACGCTTCAGTTAACCCTAGTTCTTGAAATTTATTGCGTAAGGGGTAAACAGGTTCATCTTCTCCCCCTCCCGATTCTAATAAACCAATGGTTTGCTTATTATGAGCCGCTGCTAAAATAGTACTCAAAGCAGCATGAGCATTTACCGAAGATTGAGGTGGCATTCCAATAACTAAACCAGAAGCTTGCGCGACTAATTCGCTAATTTCTTGAGGTTCGGCACTATTGAGTAGTACTAATTCTACCCCCACATCTGTTTTCGCACATCCATGTGCCACAGCACGTACTAATTGCTCGCTGTAACCATAATCTTCATGGTAAAATAGTGCTACTAATGTCTCTGTTTTAGCTTGTTCCAAACTCCAATTTTGATACAGTCCAAGCCATTCGGAAATATAGTGCTGTAGTAAAGGCCCGTGTCCTGTGGCAACTGTTCTTATATTTAATTTTTCGATTCGCTTTAAAGCTGCCAATACAGAACGCGCATTGGGAGACATCAGACAATCATAGTAATATTTAAAATCTTCTTCTATTGAAGATAAATTTTCATCAAAAGTGTGGTCATCACAGTAATGCATTCCAAACACATCACAGGTGTAAAGAATGCCAGTTTTATGGTCGTAAGTCAATATTGTGTCAGGCCAGTGTAAGTTTGGTGCAGAGATAAATTCTAATTCGTGTCCGTCGCCCAAATCTAAGCGCTCTCCACTTTTTACCACCAATGTTTTAAATGGCTGGTGAACCATATTTTCTAAAAATTGAATAGCTATTTTTGCGCCAACAACGGTAATAGCAGGAGCTAATTGTAAGATATCCTTGACCAAACCACTGTGATCTGGCTCTGTATGACTAATAATTAAATAGTCTATTTTAGCTGGATCGATTAATCCTAAAAGTATTTCTAGATATAACTGCTCAAACTTCCGATGAGAAGTGTCAACTAAGGCTATTTTTTCTGCTTGAATCAAGAAAGAATTATAGGTTGTCCCATTGCGTAAACCAAACTCTATATCAAAGCGGTCTCTATCCCAATCGAGACATCGAATAGCAGTTGTTTTGTCGGCAATTTCAACTGTTTGAATTGTTAACAGTCCAGAATTAGAAATACTTTGATTATTTTCTATGAGTGCAACCATTGGTCTTCTCCAAAATTTATTGTCTGGAGTGAATGTTCTTCTCTTTATATTTACTTAAAATTCTGATTTGGTAAAATGCCAATTTCTAAAGCTAATCATCAGTAAGTTTTATGCTTGATTACACTCGATTTACCATAGAAATTATCAATGTATATCATTACTGTTCTTCTCAAGAATGACCGTGTATGAGATGATAATCAGCTTGAGAAAGAATTTAATTTCAAACTACTGCCGCAGATTTAAATAGAGATTTCGATATTACTTCAATTGCGTTGTGTGGGTTTCCAAGGCACTCCTTGGGCGGCCGACTTGTTCTTAGCGTTCTCGTTCCCTCGTTCGCGTTAACGTCTCCGTAGGAGAAGAGGGTTTCCGCAGGGTAGGGTAGGAAGTGCCGCGGCGTTGAGTGCAAGTGGTATAGCAAAGTGCTAAGTGCTGAGTAGAAAACCGGTTACTTCAAGGCTTTGAGTTATCAACACAGTCCTAAAGGGTGTGACTACAGCTATATTAGATGCTTGGAAACCCCCATTCCCTATGAGAGAATGGGGGTAAAGGGGTTATACCCTTTCTCTAAAATCTGGCTACACATAAATCTCCGCGTCTCTCCGTCTCCGTGTCCCCGCGTCATTATCTGTTGCCTTCTTTTGGAGAATTGGTATTAAGTTCTCAGGGTAGGTGCAAATTTCTTCCCAATCCCTAAAGATTGCTTTCAATTAACTGGCGGTACTCGCTCTTTTGCTTAACGCCTTTGACTTCCTTCAACAGTTCCTTATTTTTAAACAATTGAACTGTTGGCGTTCCTGTCACATTAGCATTTTCGGCAATATCGCGGTCTCTGTCGATGTCAATTTCTACAAAGTGAATTTTGCCGTCAAATTCATCGACTACTTTATTTAAGATTGGCTTTAAGGTATGGCAAGGGCCGCAACCAGGAGATACATACTTAACAAGAAGTGGGCGATCGCTTTCGTGGAATAATTTCCGTAAAGCATAACCCCCTTCATGGCGTGTCGCCTGCAAATTAAATCCGGCTTCTTCCTCAGCTTCAGTTTTCCTTGCAGCTGGCTGATGCTCTAATTCATTATCTGCTGTTTCTGGTTTTTGATGGAATTCTTGAATCAAACCAGTGGAAGACAACCAGCGTTCTGCCAACATCGCCGCCATACAGCCAGTACCCGCAGCCGTAATTGCTTGACGAAATTCATGGTCTTGCACGTCGCCAGCAGCATAAACGCCTTCAACACTCGTTTCCACAGAACCGGGCTTAGTGACAACGTAACCCACTTCATCCAATTCTAGTTGCCCCTTAAATAAAGAGGTGTTAGGAGTGTGACCAACAGCGTAGAATAATCCTTTAGCGTCTAGTTGGCTTTCTTCACCAGTTTTGGTATTGCGGACTTTCACCCCTTGCATATGACCGTCACCGAAAATATCCACGGCTTCTGTGTTCCAATGCACTTGGATTTTCGGGTTATTCAAAACTCGGTCTTGCATAGCTTTAGAAGCCCGCATCTTATCAGAGCGTACTAACATATTTACCTTAGAACCATACTTGGTAAGGTAAATTGACTCTTCCGCCGCTGAGTCGCCAGCGCCAATCACAGCCAGTTCTGCACCGTGGAAAATTGGTGTTGCACCATCGCAAATCGCACAAGCCGAGATACCTCGACTCCAAAACTCATGTTCGTTAGGCAAACCCAGACGCTTTGCCGTTGCACCAGTGGCAATAATAATGCTGTTGGCTTTAACTTCCCTTTCTTGCGATCGCACAGTAAAAGGACGTTGACTCAAATCAACTGAAATGACATCCTCAGTATATAATTCCGCCCCCCAGCGCTCTGCTTGTGCTTTCATTCGATCCATCAGTTCGGGGCCAGTTATGCCTTGGGGAAACCCAGGAAAGTTTTCTACTTCCGTCGTTGTCATTAATTGTCCACCAGGCAACCCCCCAGCTTGGAAACCTTCAAAGACAACGGGTTTCAGGTTCGCTCGTCCTGCATAAATAGCGGCTGTATATCCTGCTGGCCCAGAACCAATGATCGCTAAGTTTTCTACAGTCGGGTTAGTCATAACAGCTATAAATGAACTCATAACGACTACGCTTAATATAACATAATGGAAGTGCGATCGCCAATTGGCAAAATCGGGAATACAAAACAAACAACTAAAGTCAAATGCTTTAAACTGGCAATATCAGGCGTTTTCAACTGTGTCTTAATTACGAATTACATTAGCGCATCGCAAGTCTTCGAGCGTCATTACAAATTAGCAGTGTTATGTCCTTCACCATTACAGACTTAGAGCAATTACAAACCGAGCATCCTGAATGGCAGATGGAGTTAGTAGATGGAAAAATTATAGTTATGGGGCCATCAGATTATGAGTCAGAGGAAATTGGCGGTCGTTTAATTACGTTTTTAAACAATTGGGTAATGTCGCGAAAGTTGGGGAGAGTAACCGGTTCTAGTGCAGGCTTTATCATACCTACCTTAGAAGGAGACGATTCTGAAAAAAGAAACCTACGTGCGCCAGATGTTTCTTTTGTTCGGGCTGACCGATTGAAAAAGACCAAGCGTGACTTTGTGGAGTTGGTTCCAGACTTGATGGTTGAGGTGAAGTCAAAAACAGACAGAATTAAGCCACTTGAAGAGAAAATTCAGTCATTTTTGCAGTTTGGATCTACAGTTGGTATTTTGATTGACCCTGACAAATTAACAGTAACAGTTTACCGACTTAACCAAATTCCAGTAGTGTTGGAGAATGGGGACAACCTGACACTACCCGACTTGCTTCCAGGTTGGGAATTAACAGTATCAGAACTGTGGCCACCTGAATTTGAATAAGTTACTCGACAATGAAATTAAGAATTTAGCCCTTGGTTAATATCGAGGGCTTAGTTATATTTGCACTCTGGATTGTGCAATCTTTTTTTGTTGTGGAAATTACGGAGATTGAATTTTAGGGGAAAAGTTTTTTACCAGAGGTGATAGATCGGCAATAGTCAGTGGGTAAGTTCTTTGTAGAGAACAGCGATCGCCTTCTACCCCCAAACTTCAGGAGAAACCCCATGCTCAAGCCAGAATTACAAGCAAAATTTATCCAACACCTCAACAACCGCAAGAATAAAGAAGAAGAAGGTTTTACCTTAATTGAATTGCTAGTAGTAGTAATTATTATCGGTGTATTAGCTGCGATCGCGTTGCCTTCGCTACTAGGTCAAGTTAACAAAGCCAAGCAATCAGAAGCTAGAAACTACACAGGTACAGCTAACCGTTCTCAACAAGCCTTCTTCTTGGAATATCAAAGGTTTGCCACTGACCTATCTGAATTGCAAGTAGGTATTAGAACACCATCTGATAATTACAGCTATGATATCCAAACTGGTGGTGGTGGTACTGTTGCTAGTGTTGCCCAATTTAGAGGAGTAGCTAATAAATCTGCACTTAAATCTTACTACGGTTTAGTAGGTACGATTTTGGGAAGTAGTGCTACCTCTGAGGCTCTAACAGTAGCAATAGCATGTGAATCCAAAGCTCCTTCTCAGTCAGTAACTGCCATCACTACATTTTCTACATTATGCGACTCGACAAATTACGTCTCTTTGTCTAGATAAAAGAAATACAAGGGTTTTACTGCTCAGAAATATGAGCAGTTTAATACCAAAGTTTTGTTTAATTGGGTAATGTGTAAAACACTACCCAATTTTTGCAATTTGTTCATTCTGAAATTGCTTTTCTCATGAATTTTTCTATACCTCTAATATTTGAAATTTAACTATGCTCTCTTTAACTTCCCCAACTCAGTGGCATCAGCGTGCGGAGAAATATTTCCTAGCAGGAAATTATAACCAGGCTGCTAGTATATATGAAGAAGCCATTACTATAGAACCTGATTTTAAATCCTACTATTGGTATCTGGGATTAATCTTATTGTTGCAGGGGCAAGATGTAGAAGCACAAACAACTTGGTTAATGGCGCTAATGGAAGGAGAGCCAGAACAAGTTGAAGCTTGGAATAGTGAATTAGTCAAAATCTTGCAAACAGAAGTTCAAAGGCGAGAAATTCTGGAAGAATATGCAATTGCTGAGAAAATTCGCCAAACTATTAAAGAAATTTATCCTCAAGACATTCACAATTTATTAAATTTACTACAGTTATTTATCAAGCTAGAAAATTATACAGATCAAGATTTACATGAACTGGGGATAATTAAAATTCTCCAATCTGAGCCAAGGGTGGAAGTCAACTTAGAACTTTTGATGGAAGCCCTAGAAAGCGTTTTAGATCATGCACCTGCTCATCCTTCAACCCTAGAGTTTGTCGAAGCTTGTTTACCATATTGCAAAGACAACACCCAAACTTTACTAATTACTTTGCTCCCAGCCGCCTTAGACATTGGTTATTCTCAAAAACAATATGAAATAGCAGTGCAGTTATGTGAACTTTATTTACAGATCAGCCCTAATAATGCAGAAGTTATAGGTCATTTAGCTAGCCTTTATCAAAATGCGGCTCAATATGAAAAGGGCATAGAAACTGCTAAGTTATTTTTTTTCTTAGTGGAAGAATTAGCCGATAAAGTTTTTGCAAATCGTCAGATACTACGGGGATTAATGACAGCAGGTGGGTATTGGGAAGAATCTTGTCTTATGCATAATAGGCAAGAATTATTAGTTAAAATGCTCATAGAAGAAAACCCTACGCAACTTGATTCTGCTAGAGTAGCTAGATTATATAATGCTAATTTTTCTACTCCATATATTGAAGATAATCCCATAAAGAATCGCAGCATTCAAAACCAGTTAATGCAGATTTGTCAAGCAAACATAGTCAACTATGCTAGAGAACAAGTAAATCAATATTTTCAGGGCAATTTAGAAAGAAAAAAGCAAAATAAACCTATCAAGAAAATAAATATAGGATATCTATCACATTGCCTAAGAAGTCATTCTGTGGGTTGGTTAGCACGATGGTTATTTCAGCATCATGACCGAGATAAGTTTCAAGTCAATGGTTATTTTATTAATACTAATCCCCTATACGATCCATTACATGAATGGTATCTCACAAAAGTTGATAAAAGTTATAAATCAAATAAGTCTTTGCAACTTGCAGAACAAATTTATCAGGATGAGATAGATATTTTAATTGACTTAGATAGTATTACCTTAGATACTACTTGTGACGTTATATCCCTTAAACCTGCACCTGTTCAAGTTACTTGGTTAGGTTGGGATGCTTCAGGAATTCCAGCAGTAGATTATTTTATTGCCGACCCCTACGTTTTACCAGAATCAGCCCAAGAACACTATAGTGAAAGAATTTGGCGTTTGCCTCAAACCTATGTTGCGGTAGATGGTTTTGAGGTGAGTGTACCTACAGTCCGTCGCGATCAATTAGAAATTCCTGACGATGCAGTAATCTATCTCTGTGGACAAAGAGGCTTTAAGCGCCACCCAGATATCACAAGACTCCAATTAAAGATTCTTAAAGAAGTTCCTAATAGTTATTTCTTGATTAAAGGAATATCTGACGAAGAATCTATTAAAAACTTTTTTGAAGAATTAGCAGAAAAAGAAGGCATAGATTCTTCAAAACTGCGATTTCTCCCAATTGTGTATTCTGAATCAGTTCACCGAGCTAATTTAGGCATTGCCGATGTAGTGTTAGATACTTATCCCTACAATGGAGCTACAACAACCCTAGAAACCCTATGGATGTGCATTCCTATGGTGACACGAGTAGGGGATCAATTTGCTGCACGTAATAGCTATACCATGATGATGAATGCAGGTATCACAGAAGGCATTGCTTGGACTGATGAAGAATATGTAGAATGGGGTATTCGCTTAGGTAAGGATGAAGCTTTAAGACAGCAAATTGCTTGGAAATTGAAACAATCAAGAAAAACATCACCTCTATGGAATGGTAAGCAATTTACCCGTGAAATGGAGACAGCCTACGAGCAAATGTGGCAAAGGTATATTGAAGGATAGTTCGTAGTGAGGACTTTAGCCCTCAAAATCAGCCATTGCTGAGGGCTAAAGTCCTTACTACAAATTTCAAAAAAAGATGTTGTGCTAGATTTCCAGTCTCTTTCTATGAATAAATTGATAGAGCATGTAATGAGTTAATTCCAGACACTTTGTAAGTTTAAACTAAAACCAACTAATATATCCTCTCCAGATAGACATATAGGAGACTCCAATACGTCTTTTGGTTGTCCTAAGCGATAAATTTCAACTCGACGTGCTTTTCTGTCAATAAGCCAACCTAGCTTTACTCTCGCGTTCATATATTCTTGCATTTTGGCTTGTGTTTCACTCAAGCTATCAGATGAAGACATTAGCTCTAAAACAAAATCGGGAGCGATGGGAGGAAATTTTTCCCTTTGTTATACTGAAAGAGCGTTCCATCTACTATCTTCTATCCAAGATACATCTGGAGAGCGATTTGAACCATTGGAAAGTTTAAAACAAGTGGAGGAATCGAAGACTTCACCAAGTTGTGTTTGTTCGTTCCACACAACAAATTTTAACAAATTTTGCTGTGATTTTAGCGTTACGTTTTCCAGTTTCTCCCCCTGTAGGTGGCATTACTATCAACTCTCCGTTGGCGTTGCGCCCAAATTTGATATCAGGATTATCCCTACATAGCTGATAAAATTGGTCGTTGCTAAGTCTGACGATATTGTTAAAGTTAATGGTAATCGCGGTCATGGCAACATAACCTATGAGTTTAACACTCCCCTGCTTAAAAATTCGGGTAATCTCAGTTCGACGAAGCTACAGGTTAGTAGTGAGGGCTGAAGCCATCAAAATAATTTTCTATTAGGTACTGAAGTGCTTATTACAAACACTATAAGTCATCTCAATCTCTACGAGAATTGCAATGAGAAATCCAGGTAATATTATTCATAATGAATAGCTTAATCGTTTCAAGAATACCAAATTTTTCGTTTAGTAACATCGTCTTCAATATTCCAAGACGGTTCAATTAAGGATAATTGTAGATTGGGTAGAGTGATATCGAAACCTAATAAAGTCACATAATGTTGTGTTTCGTTACTCAAAGCAACCTACCGAAATCAGTTTTTAGCTTGGATTATTTTATAGCAATTAGCTAGTGCTTAGTGTATGAGAATTATACTTAAAAACGAAAAACAGCAATTACGGATATACCTCTGAACTTTTAATGAAATGGTTATACTCAGATATAATTGGTGAAATAAGATAACTATATTTATCAGGAAAAGCAATTATATCCGTATAGTAAAAAGTATTATTTTCTGTATGTACATTATTTAATAAATACTCATTAATCTGTTCTACAAATAATGATGAACATCCATAAAATAAAGGGTTTCCAAAATTATCCATAATAATATATTTTTCATAATTTATTTTTGATAATTTATTAAGCAATTTTTTTGCACTTTCTATATCTTTTAGAGATGAAATTTCATTTTCCCAATATAATATAGGGCGATGTTCTTCTATAATATCTATAGAAGATAATAAAATCTCATAATCAAACCCATCAGTGTCAGTTTTAAAAAGAATACATTTGCCTAAATTAATATTATTAATAATAATTTTTAAAGAATCTGATTTTACAACTTTATTCTCATTTACTACTGCTCTCACTGTGCCTTTACTCTTTACTAATTCTATATTTTCATAATCATTTCCTGATATAAAAGAATTTAACAAAATAGTTCTCTGCTTATATTTTGAAAGATTATACTCCATAATATCAAAAAATTCTTTATCTGCTTCTATACATAGAATAGGATTTAAGCAATATTGTAGTAGCAGAGCAGTTGTATCGCCAACATTTGCTCCAATATCAATTATAAAATCTTGACTATTTGGTAAATATTTAGCTACAACACCAATGAACTTATCATAAAGTCTAAACCTATTTTGATACTGTGGCAAAGCATGATCGCAAGGAAGACTTATTGGTATTTGTTTAATATTATATGTAACAAGATTTCTAAATAATTCCTCGTTAATGTATTTTTCTTGTGTTGATATAATATGTAGTTGCTTATTTAAGCTATCAATTTGGTAAGATAGTAACTTATTTACTAGTATTTGTATTGAAGCTTCTTTAGCTTCATGTTCCAAAATAATTCTGGCATAAATATGAGGAAGTAAAGCCTTCCACTGAATATCAGTCATATTTTCTAGGAGAGAAATTTCTAATTTTTCGGTCACATCTAAATTCTCTTGCATCAATAAATTCATAGTCACAGCCGATAAAAATAGTTTAACATCATCAACATTAACATTATTAATGTTTATTAGTAATGTAGTTTTTTCATTATCAGGATGAGATGCTATTGTCTTAATTACTTGTTCTAATTCTAAACCTATTAATTCTTCTGATTGCGACCAGTCAGGAAAAATAATTAAGTTAATATCTCTTAAACATAAATTTTGACTCATATTAGCTGCAAAATAATTATTGAAACTTTTTTGGAATAGGCTTCCTATTTTAGCTGAGTAAGAGCGGTTATCTATAAAACTAGGATTAACCTTCATTTTTTCTTTGATTTCGGTGCTCTTTTGTTGACGTAATTCAGGATTAGTACCCAGTGCAATCGCTAGTTTAATATAAGCTTCTTCATGATTAGTAATTAAATCAAATATTCCTAGTTCTCGCAGAAGTGATGCCCCCTTGCGAGAGCGAGAAGGTTCTGTTTCCCTTACCACCGTTGGTAAAGCTATTTCTAGCGGATCTATGAGCGAAGTCATACCGGAGTAAGGATAGGAATCTAAGTAAATGTCGCTCAGTTTCAAACGTTCTTTAACATCAGCACGGTTTGCTGCTGGTTCAAGAATGAGCAATCTATCTTCACTCAAACCATATTTAGCAAAAGTATTGACTATACGCTTACGAAAAGCAGTACAAGGATAGGAAGATGACCAGTTAGGATTAAACGGATAAAGTAAAAGTACAGAATTAGGTACATTGGCAATTATCTTTGCCCAAGTTACTTCTTGCTCTGGAATTATTTTGTAGTAATTAGCTCCAGAAGCATAAACTACAGCGTTTTTATTAATCCCCAAACTTTCCCGGTAAATATTTTTTGTAGCAAGTATTTGTTCTTCTGTTGCAAAATCAAAACATTGGGGAGGACAATCTAATGTAATTAACTTTTCCGTATAATGTTGTTGGGCGTTCTCTTCAATTTCAGAAAGCTTACTCGAAATATAGTAATCTATATGACGCATACCTGTTGTTACAGGTGAATTAGCATCAACTATCTGGATTCGAGCTAACCTATGCAAAGAAAGCAAAGTAATTTGATGAGTAACTGCTGTAATGTTTGTAGCAATGAACAAAATATCAAGGTCTACTTCTCGGATAGCTTGCACTTGAGTGACTAAATCTGTTGGAAGTTTTATAATACTGTCTGCATGGCCAAAGCAATATCGTTCTAAACGATGATTGTTTGTATGAAGAGTAAAAAGTATTACTTCAAATAAATCTCTGTTTAAGTATTTATATACTGACAAAGCTGCAAAAGTTTCTGTTTGTGGAAGAAAATGGCTAGCAAGAATGCCCAGCTTAATTTTTTTTCTTTCAGGAGGTCTTTCTGGAAAATAGTAGTCAACAATAGTAGCAGTAGCGCATTTTTGCAAATAAGTCTCAATGATATCTGCCCGTTTAATATAGATATCCTTTAAATTTTCTTTGTTAAAATACAAAGGAATAAAATTAGCCATTTTGGTAAAATACTCAGCAGTATATTGCCAAAAATCAGACTCAGAATTATGGATGATATTTGTGTGTAAATAATTAACCCATTTTTTCATATACTGATAGTAATTATCTACTTCATCTATCTCCTGAAAATAAAGAGGAGATTTTAAAGTAAATTCAAGATAGTCAGATAGTAACCAGTTAGGAATCTGAGTTAGATCGGATACTAAAGGTAACTGATGAGGACGATAGTAGAGCATTGCTACTAACAGATATTGAACAGCATTCGATTCATCAAATCCTTTAGCAACTTTTACTAATACTTCAGCGATAAAGTTCTGTTCAAGTTCTGTCAGTGGTTCATGCTTCATACCACTATTTAATAGTGTTTGATAGGCTTCACCATATTTTGTTTTGTATAATTTCTCAATCTGATTTTTTTCTATGTTCAGCAATAATTCAGCTATCTGCTTTCTTAATAGACGTAATTGATCTAGATCGTACTGAGAAATATTATCTTGTTGATATTTATCTACCAAATCGTTTAATTTATTGGTTAGTTGATAATTTTTTATAAAAATATCAATTGTAACTTCTTCTATTAACCTATTTGATTCGATCTCATTCTTAAGTATTTGTCTCCAATTTGCTACTGCCTGTTTATTTTCGTGTGATAAAATAATTCTTGCTGTAACACGACATAGTAAGGCTGTCCATTGAACATTAGATAAAAACCCTAATAAAGAAATTTCCAATCCTTCATTAACATCTAAATCTTCTTGCATAAGCAAATTCATAGTCACACTTGATAGCAAGATTGCGGCATCTTCGCCACTAATATCACTTGTGTCGATAATTAATGTAATCTTTTGTTCATTAGAATACTCAGCTAAGGCTTTAATTACTCTTTCTAAATCTAAGCTGATTAATTCTTCTAATTGCGACCAATCTGGAAAAATAATTAAATTAATCTCATTAAGGTTTAAATGTAGGATAGAAGCATCAATAAGGGCAGCACTTACAGTATTAGCCATTGTTGACCAAGAGAACTTTTTAGCTTGTGCTAAACCTGCAGTAATTAACGATTGACGAACACTTGGTTTTTGTACTTCGCAAAGTGCATTTGCTAGCCCATGTACATCATCATCATTGACATATATCGCCGCTTCTCCAGCTACTTCTGGAATTGAGGAATTAGGACAAGTAATTACAGGACAGCCACAAGCCATTGCTTCAATTAAAGGCATCCCAAAACCTTCATATATAGAAGAATAAACTAGTGCCACAGCGCCAGAATAAGCTGTTGCTAATTCTTCATCGCTGAGTTGTATATTATGAACAATACTACCCCATGTATATTTTCTAAAATCAGATGTTAATATACTGCTACTTCCTGTCAAGATAATCTCAAATCCATTGCTGTTATAAAGTTGTGAAAAAGCTTGAAAAAATAAAATAACATTTTTATTAGGGCTGCCAGCACCTACCAAAAGGAAGTAAGGTTTAGTAATCCCATACTTCGCCTTAAATAAATTGATGTTTTCCTGGGATATTGGTGAAAAAATTTTATGATTAACTCCATTTTTAGCAATTATTATAGAGTCTAATGAAATGTGTGGAAAACATTTTACTAAGTCCTTAGCTGTATTTTCTGAAACAGCGATGTATGCTGATGCATGTTTAATCCCATAATGTTTTTCTTGCCACATAGGATTCTCTAAATTCCATCCCAAAAGTTCTGGAATCATGTCATGCGCCATGAATACTGAAGATGTTGTAATGGGCGTTGTATAGTAAGAAGAAATAAATAAATCTGCATCTTCTTCATTACACACTTGCTGGAGCATTGCTCGATCAGCATCAGTGTTATTGTAGTTATAGGATGGTACAATACGATACTTCACACCATGAATTTTAGGTGCAGTTCCAGTGCGGTCAAGCACAATGATATATTTGGAAAATCCGTTGATTACCCATTCTTCTAATAAAGATTTCCAGACACGAGCTATACCTGTTTGGTTAAGTTGAAAAAATACTCCGTCTATTATTACTGTTAAATTTTTCATATTAGGGTAATTGACCTCTTAATTAGAACTTATAAAATTAGAATTATGACGAATAATAAATGATAAAACTGCTTTTAAATAATCACATAAAAGTAGAGACTTTTTTGTCTGAATAAAACTACAATGGTAACATTGAAAATAATCAACTTTATACTTACCTATTAAAATTACTTGAGTATAATTATAAAAATCAAACTCATAAACTTTACATTAATATGCATATAATTATCAGTTTTTTTAATAGCGCTGGCGTAAGATTTATTAAAACTAAAAACTTATTAGCGATCGCCCTCTCTTTCTTGCTTCTTCATCTGTTCCAAAAGCATTTTATAATCTTGCCTGTTAGGATACTGTTTCACCAACTTCTCTAAAAGTTCTACAGAACCCTTAATATCCTTCAACTGCAACCGGAGTAAAGATAGCTTCTCTAGTGCAACTTGGTTGTTTGGTTCTCGCTGCAAAACCAACTCATAGCCCCGTGCCTGATGTTCTAATAAAGACTCAGTATATACAACAGTTGGTTGATGCGGTTGACTAGCATATTGTATTAAATGAATTACACCAAATCCCGCAGAACCTACGAAAGATATAATTGACACAATCGATAAAAGCCTTTTTTTCCTTTCAATCTTCTTAGCACGGGCGGTAAGGTAGTCTTCAGCAGAATTAGACATATCTTAATGGTTACTGTAGTAAATACTGAAGTAACAGCAATCTCTAGTTATGAGAATACCCACCACTGAGCAGAAACTAACATTTAAAACTACAAATTTTTCACACTTAGGTGATGCTGAATATGAAAAAATGCTAATACATCACTAAAAAGGTATACTAGTCAACGACTTTCGGTATTTTTACAATTTCAAAAATAACCTCAGAATAAGTACTGTATACAACTAAGTATTAATAGTTACTTTTTTATAGTTTGAGCGTTAAGCTGTTGTGCCAAGTTCTTAAATATTTCGCTTTTAGAGAAAAACCATCGATTTTTTCCTTGCCTCTAGCCAAAGAAGGAAATTAATACATCTGCGCTAAATATCTAGAAAAAAATTAAATATATATAAAGATTTCTAATGATTTTGTCTAAGCTTGGATATTTGCGATATCGTATATAACGTTATAAATATGTACTAAAGACATTCCTTCTCCATTGCACAAAAACCTTCAAAATAGTCCAGATTTTATGGTTGTTCCACCATGACCTGGATTCTGGTATCTACAAAAAATTAAAACTTTACATGTCATCCCTACCGATGCTGTCAGTGCAACTTTATAGAGCCACTAGTTTTGACGATCGCCATCCACGATAGCAACTCGGAAAAATATTCAGTTTTGTGGTGGTAATTACCGTACAATACCGATTTGTCGGCAAATAAGTAGAGTTTGTTATGGTATATTTAAAAAGTTAAGACTAGCTTTGCCAATTACAACACTCTACGCATCGGTGACAATTGCGAAACGGAAAGCAGTTTTGATTAAGCATTTACCAAATAAAATCTGAATTGAACTTAGGTTATGACTCAGCAAGTGATTCTTCACCCTATGGTGAAATTGCAACGTAATGTGCAATCACTCGTAGAATCCAATATTATCAAGCCAACTGATAGCATTTGGAAGATTGCCTTACTCTATGGCAATGATTGGCAGCACTGGAAACAGGAACTGCTAGATTTTGGGTTTAGTATGCAAGACCCAATTAGCGAATTACTAGCCGTAGAAGCGTGGGACGAAGAGTAGCGATTGGGGACTGGGGATTAGGGATTGGGAAAAAGGATTGAGAATTAGGGAAGCTAAACAAGGTTCTTACCTTTTCCCTATTGTCCTCAGTTTCCATTGCTTCTAATCCCCAAATCAAGTTCCAAATTAATTTCCCAGTTACCAGTCACCAATCCCTCTATTTACAAGCAGCTAAAGCCCCAGCCAGTTCTTTGGCAGTCTGATAGCGATCGCGTGGCAGTTGTTCGGTAACGCGGTCGATAATCGCTCTTAACTGGGGCGTAATTGTCGGAATACTTGTTACATCAAAGCGGAAATTTCGCCCTCGTTGGCGATAAAACTTGAAAGGGTTTTCGCCTGTCAAGAGAAAAATCAGCGTTGGCCCAATGGCATACAAATCAGATTGCGTCACGGGTTGTCCCCGTTCTTGTTCGGGAGCGCAGTAACCCTCCGCACCAATACGAGTACCCGGTGTCGTACCAATTTCCTTCACAGCACCAAAATCCAACACTACTATCTGATTATTAGAATTTCGCACCATCAAATTAGCGGGTTTAATATCGCGGTGGATTAGTGGTGGCTCTTGGCTGTGTAAATAATCTAATATGTCACAGGTTTGGATCGTCCAAGCGATCGCTTGATTCGGTGTTACCGGGCCTGTGGCATATACCCGCTTTTCCAAATCTTGTCCGTGGACTAATTCCATTGCCAAGTATTTTTTACCGCCTTCTACAAAAAAATCGTAATACTTGGGAATTCCAGGATGATTCAGAGATTTGAGCGTGTACGCCTCCCGCTCAAATAATTCTTGGGCTTTGGCAATTTTAGCCATATCAGCATTCATTTGCTTCAACACCAAAAGTTGTGGATGTGCTGCCATCACAGCTGCTGCATCCCAAGCTAAATAAGTAGTACCCATCCCTCCCTGTCCTAGGGTTTGCAACACCTGATAGTGGCGAATTGTTTGTTGTACTGTTAAAGGTTGACCGCAGTGGATGCAAAACAGATTTTTGGGAGAATTACCTTCGTGGGTGCAGGTGTGGGATAAACTGGCAGGCAGCCAATTCTCCTGACCTGCTATCTCCGGAATTTGGAATAGCAACATTGGCCCTCCTTGTGCCAGTTGTAGGAGGGAATTATTTGGCAACGGACTTTGCAGCACAAGAACGCCGTTGAGAAAAGTACCATTTGTGCCTTGACTAGTTACTTGCCAAGAACCACCATCGCTGCCATCACTAATTTGCTTCAATTCTAGATGATGTCGAGAAACCAAACTATCAGTTAAAACAATATGATTGTCAGCCGCTCGACCAATCTTGATCGCGGAGGAATTCTCAAAACTCCAATGCTGGAGCGGTGTCTTTTGTTGCGGTTCTAACAGGGTCAGAGTAACCACAATGCAACCCTAAAAAATAAAAGTATAAAGAATTTAGTTGTCGTAGAGACGCGATTAATCCTTGTCTGTACAAGAGTTATACCATTTCACCAAATAAATGATACAAATAATTTCTCCTCTGCCCCTCTGCTCCCCTGCTCCCTTGCGGCCTATTCGTATCAAATTTAAAGTGAAACGGTATTAGGAGGAGGCAGTGCCTTCGTTCGCCAGACTTGTAGACGCTTTGGCGACTACTCTACCCTGCGGAAACCTTCTTCTGCCTCCCAAGACGCTAACGCGAACGAGGAAACGAGAACCCCTAAAGGCGAACCCGCAGAGTAGCAACTGCCGTTTAGGAATTAGGTCTTAGGAGTATTGAATTCTTCCTCTCCAGTTCTTGCGTCCTCTTTTCCCCTACTCCCTACTCCCCACTTCCTTCCATATTCGGGCGTACTTTTGCCCGGACAAGTATAGCAGTAATATTGTCATGACCATTGTATTCATTTGCTAAATCGATTAATTTTGTTACACTCCGTTCTAAGTTAGCATCAGAACTAAGTATGGGAATCAGGTGATTCTGGCAATGTATTTCTAGTAAATCATTATCTGATAGACCGTCCGAGGCCAGGATCAGAAGGCTGTCTTCAACGATCTCGAAAAATTCCACATCGGGATTAATTGAGTTTTCGTCCCTAGGTCCCAAAGCTTGAGTCAGTTGGTAAGCATCTGGACGGGCGTAAGCAATGCTTGCTTCCACTCCTCTAGCAATTTCCCGTTGACCAACTTCGTGATCTACTGTGATTTGTTCCAGCCCCCGCTTGCGAGTCAAGCGGTAGAGGCGACTATCTCCTACATGAGCAACTGCTGCTTGCGTACCTTGAATTAACAGCATCACCAAGGTTGTGCCCATGCGCCCAACACCAGAACGAGCATCTTGTTGATTTACTTGGAATATTGCCTGATTAGCCAAATAGACTGCCTCACGAATATTGTCTTCCGTTGGCATTTGGTTGGTAATCCAGTGTTCCTGAAAATAATTCCGCAACGTATTGACCGCTAACTCACTGGCTATCTCGCCGCCAGCATGTCCGCCCATACCATCGCAAAGAATATACAAACCACGGGCTTGTAGAACTCGGTTTTTAGGTAATTCCAGCTTGTTAATTTTGGTTTCAATGCCAAAGCAGTCTTCATTGTGATGGCGCTGACGACCTACATCAGTGCGTCCTGCGTCTTCTAAGCTACTCAACTGCATTGATAGTACAACTGTTGGCAGATCGTCAGCTTTGGCAGAAATATCTTCTAGTTCGTCCGCTTGCAGGATCGTAAGCGCATCCAGTTCTTGTTCTAGCGTTGGTTGAAAACTAGGGGTGACGGGTGCTTCTAATTCAGCCGCAGTTTCTTCCAAACGCGATCGCAGCTGTGCAATCTTCTGAATTCTACCTACTTGCAAATCTTCTAATATCTGCACTATAGAGCCAAATTGAGTGCGTTGAGACTGTCTAAATAAAATCTGCCAAATCTGACCCAAAGCTTGGATAGTAAAAGGCCGCCCTTGCAGAGCGAATGTGTCTGCTTCCCCATCGTCTGATTCATCGATCGCAGGCTGACTATTCAATGGTTCCACATACAATTGTTGTAATGCCAGTGTTTGGTCTTCATCCAATCGTAGATTCGATAACTCCAACAAACTTTGGCGACACTTAAATGGCTCCAGTATCGTCCAGAGTTGGGTCATTTGATAACACCAGTGTAAAATTTGTAACGAAGTTGTTGTTTCTGCTTGCCACAAATCGAGTAAATTTTGCCAATGCGAACGATTTTGGATGATTACTACCTGCGTATCATCCTGCTGCCATGCATCGTGAATTAACGGTATTCCTGGGTGAGTTTGAGATTGTAGGGAAATATAAACTTTAGCAAGGCTAGGAATTCCATTTGTTTCAATAGATGGCGTTAGCCCTTGTTCCTGATTGGCTAACATTGCTTCAATCGGTGATAGTTGATAAGGCTGGCAGTCTAAAACTCTCGCACTCACTTCCGTATTAGCAGCGTTTTCCTTGGGAGCTGATAGCGGTTCTAACAATTGATAGCGCTGCTCTTGGTCTAAATAAGAACCTACTGCTAGCTGAGGAGTGGAGGATGAAGATGTGGAAGATACTGTTGCCTCATCCTCTTCATCTTTCCCTACTTGCGTAGGTACAAAGCTACTTCCCGTAAGAATAGGTTCTTGAGCAATAATTGCCCACCAAACTGTTCCGCATTCTGCACCACATTGTTGACAAAGTTGTGCGCTCACAGGTACTTCAGCACTGCATTCAGGACAGACTTTGTGGGTCAGGGACGTGCCACACTTTTGACAGAATTTATTAGCGTGGGGATTTTCAAATTTACACTGAGGGCAAATCAGCATAGTGGAAGTTCCTTAATTCCGGTTCCAAAGTGCTTCTAGCCACTAATATCCAAAGTGCCACAATTGGCCGCCCCTGCCTACAATAGACATAACAAGAGATTGTGGTTTCTTCAAGGAATTTTGGTGGCAGTATTAATTGTGACGCATATTAGCTAAATATTTCAGATATCAGCAAGCTAATTCCTCATAAATGGACTCATTCTCTAACAAAGTTAATACGATCGGGGTTTAAGTCCCGCAAATCTCTTTGTTTAACTGGCAAGATAATACTCAAGTGTAGCAACCTCTAGTGTGAGTTTTTGATGTTTTATGTCCTGCCAAAGCTTTCATATGAAGTAACATCACTTCCAAGTTGCCTTTAACTATATACCTCTTGCAAAATTATTTTATGTTATGATAGATAATTTTGCCGCCTAAGTCTCATAAGGAACATTGCTTCAGCGCTCAACAAGATCGCGTAAGTTCTATAATCTTAAATAAAATTAACATTTTCCGCCGATGCTGAGACTCATTACTGACTTCGACGGCCCGATTATTGATGTTTCCGAACGTTATTATCGCGTTTATCAATTCTGTTTGGAGAAAGCCCGACGACCAGATCGACCAGTGCAACAACTTTCTAAAGCAGAATTTTGGCAGATGAAGCGATCGCGGGTTCCGGAAAAACAAATTGCTTTAAATTCTGGTTTAGACGAAGCGCAAGCAGTAGAATTTGCCCAGCTACGGCGAAAAACAGTGCATACACAACCTTATTTTGACTATGACAGCCTCGTACCGGGTGCTGTGGAGGCGCTGTTAAAAATTCAACAGGCTGGCATCGATTTAGCAGTGATGACAATGCGCCGAGTTGGAGAACTAGATTATGCCTTTCAAAAACATGATTTAGCAAGATTTTTCCCAGAAAACCGCTGTTATTGCCTTAGTAATGACTATGTTAAAACTCGTGATATCGAAGACAAGCCTTTATTGATGGCCAGGGCATTAGCAGAACTGCCCCCCGCAGCTGATACCTGGATGGTAGGGGATACGGAAGCCGATATCACTGCTGCTCAAAAACACGGTATTAAGGTGATGGCTGTGGAATCTGGTATCCGCGATCGTGCTCAATTAGAACTTTACCACCCCGATCTAATTGTTAAAGACTTAAGCTTTGCTGTAGATTTTATCCTGAAGTCTGGAACATCGCTTTGATCGTTACAAACTAAAATTCCCTTCCCTATTAGGGAAGGGTGAGCAATCGAGTTACAACTGAATCGGTTTTCTTAAAACCTAGATGTCTTGTTTAGTCTGTCTATTTGTTAATAGCAGTAATCGATAACGGGCAATTCTACCAATTACTTATTGCTCGTTACCCATCCGACATCCAAAAATTAATTTAACGTAAAAAGCTACTAACTAACCAGAACAAGATAAACGTTAGTACCGTAGCCAATTGATTGGGTCTCAAGTTCAGGAATTGTACTTGTGGCAAAAGCCAACTAGCAAATATTCCTCCGATAATTAAACCTGTTATTAGTCCGACTAGGGTGAACAAAACTGCTCGTCCAAATTTACCTTCTTTGCGATTTAGAAAGTAAATACTAATTCCTACTCCAACCACTAACACCAACTGCAAAACTCGATCGCCAGCATCTGGGTAAAAGACGCTAATGGTACTCAAACCCAAGTACCAAGCTCCAGGTAGCAGTACATCTGCAAGCGATGGCCGATCCAGCATTCGTTGCAGCCATGCAGGTGACTGCTCGCGAGGAGCTGGACTTTCTTTAAGAGGCGATTGCACTCGTAGCTCTGGAAACCGGATACGCTCAGGCACTTTTATTTTACCTTCCTGACGCATCCGTAAGCGATCCATTAAAATCGCATCATAAGCAGCTTCAATTACCTCCAGACTCTTGCCATCGCCGTTGTACTGCTCCAGTAGGCGATTGCGAGCATCTTGAATTTCATCAAAGCTAGCATCTTCTGATACCCCAAGTTTGTCGTAGGGATTTTGATCGCTCATGGGAGTTTATACTCTAGCCTTAATCAGCGGCAGTCTTTCGCTTAAGGAAAAACAACTTTATATTTTATCAAGATCGAAACAAAACGCATCGACCTATATTTATGCTCTACCAGGATAGTAGCACGGGTTAGATTAACCTGGGCATTTTAACTACAGTCACTTTAACATATTGCCATAACTCCGTGTATCCCCTCATGCCGTTGATCTGTGAGGGCTTTACCCTAGAATTTGAGGTAGGGATACCTAAAACGTATTTTTTATGAAAAAATTAACTTTTTTGTTTCAGATTTGGCAATTTACCGTGCCTTGAAAATTTTTTATGAATTATCCACAAAGTAAATAGTGGTGTCAATCCGCATATAGATTTAAAATTGAAAAGTTTTAAGTTACCACATAATTGGGATAGGAAAGTGTCCTAGGTTACCGAGTTACTATGGCTAATTTCAACAATATATAGCAATTGGATACAAAGTTTGGTCATTTTAGTAGCTGCAATAGTGCGGAATGACTGACGAACTCTTTTTGCATTCATTGTCCAGAATCCTAATTACACTATTATTTGGATAATCTGGAAACTGATTTCTAGCCTTTGTAGATTCTGAAACAACTCCCAAAGTGGAACCTGCGTTTTTACGCAATCCTCATGTTAATCTAATGAATTTTTGTGCAAAGTGATGGTCATGGCTCCCGCCAAGATTCTTGTAGTTGATGACGACCCAGCGGTTCGGAATTTAATCCAACGCTTTTTGATTAAGCAGAGCTATCAAGTAGAAGCTGCTGAGGATGGTAAAACAGCCTTAGCGCTATTTGAGCAATTTAATCCAGATTTGGTGATTCTAGATGTGAATTTACCAGATGTAACCGGGTTCAACCTCTGCCAAGAGATGCAAAGTCGTAATGGTGTTTTTGTTCTCATGCTCACTAGCCGTGCGGATGAGGCTGACAAGATTCGCGGTTTTGCTAAAGGTGCTGATGACTATCTCACCAAGCCATTTGGGCTGGGAGAACTAGAAGTTAGAGTAGCAGCTATTTTGAGGCGACAGCGGGTTGTGACTACCGCAGAACAGAAACGCCTAGTGTTTGAAAAGTTGATGATCGACCCAGTACGACGAGAGGTGTCACTGAATAATCAAGCAGTGCCCTTAACCGCTCTAGAATTTGACTTGCTGCATTTTTTAGCTAGTCATCCCGGTCGAGTCTGGCGACGAGCAGAGCTGATTCAAGAAGTTTGGGACTATGAATATGTTGGCGACCAGCGAGTTGTAGATGTACATATCGGTCAGATTCGTAAAAAAATTGAAGCCGATGCTAGCCAACCAGCATTAATTCAAACTGTACGTGGTGTTGGATATAAGTTTGAATGTCCAACTCACTCTCAACAGTTGGAAACTAATTCTTGAATCTTTGATTGTCTTTAGTCTAGAGTTTGTAACTATATTAACTCTTGACTTTGGATGTAAATATTAAGTAACTAATCTGCCTTTACATCCGACAGAAAATCATCTCAAACCCTTCTTCTCAAACTTCTTTGATAAAGGGTTTTAATGCCAAACATAGCAATGCTTGGGCAATTACTCATGCGTATATACGCGCAAGCATAGTCTTTTTCTTTACCATAGTCCTAAAATAGGAATAATATCACTTGTTTTTTTGTTTTGATATTGCTCCAACTCGTCAATCGCTTCCTTGTAACAAAAATTTATTGAGAGGGCACGGTATACCATGCCCAAACACATCAGCCAGAACATTATTAACGATCTTGTACTATTGCTTAGGCGTGTCTGGTAAATGAGTTGTTTGTGGTAAATCAATACAAAACATTTCTATTTAGCTATGGTGGAACAAAGTTTCTAAATATACACGGGCAGCGCGGCGATCGCTATCTCCATTTTGGAGTAAAAACAGTGATAAGGCTGCCGTCAATACTCGGTTTTGATCCCAATCAGGATGTTTTTCTAAGTATTTTTTCAGTGATTCGTCGAGTGTTTCGGGAATTTCTGTAAAAATGCTAACCGTTGCTTTCATGAGATTTTCCTTCTGTGAGGTTAATCAAGAGGGACAAATTGCTTGTAGCGATCCTGCTTGGCTGACAATCTGCACCAGCAGTCGAACAGAATCCAAAAAAGGCAAGCCGCATCATTGTGCGGCAAGAGGGGGTGGGTTTGTCAATGCTGCGAAATGTTAAAAAAGCTTGTATAAAAAATCTTTTTATACGCAGGTATCGGCGTTTGCTGCTATATTTTGTTACGTTACTTAATATAAACTCGGTCTTTTCTCTATCATTCCTCTGGGAGTAAAAAATCCCCAGTAAAACTGCAAGAACTGATTAGCTCGTAGAACATCTGTGGAAAACCTGTAAAATTTCTGTGGAAACCTTGTGGAATCAGTGAGGAAAATTGTAGTCAATGATAAGAATTACAAAAATATTATCCTCTGCTGACATCTAAATCCCAGCATATTTGTGCTAGTATTCGAGTTTTTATCGTGTTTAAGCTAATAATCTCTAAGACAAAGGATTGTGCAACTTAAAGGCAGATTAGCTTACTCCAACTAAATCCCCAACAGTCATTTCACCAAAAGTACCACCAATGAGTTCTTGCATTTTCTTCGCATAGACCGGATCTGGTCTTTCTGGTGGTGTGAAATACTGTAGTTTTTTAGTGTGATAAAACATTTAGATTCCTCATTGATTCCGTAGTTTGTATCCATTCAGACTTTTCTGATGCTGTGGATGAGTTGCTTATGCTTTCTAGGAAACCTACTAAATCTTTTCGATTCATCATTCTTTAGTCACATAAAAAATACTTAAAAAATAAGTATGTTGACTGAGGTCAGATCGTTCTATAACATAGTTAGAAAATTATAAAAAATAAAGTAAAAGCCAGATACTAAGAGACTCTGGCTAGATATTACAAAGTTATGGGTTGGTAGTAAGTAAAGAATTAGATGTTAATTTTCGTCACGCCCGTGTACTTGAGCGGGGGGACTGGTTGCTTCAACTGCGGTGAATGGTTCCAATATTTTGTATGTATGAGAGGCTCCTTTTGGCACTACCCAAGAATTTCCAGGTTCGAGTAAAATCTTTTGATCTTCAATGTGTAACTCTGCACGACCACTAATTACATAACCAACTGTTTCATATTCTCGTGCTGTTGGTTCTTTAGCTTCTCCTGGTTGTTCGCCTTCCCAAAGGCGCATCGATAACGATTTGCCAGATGCAAGATACTTCTGACCGAGTTGACCTTTAGGAGAATGGCTAGAGTCGATTTTTGTAACGCTTGTATCAGTCATATCTGTTTCCTGAGTTCTGGTTTTAGCAAGTCCGTTATTGCTCGGTAGTCAGTAGCTAAAAATTAACAACTGACTACTGATAAAGAACAAATGACCTATGGTTTGAGTACAACTTTGGTACAGTTATCTTTCTTGTGCTTGAAAATTTCGTAGCCGTGTGGGGCTTCTTCTATAGGTAATCTGTGGCTGATGATAAAGGTTGGATCGATTTTGCCGTTTTGAATGTGTTCTAGTAAAGGCTGTAGATACTTATGCACATGGGTTTGTCCCATTTTGAAGGTTAGGCCCTTGTTCATAGCAGCACCCATAGGTACTTTGTCGATAAAGCCGCCGTAAACCCCTGGAATTGATACGTGACCGCCTTTACGACAAGACACAATCACTTGCCGTAATGCCGTCGGGCGGTCTGTTTCTAAACGTACCGCTTGCTTTGCTTGGTCATAGAACGACATCAAATCTGTGCCGTGTGCCTCCATTCCTACAGCATCAATACAAGCATCGGGGCCGCGTCCGCCAGTCATTTCTTTGAGGGCTTCCCCTACATCTATTTCTTCATAGTTGAGAACTTCAGCTTTGCCATATGTTTTAGCCATTTCTAAGCGTTCGGGAATGCGGTCAATGGCAATGACGCGTTCTGCACCGAGGAGATATGCGCTTTTAATGGCAAATTGTCCAACAGGCCCGCAACCCCAAACAGCGACAGTATCGCCGGTTTTGATGTCGCAATTTTCGGCTGCCATGTAACCTGTGGGAAAAACGTCAGTTAAAAATAGCACTTGCTCATCTGTTAAACCATCGGGGATTTTGAACAAGCCTACGTCAGCAAAAGGTACTCTGGCGTACTGTGCTTGACCACCAGCGTAACCACCAAATAAGTGAGAGTAGCCAAAAAGACCTGATGGTGAATAACCCATTTGCTTCTCTACCATCCAAGCATTGGGGTTAGAGTTATCGCACAGCGACCATAAATCTTGATTGCAGAAAAAACAGTTACCACAGGAGATAGTAAAGGGAACAACGACGCGATCGCCCACTTTGACATTTTTTACACTACTTCCCAGTTCAACGACTTCCCCCATAAATTCATGGCCAAGGATATCGCCTTTTTCCATTGTGGGAATGTAGCCATTATAAATATGCAAATCGGAACCGCAGATTGCTGTGGAAGTAATTTTAATAATGGCATCACGAGGGTTGATAATTTTGGGGTCTGGAACTGTTTCCACCCGCACGTCATTTGCTCCGTGCCAACAAACTGCTTTCATAATTACTTAGTCCGTAGTTAGATTTTATTACTTAATTAATATCAAGATATATATCTCGATCTAACTTACTTAGAAGCGCGATAATTATCGCGCTTCGTAATTCATTAATGCTTGTTTAACAGTTTTTGAGTCAGTAATTCGACACAAAATTTTATCCAAGCTTGGTTCTATGCTTTTAAGTTATCTGCTTGAGGGAGTTTGATAATAACCCTCTTTAGTTTCATAAAGTTTGTTTGCTGATTTATTTTTGCCAGAATCTAAAAATTCTTTTGTAGCTCTAGGGGTTTTTTCATCCAAGTTTAACTTTTCACGGATATTGTCAGCAGCACTTTTTAATTTATTCTGGGTATTTTCGAGTTGATTATCGTTTCTAACTTCACCTTGGTTATCTAGTGTTACCCCATCTGGTGCTCCTTTATAGTAAATACCTTCAGGAGTTTTAACATCAGCTTGCGCTACATGAGCGTAGCTAAAAGCTTGACCCAATAAAAATATAAATCCTACGAGAAAAACTACAACAACTTGATAAACGCGAATATTTCGTAACCAAGAAATTACTCGATTCATAAAAAACCTCAATTACATGATGTTGAGTTAACGATTCAAAACTTTGAATGACTATTTTTCATTCAAGGCTATGGAGACTTCCAACTAACAAATATTCCTTTTTTGATTGTTAATAATTAACAATTTCAAATGGAATAATTTATTTGTGGAATTTTCCTAAGAACAACTTTGATACAGTTGTCTTAATTCTGGGAATAAATGTGGTAACTCTAAAGTGCTTGTACAAGCGATAATTGATAGTTAACCACAAAATTTGGAGCGAGCTTGTCGTCCAAGATTGGCTGGAGCAACAGAAGGATAGATGAAGTAGAAGTTCTTGCTTCTTCAGCCTTTACCCTTTGGTTGACCTTCTGTTGTAGCAATTTCACCCGCTTCCATTAGCATCTTGAAGCGGCGTAAATCATCCCCAATTTGCTGTTCTGGTTCTTCACCAAAAAGTTTAGCGACAGCAGCTGTTAATACTCCACCAGGAACGTTATATTCCATCACAACCTTGACTTCCGTGCCGCGATCGCCTGGTGCTTTTTTAAAACGAATAAAACCGGAATTATCAACATCTGCACCTTCTACAGAAGCCCAAGAAATAAATTCGTTTGCTCGGTCTTCCAAAATATCTGCATCCCATTCCACACTGTTACCCAAAGGAGCATTGGCAATCCAGTGAGAACGTTTATCGTTGTAAACTTTTACAGATTTGAGATGCTTCATAAATCTGGGCAAATTCTCAAAGTCGTGCCAAAAGTGGTACAGTTCCTCTGCTGGTTTATTAATCGTTACTGTTTTTTCAACTTTGATAGGTTGGTTCATGCCGATCGCTTCTTGTGCTTGTTTAACAGTGCTTTGTTTTGTTGCAGCCTAATAAATTAAACCGCCACCAGCTAAAGCCGTTAGCGCCCCTCGTAAAGAGCCTTGCCTTAAACCCATTAGCACTAGCGCACCACCGCCGATGAGAGATGCCCAACGCTCTGCTTCACTAGCTTCACCCTGACTGCTAGCCAGTTGATTTTCGGGTGTCGAAGTCACTTTTTTATCTCCCGATCGCAATTAAATTACCGCAGAGCGCAAAGACTTTTTCTCTGCGGTTCGCTAAAAACCTTACATTGAGATAGCCGCACCTGTTGTAGGCTTGGGAGGCTGAACTTCAGCCGCTACCCGCGTCCGATATAGCTGTGCCAACCTTTGTTCTGATTGCAACAAATCTTGGTAAATTTCTTTGAAAATACCAGTTGCTACAGGGTCGGTGTACATTGCACATAAGTTACCAATGTCGCCTATACCAGTTTGCACATCCCCTAAAGCGGAACGCAGCTGATATATGTCATCACTTCCGGTCAAGGCAGTTTTGACCTTGGCATATTGACTGGCAATATTCGTTAATAGAGAAGGTTTTTCACCCAAAATTTGCAGATAGGCTTCTAGCTTTTCGATGTGGCGCTGTTTGTTGGCGATCGCTTCTTGAAATAGCGATCGCACTTCTGCATCTGATTCTTTTTGCGCGTACTGCTCCAAAGCTTCTAGCGAATAACGTTCTCCACTTAAAGCAGTATTCAGACCTTTGACGATATCGCCTTTGGTTGAGCCACCCCAAGTATCAGCCAGTTTCCACCATTCAGCATTGGCATTGTTCTCATCTGGCATTGCCACATCTTTGCCGCCATACCCCAAGCGGCTGAGAATAGCTGTGGTGAAAATTGCCAAATCTCCAGGTTCGCGGGAGGTAATTAAGTTGCCGTCAACTACCAATGGCCGATCTTGATAATTTGCACCCGCATTAATAATGTCTTTGCTGATAGCGCTAAAGCCAGTTACTGTTTTATTTTTGAGCAAATCGCCTTCAATCAAAAGTTGTGGCCCGTGGCAGACAGCAGCTACCCATTTTCCTTGTTGAACTGCTTCTTGGACAAAGCGTACCATATTGGGGTTCCGCCGCATCTTGTCGGGAGCCATACCACCGGGAATCACTACTGCATCGAATTCCGAAGCTGATACTTCTGTAGCTGTGGCATCGGCTTGGACGCTCAGTTTACCTTGTTTACCCTTGTATTTCTCATTCATGCGGGAACCAAGAACCACTACTTCCATTCCCGCTTGTTTTAACCCATTATAAGGAACGGTAAATTCTGCATCTTCTACGCCATTTTCCACCAGGATAGCGACTTTCTTTTTACCTGAATAATTGTTGGGTTCTGACATAGATTCTTCCTAATCTTTTAATTGAGATTTTTTGAAATTAAATTGCTTATCAGGCAGGTACTTCACTGCTTTGTGTCGGAGTAAAATTTTCCTCTCAATTTCGAGCTACTTGGACTCGTTCTGCTGCTAACAATTCAAAAAAATTTAATTAATCACAAAAACTCAACCAGCAGTATTACAGTGATTTATCGGGAAAGAATAGTTATGAGAAAGAAGTTGATAACTGAATGTTTTGTGGGTTGAGAACTACTAACTCACAACTACATGTGGCTTGACCGTGAATTTACATTTACAAGATTATGCTGTACTAGTTATCTCAGCTTCGTTCCCAGGGGATAGATTGTTTTATTTCTAAAGTCGTACATCCTCGGCGATACAACTTTTTGCTTTAAAAACGTTATTGTAGGTATGCAGAAAAGGTTAAATATTATGGCAGAAAAAAATAAAGATCGTGAAATTGAATCTAGTGATTTGCCCCAAGAAATTACCGAATCCTACGGCACTGGTGTCAAAGACCTACCAGGGTACAATATCGGTGGGCGATCGCTTAGAGAAAAAGCTCACGAGTATACAGAAACTAGTCCCGAACTCACAGGTGGCGATATTGATGCTTATTGGGAAGATGCGGATGCAGTAGGAGATGAAGCTGTTGGTGGCACATCGCCTACTCCCGATCAAAATGTAACTGAGGATCTAGAAGCAGCTGTCGGATTGGAAATGGGCGATAATGAGCTTCTCCGCACTAACGACATTTTAGAAGGACGCGATGATGCTCGTTGGGAATTAGATCCGTCGTCTTCTGAAGATTATCAAGAGCGGGAATAGATAGCTGGGTGTTGCTGAATAAGGGGATGATTGAGGAGGACGCGGGGACGCGGAGACGCGGGGATTATGGTTGATGTAAATTCCAAAATTATCCCGCAATTATGCAACGCCGATAGCTGAAGTAAGGGACTTCCAAATAAAAAAATAATCAATCACTTTGGCGAGCTGGGGAAGTCGAGAGAGAAAGAGTCTATTCATCGTCTTTGCTCTCCAAATTGAATAATTTAATTTCTGGAAGTCCCTAAAACTGGCTTGATGTTTGGCTTTGAGACTGAGATCGCGTACTTCATCAACTTGAAATTCGCTGTAACCCTCTTCTGTCACTCTCCGTGAGGGCGATTGCTAGAAGTCTCACGAGGCAATCAATACAACCTATACTATTAGAAAAAAATTGCTCTTGAATTTGTTATTAGAAAATAATCGCGCGATCGCTTGCTGTACAAAAGCTCTAGAATTCAGAAATGGCAAATGTTTTCGGAGACTGACAGAAGAGGGGTAAATATACAGATTTTCAGAGAGAGCATTGATACTTCTACCGAGCAAACCCTGTGCTTTAGTGTCCGTTGCAGTTAATCTTGATTGGACACACTAATTCACGCTCGGAGAATTTAATGCGCTTTGGTTTTTTTACTTTATGTGTTCTCGCACTAGCGACAACAAGTGGATACGCCGCTCAGTCTCCCAAGATCCCAACACTGGTGATGACCAGCCCGGATTCAGCTAAAGCCAACTACGAAGATAAATGCAGCAACGGCGGCAATCTTGACCAGTTTAATCGCGATAAGTTTGTTAAACTTATGCTTGCCGATCAAAAATCAAAGCTATCTCAACTGAAAGTAGCTCTCCTCAATCAAATTAAACAAAGTGGTGATGAGCCACGAGGCGAGGGTGTCTATATTGGTGAATGGAATCAAACCTTCCACGACCGAAGTGGTTGTGACACAAACACTAACAGTTACTCAGCATTTGTTGTCACCGTGACTGGTGGAAATGCAAACCATACGGTCGTGAAATACTTAGTCACGATTGATGACGACGATAACGCAGGCAAAAGAACCCTCAAGATCCGCGACATCCGCCCAATTAACCTACGAAATGATAACTGATACCATTTCTTTGTAAGGCTGCGCCAAACCCTTTTAACTTCATTTCTTCTTTTCTTTGTGTCCTTTGCGTCCTTTGCGGTTCGTTTCTCTTTCTTATTTCTTGTACTTCAATATGGTTTAGCGCATCTTCATACAGAATTGATATGACAAAGCAGCAATACCTCCGGTAAGCAATCTGCTTCCTAAAAAGTTATACTTAGCACTCAGCACTACTTTTTAGATAACCGAGTCATTTCAAACAAGTGTTGAGCGTTGTTTCCTAAAAAAGCATCAAAAAGCTTTTGGTTTCCAGGTTCCACTTCTAGCGTGTAGCGCTGAGCAATTTCATAATAGGCGTAAGTCCAGGGAATTTGGATTTCTTCTTTATTAATATCATCTAGTACTGTCACCATCTCTTTTACTGCTTGAGTTGCTGTTTGTCGCAAACCACAAGCAATATCGCCTTCAATTTCAGCTTTCATCGGCACACCCAAATTAGCTAAACCACGAGCAGTACTATCTATATCTGGATATTCTGGAGTATTCTGACGATTGACGTAGCCCGTGAAATGGTTGACAGCGTAACCGTGCAACAGCACCCAAGCCCCATACTGAGTAAATTTATTTACTTGTTCCACAACAGAACGCAAGGGAGGTTGCCAAGGACGAGTGAAAATTTGCTGAAAATCTTGAACATTTAGTAGCAGTGTTGTAAACCTACTGAAATTAGCAGTGGCTATTGTTTGATATATGAGTTGCACAATATCAGTGGGCAATTCATCTACAATCAATTCGCTGATAAACAGTTTGGGTAAATCAAACTTCTCTTGTTGGGGATGGCGATAATGACGGGCATAAAGATGAGTTTCAGGAAAAGTATATTCCCCAGCCGCTTCATAACCCAAAAATTTAGCAACTTGTTCGAGATAGTCAATACCTAAATTAATTTCTCCCTGCGGACTATCCACAGTCATACGCAAAGACCGAAAAGCAATATGGTCATTGGCAACAGTCCCGCCCGCAACAGTAATCATTTGCTGGTAGATGCGAGCATAACTGACTCTGGCGGTGTAATCTTGCCAAAGTAATTCCCAAAAGTCGCAAACTTGTTCAGGAGACATAAAGCAGAATGCTATAAATGAAGATTTTTCTAAAATTCTGACCCACAGACATCGAAAGGCGCAGAAGTTTTTTCGTCTTTGGATGAGCCTAAAGTATTTCTATTAATACATTAGAGATGATATCTAAAGCTGTTTGAATTTGGTCGCTGTTGATAACCAGAGGCGGACAAAAACGAATTGCTGCTTTACCGCAACCAAGTAATAACAGACCGCGCAAAAAAGCTTCTTGGATAATGCGATCGCGCAATTTAGGATTGTAATTACCTGCTTCATCCAATAAATCCACGGCGACCATCAAACCTTTACCTCTGGGTAGGGAAATGTTGAGAAATTTTTCATGTAACTGAGTCAGACCAGCTTGTAAGATTTCTCCCATCCGGGAAGCGTTCGCCATCAAGCCGCTGTCCAACAGGCGCAAAGTAGCAATACCAGCCGCACAAGCTACGGGATTACCGCCAAATGTGGTGGCGTGGGAACCTGGAGGCCAAGTCATTAATTCCGGTCGGGAGAGAATCGCTCCTAAAGGCATCCCACTGGCGATACCTTTAGCAGTGGTAATGATATCAGGCGTTACACCCCAATGCTCGATCGCAAATAAGCGACCTGTACGCCCCATCCCGGCTTGCACTTCATCAACCACCATGAGAATGCCATAGCGATCGCATATTTCCCGAATTCTTTGCAAGAATCCATCTTCTGGGACAATGTATCCTCCTTCCCCTTGAATTGGTTCGACTACGATGGCTGCTACTTCATGGGGTGGCAAGATTGTTGTAAATAAGTTTTTTTCTAAATAATCTAAGCTAGCGTGAGTGCCGTAAGGAATGTGAGTTACCCCAGGTACTAGCGGGCCAAAGTTAGCTCGCTGCACTGCTTTAGAACCTGTGAGAGACATTGCTCCGTAAGTACGTCCGTGGAATGCTCCTAAGAAAGCTACAATCAGCGATCGCTTGGTGTAATATCGAGCTAGTTTGATGGCTCCTTCGTTAGACTCTGCCCCAGAATTAGTGAAAAATACCTTAGCTGGAAATGTAGTGTCACCACCAGCAAAAGGAGCGCGCAGAGCTAATTGTTCTGCTAGTTCTACCATCGGTTCGTAGTAAAAATCAGTCCCCGACATATGCAGCAGCCGCGCCGCCTGTTCTTGAATTGCTCTGACGACTTCTGGGTGGGCGTGTCCGGTAGCAGTAACAGCAATGCCTGCGGTCATGTCGAGAAATACATTACCATCCACATCTTCCACCATACAGCCTTCACCGCGAGCCACAACTAAGGGATAGTCACGGGTGTAGGAAGGAGAAGTTACAGCGCGATCGCGTTCTACAATTGCTTGAGCGCGAGGCCCAGGTAAAGATGTAACTAAGCGAGGCGCACTAGGTAAAAGTGAGTTAATGGGGATACTTAACATATTTTTTTGAAGATTTTTGTCAAATTATTGATGATTAAACTGTCAGGTGCGAATAGTTACAGTAACATTTGATTCTATTTGTGTAATATTTACGTATTGACAGAACAATCAGACTACTCCCCACTCTTCACCACTACTCGCTGTACAGCAGATTCGCCTTTAGCCCTTCTCGTTCTCTCAAAGAGAGTTTTCACAAGTTACAGTAACCGCGTATGCGTCTACTAGTTAGCACCAACTAATGCAGTAGTTCCTTTGCGTTCTAAATCCTAAACTAAAAAGTACATACGTAATTAGGGGTGCAAGAGTATAATGCACTGTTAGGCTGATTAGCCCACTAAAACTGGACAAGGTATTATGCCCAATTGTATACATGGTTAACCCATTGTCAAGTTAGTATCGTTCAGATATTGGGCAAGTGTAATTATTATCAAACATCAGATTTTATCCCAAGTTATGAGCATTCAATTTAACCAAAAAATTCGCCTCACACTAGGTATTGCTACTTTGTTAATTCTTGGTTTAGCTAGTAGCTATATATATAATAGTGAGACAAAAAATAAACAGCTAGCCCAACAAAATCAAACAGCACAAAGTTTATCCTTTACTCAGCAGGAAAATTATAACCTACCTCAATCACAAATTCTTCCTGTTTCAACTCAAACTAATCGTACATCTACCACAATTTCCCCTAATTATTTTATTACTCCACACGCAGGTAATGAAAATATAAATAAGCAAAATACGCTTGCAGAAAAGAAATTTTTGGCATCAGTACCTGTAACTTATCCAGTCATTGATGAATGGCAAAAGTATAAATTCAGCATTAGTGGCAATCAGATTTTATCTTCAGGACAATTACCTAGCGCTAAAGTGAATTTTAATCAAAACGATTTATTAACTGTGCTGACTAATACTAGAAAATATTTTCAAGACTACTCTTCGGCAGATCCAGATATTCAGCGTAAAGGGCTTTTAGGTACTCAAGGAGTGACAGTACAAGATATGCTCAAAACGCTGGATTTTATGATCGCTACTTTGCAAGAAGATATTACCAATAAGCGAACTACTCGTTTACAAGACCCTAATTTTATCAATACCAATTTTCGAGTCATTAAATGGTCTGCTTATAACCCCGGCAACCAGAAGCAAGATAGACTGAGAATTACTAAATATGCTGTTTTTACTCATCCAGGTTCTCACCAAAAAACCTCTACTTTTAACACACCAATTTATAGTTTAAAAGACATCGCTATTAATGATAAGTTTTACACTAGATACACAAAGCAAGATGTTTTATCTGGTATTTATGAACCAGGTGGTAAAGAGTTTGGTAAAGTTAAACCCATCGCTTATCTAACCCGCGACGGCTTAGAAGAAGCACTCATGGAGGGAACCATACTGATTAATTTTACAGATGGTTCCCAAGCATTTTTTAACGTAGATAGAAACAATGGTATATCGTACATTCGCGGATTAAAAGCCACAGCACAAAAACGCTATTGGTATTTTAAACAGGTTGATGCGATTAAAGGCTATGGATACAAAATAGATGCAAAAATTTCCATCAAGCCAGGGGTAACTTTTGCAGGAGATGTACTGAATATTGGTTTAGGGAAAGTGATTGTAATTGAGCATACTCAAGGTGGACGCAAACGTTTACAAATGGGAGTAATTGCAGATACTGGTGGAGCTTTTTTACCAAATCTTTATCAACTAGATTTTTTGGCAGGTATTTTTAAGAACAAAAAAGATTTTCAGGAGCATATCGGACAACTGCCTGATTATGCCACAGCATATGTCTTAGTGAAAAAATAGAAGGGATGCTCTAACCCTTAATAGTCGCTTTTTGTTATGTGGATGTCGTCAATGGTATTCTGACAAAACAAAATTTGTTGACTCTAGGCAATTTCAAATTCTACTTCTAAATTAACTGTGAGGGAGAACATAACTTCGCGTACAATCTCTGCGCTGTATGCAGAAGTTTAAATTAGAGCAATTATCGGGGTTTCTGAATGAGGGTATATTGTGGCTGGTATCACAAAAAAATCTTAAGGCAGTGCGGTAACAATTGCATAGAGTATTTGACCATTTACTCGGTTTTCAAATATGCATCTTCATAGAGAATTGATATTACACCTATCTACGTAATAAGTAGAAGGCAGCTATGCTGGAGGCAGATGGTGAAGCAGTCGCAGTCTTGGCGCTTTGCGTCGATTGCGAACTGCTGAACCCGCAGGGCAGAAGGGAAAATCCCAATTTTGAGCGGATTTCACAGGTTGGTATTTTACATTTAATTATGTCCACTTACTTAATCTGTAACCAAATAGGCAATAGTATATCTCTGTATTTTCATAATTTATTTGTTGCATCAGCCACTATTACTATCTTTGTATTGATTAAAATTTTATAAATACATATAATTGCGGTTACTTTTAAGATAAAAAGTAACAATAATTTACGTATAAAGTCGTTGAGCGATTGACTATTTCTTCAAACACTATTAAAACTAGCGTTATTTATAACAGTTTTGTCTTGATGGAAAATACTATGTCCAAACCTTAATTGCTATAGAGTAAAACTCTTCATAAATTGATTATGTAAGTTCTATAGACTTTGTTCATAGGTGGCGATCGTGATTTTTCAACAATTAAATATACTTAGCTACTCAAGCTTTATCTATAACAACATATATAAAGCCTAATTCAGTTTGAAATTTTCTGAGTAGAAATTCCATTTACCAACACAAGTGCATCATTTACCTATAAATTATTCCAGATGAAAGAAATACTTGCCTTGATTGAAAAACAGAAGCAAGAGTTTGCCCAATTGCCGTTATTTGAATTTATGAAAGATAAAAGCATAGACCCTAGGCAAAGGCTGGCTTGGGCCCCCTGTGCTGCTCCTTTCATTATGACTTTTGGAGAATTAAATAAGTATTTTTTGCGTACAGAAACAACCGACGATCCCATTCAAAAAATTATTAACCAATATACCCATGAAGATGATTCACATTGGCTATGGTTTTTAGAAGATTTGCACAAGCTAGAAGTTGACCGCTCATTAAAATTTAGTGATGCATTAAAATTTATTTGGAGTGAAGAAACAAAGAACACTCGCTGGTTAAGCTATCAACTTTATCAATATAGTTCACAAGCAAATTCTCTCCAAAAATTGATAGTAATTGAAGTAACTGAAGCAACAAGCCATGTGATGCTTCCCATTGCTTCAGAAGTTAGCAAGGAAATTACAGCAATTACCCAACAAGAATATCAATATTTTGGCGATATTCATCTGATTGCTGAAAGTGAACATACGATAGATGCATCTAATTTAGAACAATTTGTTGGAGATATTCAATTAACAACAGAAGCTCGACAAGAAGCTATTGAAATAGTTAAACAACTATTTGTAGTTTTTACTAAATTTACCAATGAACTTTTAACTTATGCTCAAAATCATAAAATTAAGCAACTAGTGAAAATTACTTGAATCATTCAGAATAAATTCGTAGGGTATTCAGAACCATCAGGCGATTTGCTATGACTGGGGAAATCCCTAGACTACACTCGCTCACTATTTCTAGACTGCACTCATTTTCGATTTAGCAAGAGTCACTATTTATTCACCTCTGACTCCAATTCATCCTGAATTCTGAACCTACTTTGCTCAATAAAGGAACCTATTTACTCTTCGTTAACGGTTTCAGCGAACAGGTTAGCAGTTCTGTTGGACTCATGAATTAATTGAGATTAATCTAAAAGCCTTCTGAAATTGATAGGAAATCTCTCGTTAAAGTATTTGGGAGTAAATATTGCTATGTCTGGGTATGTACAAACTGTTGTAATTGTTGGTGGTGGTTCGGCAGGTTGGATGACTGCTGCTTATCTGAGTAAAGCTTTAGATAAAAATGTTCAAATTACTTTGGTTGAATCATCTAATGTCACAACAATTGGAGTTGGTGAAGCCACTTTCAGTACCATCAAATTATTCTTTGATTTTCTAGGTCTACAAGAAGATGAATGGATGCCAAAATGTAATGCTACATATAAAATGGCAATTAAGTTTGTTAACTGGAATGCTCAAAGACAACACTTTTATCATCCTTTTCAGAGATATGAAGTAGTAGATGGCTTTGATATCTCTGAATGGTGGCTGAAAATGAAGAGAAATCAAGAAGCATTCGATTATGCTTGCTTTTTAATCCCCTGGCTATGTGACAATCAAAGGTCGCCTAGATATCTTGATGGAAAAGTCTTTGACGATAAAGTGCAAAATTTATTTTCTCGCGAGCATATCGTCAAGAAAAACATTTTGGATCATTTAAAGGTTCAATATCCTTACGCCTATCATTTTGATGCAAACCTACTTGCAAGATTCATGAAAGATTATGCAATGCACAGAGGTGTGAAACAAATTGTTGATGATGTCGTAGACGTAAAGCTAACAGCAGACGGAAGCATAGATTCCATCGAGACCAAAGAGCATGGCAGTATTAGTAGCGACTTTTTCGTAGATTGTACTGGTTTTCGAGGACTGCTAATCAACAAAGCTCTTGGCGAACCATTCATTGCTTTTTCGGAGTCACTATTGTGCGATAGTGCAATTGCCATGCAATTACCAACTGATATTAAGAAAAATGGCATCAACCCCTATACTACAGCGACCGCGCTTTCATCTGGTTGGGTCTGGAATATACCTTTGTATGGCAGAAGTGGTACGGGGTATGTTTATTCAAGTGCATTTATCTCTAAAGAAGAAGCAGAAAAGGAATTTCAGGAGCATTTAGGAGAAGCTGCTAATGAGTGCAAAGCATCTCACATCAAAATGAGAATTGGCCGAAACAGAAACTCATGGGTGAAAAATTGTGTCGCAATTGGTCTTTCCAGTGGTTTTGTAGAACCACTAGAGTCTACTGGAATATTCTTTATTCAGCATGGAATTGAAGAGTTAGTTAGCCACTTTCCCAAGAAATCGTGCAATGAGGAGCTGATTCGCAGTTACAATAAGGCGATCGCAGACTGCATAGATGGTGTTCGCGAGTTCTTAACACTCCATTATTGTGCCAGCGATAGAGCAGATACAGAGTTCTGGAAAGCAACTAAGCACGAAATCCAAGTTCCAGAGGAATTACGTGAAAAGCTGAGATTATGGAAAAATAGACTGCCAAACAACAAGAGCATCAATCCGAAATATCATGGCTTTGAATCTTACTCTTATTCAGTGATGTTACTTGGGTTAAATTATTTGCCAGAAAGCAGCTTACCCGTTCTAGAGCATATTCAAGACCAAAATGCTAAGGCGACATTTCTGGAAATACAGGAAAAAGCCGCTTACCTACGCAGGACTTTGCCATCACAGTATGAATACTTAACTCATGTAATTAAGTCTCAAGAGCAGTCAGAGTATATCAACGAAAATAAAATAGATTGTTCGCTAGTAAACGATTGGCCAAATCAGACCACTGTACCAATTTCATAAAAGCTCGAAAAGTATTTTCACCTTTATTAAGAGTTACCAAGCCCCGTTGGGGTGGGGTGTGGCGCAACGGGTGTCGGGTGTGGGGAAGAAATAGCCCCAACAACCAGTGGGAAACAAGCTCCGTCTTCAAAAGACGCTTGCGCCCTTCGGAGTTCAAGCTCCGTCCAACGCCGTTTTCCCCTACAGCCCACACCCTGTTAGTGATGAACAAAGCCGATCTCCTGTCTATGGCTTTTAACTAGTTCATATCTTACTGAGGAACGCTGTGCTCTGTTTTATTTTTTTTGAGATAAAATAAGTTTTCTGTCTGGGAAATAGCATCAAAATAAAGGTGATGAGAATTCTACTTTTGAATAAATTATGGGCATTCTCATATAAATAGAAATTCACCCAACTCTATGAATATGACAATTCAGCATATTTGTATCATTGGCGCTGGTATTAGTGGTCTAGTAGCAGCTAAGACCTTTATCGAGGAAGGCTATGAAGTTACTGTTTTCGAGAAACAGCAGCGGCTTGGCGGTGTATGGGAGGTTTCTCGGACTTATGTAGGGCTAACTACCCAGAACCCCAAAGACACATATGCATTCTCCGATTATCCCATGCCTGCATCCTACCCAGAGTGGCCCACAGCCGAACAGATGCGGAATTATTTAGAGTCTTACGCCCAGAATTTTGGTCTTATAGAGAAAATTCGATTTCAAGCAGAAGTCACTCAGGTGAAGAGGAGGACTGGAGTAAAACCGGGATGGGTAGTTAGCGTCAACTGCCGTAATCATAGCAACGACGAAATCCAAAAGGAGGAGCACGAGTACGATTTCGTTCTTGTATGTAACGGTCTTTTTAATATCCCAAAGATACCTTTAGTACCTGGTAAAGAGGAATTTATTGCATCTGGAGGTCAGGTGCTACATTCTACTGAGTTTAATGACAATTGCCAAATCGAGGGTAAACGAGTAATTGTTGTAGGCTTTGGTAGATCCGCTACTGATATAACTGCCTACGCTGTTCATCTAGCTAAAGAATGTACTCTTGTCTTTCGTGAAAGCTTGTGGAAGGTTCCTAAATTTTTCTTAGGTTTGGTCAATATTAAGTACATTTTGTTAACCCGCTTTTCAGAGGCTTGGTTACCCTATCGCCAACTTCAAGGTGTAGAGAAGGTGCTACACACTTTTGGAAAACCGATTGTGTGGGCTTTTTGGAAGATAAACGAGATTCTCCTACGCTTACAGTTCCGTCTTGATGCAAGTGGGATGTTGCCCGATCGACCTATGTCCCAATCGGTGAACTGTTCCAGTGCGATCGCACCCGAAAATTTTTATAAGTATTTGTACGCTGGTAAAATCAAAACTCAAAAGACAACAATTGCTCGATTTTGCAATGATGGAGTAGAGTTAGCAAATGGCAAGCGGTTGCAGGCAGACGTAGTTATCTTTGGGACTGGATTTCGTCAGGATGTACCCTTTCTCGAAGAAAAGTATCGTCGGTTGCTAATCGATGACCGCGGCTACTTGCATCTCTATCGCAATCTGATTCATCCGGATATTCCGGAGATCGGTTTTGTCGGCTATAACTCTAGCTTCTTTACCCAATTAACATCAGAGGTAGGAGCTTGGTGGTTAGCAGAATATGTTAAAGGTAATTTGGCTTTACCCTCACGCTCGGAAACGATTGAGGTTATGGAGACAGAGTTGCACTGGAGGCAGACTCAATGGCCTCAAGATAGAGGCAATGGCGGATGCGTATCCCCATTTAACTTTCATCACCTAGAACAGCTAATAGAAGATATGGGGGTAAAGAGTCACCAAAAAGGCTGGCAGCGCATAGCAGAAGTGATGATGCCTGTAAATCCATCTACTTACCAAAAAATTCGCCAAGAATTGCGGGGAAAACGACTTTCATCTGTGAATGATTCTGAAAATGGTGACAGTTTAGAAACAGATGTTACTCAGGAACTTCTAAATCAACAAATGTCAATAGGCAAGAGTTGATTATGAACGGTTGACCAAGCCCCGTTGAGGCGGGGTGTCGGGTGTCGGGTGTGGGGAAGAAATAGCCCCAACAACGCGGGACACAAGCCCCGTATGAGTCAAGACACTTGCGCCCTTTGGAGTTCAAGCTCCATCCATCCAACGCCGTTTTCCCCTACACCCTACCCCCTGCACCCCACACCCTGTTAGTGACGCTCAACAACCAATGGCGCAGTGTAATTAAATTGATTTGTTGAAGTTTTCTAACTATCGTATGGGAATCTCAATGACAAACTCAGTTCCCCGACCAACTTCGGAATTACAGGTTAATTTCCCTTTGTGTTTTTCAACAACAATTTGATAGCTAATCGATAATCCTAATCCAGTCCCACTACCTACAGGTTTGGTAGTAAAAAATGGATCGAATATCTTCTGCCGTAGCGCTGCTGTCATACCATGACCGTTATCACCAATCCGAATTATGACGCTATTGGAGTCCACTTGTTCGGTATGAATGCGAATCTGTGGTTTGTTAGTTGTTATTTGTCTGTTATCAGTTGTTTTTGTATTAATTGCTGACCAGCGACCGACAACAAGTGACTCTTCTAAAGCCTCAATCGCATTACTCAGAATATTCATAAACACTTGATTGAGTTGACTGGGATAACAACTAACTTCTATTAAGTTTCCGTATTCTTTGATGATTTCAATTTCAGTAAGATGTTTATCGAGCGATTGTTTAGCATCTGCGCTGGTTTTCTTGAGGCGGTGTTGCAAAATCATTAAGGTGTTATCAATACCCTCATGAATATTTACAGGTTTCATGTCGGACTCATCCAAGCGGGAGAAGTTTCGCAGACTCAGAACAATGTTACGAATGCGCGAACTGCCCATTTTCATGGAATCTATAATCTTTGGCAAATCCGCGGCGAGAAAATCTAAATCGATTTCCTCTACTTTGTCCTCAACTACAGGGGAAGGGTAGGGATACTCTTGCTGATAGACAGCAATCAACTCTAGCAAGCTTTGGACATATTCACTAGTGTGATTAATATTGCCATGAATAAAGTTAATAGGATTATTAATTTCATGGGCAATTCCCGCTACCATTTGCCCTAAAGAAGACATTTTTTCACTTTGAATTAATTGACTTTGAGTGCGTTGTAATTCCTGTAGAGTTTTTTGTAAACTGTGATTTTTTTCATTGAGTTCTGCCGTTCTGACCACCACTCTTTCCTCTAGCATATGGTTGTATTCTTCCAAACGCTCGTTAGCTTTTGCCAAATTTTTGTAGAGCATGGCGTTTTCTAAAGAGATTGTTGCTTGGATGGTGATGAGTTTGAGGAGTTCTAGGCGATCGCGTGTAAATGTTCCTGTGGTTAAATTATTTTCTAGGTAAAGAATACCCAACAATTTGCTTTGATTGATCATTGGGATACATAATATGCTCTTTGGTGACTCATTGGTAATGTAGATATCCGCCGCTAAGGAAGCCTGAGCATTTACATCATCAATGACTAATATTTCTCTGGTACGTTTGACGTAGTTAATTAAAGTTGCAGGAACTTGGTAGCTAGACTCTAAAGGAATTGAGGGAAACTCGGTACAGGTGGGTGCAAAAGTAGAATTAGAACTGATTGCGGTAACAATTAAGTTTGAGCTATTCTCTTCACTCAAAATCAGAACGCACTTAGATGCTCCTGCATTCTCCATAACAACTTCTATTAATTTAGAAAGAAGTTCTTCTAACTCAATTTCCCCAGCCAGTGCTTGAGAAGCTTTAATGACGGCCGCTAAGTCTAGCATGTCTGAAATGCTTGTATTAGAGCCAATTACAGTTTCATTAGTGCTCAGAGTAGATATGGTATGAGGTGCAACTAGGGTGATGCTCAAATCAGAGTTGCTGCGATCGTGGGGAACTTGGTTAAGTTTTTCTTGCTGGATAACAGGTATAAGTAATTGAGGGTAGCGTTGTTGCAAGTCGTTGACTTTAGCTAATGCTCCCCAGCGAACGTAGCCATAGTAAGCATCAATTAAGTAAGTTTGGGCAATCTTATTTTTGCCCCATTTTAGATAAAACTTCGCTGCCAGTTCGCTAGCAAGGGCTTCTTCGTGGATGTACTCATATTCTTTACTATGGGTGATGGCGCGATCGTAATAATCTATTGCTTGGATATATTGACCTAAAACCTGGTACTTTTCAGCCTCTACTAAATAAAATTTATGTAAGTAATTGATGGGAATGCGATCTGCCCAGTTAGATAATTTTTCTTGATTAACTGCTACTTTATGCAATATTTCTGTTTGATTTGTTGGTTGAGCGTCATCATAAGTCGCTAGCCATGCTAAGGAATTATAGAAATAATATTGAGGAACTACAAATTGCCCAGTGACACTGGATAAGTACTGTTCTACTTTCACAGCATTTTCAACTGCTTGATGGTAATTAGCAAACAGATAACATAAATGAAGTTTACAGAAATAGAAATATGCCAGTGCAGTTCCATCATTTGCTTTTATCTGCACTGGCAGAATGTTTTCTTCGTCATAAGCTTCGCCGATCAAATAACAGGGATTTGGTACGGCATTCATCAAATTTAGTACTGTTTGCCGATAAATTTCAATCCAATAAAAAACTACGTTTTGCTTAAGTTGACTAACAGCATGACTGTAGGTTGCCATATCTCGTTCGAGTTCTGTTAGTTCTCTACCACTGAAAAAACAAATGTAGCAGTATGCATTCAAAGAATAAGCGGCAAATTCTAAGTCTCCAGCCTCTAGTGCTGCGAAGTAAGATTCCAGAAGAGGCTTGAGGATTTCCCTAATAGGTTCCTGCCAATGTCTGACAAGCGCGTTAAATGTCTGAATAACTTTAGCTTTGATTTCTTTAACATTGAAGCGTGACAATAAATTTACAGCTAATTTACCAAACTGATAGCCAACTTCAATGTTCTCCAATGACCCGCACAGCATTAATCCGTAAACAACATATGCATAAGCTGACAATGGAGAATTTCCATATTTTAGCGATAAATTTATCTGTTTTAAGCAAATCAGAGGCATGAGTTCGGGAACGGCTTGATAGGCAAAAGCGATCGCACTTGATAAAATACGCATCACTGCCAGTGGTTCTGCCGCCGTCATCTTTGGTAGCTCGATTAAGTTTTCAATGCTTTGATGTGCAAGATTTGCGGCTGTTAGTTCTATTTCTTTCTCAACATCACTCTGGCTGGGATGTTCGGGAAAATCCACTCCTAATAATTTCAAGAAAGTCAGTCCAGCTTTAACAGCTTCTTGTGCTTTATTCTGCGCCCCATATGCTTGAATAATCGCTTCATAAACTTTTACTTTATCTAGAGGTGTTTTAGCTTCTACTAATACAACCTCTGCAAATTTCTGCATCTGCTCAAAGTTGCCGCTGAGGTATGCTGCTTCTGCTCCTGTCTCATACAAGGCTAGAGTTAGCTCGTATTGAGTTTTCCAACTATCGTCTGCTAATAGTTCCAATCCAGTTTTTAAATAGTTAACCGCAGCAAAGTAAGCTGTTGATGCTAAAGCTTTACGTCCAGCGCTCAGATTCATCGCAGCCAATTCATTACGTTTATCTCGTTCGGTAATCAATTCCATTGCAACGTTAAATTGATTGACAAGATCGAAAATTTTGTCTTCTTGTTCGGCAATGGAAAGATTCTTCAACAGCAGTAGACCAATTTTTAAGTGAATTGGCTTTTTCTCATCTTCAGGTATTAATGAATAAGCGGCTTGCTGTACGCGATCGTGAACAAAATTATATCTAGGTAATTGATTATGACTAATTTGTATTTCTGGTGTATGTTTTCCACTAACAATTACCTGTTCATTATCTTCTGGTACAAAATTGTAAAGCTCGCTTTGAGATAAAACTAATCCGTCAAGTAAAGCTTTCCATAAATCTGACGCTGTATCTAATATAGATTTTTCATTAATAATAGCTATAGTTTTTAAGTCAAATTCATTCCCAATACAAGCTGCTAATTTTAGTAGGTTCTGCGTATTTTTTGGCAGCTTTTCAATTTGCACTGCCATAAATTCTACTACGTCATCTGTTAAAGATAGTAATTTAATATTTTCAATTTCATATTGCCAATGACCTGCTTCCAAGTTTAATTTAATTAGTCCATCATCATGTAAAGACTTAAGAAACTTTGTTGCAAAAAATGGGTTGCCTTTAGTTTTGGCAAATATCATTTGTGTCAGCGGAACAGCAAATATTTCCGAGCAATGCAGGGTATCCGCAACTAAATAGTTTAAATCTATCTGACTTAAAGATACTAATTTTATAGTATTAATAGTTACTTCTGTTTTGGCAATTTCTTTGATTGTTAAATGCAAAGGATGTGTAGAGTAAACTTCATTATCCCTATATGCACCAATTAATAAAAATTTACTCGGACGCTCTCCTATTTTTTCCGTCTCACCTATGCATTCTAAAGAGGAAGTATTTTCACTTATTAATAGTTGAATGAGTTTTAATGAAGCTATATCTGCCCATTGCAAGTCATCTAGAAATATGACTAGAGGATGTTCCTTACTAGTAAAAACTTGGATAAATCGCTGAAACAGTAAATTAAATCGATTTTGGACAGCAATCCCAGAGATTTCTGCAACTGGCGGTTGCTTGCCAATAATACTTTCAAGTTCGGGAATTACATCAGTTATTACTTGCGCTTGTGTTCCCAATACCGATAATATTTTGTCTTTCCATTTTTGAATTTGTTCGTCGGTTTCTGAAATAATTTGCTCAATTAAATTCCGAAAGGCTTGCACTAATCCTGACAAGGGTATATCGCGTTGAAACTGGTCAAATTTCCCTTTGATGAAGTAACCGCGCTGTCGCACAATAGGTTTGTGAACTTCATTAACCACAGCAGTTTTGCCGATACCAGAGGAACCGACAACTAAGACCATTTCAGTTTGACCGCTTGTCACACGCTCAAAAGCAGTGAGTAAAGTTTCAACTTCCCGTTGACGACCATAAAGTTTTTCGGGAATGACAAAACAGTTTGAGATGTCCCGAATTCCTAACTCAAAGTTTGTAATACTTCCAGTCTCCTGCCACTGGTTTCGACACATTTCTAAGTCATGTCTGAGTCCTATAGCACTCTGATAGCGGTCTTCGGCATTTTTTGCCATCAATTTGCCGATAATCTCGCACAAAATTGCAGGAATACTAGGGTTAATATGATTTGCTTTTGGTGGTTCCTTAGCAATGTGGCAATAAACTAACTCCATTGGTTCAGTAATGCTGAATGGTAACTGTCCAGTTAGGAGTTCAAAGAAAGTAACACCCAAAGAATAAAAGTCGGTGCGGTAGTCAATGCCTCGGTTCATACGTCCCGTTTGTTCGGGGGAAATGTAAGCAAGAGTACCTTCTAAGACGTTGGGATTTGTCTGAACTTGGATTTCTTTTGGTAGAAGGGTAGCAATACTAAAGTCAATGAGTTTAACATCACCCGTTGTAGGGTCAATTAGAATATTGGCGGGTTTGATGTCTTTATGAATAATGCGATGACGATGTAGTTCTTCCAGGGTAGAAGAAATTTCGATGGCAATATGAAAAAACTCACTCAAAGAAACAGGATTTTTCCCAATTCCTTGCTGTATGTGTCGCCAGTCTTTGAGGGATATACCACCAAAATCTTCCATTACTAAAATATAGCCGTTACGGTGGTTTTCTAAGCTATGAGGTTTAACTATACCAGAAATGTTTAAGTTTTTGCTGATAGTGTATTGATTGCGAAACTGAGCAATTTCAACAAAAGTAGGATACTCACTCCGTATCAGCTTCAGTATAACCGATTGTTGATCTTTTTCTCGAATACCCCGATAAACCAGAGTTTTACTACTTGAGTAAATTTGCTCAGTAATTTGATAGCCAATTATTGGATATAGCGTATCTAATGCTGACATTATAGCCTTTGCTCATATTTTTTCTATTGTTCAGTGTTCCCATCGTCCGGCTAATAACATCTATTAAATTGTTACAACTTTGTATTCAAAATATTTAATTCATTATTGTGATATAAATTAACTTTAATAAATATTACAGAAATTAAGGAGCTACTCTTAGGAGTGTAGATAAGAATCTCACACACAGTTCGTTCAGAATTTATAATTTTCAATTAGTAAAATATGTCATGACCAGAACAAAAAACCTGCCGTTTCCTTTAGCTAAGAAGTAAATCGTGGCAGGTTTCTGAAATATATTGCTGCTTTGTATGACACGGCAGTTAAGATTAATCGTCCTTGCTATTTCGCAATACCCGGGTATTTTGATATTCAGTACACTAATGTTACTTAATTTTCTGTTTAATAAAAGTCACAACTTGAGTTAGCTGTTTCTTCAAACCATCAATTTCTGCTTGCATTTTGGCAATTTTTTCATTCAGTGCTTCAATTTCTGCGGAGGGAACTGCTACAGGATCAGAAGTTTTTGCACCATTCGTAGCGGCAGAGGCTGTTACTGAACCATTTGTAGTGGCAGCGGCTGTTGTTAGACCATTTGTAGCGGCAACGGCTGCTACTGGGACTGATTCTTGGCGCGGTAGTTTAGCTTTTGTCATTGCTAACTTAATTGCACCAATTAGTTGCTTCTGATCAAAAGGCTTGTTCAGAAATTCAAAATACTCAAAAGGTTCTGAGATTTTTTCCGTTACCTCTTCCTTTCGACCAGACATGATCACCAAAGGAATTTTTCTTAACTCAGGGTGAGCTTGAACTTGCTGGAAAACTTCCCAACCGCTCATTTTAGGTAACAGAAAATCTAACATGATTAAACTGAGTTTTTCTTGACGGATGAGGTTTAGTCCTTCCATACCGTCTTTTGCTTCTAATACCTCGAAATTGCCTGGAGGCAACATTTCTCTTACTTTTACCCTGACAACTGTAGTGTCATCGATAACTAAAATTTTGTTACTTGCCACGTCTGATTGCTCTAACAGAAAATTTAAGTGTAAATAGCAGCTTGCCCGTGAAGCAGTCGCAGTCCTGACGGTTTCCCTAGGTTACGAACTGCCGAACCCGAAGGGTAGCGACGTAGGAGCGTTACTGCTGAACCCAAAGGGCTTGACTTTGAGAATGCTCCCACTATACTCAAAATTTTTATCGATCGGGGAATAGTATATTTCGGTATAAATCTCATTGCTGGAAGTGCTTTAAAAAACTCTTACTCCTGTCCTTCTCAATTTGTGTCATGGTGATATTTAAGGCTTAAACCTTGCTCTTAGGCATAGGAAATTCGCCTCACAGCACCTTTGGATCTTGCTTAAATGTCTATGAATTCGTCACAACCAGCCCAACTTCGATTGGAAATTACGGCAATGCCGAACTGGTTACGCCGTCCGATCGCTAAAGCCAGCGAACTTTCGACTGTACAACGCATTATTAAGCAGCGCCAAATTCACACAATTTGCGAAGAAGGACGCTGCCCGAATCGAGGAGAGTGTTACGCGCAAAAAACAGCAACTTTCCTATTAATGGGGCCAACGTGCACGCGTTCTTGTGCTTTTTGTCAAGTAGATAAAGGTCATGCGCCTATGCCCGTCGATCCAGAGGAACCGCAAAAGATAGCAGAAGCGGTGCGGCTTTTGAGATTGCGTTATGTGGTGTTAACTTCTGTTGCCCGTGATGACTTGCCAGATCAAGGTGCAAGCCAGTTTGTGAAGACAATGGAGACGATTTGCCAGTTAAATCCAGACACTCAAATTGAAGTGCTGACACCAGATTTTTGGGGTGGTGCGGGTGCTGGGGAAGAAGGTCAACGCCAGCGGATAGCCACGATTGTCAAAGCCTTGCCAGCTTGTTTCAATCATAATATTGAGACAGTGCGCCGATTAACAGGCCCGGTACGCCGAGGAGCAAAATACGATCGCTCGCTCTTGGTTCTAGCAACAGTTAAACAACTCGACCCAACTATACCGACCAAATCGGGTTTAATGCTGGGACATGGTGAAACTGTTGAGGAAGTAATCGAAACAATGAGGGATTTAAGGGCAGTGGGATGCGATCGCTTGACAATTGGTCAATATATGCGTCCTTCCCTAGAGCATTTACCAGTCCAAAAATACTGGACACCGGAGGAATTCGAGCGGCTCGGCAGTTTAGCATGGGAAATGGGATTCAGCCACGTCCGTTCCGGGCCTCTGGTTCGCAGTTCCTACCATGCAGGCGAGCAGGGGTGAATGATGAGTGCTGAGTGAGGGAGTGAGGCAGAAAAACCAATGCCTATACCTATTCCCAGTCCCCAGTACCCAGTCCCCAATTCCCAATTTCCATTGCCACACAAATATTTTTAAAGAATGTGACAAATTGGCACGTCTGTTTGGTATTTCTTAAGAAGTCTTGACATTAGGAGAACGCTTATGACAGCTAAAAGCAAGAGTTCCGCAGTGGCCGACAGTGGTGCTAAACCCCCTTATGCCTTTCGCACGGGTTGGGCACTGTTTCTGTTAGCTATCAATTTCTTGGTAGCAGCCTATTATTTCCACATCATTGAATAATTAGAAGTGGAATGGTGCTGCTCAAATCGTACCTTTGAATAAACCCTTGGGACGAATGAGCAGCACCAAAATCATAATTAACAGCGCTATCGCCTGTTTGTACTGAGAACCTAGCCAAATGGTACTGACTTCTTGAGCTATACCAATGATTAAAGCTGCGATAATTGCTCCATAAGGATTACCAATCCCTCCTAAAATCACTGAGGCGAACAAGGGCAAAATCAAAAACCACCCCATATTCGGGCGCACAGCTGTAATCAAACCGTACATGCTGCCACCCAAAGATGTGAGAGTGCCAGCAATCAGCCAAGTCCAGAAAATAACCCGATCTACATTAATGCCAGAAACCCTAGCTAAATCTAGATCGTCAGCAACCGCTCGCATTGCTTTACCGATTTTAGTGTGTTGTAAAAGTAAATGCAGTGCCAAAATTGCCAAAATTGCTAACCCTAATACTAACAATTGATTTTGCGGTACTTTTACACCAAAGAAATCTAAAGCGCTAGTAACAGGTACATCGTAATTTTGGTTCCTACCACCCCAAATAAAGATAATTCCATTGCGAAGGAATAATGCTAGTCCAATGGAAATAATAATCAGCGTAGTAGAAGTCGCACGGAGATTTCGCATTCTTGACCAGAGCAGTTTTTCTGACACTAGCATCATGGCCACTGTTCCCACGGCTGCTAGCACCATTGATAGCCAAATATTTACCCCAACGGTATTTACCAACAGGGTTAAATAAGCTCCTAAAGTCAGGAAATCACCGTGGGCAAAGTTAGATAACCGTAAAATTCCGTAGGTAAGAGTCAATCCAACTGCCGCTAGGGCAATAATGCTGCCTACAGCAATTCCATTAACAATTAGTTGAGCGAGTTGTGTATTCATATTCGTATCTGAACTAAGTTACTCTCAGTAAATTCTGATAGGTAAATAAATAAAATAATTATGATACATACGTTACAATCGATACTATAAGTTATGTTTTACAAATAAATAGAAATTGTGAGCTAATATACATAGAATCTCATTCGCAATTTTTATGCGAAGCCAAATTTGTTCAGCGGTCTAGTTGACCATGCAGCAGTATTCAAGCTTACCAGAACAGAACTCACAGAAAGATGCACCGCCAAAAGATTTGATAAAAATCCAGCAACTTTGTGCTGAGTTGTGGCTGGAACGCAGCCTGAATCAGTTGCAAAGTCGCATTAACGATTGTCTGCTTTCTGCTTGCACTGCTGTCATCCAGCCCAGAAGCCCAGAAGCAGAAATTTGCCAAACTGTGGTAAATGAACTCGATAATGCTTTGAAAACTAGTAGAGTGGCGATCGCTCTGTTTCAACCACAAGAAACAGTTAAAATTTGCTATGTTTCTCTTGCTCCATCCCTAGGTTCGCAATCTGAGCTTGTAGAAGTGATGCCCAAAAAAGGCAAAAAGCTGCAATTGAGATTACAAGAAGTCATAGAACTCAAGGTTTTGCAGCAGTTGGAAAACCAAAAACCACCTCAAGCTTGGCAAATAACTAACGATGGCGGTGTTATAGGTTGGCTAATGATTGCTACAGCATCTTTAGAGACAGATAGCGAACCACTAACAGCATCACAAATGCAACTGCGATCGCAATTGATGGCTAGGTCTGCCAAGCTGTGTGCTGCTGCATTGGCACAAATAAGACAAATACAATCTTGGCAACAACAGTCTCAACAGTTCAGTAGCTTTAATCAAGAACTAGAGCGTACCAATCAACTCAAAAACCAATTTTTAGCAAATACCAGTCACGAAATCCGCACACCGCTGAGTTCGATTATTGGTTTTACCCACCTACTCTTAGCCCAAGGCTACGATCCAAACAGAGAACGCCACCAAGAGTATTTGAAGATTATTCAATCTAGTGGCAAACACTTACTAGCGCTGATCAACGATATTTTGGATCTCTCCAAAATTGAAGCTAACCAGCTAGAGGTGCAGTGGGAAAACATAAACGTACCAGAACTATGTCGTAATGTTTTGGCACTGGTAAAAGAGAAAGCAGCTAATAAGGGTTTGAAACTGTGTCTAGAACTAGACCCCCAGATCGCAACTCTAGTTGCGGACCCTTTACGACTCAAGCAAATGCTGTTAAATTTATTATTTAACGCCCTTAAGTTTACCAGCACAGGCGCTGTTGGCTTACAAGTAGTATCCAAAGGTAGATTTGCACATTTTACAGTTTGGGATACTGGGATTGGTATCTCTAAAGAAGACCAAGCTCAACTGTTTCAACCTTATTTCCAAATAGCTAATGCTGTAACCAGTCGTACTGAAGGTACTGGTTTAGGGTTAGCGGTAACGCACAAACTTGCTGAAATTCATGGCGGTTGCGTTGAAGTCGAATCAGAAGTAGATCGCGGCTCGCGTTTTACTATTGTTCTTCCTCTCAAGCTAGGAGAAGTTGGAGAAGTTGGAGAGGCTAGGGAAGTTGAGGAAACAAAATTGTTCTCATATTCTTTACCTGTTACCCCTAGTTATTCAGTGAAGATTTTGCTGGTGGAAAATGACTTACCCAATGGGGAGCTGATGCACACTCATCTCAGTAAATTGGGATATCAAGTGAGTTGGGTACAGAATGCAGTCGAAATGTGGGCAGCTTTGACTCAGCTAGAACCAGCAGTGATTTTAATGGATATCAATTTTCCAGATGGAAATGGACTTAATCTAGTGCAGCAACTGCGGCAAAATCAGCAGTATTGCAAGATTCCGATAATTGCTCAAACGGCAATGGCGATGAAAGGCGATCGCGAAACTTGTCTGGCGGCTGGAGTCAATGACTATATTTCTAAGCCCATTGATTTACCCCTATTAACCAGCCTAGTGGCAAAGTACAGTCAATTGCCAGCAGGGGGAGAGAAGCAGGGGGAGCAGGGGGAGAAAATTACAACTGACAACTGACAACTGACTCTTGTACAGACGCGATTGATCGCGTCTCTATTGTGCAGACGCAATCGCATCTCTACTAATGACTAAAATGGAATTTGTTGGGTGCTATCGGGTTATGCCGAGATTAAGAAATGATGCTGACAGGAAAACTTGAGCAACTAAAAGCTTTATTTACAGAAATGGAGCAAGCATTGATTGCCTACTCTGGAGGCGTTGACAGCACATTAGTAGCAAAGATTGCATATGATGTGTTGGGCGATCGCGCTTTGGCAATTACAGCCGTTTCTCCTTCGTTGTTGCCAGAAGAACTAGAAGATGCCAAAATTCAAGCTGCAACTATTGGGATTCGGCATCAAATTGTCCAGACTCACGAAATGGACAATCCTAATTACACTTCTAATCCTGTCAACCGCTGCTATTTTTGTAAAAGTGAATTGCATGACACTCTCAAACCGCTAGCTTTGAAGTTGGGTTATCCTTATGTGGTGGATGGCGTGAATGCTGATGATTTGCACGATTATCGCCCAGGAATTCAAGCTGCTAAAGAAAGAGGTGCGCGATCGCCTTTAGCAGAAGTTGGTGTTAGCAAAGCTGAAGTCCGCCAACTTTCACAACAACTAGGATTACCTTGGTGGGATAAACCCGCTCAACCTTGTCTCAGTTCCCGCTTTCCTTACGGCGAAGAAATTACCGTAGCCAAGTTGCAAAGAGTGGGTAGGGCAGAAATTTATCTGCGAAAGCTGGGTTGGCAGAATTTACGCGTGCGTTCTGAAGGAGATACAGCACGAATTGAATTGTCACCAGAACACATTAAAGAATTTATACTTACTACGGATTTACCCTCAGTAGTTTCTGCATTTCAAGATTTTGGCTTTATCTACGTCACCCTCGATTTAGAAGGTTATCGCAGCGGTAAGTTGAATCAGGTTTTAAATCGGGAAGCCTTGGGGGCGAAATCATGAAGTATAGCTAAAGTGCTGAGTGCTGAGTGCTGAGTGCTAAGTAAAAACCCAGTTACTTTAAGTCTTTGAGCAATCACACCTGTCTTAAAGGGTGTGGCTACGGCTGTAGAATGCAGAATCCAGAATTTGGAATGCTTTTCTACTGTTAATCTAAAAGCTAGCTAGCTTGGCTTCTGAATTCTGTTTAGGTAATTTTCGCTTCTACAGATATCAAAAAACAGCCGTTAATCCTCCAGGTATCATCTGGCTGTTTTTCCATTAAATACAAGGCTCTCAAGGGAACTCCATGAGGACTAAGTAGCAACACTTGCTGAGTGATGTTGTTCTGAATGATTGTAATATTCTCAAAAAAGACAGAACGAGGCCGATAGACGGCAGGATAATGCTTCCTTACCATCTGTATAAAGTTTTCTGGAGTACCAAACTGATTTTGAATTCCAGGACTAGCGAAGGCAAAAGCACTTTCAGCATCATCTTTTTGAAAGGCTTCTAATTGACGTTCGATTACAGAACGTATGGCGATAAAATCGCTCTCAGTAAATTGCATAAGTTTAAAATGCGATCGCTCTGTTCTCTCGCTGATTCAGCTGAAATTTTATCTGCTGAAGTGCCGAACGCCAAACATCGTAGCCATCTGGAGATAGATGCAGTCCATCTGTGGTTAACTCGGTACGCAAATTGCCCTGAGAATCTGTAAATAAACTATAAATATTCACATAAGAAACTTTTTCTTGTTTGGCAATTGAGGCCAGTTGAGCATTAATGCGACGAATCCGAGTATTAGGAATTGATTCTAAACGAGTAGGTAGAATTGATTGGATAATTATCTGAGTTTTTGGATGACTCTGTTTGAGGCTACGGATAATCCGGCGATGATTATACAAAATTGTTCGATCGCTAGCACCTTTGCGTAAATCGTTAATCCCGGCCATAACGTAAATTGCGTCTGGTTTTGTTGCCGAAAACGCTGCCAACCTTTTAAAAATGCCTCCGGTAGTATCTCCAGATATTCCTTGATTTAGCCACAAGTTCCCAGCAGGCAATTTTTCGGTAGGAAACCACATACTCAAAGAATCACCTACCAAGATACTTAGATGATTTCCATTTTGAATTTCAGTAATGGCTTTGGCTTCTAAAGCTAATAAACCTTTCCAATCCTCATAAGTGAGTTGAGGCTTCTTGGCTAACTCCAATAATGATTGCACCCTTTTATTGTCTATATGTGTATAAATTTTATCTGTTTTTAGCGTTACTAATCTTTGGTAATAAAGCTGATTGCCAGATGTCACCGATAAATTAGGTGGTTGGTAGCTAGGGTTGAGTAATGACTTTGTTGACGCTGATAATACTTGATTGTCGAGGCTGGGAATACTTTTCTCGCTAACTGTTGGCTGAGAAGCATATACGAGTGGCAATGCTTGATGACTGAATTCTGGTAAGGAAATGTCAAAGCTGAGGATATTTTTTTCACTTACTGTTGGCTGTGATTTGTGTTGTAAATCAGACAGGAATTTAGAACTTTCCGGCAAGATAATCGATACTTGTGGAAGAGCTGATGTTGGTAGTACTAATCCTGTTAACAAGCTTGCTGCCAACAGATAAGGGTTCCTCATCGCTTTGTCACTCCTCTACTCACTGTTTTTATACCAATTGACAGCATTAATTGCCTGTATTCGGGACAATTTTACTTTGTCAGATTATTATTTTCAGTGGAACTGTATAGTTCTGTAAAGCGGGTTAATGAGATTATGTTTGACAATTTACAATTTCTTTAAAGCTAGCTCTTATCTTACGTAAGTAGTCTTTCTCTAAGATCGACCGATCAATTTGCATTTAACTTGTACTGTGCTTTGCCAAGACAGCAAAAAGCCAGAAGCCATAACTGCCTCCTTGGAGCTTAATAAATATCTATCTGAAATTCAGTACCTTGATTGAGATACATTTTGGCGATCGCTAGTTTACTAGTTTTGATGCGATCGCCTTCTGATTCCTCATCTAAAATTGAAGGATGCGATCGCATCAGCTGTCAACTATGGGATTAGTCAGATTAAAGATTCGAGAACTAGCACAAGAGAAAGGCTGGACTTTGAAGGAGGTTTCAGACCGTTCTGGGGTAATTTACAGTACAGTCAGAAGCTATGCCCGTCGTTCGCAAATGACAACAGTTGACTTTACATCTATCCAAAAGTTAGCTCGTACCTTTAATGTGATGATTGAAGAGTTGGTGGAAATTCTCGAAGAATAAGCGATGATTGGTTGTTCTGAAATTAAAGTTCTATACCATCAATTCAATAATCATATAAGCATCAAAGTTGTTCGCAAAAGACTAATAATTTTTATTGGGGGCAGAATCTCAGGACGAGCTAGCACCTTTGATGCTGTAATCAAGAAATTGGTAAAAATTGTCCAAAAATAGGATAATACGCCTTATTCATGGCATTATTTTATCTTATGGTGATTTAAAATTTGTACTTAAACAAGCGAATATAAGTTTTTACACTCTTAAATAGAGTTTTATCTATTATAGAATAAACTCCTTGAAAGTGTTAAGATTTAGGCGATGTCATTAGTGTTTCCCTATTGTTCTGTGGCTAGAGCTAGTACAGCGATTGGTGTTAGTCCAATTATTAAGGAGATTGTGCAAAAACAGGCACATTCGACGCGTTTAACCCTCAAAGAAGTAATTCTTATGGGGATGTTAGCAATTGACAAACTAGACGATCAAAGTCGTCAAGAGTTAGCTAATCAAGTTCATCAAATGCAAGTAAATGGAGAGATTTAAATGAATAGCCCTAATTTATAAAGGAGGAGTTAGAAGTTATAAGTTTTTACTCTTAACTCCTCATAGTTATTTCCTCACTCCTCACCTTTAACTTTTTTCTCCTCACCTCTAACAGCATCTGACTGTTGACTAAATCGATAACGACTTCCAATAGCATAATTTTCATTAATTTCAAAAGATATCCATCGGCGTTGTAAGGTTTCAGCAACAAACCCAGTTGTGTTAGAACCTGCAAATGGATCTAAAACTATATCATCTTCATCAGTTAAGAATTTGATAAAAAATTCAGCGAACCCTTGAGGAAAACGTGCTGGATGTGTTTTAATTCCTGCTGCTTTGCACCTACGTAAATAAGCACTATTGGATTCAGTATTGGCAATTTCTAACAAGTTTGGTGGAATTGCACCTTGGTTATCCTTTTGAAATTTTTCAGAGATATCATGTCCACTTGGACGTTTTTTGGCTTTATAGCCAGTTTTGAGTAATTGCTTCATACTCTGGCTATACGGCTTTAAAACTTTTCTGTTGTCTGCTTTGGGATTTGGTGTTTTAGACAACCACCAAACTAGATTGACTGAATCTTTAACGCGAATTCGTCTGATTGTCACCCACTCAGCAGGAGTAGGCAATCTAGCCGGATTATAGTGGTAAAATTCCTGAGCGAGAAAAAAGCCTACCTCTTTACATAATCTGACTAAAAGTTCGTATTGATAGATACTCCGAACGGGATTACCAGAAAGATAAGCACCGCCTAAGTCTAAAACAAATGAACCATTATCTGCCAATACTCTTTTAAACTCGTAAGCGAAAGGTAAAAACCACTCAATATATTTGTCTGCACTTTCGTTACCGTATTCTTTTTTTCGAGTGAGAGCAAACGGAGGTGATGTCAAAATTAAATTAATACTATTGTCATCAATAAACTTAATTAGCTCTAAACTATTTCCCAAATATACTGCCCCCTTACTTTGGGTATAATAAGGGCTAAAGTTATTAAAGTTTTGTGTTGTTTGAGTTTCAACTGTCAAGAGTAGTTATTTTTGTAAAATTCTTACTTTGCTATATTTATAATTTGTTTTCGTTTTTAGTTACATAATCAAATATTGGTAGTTATAGTAATAAAATTTGCAATTTTCCACTAAATAAAAGCCTACCATTTTTTGTATGGTAGAAATTTGCCAGACATAATAACTTTTACGCGATCGCCTTTGGGGTCTTCTTCTTTCTCCACATCTAAAGTAAAATCAATGGCGCTCATAATCCCATCGCCAAACTTCTCCTGAATTACGTCTTTAAGTGGCAAACCATAAACTTGCATAATTTCATAAAAACGATAAATCAGTGGATCGGTTGGTACAACTGGCCCTAATCCTTTCACAGGATATGCAGTTAATTCTTGAATATAACTTGTATCTAGCCCTAGTGCTTCAACCAGTAATTTCGCTTCTTCCTCAGAAGCCGTAGCTTGAAGGTAGAATAAAGCTGCAATCCATATTTCATCGTGGTTGAGAATTTTTTCTAAATCTGCAAAGCTTAGTCCTTTCTCTTTTTTTGCTGCTAATAGCTTTTGCGTAACTTGGGGAATAGACACGTGATAACTCCGTTAGTTTATTTACACTGGTTTATTTTAGGCGATCGTGGTGTTCGCTAGCTTAATAAATGCTTTACATTATGTTAGTTTCAAGGCTTGAAGCATTATTGTATTCAACTGTTGAACTTGGCTTGCTCCTAATTTACCTATCCTTCTAGTAATTAGTCTACGCTCTATGGTAGTTATTCGAGTTACCCTAACTTTAGAAACAACTCGTAATCCAGTACCAGAAAAATCTGGATCTGAAGGTTCTAAGATGAACTCTTCTTGACTTAAACTACTTATATTTTGAGATGAAATAAAACATAAAGTGATATCATCCCCCATAGTATCTACCCATAAAACTAAACCAGGGCGCAGCTTTGTTCCACTTAAATTTGTAAACGGAAATGGAACTAAGACAATATCACCTTTTTGGAGAGACATCAGATAGGTTCTCCATCTTCAAGGGAGTATATGTCTGGTTCATCTTCAAGAAATTTAAATGAACCACCTATTTGAGCAAGTTGTATTAGATCGCGAGAAGAGGCTTCTGATGAATCGAAAAAAAGTCTTTCTTCTAATAGTAAGCGCTCCTCATCAGAGAGAGATAATATAACTTGCAACAGCGATTCTACAAGTTTAGTGTTCATTTTCTATTATGAAAGATTTTGCTAGTTTGCCGTAATTATAACTGCTTGTAAACAAAGTTAATTTTAGAAATTTTGCAACCCCTAAGAGTAAATATTTCATATAGATACTACTAGCCTAATAAAAATCCCCCACCTTACGGCAGGGGATTTAAATTACTTATCTACAAAACTAGCAGCCGAATTAACCGAACTTACCAGCCGTAGAGGCAATCAAGAAGGCTGCGTAGGTCAAGACATAGCCAACGGTGAAGTGAGCTAGACCAACCAAACGACCTTGAACGATGGACATAGCAACGGGCTTATCTTTCCAGCGAACCAAGTTAGCTAGAGGAGTACGCTCGTGTGCCCAGACCAGAGTTTCAATCAACTCTTGCCAGTAACCTCTCCAAGAGATGAGGAACATGAAGCCTGTTGCCCAAACTAGGTGTCCGAAGAGGAACATCCAAGCCCAAACAGACAAGTTATTCACGCCGTAGGGGTTGTAACCGTTAATTAATTGAGCAGAGTTAGCCCAGAGGTAATCGCGGAACCAACCCATCAGGTATGTGGAGTTTTCGTTGAACTGAGCAACGTTACCTTGCCAAATACCTAAATGTTTCCAATGCCAGTAGAAGGTTAACCAACCGACTGTGTTCAATGCCCAGAACAGTGCTAAGTAGAAGGCATCCCAAGCAGAGATGTCGCAAGTACCGCCACGACCGGGGCCGTCACAGGGGAAGGAATAGCCGAAGTCCTTTTTGTCGGGCATCAGCTTGGAACCACGTGCATCCAAAGCACCTTTGACCAAAATCAAGGTGGTGGTGTGCAGACCTAGTGCGATCGCATGGTGTACCAAGAAGTCGCCAGGGCCAATTGTTAAGAACAGAGAGTTGGTACCGGAGTTGATCGCTTCCAACCAACCTGGTAGCCAGACGTTAGCGTAGTTGGGCCATGCTGTGTAAGCAACACTGTCTGGGTTAGATAACAAAGTATCTAAGCCGTAAAGCACCTTACCGTTAGCAGCTTGGACGAACTGAGCGAATACTGGCTCGATTAAGATTTGCTTTTCTGGAGTACCGAAAGCAACTACTACATCGTTGTGAACGTACAAACCGAGGGTGTGGAAGCCTAAGAAAAGGGATACCCAGCTCAGGTGCGAGATAATCGCTTCTTTGTGCTTCAATACGCGGTCGAGAACGTTGCCTTTGTTTTGTTCGGGGTCGTAGTCACGAACCCAGAAGATTGCTCCGTGGGCAAAAGCACCAACCATCAGGAAAATAGCGATGTACTGATGGTGTGTGTACAAAGCTGCCTGGGTTGTGTAGTCCTTCGCAATAAATGCGTAGGAAGGCATGGAGTACATGTGCTGTGCCACTAAGGATGTAACCACACCCAAAGCTGCTAAGTGCCAACCCAACTGGAAGTGTAGGGAGTTGTTGTAGGTATCGTAGATACCTTGGTGAGGTAAGTTGAATGGGCCTTCTACAGGAATACCGAAGAAGCTTTTAGCATTCAATGCCTCTTTGAGACTGTGACCAATCCCAAAGTTTGTCCGGTACATATGACCGGCAACTATGAATAGTACTGCGATCGCCAAGTGGTGGTGAGCAATATCAGTCAACCACAAGGATTCTGTTTGGGGATGGAAACCACCCAAGAAACTCAAAATCGCAGTCCCTGCACCTTGAGATGTGCCGAACACATGGCCAGCAGTGTCAGGGTTTTGTGAGTAAACACCCCAGTTACCTGTGAAGAAAGGTGTCAAACCTGCTGGGTGGGGTGGGGTAGACAAAAAGTTATCCCAACCTACGTGCTGTCCGCGAGCTTCGGGGATAGCAACGTGAATCAAGTGACCGGCCCAAGCCAAAGAGCTAACGCCAAATAAACCTGCTAAGTGGTGGTTAAGGCGATGTTCGGCGCTCTTAAACCATGCCAAGCTGGGGCGGAACTTGGGCTGTAAGTGCAGCCAACCAGCGAACAATAAGACAGCCGCGAAGATCAGCAGGAACACTGAACCAGCGTATAGTTCGCTATTTGTCCGCATACCAATGGTGTACCACCAGTGGTAGAGACCAGAATAGGTAATGTTGACTGGATAGTTAGCACCACCTTGGGTAAAAGCTTCAATTGCTGGTTTACCGAAGTGGGGGTCCCAAATCGCGTGGGCAATTGGGCGGATGTGAAGGGGATCTTTGATCCACTGTTCAAAGTTACCTTGCCAGGCTACGTGGAACAGGAGGCTGGATGCCCACAGGAAGATGATTGCCAAGTGACCGAAGTGAGTAGCGAAAATCTTTTGGTAAAGATTTTCTTCTGTCATGCCATCATGGCTTTCAAAGTCGTTGCCTGTTGCGATCGCATACCATATCCGACGAGTAGTCGGGTCCTGTGCGAGATCCTGGCTAAATTTTGGAAATTTCGTTGCCATAGGTTTGATAATTCCTCTGACCTTTAGCCATCTGGTATCAGTATCCGGAGTTCTGAGTTTTGAGTCCAAAGTTCCGAGTTTTAATTAAAGCACTCAGCACTCAGCAACGCCAGTCCGCTCAAGTCGGGAGACCCGCCCAAGCGGCTGGCTCCTCAGCACTCAGCACTCCATAACTGATTGCTACCCTACTGAAAGGATGTGTGCGTGGAAGAATGCCCAGGTTGTAGCAATTCCTCCTAGTAGGTAGTGAGCCACGCCTACAGCTCGTCCCTGAATGATGCTCAGAGCGCGAGGCTGAATTGCTGGCGCTACCTTCAGTTTATTGTGCGCCCAAACGATGGATTCAATCAATTCTTGCCAGTAGCCGCGACCACTGAACAGGAACATTAAGCTGAATGCCCAGACAAAGTGAGCGCCCAAGAACATAAGTCCATAAGCAGACAGCGCACTTCCGTAGGAGTTGATTACTTGTGAAGCTTGTGCCCACAAGAAGTCACGCAACCAGCCGTTGATGGTGATGGCACTTTGGGCAAAGTTACCACCAGTAATGTGAGTCACATTACCTGCTGCGTCTACGGTTCCCCAAACATCAGATTGCATTTTCCAGCTGAAGTGGAAGATCACAATCGACAGGGAGTTGTACATCCAGAATAATCCGAGGAACACATGGTCCCAACCAGATACTTGACAGGTGCCGCCACGACCAGGACCGTCGCAAGGGAAGCGGAAGCCTAGGTTTGCCTTGTCTGGAATCAGACGAGAACTGCGGGCAAATAGTACGCCTTTGAGCAGAATCAGGACGGTGACGTGAATGGTAAAGGCATGAATGTGGTGAATCAAGAAGTCGGCTGTTCCCAAAGCAATGGGTGCAGCTGCCACTTTACCGCCTACAGCCAAAACACCGCCGCCAAATACATAGCTTACAGGTTCTAAGGCATTGGGTGCAGTTGTTCCAGGAGCCAAGGCATGGATATTTTGTATCCACTGAGCAAACACTGGCTGCAACTGAATTGCTGTGTCAGAGAACATGTCTTGGGGACGGCCCAAGGCACGCATTGTATCGTTGTGGATGTAAAGTCCAAAGCTGTGGAAACCAAGGAAAATACAAACCCAGTTCAGATGAGAGATAATCGCATCCCGGTGACGAATCACCCGATCCAGCAGGTTGTTTTGGTTCACAACTGGATCGTAATCCCGAACCATGAAGATGGCTGCGTGAGCTGCTCCACCCACAATTAGGAAACCACCGATCCAAATATGGTGAGTGAATATGCACAACTGCGTAGCGTAATCAGTTGCCAAGTATGGATACGGGGGCATCGCGTACATGTGATGCGCGATGATGATGGTCAAGGAACCTAAGAAGGCAAGGTTAGTTGCCAACTGAGCGTGCCAAGAGGTGGTCAGGTTTTCGTAGAGACCTTTGTGACCTTCACCAGTGAAGGGTCCTTTATGGTTTTCCAGGATCTCTTTAATGCTGTGACCGATACCCCAGTTTGTCCGGTATTGGTGACCAGCAATAATGAACAGTACTGCGATCGCTAAGTGGTGATGAGAAATATCTGTCAGCCACAAGCCGCCTGTTACGGGGTTTAAACCGCCCTTGAATGTTAAGAAATCAGCATACTGACCCCAATTCAAGGTGAAGAAAGGTGCTAAACCGCTGGCAAAGCCAGGATAAAGCTCAATCAACAAGTCTTTGTTCAGAATGAATTCGTGGGGCAAGGGTATGTCTTTAAGGGCAACACCTGCATCCAGCAGTTTGTTGGTTGGTGCGGACACATGGATCAAGTGACCAGCCCATCCTAAAGAACCACAACCCAGCAATACTTGCAAGTGGTGATTTAGCATTGACTCCACATTCTGGAACCATTCCAGTTTGGGAGCGCGCTTGTGGTAGTGGAACCAACCAGCAAATAGGAACAAGCCTGCTAACACCAAGCCGCCAATGGCAGTGCAGTAAAGCTGGAAGGAGTTGGTAATACCCCAGCCACGCCATACCTGGAACAAGCCAGAGGTGATCTGAATGCCGTGGAAGCCACCACCAACATCACCATTCAAAATGTCTTGTCCCACAATGGGCCAAACGACTTGAGCGCTAGGTTTCACGTTCAATGGGTCGGTTAGCCACGCTTCGTAGTTGGAAAACTTCGCGCCGTGGAATATCATCCCGCTCAACCAAATCGTCACAACGGCTAGGTGTCCGAAGTGCGCTGCGAATATCTTGCGGGATATATCTTCTAAATCGCTTGTATGTGTATCAAAATCGTGGGCGAGGGCATGAAGGTTCCAAATCCATGTGGTGGTTTTGGGACCTCTGGCTAAAGATCTGTCGAAGTGACCAGGCTGTGCCCATTTTTCAAATGAGGTTGGAACCGGATCGTTATCAACTATGACTCTGGCCTTTTTTTCCTCTCGCTCCGGAGGACTGATTGTCATTCGACCTCCTCTCTGGATAAGGAATGAGGAATCATGGATACCACAAAGTGAACCTTTACCGCAGCATCCAGAAAATTTCTGGAGCAGCGGTGTGAAGACTCTGATGTGGAGAGTTGTTTCTGTTGAATTATAGAGTCTTCACTTGCACACTGTTGGAGACATTTTAACAATAATTCAAAATCCCTGAAATAATTGCATTTCATGCCTTTTAACTTCAAAGCGTTGGTAAAAAAGTCAATAGTTTCTTCATATAATTTACAAAGGATAACAATTCGTAAAATTTATGATTTTACTGTATAAAGTAACTATTCTGTGATTTGCTGTTTTTATCACTCAAGTAATTAGGTGCGGTATTTAATCGCCTGTTAGCAAGCATTGTTAAAAACATCACTATTTCGCTATATCCTTGTGAAAGACAAAAGATTTGTCAGCGAATATAAGGAAAATTTCACCTTTTGGGCTATAGTTCCGGATGGACAGTTTAAGCCAAAATAATTTTTGAGAAGAATCCAGAATATCCCTATTGCACAAAAGTCATTTTGATTGCTGAATGACAGTTACTACAACAGGGAACTTACCTTTGGGCGACGAAGACTTGCCAGTGCTAACGCCAGTCACTTATGTCAGAAAATACTCGCAGAAGTTTGCTTGGAGGAAAACCACCCAGTTTTCAAGAGCAAAGAGCCAGCGCTACAGGCAGGTTGACCGACTTGAGCGGACTACTGGAAGAACCTCTGCAAGTAACTGGCTGCTCCTAGCAACTTCTCTTTGCAGTGCTGGACTCACCGTAAAGGACTGCATTGTCCTGACTCCTGAATTCTTTTTGGTCAGTGGTTGAAGATTATAATTGGGTGTAAGGCATGAATTTGTGGCAGAAGTTAGCTTTAAAGAAGCTCCTCCCTGGGAGTTTTGTTATTTTTAGATGGTTAATTCCATTAGCGCTAGTCTTGAATTTGGCCAGTTGTGGCGAGAAAGCTGTAAGTCAAGAGGTATCCATTGGCTACAAAGAAAAACCTCAACAGATTTCTCAGCAATTTTCAGAAGTATCTCCTCCAGATGTTATTCAAGAACTACGCCCAGCCTTGGAAGTATATCGGCCACAGGTGACGATAGTTACACCGAAACCTGATGAAGTTCTCTCAGGAAACACAGTTACAGTCAGCTTTCAAGTTAAAGATTTACCTATATTTCAAGATCCGCAACTAGAATTAGGGCCTCATCTACATGTAATTATCGACAATCGACCTTATGTAGCTGTTTACGACCTGAATCAGCCTTTGGTTTTACCAGACTTATCCCCTGGTACTCATACCCTGCGCGTATTTGCCTCCCGTCCTTGGCATGAAAGCTTTAAAAATGAAGGCGCTTATGCCCAGACAACATTTCACATTTTTACCAAAACTGATGATAACCAGCCCGATACTACTGTTCCCTTGCTCACTTACAGCCGTCCAAAAGACAATTATGGTGCAGAACCAATTCTGCTGGACTTTTATCTGACTAATGCCCCCCTACACCTTGTTGCCAAGGATAACCCCAACGACGAATTCGGAAATTGGCGCATCCGCTGCACGATAAATGGCGAAAGCTTCGTTCTTGACCGTTGGCAGGCAGTTTATCTTAAAGGTTTCAAGCCTGGAAAAAATTGGGTAAAACTAGAATTTCTGGATAATCAAGGAAAGCCTATCAAAAATGTCTTTAACACCACTGTCAGAGTGATTGACTACCAGCCAAAAGGCAAAGATACTCTGTCGAAAATTGTCAGAGGGGAACTTAAAGCTGAAGATGTGCGTAGCATTGTAGACCAGAATTATACTGCCAAGCAACCTAGTACTGAACCTACGCCTATACCTACTACAACTCCTACTGTGGAGACAACACCACAACCACAGCCTAAGGAAGAACAACCAATTCCTGAAACTCAAGTTCCAGAGATACCGCAAGCACAGCCAACGGAATTACCCCAGCCAGAGATAACGCCGACACCGCAAGCGACAGAATCGCCAAAAACAGTAGTTCCGGAACCTGAAAAACAGAGATTTGGCGGATTTTTTAATAATCGTCCTCGTCCTACACCCCAATCATCGCCCAGTTTACCACCGACGTTACCAGAGGTTATCGAGTCTCCTGTACCAGAAACCACGCCTACACCAGAACCACAGCTAGAAGTAACGCCGACACCGCAAGCGACAGAATCGCCAAAAATAGCAGTTCCCGAACCTGAAAAACAGAGATTCGGTGGATTTTTTAACCGTCGTCCTCGTCCTACACCTCAACCATCGCCTAGCTTACCCCCGACTTTACCAGAGGTTATCGAGTCTCCAGTACCAGAAATCACACCTACACCAGAAACAACATCAGTACCACAGCCAGAGGTAACACTAACACCACAAGCAACAGAATTACCAAAACAAATCAATCCCAAAGCTGAGAAACGGAACTTTAGCGGATTTTTTAACCGTTTCCGTCCCAACGTTCAACCATCCCCTAGCCTACCTCCCACATTACCAGAGGTCATTGAGTCTCCTTTACCAGAAACTACAACTTCACCCTGAAGGTGACGGCTATATTTTTAGCTGAAGATACTCAACTCTAACTTTTGCGATAAAGCTTCAACAAAGGCGATCGCTGCTACCGGATTACCTATATTATCCAAGGCAGGACTGTAAATGGCGATCGCTCCCTCACTTGGTACTATTGCTAAAAGTCCACCCCCAATCCCAGATTTCATCGGCAGACCAATCTTGACAGCAAACTGGGCAGAAGCTTCGTAAAGTCCACAGGTTAACATCACAGCATTGACAATCCGGCGGTGCTGTGAGTTTAAAAAATCATTTTCACAAGCAAGGACTTTTCCCAGCAAAGCTAAATCTTCAACTGTTCCAGATAAACAGCATATTTGCTCGTAAGTGTCAAGAGCAATTTCAAGATGATTGAGATGCCCTGTTTGAGAAAGATAATTGGCGATCGCTAGATTAGCAGGAGAACGCGACGAGCGTACAGAAGCCAACATTGCTTCATCTAACTTGAGTTGACAGCCTGCTAATTGATTTAACCATTGACAGAATAATTGAGTGCGATCGCTACCATTCTTTCCTGGCAACTTATCAGCAAGGGTAATTGCCCCACTATTAATCATGGGATTGCGCGGATATGCTTTATCAGCAACTAGTTGTTCTAGGGAATTGAAAGGTGCATCCGAAGCTTCAACCCCAACCCATTGCAAAACTATTGCAGATCCTAAGTGTTCTAATAAATAAAGCAATGAAAATGGCTTAATAACACTCATCAAAGGAAACACACAAGCTGTATCTCCTTGGCTGTAATTCCTTGATTCACAGCAGATATGAACTGCAAACCAACGACGATTGGCTAATGCTAATTTTGGGATGCGATCGCTAACTTGTCCTAGTTCAGTTTGAGTTTTGGCTAATTGCACCCAAGCTGACAAATCAGTAGTAGTTAGTTTATCAAGTCCTTTCAAAAGTAATATCCACTAATACCATTTCTAGTTTATACGGTTAAAATTGCGCTTTTTAGCTTTAAAATTGTTGGCGTTTTAACTCTTGTATTAAGTAGAAGGCAGGAGGCAGAAGGCAGAAGGCAGAAGGGAAAAGCCAGTTGATAATAGGGTTTCACAGATTGACATTTTACATTTAATTATGTCCACCTACTTAATACTTGACAGCGCTTGTTAGCTTCTCTTGCCAGTTGTCTGAATTGTTTGGCTTGCTCCTAGTTAGTTAAATACAATTGGGATGCTTGTTGTCTGAGTTCAACAGCTTGTTTACTGAGTTCCTTAATACGAGTCTTTAATTCTTTTATTGTTTTCATCTTTTTAATTTCGCTCAGTAGGTTGATAGCGAACTTGGAGTGTTACAAAAGCTTCTATACGTTGTTCTCCAGCAACCACAGGCGTACTAGCTAAATCTGCCGTACTGTTTTGTGCCAAGCTGCTCAATGGCATTGCTACTGGCATCGGTGGACGAGCGCCGTTAATTTGAATGCTGACAATTTCTCGTTGCTTCAGTTCCAAAGCGCCAAGAGCTGCATCTGCTTGAGAACGAGCATCTTTTGAGGCTGCATCGATCGCTTCTTTTTGAGCAGCTGCGATCGCTTCATCTGATGCTACTAATGTTACACCATCAACCCGTGTAGCTCCTGTTTTAACCGCTTCATCCAACAATGTGCCAATTTTTTCTGGAGCAATTTGGAAGCGGACAATGTTGGTTGCAGAATAGCCAGAGATTACTTGCTTGCCACCTTTTTGACTGTAGCGGGGATTGAGACTGATACTAGTGGTTTCTAACTTAGTTACATCCGAATGTGCTTTCAATAAATTAACCACTGCTAGCGATCGCTTGGCAAGTTCCTGTTGCACAAGTGCAGAAGTTTCACCCTGTACCTCCACACCCAAACTGACTTTTGCAGTTGTTCTGGGAATATCCACTGTCCCTCTTCCAGAAACTACAAGTGTTTGAGATTGAAATGTCGTATTTGGCGTGACTTGACTTTGAGCCGCTTGACAACCCACCAAACCTACTAAACAAAAAGCAGGCAGCCATTTTAACGTTTTACCAGAATTAAGTTTAAAACTTGTTAAACAATAGTAAGCCATAAATCTATGAGAAAATTTTTGTGTGTTTCCAATCTGGCATTGAGATGTGTTGGTAGGCGATCGCGTTACAGTTTTGGAAACTCAAACGTTTTTCTTAATTACGAATTACGAATTACGAATTATTATGGCTCCCCGTATCAGAGCGCCAGAATTACCACAAAATTACTCTTGGCTCAATACAGATAAACCTTTATCTATGAAGCAACTCAAAGGTAGAGTTGTAATTTTAGACTTTTGGACGTATTGTTGTATCAACTGTTTGCATGTTCTACCAAAATTAAAATATTTAGAACAGAAATATAAAGATAGTCTCACTGTTATCGGTATCCATTCTGCCAAATTTGACAACGAAAAAGAAAGCGAAAACATCCGCCAAGCTATTCTGCGCTACGATATCGAACATCCGGTTTTAGTTGATATTGGTTTTCGGGTTTGGCAAGAGTATACAGTGCGTGCTTGGCCTACCTTAATAGTTATCGATCCGCAAGGCTACATAGTTGATTACGTTCCTGGAGAAGGTAATCGTGATGCTTTAGATCGGTTAATTCAAGAGTTAATTAGCCAACACTCTGAGAAAGGTACTATTAATTTTCAAGAACTTAGCTTGACTTTAGAAAAACAGCGTCAACCATTAATTACGCCTTTAGCTTTTCCTGGTAAAGTCTTAGCTACTTCAGAGGGTTTGTTCATCGCTGATTCTGGACATCACCGCTTGGTTATGAGTAGTTTTGATGGGGAAATTCTGCATTTAATTGGTACGGGAAAATCTGGTTTAGCTGACGGTAGTTTTAGCGAAGCGCAGTTTTTTGCACCGCAGGGAATGACATTTGATGCAGAAAATCAGATTCTCTACATTGCAGATACAGAAAATCATGCTTTACGGAAAATTGATTTGAAACGTCAAGTTGTAGAAACCATAGCCGGAACGGGCGAACAAAGTCGCAATATCCGGCCACATGGTGGTGCTGGTTTAGAAACCGCGCTTAATTCTCCTTGGGATTTAGTGAAAGTTGGAAATACTTTGTTTATTGCAATGGCAGGGCCGCATCAAATCTGGCAAATGGATTTAGAAACAGGTATCGTCAAAACTTATGCTGGCACTGGTGCAGAAGGTTGTGTTGATGGTTCTCTAACCGAATCTGCCTTTGCTCAACCTAGTGGTATTAGTATCAATGGGCAAGAATTATATATTGCTGACAGTGAAGTAAGTTCAATTCGTGGCGTGGGTTTGGTAGAACCGCAACAAGTACGAACTGTTTGCGGTAGTGGGCAGTTATTTGGCTTTGGCGATGTAGATGGACAAGGTGAAGATGTGTGGTTACAGCATTGTTTAGGAATAGAATACGCTCAGAATTTTCTCTGGATAGCTGATACTTATAATCACAAAATTAAATTAGTGAGTCCCAGCACAGGAAATTGTCAAACAGTTTTGGGAGATGGTTCTGCTGGTTTAGAAGATGGTAAAGGTAAGAATACCCGCTTTTTTGAACCTTCTGGATTGAGTGCAATAGGTTCATATTTATATATAGCTGATACTAATAATCACGCTATCCGTCGTGTAGATTTAAATACGTTTGAGGTTACGACTTTACAATTTCCTAGTTTGTGCGCGCCAGATGTTTGTATTCCACCTAATTTATAAAAGAATTATTTCGCGCAAAGTCGCAAAGAAAGACTCTATGTCTATGCCTGAGATTTTAAAGAGAGATGTTGAGCGATCGCTGGATAAATATTCAAGTTTTAGTATGCTCTATAAATTCAAATAAATATATTTATGAAATTAGTAATTTTTGATATTGATGGTACACTGACCAATACCTACAAAATTGATGAAGATTGTTTTGTAAACGCTTTGAAGTCAGAATTAAAGATTTCTGATATAAATAGAAACTGGGCTGAATACACACATGTTACCGACTCTGGAATTACTCAGCAGATTTTTATAGAAAAATTAGGTCGTATTCCATCAAATGAAGAAGTAGCAAGAATCAAAATACGCTTTGTTAATTTACTTCAAGAAGCATGTAATCATAACCAAGATTTATTTAGCGAAATTTCTGGTTCTGCGAATTTATTAGCCAATTTATGTTTGACTCGTGATTGGTGTGTTGCGATCGCAACTGGTGGATGGCGTGAATCTGCTGAACTGAAGCTGCAAAAAGCAAATTTAAAAATAGAAAGTATACCTTTGGCTTCAGCCGATGATGGAATTTCACGAACTGATATTGTCAATACTGCTATTGTCAAAGCTAAAAATATTTATAAAATTGATAATTTTAAAAAAATTGTTTTTGTCGGTGATGGTACTTGGGACGTAAAAGTAGCCTATCAGCTAAGTATTGCTATGATTGGTATAGGTAGTGGTAAAGTAGCACAGACATTATTAAATGTAGGTGCTACAAAGGTAATTAAAGATTTCACGGACTTAAACTATTTTATAAAAATATTAGAAACAGCAACTATTCCTAAGTAATTTATGAATACTATCCTCCACATTACTCGTAGCCAAGAATGGCGAGAAGCAAAAAATCTTGGTAGCTATCATGCTGATTCTCTAGATAATGAAGGCTTTATTCACTGTTCTAAGTCAACGCAAATTGTCAAAGTTGCAAATAGGTTTTTCTTTAATCAAAAAGACTTGGTATTGCTTTTTATTGACTCCGATCGCGTTAAAGCTGAAATTCGCTATGAAGAGGCTGAGATAGGTGAAGTCTTTCCGCACATTTATGGTGAGTTAAATGTTGATGCTGTCTATAAGGTGATTAACTTTGAACCTGGGGAAGATGGTTTTTTTGAGTTGCCGCAAGAAGTTGTAAATTTGGAATAACGAACCGCAAAGGACACAAAGGACACGAAGTAAGAAAGATGGAAAGTCAGGAATTCAATGTGAGTGAGTATATTAAGCAAATGTCGTTGTTGTTGGATTTGCAATTAAGAGATGAATATCGGGATGGGGTGGTAGCGAATTTTGAGAGAATTAAAGCGATCGCACAAGTAGTAAACTCTTTTCCCATACCAGAAGAAATCGAAGTCGCACCAGTGTTTGAACCATGAATGATGCTGTATCAATAGCAAATGCTGTGTGTAAAGGTAAAGTTAGCGCACTGGAAGTTACTAAAGCTGCATTAGCAACAATCGCAGCCAGAAATAATGAACTCAACTGTTTTACAACTGTAACTGCGGAAACGGCTTTGGCAGATGCAGCACGAATAGATAAAGAAATAGCTGTTGGTAATAATCCTGGTGTGTTGGCTGGTGTACCTTTTGCTGTCAAAAACCTCTTCGATATTGCTGGTTTGACAACTCTGGCGGGAGCGAAAATTAACGCAGAAAATCCCCCAGCAACTCAAGATGCAACAGCTGTAACTAAGTTGAAACAAGCGGGTGCTGTGTTGGTTGGTGCTTTAAATATGGATGAGTACGCCTATGGGTTTGTAACGGAAAACTCTCATTACGGTGCTACTCGCAATCCCCACGATTTGCAGCGGGTAGCAGGCGGTTCTTCGGGTGGTTCGGCTGCGGCGGTTGCTGCTGGGTTAGTACCGCTAACATTAGGTTCTGATACTAACGGTTCAATTCGCGTTCCCGCGGCTTTGTGTGGTGTTTTTGGTTTGAAACCAACTTACGGAAGGTTATCTCGTGCTGGTGCAGCTTTATTTTCTAGCAGTTTTGACCACATTGGGCCCTTTACTGGTTCGGTGCGGGATATCGCTACGGTGTTTGATGCGCTTCAGGGTGAAGACGATCGCGATCTAGTTTGCACAAAGCGTCCTCTGGAATTATGTTTACCACAACTCAATCGAGATATCTCTGGTATCAGAATTGCGATCGCTGATGATTACTTTCTCATAGGTGCAGAACCGGAAGCATTGGCAGCAGTACAACAGGTAGCGGATGCTTTGAATGTAACTGAGTATGTGACGATACCAGAAGCACACCGCGCCCGTGCAGCCGCCTTTGTGATTACAGCTAGCGAGGGGGCAAATCTGCATTTCGAGAAACTGCGATCGCGTCCCCAAGATTTCGATCCAGCTACACGCGATCGCTTTTTGGCGGGGGCGTTAATTCCGAGTAATTGGTATTTGCAAGCACAACGGTTTAGAAGATGGTATTGCGATCGCGTCCGCGAACTTTTTCAAAATGTGGATGTAATTATTGCCCCAACTACACCAATTTCAGCACCACTAATTGGACAACAAACCATGATTTTAGATGGTGAAGAAATTCTCATCCGTCCTCATTTAGGTTTATTCACTCAGCCATTATCTTTTATCGGCTTACCTGTGTTATCAGTACCAGTTCAGCGCCCGAATGCCCTACCTCTAGGCGTACAATTAATAGCTGCACCCTATAATGAAGCGTTGATTTTACAAGTTGCAGCAGTGCTAGAAGCAAAAAGTGTAGTTTCAGTAAATAAGACTTTGTAGGATAGAAATAAAGTAGCAACTATGGTAAGGAAAGGATTCATTTACCAATCTTTTGCACCAATGCTGCTGAACGGGCTGTAGCACCTTTCAATTCAGCTTCAACAAGACTATCTAGTTCTAATTGCTGCTTTGGAGACAGTGTTTGTCCTCGATCGCGTGCTGTTCGCCAAAGATTCATCAACTCGGATAAACGCTTTTGCTGTTCGGCACTGAAAAACCAGTCAGGACGAAAACTTTGAATCACCAACAGAGTATTTAATTCGTCATCTTCCATTTGGGCAGTCAAAGCATCTAGTGCTTCACCAGCCGTTCTACCTGTTGATTGTTTATCACCTGCGATCGCCCGATAAATCTTACCTCCACTCGCATCCGATACTGGCAGGATCGCTACTGTGGTCATGTCTTTACCTCAGAGCTTGTTGCTTAATCATTATAAATGGTTCAACTTTAGACAATAATTTGTAGTCTTAACTCTATGCGGATAACGCTTATTCTTTTAATTAATCTCAGTCACACGATTGATTTTAATACAGGAGTTTACTTTGCTCGGTAAAGCATAGTTACTATTTGTAGAAGAAGCGTTATCTAAGCAGGTATGAGGTATGGTGCGATTAAAACCGTGGCAGTGGGTAGTATTAGCAATCCCGATCGCCTCCATCATCACTTTCTTATTAATATCGGCAGGCTTACAAATCCATGAGTGGGGCATTAATTGGATTTGGGGTGTATTTACTCTTGTATTTGTGGGCTGGCGTTGGCTGCTAGTGAGATGGACTCAACCTGGAGTCAGGGAGGTGGAGGCTGCACTGGCAGAGGTGAGAGAAGAACTGGAATCTGCCACAGACAATGCAATCGGATTACCAGGGGGAAGCGATCGCACTCAACAAGCCCAAGCCGCGCTTCAAGAAATTCTCAAAACCGCAGCGAACGATCGCCCTATTTGGGAAGATTGGCAAACTTTTTGGACGCGATGCCAAGATTTAGTCGTAGCGATCGCTCGGATCTACAATCCTGAAGTTCAATATCCCTTACTCAATATCTACGTTCCCCAAGCTTACGGATTGATTCGCGGAACCGTAGATGACCTAGATCAGTGGATGCAGAAGTTATCGCCTGCTCTCAATCAAGTCACGGTTGGACAAGCATACCAAGCATACGAGGTATACCAGAAGTTAGAACCATCTGCTCGTAAAATCTGGCAAGCCTGGAACTGGGCGCAGTGGCTGCTAAATCCGGTGGCGGCTGTTGCTAATCGAGCTACCAAAGGTACAAGCAATCGCGCCACTCAGCAATTGTTAGGAAATTTGGGCCAACTGCTCAGAGAAGCTGCTTTAAGAAACTTGTGTCGGCAAGCGATCGCTCTTTACGGCAGTAGTACGCTACCAATTTCTGCAACTGCTGTTTCAACACCAAAACAACCCAAAGTCAAAACTCAAACACTGCGAGACATCCTCACTCAAGCCGAACCAGCCGCAGCGGTTGAGCAAAAACCCGTTAATATTCTGTTGGCAGGGCGAACGGGATCGGGAAAAAGCAGTTTGATTAACACTTTGTTTCAAGCGGATAAAGCAGTTGTTGATGTTTTGCCCAGTACCGAAAAAATTCAAAGTTACCAGTGGCAAACCCAATCTGGAGAAACTTTAACGCTTTGGGACACTCCAGGTTACGAACAAGTCAACCGTGGAGATTTGGGAAAATTGGTGCTTGACTATGCCACAAATACCGATTTACTAGTGTTGGTCACTCCTGCTCTTGACCCTGCTTTACAAATGGATGTGGACTTTCTCAAAGATATTAAGGCGGAAGTTAGCGAATTAAGCGCGATCGCTGTCGTTACTCAAGTAGATCGTTTGCGTCCTATCCGCGAATGGCAACCACCTTATGATTGGGAATGGGGCGATCGCCCAAAGGAAATTGCAATTCGGGAAGCTACCGAATATCGCGCCAAACAGTTAGATTTTTGTAATCTGGTTCTACCTGTTGTCACGGGAGACTCAAAAACAGGACGAGTTGCCTGGGGAATAGAAGCACTATCTTTGGGACTAGTAGATGCGATCGCTCCAGCTAAACAACTGCGACTGGCTCGTTTTTTACGAAACTTGGAAGCCCGCACCGTTGCAGCAGCCAAAATTATCGATCGTTACACGTTTCAGATGGCAACTACACAAGGACTGACAGCACTGCTTAAAAGTCCCGTCCTTCAGTTTATTTCTACGCTATCAACTGGTTCTCCAGCCCTAGCATATCTCCTAGCAGAGCAAATTCCTGTGGAACAGTTGCCTGTTGTAATTGGCAAACTCCAGATGGCTTATGAACTTTTTTCGCTATTAAATACTGGCGACTCCAAAACGCTCAATTTTGACCTGCTAACCCTCTGGCCGTTGTTGTTAGAAAATCCTGCTTCACCCGATCGCAACGCTTGGGCATTTGGTCATGCTTTAGTAGAATACTGGACTCAGAATCTAAAGGTCGAACAACTCCGAGAACGGTTTGAGTACTACTTGAAGCAAGTATAAGCTAAAACAAATTTAATACAGCGTTTTTCAGGTAAATGAAGTACAGGCGTAGGGGCGCTGTTACGTTCGCCCTTACATCCCTATTTGCATCATTTATAAAGTGAAATGGTACGAGTCCCAATCGAAACCCTATATTACATCATCACTGGTAAATCACTTACAATTAAAAATTCTCCGCGTCCCCCTTCGGGTTCGGAAGTTTGGACTCGACGGAAACCGCCAAGACTCCAACTTCCTCACCGCGTCTCCCCTTCTTTGCGTCGCTCTTATCGTAACTATTTAGGTGGATATGATATTACCTAAGAATTAAACGATTAGGCTTGTTGTATTCCTGAACGACCATCTTCAACCACAAATGAAGCGCGTTTACTAATCGTCCCATCTGGGATTGTAACCTTTGACACAACCATATAGTCTGTCTTCCAAGTTGTGGGAGTTAGGGAACAGCGAACATATCCCCGTTGACCGTTGTAGAACTTAATGTGTGGGTTGTCAGGTAAGTAAGCTTCAACTGTGGGGTTGCTGTCTGCTCCATCTCCAGCGGAACTAATTGATGTACAAACGAATTCGCTCCCAACTGTAGTAGATTCTGGTTTATTAAAGTCAGCCTTTAAATTCATTGCCCAGTTGGAATGGATATCACCCGATAAGACGACTGGATTCGATGGTTTGCGCTGTTCTAGAAAATGCATTAGGCGATCGCGGGAAGCCAAGTATCCATCCCACTTATCCATGCTGTAAGTTCCGCCTTCTCCTGGCTTAGTGTCAATCTGAGCAACTACAACCTGTTGAGCGATAATATTCCACTTAGTCTGCGATTTATTTAAACCATCATATAGCCAATCTTCCTGACGCTTGCCAGTAATCGTTGCTTTGGGGTCGAAATCCGCTGCACACCGTTCTTTAGTACCATCACCACAAGGCTGATCTGTACGATATTGACGAGTATCTAAGACATGGAAGGTTGCTAAATTCCCGAAATCAAGCCGACGGAAAATTTGTGCATCTGGGCCTTTGGGCTTTGAAAAGGGTCGCAGTGGCATATGCTCGTAGTAAGCTTGATAAGCAGCTGCCCGGCGTTGGAGAAAAACTTGCGGGTCTTGGTCTGGTTCGTTATCAACTTCTGAAATGTCATTGGCGTAGTTGTTTTCTACTTCGTGGTCGTCCCAAGTAACAATCCAGGGAAATGCTCGATGAGCTGCTTGCAGATTAGCATCGGTTTTATAGAGAGCGTGACGGTTGCGGTAATCTTCCAATGTCAAAATTTCTGGACTGTTATGCGGTCTGATTGCTGTTGCTGAAATTCCTCCCTCGTAAATGTAGTCACCAACATGCACTACTAAGTCGAGGTCGTCTTTAGCCAGATATTTGTAAGCTGTATAATACCCTTGCTGGTAGTTTTGGCAAGAAACAAGAGCAAAGTTTAATTTACTGAAATAGCTATTTGCAAAAGGAGCTGTACGAGTGCGACCAATTGGGCTAGCATCTTGACCGACATTAAACCGATACCAATACCAAGTATCAGATTGCAGTCCTTCTACCACAACTCGAACTGAGTGAGCTAATTGTGGGGTTGCAAGTACAGTACCTCTGGAGACAATACGCCTCATATTGGCATCGCTTGCCACTTCCCAGTGAATTGGCACATTCACCGGTGGCATTCCCCCGCCGTTTAAGGGTTCGGGAGCTAGACGAGTCCAGATTACCACGCTTGTCGGATCGGGTTCGCCCGACGCTACACCCAAGGTAAAGGGATAATTGGAAAATCTAGTTTTGGCGATCGCCTTTTGATGAGAAAATTGGTTGGCGATCGCTAAACCAGTGAATGCTCCTGCCCCAATAATTAAGTTGCGTCGTTTGATGTGACTGTGCAAAAACTGCTCCAAACTCCGATAATCCACTATTTTATACTCCTGTCTAATAGGTAATTTAAAGTACAGCAACAGCTAACACGAAGAGGGATTGGAAACGCAAACTCAGGAGAATAATTCTTTGCTCATAACTCCTGACTCAGCAACTTGAAAGCAGTTTCATTTTTTCGTTGGTGTCAATGTATTATGTGTTTTGTTGCTGCCTAAAACATTAATTGTCAAAGATTAATTCTTGACAAAGAAAGCGTTAATATTAACTTAACTTTCGTATTTTTCTCAGTTTATGTCTGGGTGAAATATATTTTATTAAAAGTGCTTATTAGTTTTTTAATATAGCCGTAGCTACACCCTTTAAGACACTTGTGATTGCTCAAAGCCTTAAAGGAACTGGGTTTTTACTCAGCACTCAGCACTCAGCACTTTGCTATATATGGTGATACAGGTATTAATAAATTAAGGATGAAAGATTACTAATTGCTCTTTCATCCTTGCTGATGCATAATTATCTAAAGTAAAGATTAAACTTTAACTTTTTTCATTGATGTTGCCTTTTTCGCTACAATGCAGGCAAGACTATAAGCAAAAATACCAGCTAAACTTGTAGGTTCAGGTACTTTACGATAAGAAACTGTACCAGAGGTGATTTCGGAATTGGGGTCGGTGCTGGAGAAAATTGTAAAATCTTCACCAACGATTTCGTAATTAATAGAACTGGCAGGATTAGTTTTATCGTTGAATAGATAGTCTAATCCAAAAGATTTTTGTCCTGTTGAGAAATCGCTTGAAAAGACTACAGGAAATTCTGGGTAGTTGAGATCGTCTTGTTCGGTGTAAACGGTAGAGTTACCGTTGAATTGAAAAGACAATGACTTAACCATCGCTACTGGAATAGAATCATTACTAAAAGTTGAGTCATCAAAGCTAAAAAAGCCATTTCCTTTAGTTGTAGAACTATCCACAGTAAAAGCGTAGTCAACGATTCCAGCAAATGCAGATTTTGTATCTACAGTAGCAAAACATAAAGTGACACCAGTAGCAGCTAGCAGCAATTGTGGCACTAATTTCATCTTAGTTTTCCTCACGATAAACTTCTACAAGTAATGCACGGTGCAAAATGTAGAAATAGTCTGCTGATAATTTCCTTTTTTCCAAAAAAGTGATGAAAATAAGCTATTCCCCTTTTTTGAAGAGAAGGAAAGAAATATCCGAGTACTTGGATTTATTTAATTTTTGGCTCGTGAGTTTAAGCAGACTTTAATTGCAGGTAAAAATAAAATTTAATTTAAGTTTGCCAACACAAATCTAAACTTCAGTTCAAATTAAAAGCTGCTCTGACTGGAAGTAAAGTCAAGAGCAGCTTGATTTAATAGTAATACCCAAACTCACAATTTAGGCATCCTCAAGTTCAAATTGAGCTACTGTTACTGCATTAAAAGCAAAAGCTACAACCAATGGCATAGGACATCTCAGTACAAAGGTAGAAACCACAGCTACAATTGTGCCCATTACCGCAGATATCGACCACAATCTCTCTTCAATGGTCAATCCTTTCTCAGCTTTAATGGATTTGAGAACATGATTTGGAATTGGTTCGGGCATTACTCCTCCTGGAGGAAAAGCCCAATAGTTGTTACGTCGCTCAACAAATAATTCTGTCCAGCCATTTTCTTGGCACCATGCTTCAATCCATTCAACAGAGTAATGTGTCATATCAGTGTTGGTAATTAGGCTTGTTGAATTTGTGTAGTGGAATCTAAATCTATGGAAGATTCTTGAGTAGTTAACTAATACCTATGAAGTTTATATTTAATTATTCTCTGTAGAGCTTTATTCAGCATTTGAGACAATTAAACAATTACACTCAAACAATGCTTACTACTCACCTTAATTAAAAGACTAACAGCCGAAAGTGGCTGCTGAATTTAAAAGACAACAAACTTTACCTAAAATTCGCCAAAGTTAAGAATTGTAAACAAATTAGCTAGCGATCGCCGACCAATAAAAATAAAAGCGTTGCTGAATAATGGGATGATTGAGGCTGACGCGGAGACGCGGGGACACGGAGACACGGGGGGATTATAGCTGATACAAATTCTAAAATCATCCCGCAATTATGCAACACCAAAATAAGCTGTACTTGCTAAGAAGTACGCATCTGACTTACCAAGTGAATGAGTTCTGGCAAAATCAGTTTTTCCATTCCTAGCCGTACTGCATTGCTAGAGCCAGGAAGGGAGAAAATTAATTTATTGTGATAAATACCGGCTACAGCGCGAGAAGCGATCGCTCGCGAACCAATTTCTTGATAGCTTAAAAATCTAAATAATTCCCCAAATCCCGGCAAGGTTTTTTCTAGTAATTTCTCAATAGCATCATAAGTGGTATCTCTTGGTGCAATACCCGTACCACCATTGAAAATCACAACATCTAAATTCGGGTTTTCAGCTAGTAATTGTATCTGTTCTCGAATCTGCACTGGCTCATCTTTGATAATTGCGTAAGCTGCTGTAGCATGGTTAGCATTAATAAGCAAGTGCTGGATAATTTGACCGCTTTTGTCTGTATCGGGCGATCGCGTATCGCTAACAGTAACAACAGCACAAGTTACTGTCATTTTAGGTGAGTCTGGGTGAGGTTGTTGTGTCATAAGCTAATAATCATCTCAATTGCATCCCCACATCTCCCATTCTCCGCATCCCTGCGTCTTTCTAAGGCAAAGGATTGTGCAACTTAAAGGCAGATTAGCTTACTTTTTGTTATTTGTCAGTGGTTAATTATTCGATGCCACTGACAACTGAATGCTGACTATTCACCAGATTTGCTAAATCCTAGGCCATTTTCTTCTGCATAGCGTTCCATGAAGCGCATAAACCGATCCCATTCGTCTTTAGATTTCATGAGGTGAACAGCTTCTAATGCTTCCGGTCTACCGTTGACAAATCTACCTTTAACTTCGCGGGTAACTATTTCCCCTTCTTCATCGATCAGGTACATACCAGTGATGTCTTCGGTGGTGTTTTGATCCAAAATCTTAGGATTTGTGAAAATAAAGGTCGCTGTACCGCTTTCGCCAGTACGCGATCGCGTCAAACGCACATCTGGAATTACTTCTTCGTCAAGACCTCTAGAAAACTGGATTTTCGCCATGAGAATGAATTTAAAGTTTTGTAATGGTTGATTTAATATTCTCTCATTATTTAGAACCCAGTAGTCTAGTCACTACTCATATTCTCTATCATCACTGAGAGGATGTTTGAAAAGTCCCTAATGATGTATCAAATAGTTTTAGATCCGCCATTATCCACGCCACATGCTTGAAGTCTGCAAAGCCGACGACACTTGCTAAGCTAATCTGCCTTTAAGTTGCACAATCCTTTGCCTTAGAAAGATGCGGGGACGCGGAGAAGGGGAGACGGGGGGATGCAATTTGAATGATTATTAGCTTACAACGGGGAGGCAGCCGTGTGGGCGGGTTTCCCGACTTGAACGGACTGCCGTGGGAACCCTCCGAAGTTCGCTTGGAAGGAAACCCACAAGAGCGACTTCTCTCCGCACCTTTTTAAGGGGGATGGAGAGAAATATTTAACACTTATCAGACATCCTTTCAGAGTTTCCTAGCTAAACAATTAAGCAAAATATAGCCAGTTAGATAGAGTAGTAACGCAATTTTTGACTCTGTCTGCTGGTTGTGCTGTTTTTGGGCTGATACGGTGCAATAGTCGAAAAATGAAAAACTTTGAGCGATCGCAAAAATATTGTTAATCCTACGTAAATTTTAAAATATCAATGTTATTAAAGATGCAGTAATACTTGATTTAATTGCTACTCCCCTACTTTCTAATTTTTGCCTGATTTATAACCTATTCAACAACACCCTTTTTTGGATAAATGCATGATTATCAGGGACTTTTGGTTAACTACACGCCTAGCGACAGTCTTTAGTATCCTGTTATTAACAGCTTGTAACAATACTTCCAACTCAGCAGATAGTTTTACAGGTTTAAAGGCTAAAGTTTTAGTAGGCAGTGCTTTGGGAGACTTTTGTAACCAAGCTGCAAAAAATTTTAATGCTACACAACCCAAGCTAGATAATGGTACGGCTTTCCAAGCGAGCTGCGAAGCACAGGGTAGCGGGGATATTGTCACTAAACTCGTTTCTTTAGCAACTCAACTCAAGAATGGAACTTTGCAAGCTGATGCAGCAGACTTTCCCACAATTATTTCGCTGGATGGAGATATATATTACAGCCAGCTAGTTTACCGCATTAACCAAGTTTATCCAGGGCAAAATTATATTCCGCAAATTACAGACTCAGAACTTTTAGCGAGTACGCCAATGGTGTTTATGGCGCAGACAGATGTAGCTGAAGGACTGCGAAAAGTTGCTGACCCTTACAAAGCTTTAGTAACTGCCAAGACTCACCGCGATATTGATGCATCCGGCCCGCCAACAGTAGTTCACTATGTCCACGCTGCACCAACTCGTTCTAATTCTGGGTTACAAACTCTGGTAGCTCAATACGCCAGTGTATCGGGTAAGCGTCCTGAAGAACTGACAATTGCTGATATCCAAAAATTTCAACCGCAAATTCAGCAAATTCAAAGCAAGATTACTCGCTACGGTGTTTCTACTAATTCTCTAGCTCAAGCAATGGTGAAAAATGGGCCATTTTGGGCTTCTGTGGGGTCGGTGTACGAGTCTAGTGTAATTGCTGCGAATTCTGGGTTACAACCAGGACAGGAACGCTATGAAGCTGTATATCCGAAAGTGACATTTACCTCTAACATGCGGGCAATTTTGCCGAAAGCACCTTGGGTAAGTGCAGATGAAAAGGCAGCTGCGGAAAAATTTATCACATATTTGCGATCGCCACAAACTCAAAAAATTGCCACAGATTTAGGTTTGCGACCGGGAACTCCAGGTGTAGCCTTGGGGCCAAAGTTTACCTCAGAATTTGGGGTGAATTCCCAAGCCAAGTACGACTCATTACGACCACCGAAACCAGAAGTTGTAGAAGCGATGTTGAAATCTTGGCAAGAAGTTGCGAAAAAACCATCTTTGGTGGTGGTAGTCGTAGATTCTTCGGGTTCAATGTCGGGTAATAAGTTACCAGCAGTGCAAAATACTCTGCAAAACTACGTTAAAAATCTCGGCCCAAAAGAGCAAATTGCTTTGATTGATTTTGACTCAGCCATTCGATCGCCTGTGCTGGTAGATGGTACGCCCCAAGGACGCGATCGCGGTTTGCAATTTGTTAGTAGTCTGAATGCTGAAGGCGGCACAAAATTATATGATGCTGCTCTCTATGCTCGCAACTGGCTACAGAAAAACCTTCGTAAAGATGCAATTAATGCTGTTTTGATATTAACAGATGGAGAAGATTCCGAATCTCAAATCAATTTAAACCAGCTTTCTGAAGAATTGAAAAAAAGCGGCTTTTCGACAGACCAGCGAATTGGGTTTTTCACCGTTGGCTATGGTAAGGAAGGGGAATTCGATCCCAAAGCACTGAAGACGATTGCCGAGTTAAATGGCGGTTACTATTCTAAAGGAGATCCCGAAACAATTTCACGATTAATGGCAGACTTACAGGTAGAATTTTAACCCCAATTAGTCAAGAATAGATAGTCTAAATTATTAATTATGAAACTAGTCAATCCATTATTTTATCCCTGGGCAGTATTGGCTGGAGGCATCACTTTGATCCTCGGCGTGCGTATTGCTCAATTGCCCAGTTTGATTGTGTTACCTCTTGCAACTGGTGTGGCTGTAGCAGGGGCTAGTTTTTCCAAATCCCGCGAACCTCAATATTTGGAATTAGATAATCCGGAGTTACAGCAGGAAATAACATCAGTCAAAACATCGGCTTTGGTTTTAGCTAATAAGTCCAACGAACTGCGTTTAGAGGTAAAAAAGCTATTAACTGATTCCTTCCAAATGGAACTTTTAGCAGCAGTGCAAATGAGTTGCGATCGCGCTTCGGAACTCCCAGCGAAAATTGATAATTTAGCATGGCGTTTACAAGGAAATAATTCCCTCCTCTCCCTGAATGAATTGCAACAGCAACTTTTAGAAGTTCAACAAAAATTGCAGTCGAGTTCGGGTATGGCAAAGCAACATCTCAGTCAACTAACAGACAGTCTTAAGCGTAATATTCAATTAGCCAAAGAAGGTCAAGATACTCGTTTGGCAAGAATTGTTAGTATTTCTACCCAAATTCAAGATTCCGCTGGAGTGTTGCAGCAATTACACAATCAGTTGCATACTTCCGATTTAACTGATTCAGAGCAAATTAATCAGTTGCAATTACTCAGTAATGAGTTTAGCAGCTTCCAAGAAAATATTGATTTGCTAGTTCGTAAATAATTAAATTGTTGAAATTTGGCTATCCATCCGCAAACAAAAGTATATGGTGAAGAAAAATTTAAAATCTCAACGTTATGCCACTTCAGTTGCAATTATCATCGCTGCCTTGGGTGTGACATACGCTCCCATTCCTGGGTTAAAAAAAACTGTGGTAATTGTTAGCGGTACAGAATTACAAGAACCTTTGCAACAGCTAGAAACGAAATTTGAGCAGATAAATCCAAATATTAAGTTAGAGCTAAAGTTTCAAGGCTCTCAGGATATAGTTAATCAGTTTGTTGACCAGAAAAATGATTTTAAACCAACGGTGTTAATTCCAGCCAATGGCGAAATTTTAACAGAATTAAGCGATCGCCTCCGCGCTACGAACAACACAGATCCCTTTTACGATTCTCCGCGACCCATAGCAAAAACTATACTTGTCGGTATTGCTTGGCCCGAACGCGGGAAAGTTCTGTTTCCCGACGGACGCTTTCAATGGCAAAAAATCGAACAAGCAATGCAAGCAGCTAACTGGGAAAAAATTGGCGGTTCTAGTAACTGGGGTAGCTTTGATTTTGTCACCACAGACCCCACCCGTTCTAATAGCGGTCAGGTGACATTAGATTTGTGGACGCAATCAAAATTAGGTGGAATTAACAAAGATAGTTTCAACAATCCATCTGTACAGTCACTATTTAATTTAATTAAAAAATCAGTCTACCAGCCACCCCGGTCTACAGATATTCTTCTGCAAGAATTTATTACTAGAGGGGCTAACGATGCTGATGTAGCGACAGTATATGAAAGTGTTGCCCTTTATCGTTGGCAACAATCAACTGCTAATCAAGGCAAACCTTATCAAATCTATTATTTAAATCCCTCAATTGAGTCTACCGCTACAGCGGCAATTGTACGGCGAGATGTAGATTCAAAAACTGCCGATGCTGCAAGAAAGTTTCTCGATTTCCTCACACAACCAGAACAACAAGCAGTGTTAGTTCAGTATGGTTTTCGGCCGGTGAATAATACTATAAATTTAAAAGCTGTACCTAGAAGTCCGTGGAATCAGAATATTCCTGGTGCTGAAGTCAAACCATCTATACAAACTCTACCACCGCCGGATGCCGCAACTTTGCAAGAAATTCAACGTCTCTGGGAGCGAGTTAATTAATTTAATTTATTTGCCAGTATTGCTTGATAAGCTTGAATTATTTGTCGAGCGATCGCATCCCAACTAAAATGCTCTAATGCATATTTTTGAGCATTTAATCCTCGCCTTTGGCATTCTTGCGGATTTTGCAAAGCTTCTCGTAATAATTCAAAAAGTGCTTGCACATCCGTCGCGCCTACCCATCCCGACTGACTATCACGCACCTGCTGATAAATATGTACTTGGTCGGAGATGACTACAGGTACGCTTGCTACCATCGCCTCAGCTACAGCTATCCCAAAATTTTCATAGTATGAAGGTAAAACAAATAAATCAGCAGTTTGGAGTAAACTAGCTTTTAATTCACCGCTAACAAAGCCTGTAATGGTAGTGTGCGATCGCAATGGTGAATTCTCAATCTGAGATTTGATTTTTGACTCGTAATCTGGGTCTTGAGGATTTGTCCCGGCTAAAACAAAGTGAAATTTACTACCGATGGCTAGCAATTTTTCTAAAGCTGGAATCAACAAATTCAAACCTTTTTTTGGGTCAATTCGTGACATAAACAACACCAAAGGTACACCCTCTGGTATCCCCAACTTACCACGAACTAAACTCTCCCTACTATCTCTTCCCAGGGGAATCACACCTAAAGGAATCACTAAATCTTGCGTAGCCACCCCAAATCTTTCTGATATTTTAGCTTCTTGGTCGCTAGTAAAATGAATTGCTGCCGCACCTGCTAAATTACGCCGTTCTAAAATATCAACATAAAACTGTTTCAATAGTTTTTTCTTACGCAAATCAGCCGGGTCAAGAGTTCCCAACGGACGCAAAATATAAGGCAACTTTTGCTGACGGCACACAGTTGCAGCAGCACTACTAATAGGAGAAAATAGTGCATGAATATGTGCAACGTCAAACTCGCGGGCGTGAAGTTTGAGCCATTTTAGTAAGTCAAGCGAAAATTTGTAGCGTCGAAATGGGGCACATCGAAAATAAATTATTTCATAACCATCTTGTTTAATTGGGCGATTTAAAGGAACATCCAAAGGTTGTTGTCCACTATCGCCATTACTATCAGTCGTGAGAATTGTAACTTCTACATCCTCTTTTGCTAAAGCCGGAGCTAGTCCTAGTAGCATTTGACTAGGGCCGCCGTAAATCAGTGAAATAGAAGGGACAATTTGTAAAATTTTCATTGTTATTGCTAGTAGTCAGTTGTCAGTTGTCAGTTATGATTTAGTTCTGACTGCTGATTACTTACTAGGGCAGCTTGCCAGAAATTACTATCTAGTAGAAAAAGGTTAAAAAGTTTATGCTAAGAACTTTCTTACCTTCTGCCTTCTGCCTCCTCCCTCCTGCCTTCATTTACTAATTCTTGATAAAACTCGAATTGCTGCTTTGCTAAAGCCTTATTCGTGTATTTCACCATTGCTTTGTGATAACCCATTTCACCAAGATTTTGGGTTAAATTAGGCTTTTCTATTAATTGCGCCAAGCAATCAGCTAACGCCTTAGCATTCCCTTCCGGAAAGACTAAACCAGCATCACCAATTACATGAGGAATTTCGCCAGAATCAGAACCAATTACAGGTACTTGGCAAGCCATAGCTTCAATAAGTACATGACCAAATTGTTCTTTCCAACCAACAGAAGTTAATGTTTTAAATTCATCACTTGTTTCTGAAGGTAGTACCAAAGTACTCATTAAATTGATATAACTGGCAACTTCGTTATGAGGGACACTTTCTACTAAAATTAATCTATCTCTAATATTATTTTCTGTTGCTATTTTAGTTAATTCTTCTTTTAATGGCCCGCGTCCAAGTAGTAATAATTTCCAAGACTTATCTTGTAAAGTAGCTAAAGCTTTTAAAAGCGTTAATAATCCCTTTTCTGGGACAAATCTTCCGACAAATCCCACTATAAAATCATCTGATTTTATGCCTAGTTTAGTTGCTAAATCTGGTTGAGATTTGGGAGCAAATAAACTTTCATCTACACCCAATTGCGGCATAACTTTAATTGCACCTTTGTATCCCCGTTGCCGTAAAATTTCTGCCCCATCTTGATTGCCAGAAATGATACCGTGGCTGTGGTCAAGGTTATATTTTTCTAATAAAGCAACTGGTAATTTCAGTTCGTAGGGCAAATTCCACCAAGTAAAAAATAGATTTTTTGCTTTGAGTCCTAATAGCTGATTTAAGACAATCATCTGAGTATATGCCAGTCCTCTAGACCCTTGTTCTACTTGGATAACTTGAGGGCGAAACTGACGCAACAAAGATATCAAGTCAGCACCAAATGTTAGAAATCCTTGATGATTTTGACTAAAGTTAGATATTGGAACTATTCTAAACGTACCTTCTTCGCGGTATTGACTTTCAATTATTTTGTTTTGTACGCCACCAGGTCTCCAGCTTTTAGGAACTACAACTGTTACCTCAATTCCGGGTTCTAGCTGAGATAAGGCACGTAATTTTTCACAATTAAGGTCTACAGTATATGTATGACTGGCAACTAAAATTTTCATAAATATTGGATAGTTGTTAGTTGTCAGTTGTCAGTTGTGTTTACTACTGACTAATGACTAAACTTGTTGGTCGAGGCGACTATAAATTTGACCATCATTCCATGTTGATTGGATGATAGTACCCAAGGCTTTGAGGAAACCGAAAGTGTAGAAGAAAGCGCGAGTTGCTATTTTGATGGGCGAACCGCTTTTGTGACAAGGAGGACGGCCGAGGACATGACAATCAAATAAACGGGCGTATAGACGTAAAGCTTGGGTAACAGTTAGGTTTTTCAGCCCTAGTAAAAAATGATTGTGGTAGAAGGTGAGTTGATACTTGAGCGATCGCATACTAATATCATGACAACCGCCAGTTTCTTCTCCTAAATGCACCAAATAAGCCTCTGGGTCGTACCAAATCTTATATCCAGTCTGTCGCACCCGCAAACAAAAGTCTGATTCTTCGCGCACTGCACTACCGCGAAACCTTTCATCAAACTTTAGCCCATGTTTAAAAAAGATTTCGCGGCGAAAAGACATGTTGCAACCCCTGGTTGTTAGCACCTGCTGGGGTTTAGTTGTATGCACCAAATCAATGTGATACCAAGCAATTCCTGGGTCCATAGCTTGGGGAGGAAGATATTCAATCTCCAATTCTCCACCAGAATCGCCTAATTTCATCCTGTCGAATACCCGTCCCGCAACAGCCCCCACCTCTGGATTTTGCAAATAATTTTTCACATGGGCTGCTAAAAAACCAGGAGTTAATTTTACATCATCATCAATAAATAAAATTATTTCACCAAGCGATCGCCGCACGCCATAATTACGCGCCCCTGGCAAACTCGCCCAATCTAAATGAAACAATTTAATTTTATTTGCTGCGGCTTGTTCTTCTAAATAAGCTTGAATTTCTGGTTGGTGTTTTGGTAATTGGTCAATCACCAAAACTTCAAAATTTGGATAATCCTGATTTAAAACATCTACAATACTATCCCGTAGTGTTTCCTCGCGCCCGTAGGTTGGTACAATAACAGAAATCAAAGGCAAATTATTCATGTGCTTTTATACTCAAATAAATTTGCTGTTTTGATAAAAAATCATTGACTATAATTCTCTTTGCCATTTTTATTTGGATAGTATAGGAATAAAATTAAAACTTTGTGTGTAGACGTTTTTTCTTCGCAGCTTTTTTCGGATCTGCATCTTCCTTATCCTGTTTCTCTAATGCTGGTAATTTAAATAGCACTCCTGCAAAAAACCAGTAATAAACAGCTACCGGATCGACATCAAGAGGATAGTAGTAAGTGTTGTAACTTATAAACAATATAAACACCCATAAAGCAGCTCCGTAACTGCGGAAATTACGGTTTTTTATTCTGCGATACGTTCGGAAGGCAGTAAATGTCAGGGTAGTGACTAAAGCCACAAAACCCAGTAACCCCAAAATACCTACCTCATATAGTACTTTGGGGTAGTAAGTTTCCACTAGCTTAGTTTGACCCAATGCACGGGCTGAATTCGTAGCGCGACCTAAGCCACTTCCTAGCGGCCCATCCACACTTTTCCAATTTTCCTCGAATTGCTGAACGATAAATTCTTGAGGTGGCGAAGCTTCCCAGCGACTAGTAAAACTTGCTGTTCTCTCTTCTACAACGGTAGGGTTAGTCACTACCGCAATACTAATAACTAAGGCAAGCCCTACACCTATAGGGATAAAGCGTTTCAAGTTACCAACTTGACCGGTCAGCAATAGCAAAATCACAAAGCAAGTTGGTACTAAAGCTAAGGCAATTCTCTGCCCAGAAACTACTGCATTAATAAAAACCGTAACTAAAGAACCTAAACTGACGATCCGCCAAATAATTGAAGGGTCGGTAAAACCTGTCGCAAAGGTAAAAAAGGTACTAGAAATCAAGAACCATGCCCACTGCCAAGGGGCAACAAATGTTCCTGGTAGGCGAATCATCCCCTGGCTGGGACTATAAACTAAAGAACCCCCAAAATAACATCGGGCTTCTAATGTGGCTTTAAATAAAGCACTTCCCTCGGCATTTCTAGTGCCTTCACATATCCCGGTTAATAGTAACAAATATTGAATTATTCCGAGTATGCAGGAGATAAAAATAAGGCTAATTTGTAAACGTGATAAAAATAAAAAATCTCGTTTATCACGAATTAAATAATAAGCGCAACCTATCAGGGGAACATATCCTAAAAATACTTTCAGCCCTAAAATACCCATACCAAGAGGTATTTCATTAGGTGCTTTTTCCAATAGTCCTGCACTAGGTGGGTTTAGCTGCTGTCCACCATTGACGAATATTAGCGTTAACAGACACAACCCTAACAATATATATAGTGGTGTTTTGATTGCTTTGACAGGAATTAAAGGTATTCCCCGTTGGCGGCAACTTTGCCAAAGTGAAATCAAAACTGGAATGTAAAAAGCATCTTTAGCTAATTGCAATACAGGACTATTGCCGATGTAATAAGTGATAGTACCTCCGAAAGGTACATAAATTATGAAAGCAATAAGGGCTTGACGCGGATATTTGTAGGAAAGACTTAAGATCAAAATTGCCAAAACAGCAGGAACTGCGGCTTTAATTCCGGCTACTAAAAATAGCAAAATGCCGACGAAAAAAGCAACAGACAAGGCAGTTGTAATCAAGCTAGTAAGTTCTTTACGTGCTTGGGCTGCTTTGCGCTTTTGGGCTAATTGTTCTTTAAGGCTAAGGGTAGGAGTTTCTTTGTTAGCCTGCTTTTTTGAGTTTTTTGATTTTTGGGACTTTGACTTTAATTTCGGCATAGCCGTGCTTTAGCCTATCAAGCTTTTTAAATAAGGAGGTCTTGCTATAAGTTGTACAAACCAAACTCGTCCCTAATCGATGGATTTAAAAATCTGCGATTGAAAATATTAAATCCCAACTTTGTTGAGTCGTAAAAAAGATGTTCTCCTGTTTCTAAAACATAAACTGCACCTGCAAACGGTAATGGTTTAATGGCTTTTGCCTTTTGCGTCAAAATGTTTCTCACTTGAGCGTGATCTATATAGTATTTATAGTACCCATAGCCCCGGTTATATTCTGCCGTTTCCGGAAAATTGTTTAAGTCATATCGCAGAATATTACAAGTCCCACACATTTTATTGAATTCACTTCTTTTAAGATATATATATTGACTCCCCTCCCGATATTTATAACCTTTGTTGATAAACCATCCATTGCTATTAGGATTTTGCTTAATAAACTCTGCTAAATTTTTACTTACACAGTCATCAGCATCAACTGCCATTGTGTGAGTCGGAGAAAATTTTCGCGCATAAGTTAATCCTTTGAGGAGTTTCCGCCCTTTATCTGTGTTTCCTTGAGCTACTAGATTTGTTTCTTTGGCAGGGGGAAAATCAACAGTAATGTATGTTATTTGAGAATGAGTGAATTCTATTTTTGGCTTTTCGTGACAGACGACAATGGCATGAAAATCAGTTGAAGTTTGATTGCAAACTGATTTAATACATCTCTCAAATAATTTTGAGACACGCTCCCAAGATTTGGAAACTTGCGGACTTTTGAGTGGAATAACAAAAACCAGCATCCTCAAATTAGTTAAAAAGAGGTGTGAATTATATCAAGGATCTAATATAAGGTTTAAAGAGTAACAATGCAAATGCAAATGTGACAACTTACACAGTGACCAAGAGATTTCTAAACTAGAACTCACGCAGCGATACGACAAATCAAGGGTATGGACAAGGGGTGTAGGGGCGAATGACTAATAACTAATTCAAAACCGCCTCTGTGTTGCGATCGCCCCTTTTGGTGCATTACAGGACAATTCATTGCCGTAGCGCCTTATCTCAAGACACCTGACTCTTATTTTTGGTACGATTGGTAGAAATTACAGGTATTCCCCGTTCCATTAAAGACTTTTAACTAATTAAAAACTAATTTTTTATTAATATTTTTTAGTAATATTTTATAGGTTAAACAACGTGATAGAACAAACCCCGATAATTGTAGCTCAAGAAGTTCACAAATGGTATGGAAAATTTCACGTTATCCAGGGTGTGAGCTTAACAGTAAATCGTGGAGAGGTATTAGTGTTGATGGGGCCTTCTGGTTCGGGTAAATCAACATTTATCCGCACCTTTAATGCTTTAGAAGCATACCAACAAGGAAGAATTGAAATCGACGGAATTACCCTCAGCCATGACTTACGAAATGTCGAAAAAATTAGGCGAGAAGTCGGAATGGTATTTCAACAATTCAATTTATTTCCCCATCTAACAGTGCTGCAAAATATCACTTTAGCACCAATTCGTGTACGTCGGTGGTCGAAGGTAAAAGCCGAAGAATTGGCAATGCAATTGCTAGATAGAGTAGGAATATTAGAACAGGCACAGAAATACCCAGAACAATTATCTGGCGGACAGCAACAAAGGGTGGCGATCGCTCGTGCTTTAGCCATGCAACCTAAAATTATGCTGTTTGACGAACCTACCTCAGCTTTAGACCTAGAAATGGTACGCGAAGTATTAGATGTAATGCGAAATCTCGCTCGTGATGGTATGACAATGGTAGTCGTTACCCATGAAGTCGGATTCGCTCGTGAAGTTGCCGATCGAGTAGTTTTAATGGATAGCGGACACTTAGTCGAATCAGCCACCCCCGACAACTTTTTCACCAACCCCCAAGAAGAACGAACCCGCAAATTCCTCTCACAAATTCTCTAAAACTTCGCGTTCCTCAGCGCCCCTCTATGGTTTAATTAAACACTCATCGGGATATGGGAATAGGTGTTTAATTATTCATGAAATAAATCCAAATCAGTGACAGCACCGACGCTGCTAGAAGCAACCAACTTAGCATATTTCGCCAAGATACCTTTTGTATAACGGGGCGGACGGGGTTGCCAGTTAGCTCGTCGTCGTGCTAACTCTTCATCAGAAATATTCAACTGTAACAACCGAGAATGGGCATCGATGGTGATGGTATCACCTTCTGCCACCAGAGCGATCGCACCACCAACAGCAGCTTCCGGCGCAACGTGTCCCACCACCATACCGTAAGTACCACCAGAAAAGCGCCCATCAGTAATTAAACCGACTGCATCACCCAAACCCGCACCAATAATTGCCGATGTCGGCGCTAACATTTCTCGCATCCCAGGGCCACCTTTGGGGCCTTCATAACGAATCACAATGACATCTCCAGCTTGAATCTTACCCGCCAGGATGGCATCTAAACATTCTTCCTCGGAATCAAATACCCGTGCCGGGCCAGTAATGCTAGGCTTTTTCACACCAGTAATTTTAGCCACTGCCCCTTGTGTTGCTAGATTACCTTTGAGAATCGCTAAGTGACCTTGGGCATACATTGGTCGATCCCAAGGACGAATTACATCTTGGTTAGCGGGTGGCTTGTCGGGAACATCTGCTAAGACTTCGGCGATGCTTTTACCTGTAATCGTCAGACATTCACCGTGAAGTAAGCCATGCACTAGTAGCATTTTCATCACTTGGGGAATGCCACCTGCTTTGTGTAAGTCTGTGGCAACATACCTACCACTCGGTTTGAGATCGCACAAAACAGGTACGCGATCGCGGATAGTTTCAAAGTTATCGAGATTTAGTTCTACATCGGCAGCGCGAGCGATCGCCAGAAAATGTAATACGGCGTTAGTTGAACCACCTACAGCCATAATTACAGAAATAGCATTTTCTATGGATTTGCGGGTGATAATTTGTCTAGGTAAGATTTGTTGGCGAATTGCTTCTACTAAGACCTTGGCGGATTCGGCTGTACTATCGGCTTTTTCTGGGTCTTCTGCCGCCATTGTGGAAGAATAGGGTAAACTCATGCCCATTGCTTCAAAGGCTGAGGACATAGTGTTGGCGGTGTACATCCCACCACAAGAACCCGCACCAGGACAAGCCCGACTTTCAACTTCTATTAGTTCTTTTTCGTCAATTTTTCCAGCACTGTATTGACCTACCGCTTCAAAAGAACTGACTATGGTTAAATCCTGGCCGTTGTAGTATCCGGGTTTAATTGTGCCACCATAGACAAAAATTGCTGGGATATTCATCCGCGCTATAGCAATCATTGCTCCTGGCATATTTTTATCACAGCCACCAATGGCGATCGCGCCATCCATACTTTGCCCATTACAGACGGTTTCAATGGAGTCGGCGATCACTTCTCGTGATACTAGGGAATATTTCATCCCTTCTGTTCCCATTGAAATGCCGTCGCTGATGGTAATTGTGCCAAATATTTGCGGCATTGCTCCGGCTTGTTTAATACTAGCTTCGGCTATTTTTGCAAGTTGATTGATTCCGATGTTGCAGGGGGTGATAGTGCTGTAAGCGTTGGCTACGCCGACGATAGCTTTGTGAAAGTCTTCATCTTGAAATCCCACTGCTCGTAGCATCGCTCGATTTGGCGATCGCTGCACTCCTTGTGTGACCGCCTGACTTCTGATATTTTCTGACATCTTTGTTTCCTTGCGTGTCTTGTACGAGTATCATAAGTAGACTTATTTGAGATGTCCAATATATATTTATGCAGAATTAAAACTTATAAAATATCAAAAAGATGGAAATACGACACCTCCGCTACTTTATTGCTGTAGCTGAAGAACTGCACTTCAGTAGAGCCGCTGAAAGATTGCATATCGCTCAACCTCCCTTAAGCCAACAAATTCAGCAACTAGAGTTGGAACTAGGGGTAGAACTATTTCACCGCAAAACCAAGCGACAGGTACAGCTAACCGAAGCAGGGCAAGTATTTTTGCAGGAAGCTTATCAACTATTAGCTCAACTAGAAAAGGCAATTGACCTAACTCAAAGAACGGGAAGAGGTGAAAAAGGGCAACTACGAGTGGGGTTTACTAGTTTAGTCACCTACAATTTACTGCCTCAAATTTTACGAAAGTTCCGAGAAAAATACTCAGAAGTAGAGTTGGTACTACAAGAGATGACGACAACTCAGCAAGAGCAAGCACTACAAAATCGCCACATTCATGTAGGTTTTGCTCATCCACCTTTGGAAGACAATACACTTCATCAACAATGCATTCAGCAAGAAGCCCTAATTGTGGCTTTACCGGAAACTCATCTCTTAGCCGAACAAGAATGCATACCAATGCGATCGCTTGCTGAGGAATTTTTTATTATGTTTCCCCGCCACTTAGGGCCAGGACTTTACGACCAAATTGTGAGTCTTTGCCAGCAAGGAAATTTCAGCCCTAAAATAACTCAAGAAGCGATTCAGATGCAGACGATTATCGGGTTAGTGTCGGCAGGAATGGGAATTGCGATCGTACCTTCTTCTTTAAAAAATCTTCAGCGTTCTGGTGTAGTTTACCGCCCATTTCAGGAGAAAACACCATTAATAGAAACAACTATAGTCTGGCAACAAGAAGATATAACTCCTGTTCTACAGCAGTTTCTGCAAGTGGTGAAAAGCTTTTCTATTTAAAAAAATCAAAATATCCTAAGCTCGACTTTATCCAAAATAAAAAACTTGTTTCTAGTTACTTATATTTAAAACGTCTAGTTTTATTTAGTTAATGTAAATTATACGAATTTGAAAAAAGAATGTGACAAATAGACCATTTGTAGAGACGCGATAAATCGCGTCTTGAACCAAGGATGTGTTGCAATCAATAATTGAAGCGATCGCAAATACAAACAAGATTTTAGAGACGAGCTTTAATATTAGAGTTTTTACTTAAATACAAAATTAATTTATACAATTACATTCATGTCTAAATTGTCAAACAACTACCGACTAATACTTAAGCAATAAAATAACAAAATTTACTGAATCTTCAAGAAAAATCACTGACATAGCAAGAGTCTGAAGACAGAATTAAATAGTGTGGGTGCTTCAAAATCCAGAAAAATAAATTTTTGAAGAAAAATACTTTCATAGTCCATTAAAACCAGAGAACTTCTGACTAATTTGTTATGCGGATTTTAATTTACTCCTACAACTACTATCCAGAACCAATTGGTATCGCCCCACTGATGACGGAATTAGCAGAGGGACTGGTCAAAAGAGGTCATGAAGTGCGTGTAGTCACCGCCATGCCTAACTACCCCGAACGCCAAATTTATGAAGGCTATCGGGGGAAATTATATTTCACCGAATATAAAAATGGTGTCAAAATCCAACGCAGTTATGTTTGGATTCGTCCACAACCTAATCTGTTAGATAGAGTATTGCTAGATGCTAGTTTCGTTGTTACTAGTTTTTTGCCTGCTCTGGTTGGCTGGCGACCAGATGTGATTCTCTCAACTTCGCCATCACTACCTGTTTGTGTACCAGCTGCTCTTTTGGGATGGTTGCGTAACTGCCCTGTAGTATTAAATCTTCAAGATATATTACCGGAAGCAGCCGTCCATGTTGGACTACTGAAAAATAAATTGCTTATCAAAGTATTTGCTGGATTAGAAAAATTCGCTTACCGCACTGCTTCTAAAATTAGCGTCATCGCTGATGGGTTTGTAGAAAACTTACTATCTAAAGGTGTAGAATCAAGCAAAATTGAGCAAATTCCTAACTGGGTTGATATAAATTTCATTCGCCCTTTGTCAAAAGAAAATAACCTTTTTCGGATGGCACATAACCTCAATGGCAAATTTGTAGTACAGTATTCTGGAAACATTGCCCTGACCCAAGGTTTAGAAACTGTCATTAAAGCTGCTTCTGTATTGCGTCATATCCCAGAGATTGCCTTTGTAATTGTTGGAGAAGTAAAAGGTTTACAGCGATTACAAAAGTATTGTCTAGACTGTGGAGCCGATAACGTTTTGCTATTGCCGTTCCAACCCCGCGAAGATTTACCACAAATGTTAGCGGCTGCCGATGTTAGTTTGGTAGTGCAAAAGAAAAATGTCATCTCATTCAATATGCCATCAAAAATTCAAGTATTACTTGCTAGTGGTCGGGCTTTAGTCGCATCTGTTCCCGACAATGGTACAGCAGCAAGAGCAATTAGACAAAGTGGCGGTGGAGTTATTGTTCCTCCAGAAGACCACGAAGCTTTAGCAACGGCAATTTTAGAACTCTACAAACATCCAGAAAAAGTCAAAACTCTAGGTTATAACAGCCGTCAATACGCTACAGAACAATATGCTTTTGAACATGCTTTAAATCACTATGAGAAGTTATTTTATTCGGTGACAGCAGATAGTCAAGCAATTGAGTCGAAAGTAGTTTCAAAACAAGAAGTATGAATCTAATCATTAGTCTAATACCAATTCGTAATTCGTAATTCGTAATTAAGAAAGTCAGATATGGCACAATACAGTTCAGTTAAGCCCCAAATCCTCATGTAGAGACGCGATGAATCGCGTCTGAAAGACCAATTTTCTACGCCAATAACCTTTAACTGAACCGTATTGAGGTATGTCATAGCTTTGGAGGTTTAAATGTGTTGCCTCATTTTAGATAATTAGTCTAAACTCTAGATTTTAGAATTAAAGTCAAAACAAAAATAAAAAGGCAAAAGACGAAATCTTTTGCCTTTTTATTTTTGAATTTTTAATAAGGTTATCTAACAATCGCCAACTAACTGCAAATGCTGCACCCACAATTAAGCATTCAGTTTCTTCTCTACTAATTCATTTGTTAGTTTAGGGTCGGCACGTTTGCTAGTCTTCTTCAGAACCTGTCCCACAAAGAAACCTTTGAGATTAGTATTACCGTTGCGATACTTTTCTAGTTCTTTGGGATTGGCAGCTATGACTTCATCAACAATAGGTTCCAGTACGCTAGGATCGGTAATTAACTCTTGACCAGCAAAAGCTTTTTCAGGAGAAATACCTGTGAGTAAATCTGGCAGCTTTTCTTTAGCTTGAGCATTGCTAATTTTACCCTTTTCAATTCGAGTGATGATATCAGCTAGATTTGTGGGAGTCAAAGCAATTTCAGTAATATTAAGTTTTTGTTTGTTGAGGTATGCCGCGATATCTTGAGTAATCCAGTTGGCAGCAGCTTTCGGATTGGCTCCTGCTGCGATCGCCCCTTCAAAATACTCGGCTACCGGACGGTCTTCTGTCAACACCCGCGCATCGTAAGCCGAAAGCCCCAACTCGCTTTCATAATGATGGCGTTTTTGTGCTGGCAGTTCTGGCAGTTCGTTACGCCACTGCTCTAATTGTTTATTGGATACCTCAATTGGTGCTAAATCGGGTTCGGGGAAGTAGCGGTAATCACTAGAACCTTCCTTAACCCGCATACTACTTGTACGTTGAGTACCTTCTTCCCATAGACGAGTTTCTTGGACAATGCGATCGCCTGCTTCTATGGCTGCAATCTGCCGTTCAATTTCGTACTCAATGGCTCTTTGGATGGCACTAAACGAGTTCATATTTTTAATTTCTACTTTCGTGCCAAACTCTTTTTGTCCCACCGGACGTACAGAGATGTTGACATCACAACGTAGAGAACCTTCTTGCATGTTGCCATCACTCACACCGAGATACCGGACAATACGGCGTAATTCTTCGGCATATTCAGCAGCTTCTTGTCCGGAACGCAAATCGGGTTCAGAGACGATTTCTACCAACGGCACACCTGCGCGGTTGTAGTCTACCAAAGAATAGGTAGAACCAGATAGGCGATCGCTACCTGCGTGTACGAGTTTGCCTGCGTCCTCTTCCATGTGCAAACGGGTGATGCCAATGCGTTTGCGAATCGGATTGCCTTCTGCATCTACTAACTCAATTTCTAACCAGCCATGTTCTGCGATTGGCAAGTCATATTGAGAAATTTGGTAATTTTTGGGTAAGTCAGGATAAAAATACTGTTTACGGTCAAATTTGCTATATTTAGCAATTTGGCAGTTTAATGCCAAGCCAGCTTTGACGGCATACTCTAAAACTTTTTGGTTGAGTACAGGTAGAACCCCAGGTAAACCCATACATACTGGGTCAATATTAGTATTGGGGTCAGCACCAAATGCTGTGGAACTGGTAGAGAAAATCTTTGTATTGGTACTCAGCTGACAATGGGTTTCCAGACCAATAATCGCTTCGTACTCAGTTTTTACGGTAGTAGCAGTCATAATATCTCTATTTTGGCATAATCTTTCTTTAGCGTACTATTGTAGCGGCTCTTGAAAGGAGGCTGGGGGAGATGGGGAAGACAAGGGGGACAAGGGAGAAGTAACTACTGACTCTTGGAAAGACTTGGGTTAATCGCGTCTCTACGACAACTGACTAATGACTCTTCACAGAAGCTTGTGCCTCGCAGTGTAATCTTATAGCTATGCGGAACATTTCTTGCCCTGTGTGCAAATAACGTTCATCGTAGTTCAATGGGAAATAAGCTAACTCTTCCAATCCATCTCCTACTTGACTGAGGCTGTAGTAAAGGTGGGCTGCTGTTCTAGCAAGACTGGGAGGATTCGGTAGAGAACGAAAAGTGACTTGTGCTTGTTTAAAGTCATCTCGACAAGTTTGTAAGTATTCCTGAAATTCTTCTAATAATTCATCGTCAAAGGGATCGGCAGCCAATTGCTCCATTTGTTCTTCTAAGGAATAGAGAATGCCAGAAAGTAAACGATTGACTGGTTGATACACTCGCCGCAGCCATTCCTCGACTTGTTCATCCGCATCCCGTCCTGTTTGTCGTGTTACTTTGTAATGCTTTTGAGCGGATGCTGTACGCTGTTGGCGATCGCTATTTAATTTTAAAGAGTCATCTTGCCGTTGTCGATCGTAATTGAGGCGACTTTGACTATCGCCTAAAACTTCGTATGCAGCGTTAATACGAATAATCTGGTCTTTATCGGCAGTTTCTTGATTGCTGTCAGGATGAAATAATTTTACCAAGCGGCGATAAGCTTGTTTAATCTCCGCTTGGCTTGCATGTGGACTAACTTTTAGTGTGTCGTAGTGATTAAAATTTTGCTTAGAATTGACCATTCATCCAAATTTATCGTTAGCTGATGCTAGCGGCTACCTTTGTTTCCAAGTCTTGGAACAATGGTGTACTTAAATACCTCTCTCCAAAACTGGGTTGAATCATTACAATTAAACGTCCCTTGTTTTCTTGGCGTTGGGCAACACGAATGGCAGCACATAAAGCTGCTCCACTAGAAATACCAGACAGCAGCCCTTCTTCTCTTGCCAAACGCCGACCGTAAGCGATCGCTTCGTCATCGGTAACGCTAATCACTTCATCTATCAATTTTACCTTGAGCACTTGAGGAATAAAACCAGCCCCAATTCCTTGAATTTTGTGCGGCCCCGGTCGTCCCCCAGATAAAACTGGGCTATTGGCTGGTTCGACTGCGATCGCTTTAAAGCTCGGCTTGCGTGCTTTAATTACTTCTGCTACACCTGCGATCGTACCACCTGTACCAACCCCTGCCACAATCATATCAACTTGACCATCGGTATCTTCCCAGATTTCCTCTGCTGTCGTTTCCCGATGCACTTTGGGGTTGGCTGGATTGCGAAACTGCTGCAACATATAGGCATATGGCGTAGTCTCCACTATTTCTTGCGCCCGGCGAATTGCCCCACTCATACCTTCAATTCCTGGTGTGAGTTCTAGTTCAGCTCCATAAGCGCGCAGCATTGCCCGCCGTTCCCCACTCATCGTCTCTGGCATTGTCAAAATCAAACGATAACCTTTAGCAGCAGCTGCCATTGCTAGGGCAATTCCCGTATTACCAGAGGTAGGTTCTACTAATACTGTCTTTTTAGGAGTAATTAACCCCTCTTGTTCTGCGGCATTAATCATACTCACCCCAATTCGGTCTTTAACTGATGCCGATGGGTTCATGCTTTCTAGTTTCACGACAATTTGAGCAACACATCCTTCCTCTTGGGGGATGCGGTTCAATTGCACTAATGGAGTACGACCAATTAGTTCTGTAATGTTACGAGCAATCCGCATAATTATTCCTTTGTTCGTAGATATTTAGTCATTAGTTATTAGACAAGTAATAACTGATGACTTACTAAATGTAGTACATGACATCTAACTGCCGCCGGGAATCTCGTTTTTCACACACATCCTGAAGCGTGTATTTTTGCAACACTGAATTTGCTGCTTGACAAGCTTCTTGCCAGATTTCATCTACAACAGAACTGTCTAAAGTTTTGCGATTAATTTCTTCCTCACCTGTCCTGATATCTAAGCCTTCCAAACATTCTAAAACTTGTAAAATGGTGATTTTCCAAGGTTCCCGTGCCAACAAATAGCCACCTTTCGAGCCACGTTGACTTTTTAGTATACCCCCGCGCCTCAATGTCGCTAGTAGCTGTTCTAGATAGCGATCTGGTATATTTTGTTGTGCAGCAATTTGGCGAATTTGCATTGGTTCGCCGCTTGCATAATGAGTTGCCATCTCTAATAAAGCAAGAATGGCATATTCAGATTTACATGATATTTCCATAGGCAGTAATAAGTAAGAGTAGAGACGCGATTAACCCAAGTCTTTCCAAGAGTTAGGAGTGAGGAGTTAAAAATTCGGTTTATAATATTTGTGCTAATTTACTCTAACAGCTCTCTAAAAATTAGCTTAGAAAAAGTCACTCCTAGGAAAGCTAAAAGTTTCTAATTCTTCACCAGCACTCTGTAACTCTTAATTTTTAACTTCTAACTCCTAACTTTTTCTATTATACTCCGGTTATCCACTGGGGTTTGTTTATTGCTTCCATAGAAAATTAAAAAACCCCACCTGCTGGCGGGGTGAAATAAAGCTTAAAATTGTCAGATGAATTTTAATACTTTTCCAACGCTTTAGAAGGTAAAGGTTGTTCTGAGCGTACCGATAATCGCATCATCGTTGTCGTTGCTTTGACCAGGAGAGATCAAGTAGATAACGCCAGGGGTGATGGAAACGTTATCAGACACGCGATATTTATAGAAGCCTTCAATTTGGTAAGGGACATCGCCACCACCAAAACCTGGGCGGTTCAAAGCATAAGGTACAGCACCACCAAAGAATCCTAATACGTTTCCTTGTTTGCCAATATCAGCTAAGGCTATGCCAGCACCGTAAGACCAAGCTTCAAAATCATTACCCGCACCATCAAGTTTAACATCGTGGTAAGAGAAGAAGCCGCTAATTGAAATCTTGTCGCTAAATCTGAATGCCGCTGATGCGCCGTAAGAGTTGCTGGAAGCTGGAGCATCTAGAACGTTGGCTTGTCTAGTACCTACTACACCAAGTGGAGTCGTAACACCAGTATCTGCATCGAAGCTGGTTAGACCCAGACCCGAACCGAACAAAGCACTACCTGTGCCATTATAACCGTGGACATAGGTAGCAGCTAAAGCTACGCGATCGCCGACACTAAAGTTCAACTGACCGAGAGCACCATAGTCACCATTGAAAAGTCCCGTACTTACGCCAGGCTCGTTCGCTTCTGATGCTAAGTAACCTACAGTAATTGAACTTGGTTTCAGGATGCTGCCACCTTTACCAAAGGGTAAAGTTAGTGCTAAACCTGCACCGCCACCAATTCGGTAAATGGGGCTTTCAGAAGAAAAGGCAGATAAAGCACCATTACCACCGTCAGTTTTGTCAAAGAAGTAAGGGTTGTTGACAGCAGCATAATGACTATGCCGTCCTCCAGCCGCTGCAAGGTAAACTTGGGCTGGCCCTATGGGTACTTCATAGGTCAATTTGTCTATTTCAATGCTGTTATTACCAGTACTATCGACTTGAAAAGTTTGAAGGCCTTCAGAACTAGGGATAGTACCATTAGCAGCATCTCTGATATCAAACGGTGTTGCGTTACCAGCTGATAAGCGGGTAGTCAACACGTCTCTACCAGTGAAACTGGTTTGCAAACCTAAACGAACTCTGTCTTGGAAGACTGTATTGTTGGCATCACCTGTGTTATCGCCAAAAGCATCAGTAACTGCAAAAACAGCTTCACCAACTAATTTAGTGGTAGTGGAGAACTGATGTGCTTCCAATTCAGCAGTGCGCGCTTCTAATGAATCTACGCGACCGCGTAGGGTTGCTAGTTCTGCGGAAAATTCTTCTTGTAACCGCTGTAAAGTTGCTAAATCTTGTTTAGTTACTAAATCAGCTGTTGCTGTAGCAATCAATTCGTTAACCCGATCTAAACAAGCATTCAAACCAGCGGCAAATTCGTAACGGGTCAAAGCGCGGTTACCGCGATAAGTGCCATTCGGATACCCAGCAATACAACCATAACGCTCAACCAAAGATTGCAATGCTTGGAATGCCCAATCAGTTGGTTGTACGTCGGAGAACTGCGAAACCGATGTTACTTGGGATTGAGAGTTATTTTGTGTACCTTCGTTACTGTAGCGGTTGACTTGATCTAATACTTTAGTATCGTCAGCTGCTGGAGTTGCTTGAGCAAATATTTCTGGCGTTTTAACAACTTCTGTAGCCGCTGTTTTTTCAGCTACTGGTACTTCTGTAGTGGCATTTGGAGCGGCAATTGCTGTTGTCGAAACTAACAATGTTGCTCCCAAAACTGCTGGACTAAGCACTAGGGCTTTCCACAAAAGATTAGACATTTTTCCTTTTCTCCTCACACCTTGTATAAATAATTGTTTTCGCTGCACCTACTCTCAAAAAGGCGACATCTGACCGAAATCTTTTGATGAGGTATAGTTGCCACTACTACAATTTTAGTTTTTGCAAAGCTAATAATCGATTAACTTAATGTTAAAAATTGATGTGATTATCTTATGCAAAAACATACCTTTATAGCATATCATTATATAGCATTTAAAGCAGATGGCAACATCATAGCGATCGCCTAATTAACTGTCACATGTAATCACCTAATATATATAGACCACGGTTAAGGTTTCACATACTCATTAGTCTCTACTTGTTAAACTACTCAAACGCAGTTACTAGGACTTCACCCGGTAATATCCTTTAATCGATTTGGGAAATCAATTTTGCAACATCAAAATCCTTTTGTGTCAACCCACCTGCGTCATGAGTAGTAAGTGAAATTTTCACTTTGTTATAAGAAATTTCTATATCTGGATGATGTCCAACTGACTCAGCAGGTTTCACTAGTTTATTTACAAATTCAATTGCTGCAATAAAGTCTTTAAAAGTGCGGCTAGTCTGCAACTGAGAGCCTTCTATTTTCCAATCTGACAGACCACTTGCTTGTTCTTGAATTTCTGCATCAGTCAGTAGTTGAGCCATATTTAAACATCCTTTGAGAACAGGAACTGGAAACTGGGCAAAATGGATAACAGTTTAAAAAGGAAGAAGAACTTTTTTTATTCGTGTTCCCTTTTGGTTTGCTCAATCCCTAACTCTTGAATTAAAAGGGGTGTGAGATATAGGGGGAATTTCTTTTTTTCCTCCTTTTGTCTGCAAAGTTCGCTGGAGGGAAAGCACGCCAGTTTGCATAAGGGGTGTTTTCTGCCAAGCAACTGCCTCCCCTGCTCGTTTAGCTATTGGTTATTTTTTTATTTAGAAGTCCCTTATTGGGGCTGCCTCATTCAAAAGTTACCCATAAAAACTATCCGCTCTGATTTGGATCGGTCGATCTAAATCAGAGCGGTCTAGTTGGGTCTTCAGGTTGTAACCAGACTGCCGGAAGGAACTCCGATATTCAGCCTAGCTAATTGAGCTAACTCAGTATCTCAAAGATAACTAAGGCTAACTTTTAGAGAACAGCCCCGGCACACAGCCGGCTAACTACAACCTGATGACCCACGCGTTTACTACTTTCTATCATGGGCATCACCTCCTTATTGCCTAAGCGGTCTTAGTCTCAAAAGGGCAGAGCGTTTTGCTCTGGGTTTGTCACCTTGAACCAATATAACACAAATTATTTAGTATTTAGGGTTATTAACTAAAAATAGAAAATCCTCCGCATCTTGGCAGAGGATAACTGGAGAATAGTGAATGATGAATTAGCGATTCATCATGCCTCAGAGGGCTAGACTACAGGGTATTAACTTGTCCAGGTCATCAGCCTTAGAGAGCGTTACCGCGAGGTAGTACCTCTTCAGGGAATACAAATTGTTCGTGAGGCTGATCTTGAGGAGCCATCCAAGCGCGGATACCCTCGTTCAGCAAAATGTTTTTCGTATAGAAGGTTTCAAACTCTGGGTCTTCAGCCGCGCGCAATTCTTGAGACACAAAGTCATACGCGCGCAAGTTGAGAGCCAAACCGACAATTCCCACCGAAGCCATCCACAAGCCTGTGACTGGCACAAACAACATAAAGAAGTGCAGCCAGCGCTTGTTGGAGAAAGCAATCCCGAAAATCTGCGACCAGAAACGGTTTGCTGTCACCATGGAATAGGTTTCTTCCGACTGGGTGGGATTGAAAGCGCGGAAGGTGTTAGAACCTTCGCCGTCTTCAAACAAGGTATTTTCTACTGTCGCACCGTGAATCGCGCACAATAGCGCTCCACCCAATACCCCAGCAACACCCATCATGTGGAAGGGGTTGAGCGTCCAGTTGTGGAACCCTTGCAGGAATAGTAGGAATCTGAAGATCGCTGCTACCCCAAAGCTGGGTGCAAAGAACCAAGATGATTGTCCCAAGGGGTACATCAAAAAGACGCTGACGAATACCGCAATCGGTGCTGAAAATGCTAAGGCGTTGTATGGACGAATCCCTACTAGACGGGCAATTTCAAATTGCCGCAACATGAAGCCGATCAAACCAAAGGCTCCGTGTAGGGCTACGAATGTCCACAATCCACCCAATTGACACCAACGCGTAAAGTCGCCTTGGGCTTCTGGTCCCCACAGCAACAACAACGAGTGTCCCATGCTGTCCGCTGGTGATGATACTGCTACTGTTAAAAAGTTACAGCCTTCCAAGTAGGATGACGCTAACCCGTGGGTGTACCATGAGGTGACGAATGTTGTACCGGTTAGCCAACCGCCTAGTGCTAGGAAGGCGCAGGGGAATAATAATATCCCCGACCAACCTACGAATACGAAGCGATCGCGCTTCAACCAGTCGTCTAGAACGTCAAACCACCCTCTTCTACTGGGGGCGCGTCCAACTGCGATGGTCATCGAACTAAAATCCTCTTTTTACTAAAATTGCAACGTTTTGCGAGGAATTAACGTTTTTTTTGACATTCTCAGCCGCCTGAAAGCTGCTAAGATTCTGAGAATTTACTACCTAAATAAGCTAGTATTTCTCAGGGTTATGCCATTACACGTACCATTGGCCAGTAATCTAGCTTTTGGTATCTTAATGATTCTTAACTTATCACATTACTTCGGGTTTTTACCCGAACTACGGAAGTGAATCAGTCATTTAACACAAACCTATTAAATAATATGAATATCAGAAATTTTACAATCTGACACAACTTTCTCAGAAATCTTAAAACTCCAGTCTCTCAACTTGCAAGACATACTGCTCAAATGGCAGACTTGACAAAGGGAAGAACTCACAGGCCAAGGTAGTTCCATGACGGCATCAACAAAAATTAACAAAGACGATTCGCCTAATGGCGATAGATCCGCTTCACGCGTTCTGCATCAAAAAGTTATCGGTTCTCGTCGGTTCAGCAACTACTGGTGGGCAACTGTCGTGACATTGGGAGCCACAGGCTTTTTACTGGCTGCGATATCTAGTTACCTAAAAGTAAATTTACTCCTGGTTAGCGATCCCACACAACTGTTATTCGTACCTCAAGGATTGGTTATGGGGTTATATGGGCTTGCTGGCTTGCTTTTAGCTTTATACCTGTGGCTAGTAATTTTATGGGATGTAGGAGGCGGCTACAACGATTACAACTTAGAAACAGATAGTGTTAAAATCTTTCGTTGGGGATTTCCTGGCAAAAACCGTCGCATTGAGATTGACAGCCGCATACAAGATGTGCAATCTATTCGCGTAGATATTAAAGAAGGAGTAAATCCCCGCCGCGCACTTTACTTACGTATCAAAGGGCGGCGAGATATTCCTTTAACACGGGTAGGTCAACCATTTTCCTTAACAGAGTTAGAAACTCAAGGCGCAGAATTAGCCCGCTTTTTGCAAGTTCCTTTGGAAGGACTTTAAAGGATTGGGTACTAGGGATTGGGGATTAGGGACTGGGGACTGGGGACTGGGGACTAGCAAAAAGATTGTAGTCATAAATTCTTTCTATCCTTAATTCCCAATACCCAGTCCCCAATCCCCCTTGAAAGGATAAGATACTGTGGTTGAGTCAGTAACTGGCAATGCAGTTAAAAGTTTCAAAATTTTTGGTCGTGCTTCTGATAGTCGGTGCTTTGATGTTGGGAGGATGTTCGACACAGCAAGTCACTTCTAATTCTCCAACCTCTACAGCTGTCGAGACAAGCGCCACGACAACTACTGAAGCAACATCTGTATCTGAAACCACAAGTGAGAGTGTTCCAGGAATGAAAAATTTACCACAGCTCGAAGGTAAAGCTACAGTGGTGATGACGGTTAAAGGATCGCCGATTACTATCGAAGTAGACGGAACGAATGCTCCAATTACAGCAGGCAACTTCGTCGATTTAGTGCAAAAGGGTGTATACGATGGATTGGTATTCCATCGAGTTGTGCGCGATCCCCAACCGTTTGTAGCTCAAGGGGGCGATCCTCAAAGCAAAGACCCGAAAATTCCCGCAAGTAGACTGGGAACAGGGGGATATATCGATCCAAAAACAGGCAACGAACGTTACATACCCTTAGAAATTAAGCCAAAAGGGGAAGCAAGCCCGATTTATAGTAAGACATTCGAGGCAGCAGGAGTGACGAAACCGCCCCAGTTGCAACACAAACAGGGTGCAATAGCAATGGCGCGATCGCAACAACCCGATTCGGCTTCCTCGCAGTTTTACTTTGCCTTAGCCGATCTAGGCTTCCTAGATGGTAACTATGCCGTTTTTGGCTATGTCACCCAAGGCTTTGACGTAGTGAACAAAATTCAGCAAGGCGATCGCATTGATTCTGCTAAAGTCACTCAAGGTGCAGAAAACTTGAAAACTCCTGGTTAGATGAAAGCAGGGAAAGATGAGGGAGAATAAATACTAAATTATTTCGGGCGCAAGGCTTTGCGCCTTTTTCCTGACTTAACTATTTCTATAAAATCGCAAATTGGTTAAGGTTTTTGTTACTGGTATTGGTTTAATCTCCTGCTTAGGCGCAAATTTAGAGGATAGCTGGCAAAAATTAATTGCTGGTAAATCTGGAATTCAATGGCATCAGCCATTCCCAGAACTCGAACTGCTTCCTCTAGGTATGATTGGTCAAAAACCAGCTCAATTACAAACGTTGAGCAAGTCGGTTGTAGCTTCAGCGCTGCAAGATGCTGGCTTGCTTCCACCTTTACCTGATTGTGCTGTCATAATTGGTTCGAGTCGCAGTTATCAAGCATCTTGGGAAGTGCTGGCGCGACAAATGTATGGAGATGCAAACAAAGAGAGTGTTTCCGTCTTTTCTTTGGAGAATTGGTTAGATACTTTACCTCACATGAATGCGATCGCTGCTGCGCGACAAATTGGTGCATCTGGAATAGTTTTAGCACCAATGGCAGCTTGTGCTACGGGTATTTGGGCAATTGCTCAAGCCGCTTTGTTAATCCAAACTGGGCAATGTCAAAGAGCGATCGCTGGGGCTGTGGAAGCACCAATTACACCCCTAACAATAGCGGGATTTCAGCAGATGGGTGCTTTGGCAAAAACCGGGGCTTATCCCTTTGATTTGCACCGCGAAGGCTTAGTGTTAGGTGAAGGCGCGGCTGTATTTGTCTTGGAATCAGCAGAATTAGCTAGACAGCGACAAGTCAGAGTTTATGGTGAAGTTCTCGGTTTTGGCTTGACAACAGATGCTTATCATCCAAACCAGCCAGAACCAGAAGGGAAAAGCGCGATCGCGGCTATCAAGCAATGTCTCCAACGTAGTAACCTGAATTCAGCTGATATTGATTACATTCATGCTCATGGTACAGCTACGCAATTGAACGACCGGATCGAGAGCAAAGTGATACAAGAACTATTTCCCCATCAAGTAGCTGTTAGCTCTACTAAAGGTAGCTTAGGTCATACTCTAGGTGCATCGGGAGCTTTAGGTATAGCTTTTTCACTTCTGGCTTTACAGCAAAAAATTTTACCTCCTTGTGTAGGATTGCGTCAGCCAGAATTTGATTTGGATTTAGTGATGACTGCACGTTCAAGTGAAATTCAGCGGGTATTATGTTTCAGTTTTGGCTTTGGCGGTCAGAATGCTGTTGTCGCGTTGGCTAACTAATCCGCTCCTCTGCCCCTGATCTCCCTCGCATCTCATCACTACCAAAAGACACACAAGGGCTTTCAACTTCCTGTAGTGGTTGGAATGAACTACAGAAAGTGACAGTAAAACAATTAATTTCTAATTCTTCCGGGTGAATGCACTCTATGGCTTCTTCTACCTTGACATGAAAAGCACAGTCGTTGCAGATAGTTTGACATGGTAATGGTTGCCAATACTCCTGACTCGACTCTTGTCGGTAGTCGATTGATGACATAAGTCAAAATCCCAATCAGTTATTGAAAGCATTAAAAATAAATTTAGCGATCGCATTTCTATTTTCAGAATTGATGCTTCGCCAACATAACTTTTATATTGTGCGTCTTTCGTAAAATACTTTGACTAACCGTGTTCTTTTCTTGACATAATTTTACCAATTACATTGGTAATTTTTTGGTAGTCTTGGTATTATTTTACCAAGGTCAATTTTACGCAAAAATTCTTTCTAAGTACGGTTTTTCATGAAAAGAAGACAATTTATTGCCTCTATTGGTATAGCACTGGCTAGCTTAATACTAGCAATTAGCTTGCCGTTGTTTAATCCCCATCCGGTAGTAGCAGCAGATACAAACTTGCTTGTGTCTGCCGCTGCCAGTATGAAAGATGTGATGGAAACAATTAAACCTCTTTACCAACAAAGTAAACCCAATATCAATATTAACTACAACTTTGGGGCTTCTGGTGCATTGTTACAACAGATTCAGCAGGGTGCACCAGTGGATGTTTTCATCTCTGCTGGGAAAAAGCAGATGGATGTTTTAGAGCAGCAAGGGCAGCTAGTTCCAGGTACTCGCGGTATTCTGGCAAAAAACCGTCTAGTCTTAATAGTGCCTAAAAATGTTGTTGGCATTGGCAGCCTATACAATCTCAGAGACTCCAAAATTAAGAAAATTGCTATTGGCGAACCGAGAAGCGTACCTGCTGGGCAATATGCTGAACAAGTATTACAGAAATTAAAAATTTACGAGCAGATTAAACCTAAGTTTGTCTACTCTAATAACGTGCGTCAAGTTTTAGCAGCAGTAGAAAGTGGCAATGCCGATGCAGGTTTAGTTTATCTAACCGATGCTAAAATTTCTGACAAAGTAAAAGTTGTAGTGGCTGCTGATGAGAAATATCACTCTCCAATTGTCTATCCCATCGCAGCGCTTAAGAGCAGTAAGAATGTTCAAGCTGGTAAAGAATTTATTCAGTTTTTATCTAGCGAACAAGTTAAAAACGTTCTGACAAAATACGGGTTTATTTTACCTTAAGAATCAGCTATAAGTCCTTAGCTGTCTGAATTACGAGTTGCAATTAAACTCCCAAATGCATCAGGGTGAAGGCTCATCTATTCGTTGTTGATAACCAACTTATAAAAAAGTTGGTAGCTAGTGAATTAAGAAAATCTCTTTGTGATGTTGCCAATTAATAATAAACGAATCTTTGCTTTTTTGAGTTGGGTTTGCCTCTCATTGTTACTGGTCGTTGGCTGCAATCAAACAACCACACCTAACTTATCGTCAACTGCTAGTCCAGCATCTCAGTCTGCAACTTTGACTATATCAGCTGCTGCCAGTCTCAAAGATGCAATGGAAGCGATAAAACCCTTGTATGCCAAAGAAAATTCAAACGTTAAACTAACCTACAATTTTGGTTCTTCGGGTGCGTTACAACAACAAATCGAACAAGGTGCAGGAGTTGATATTTTCATTTCTGCCGCTACTAAACAAGTGGATGCGTTACAGAAAAAAGGGCTTTTGCTAGATGGTACGCGCAAAGACTTACTCAAAAATCAGATAGTATTAATTGCACCTCAAAATTCCACAGTTGTAGCTGACTTCAAAGACTTAACCAAGCCCAGTGTGAAGAAAATTGCTTTGGGCGAACCTAAAAGCGTTCCCGCCGGACAATATGCCCAGCAAGTTTTGACTTCATCAAAAATATTTGGCCAAATTAAGAGCAAAGCTGTCTACGCTAAAGATGTTCGCCAAGCCCTAAACTATGTGGAATCAGGCAATGCTGATGCTGGAATTGTTTACCTTTCAGACGCAAAAAGCACACCGAAAGTAAAAATTGTGGCAACTGCACCTGAAAATACTCATTCTCCCGTTGTCTATCCGATCGCAATTCTTAAAAGCACTAAAAATGTTGATGCTGCTAAGAATTTTGTGCAATTTTTATCTGGAAATCAAGCCAAAACAGTGTTTGAAAAGCAGGGATTTACAGTTACTGGCAGCTAAGTAGAGAGCAGGGGGAGCAGGGGGAGCAGGGGGAGAAAAATGACAACTGACAACTGACAACTGACCACTGACAATGCCACAAGATTTATCTCCGCTTTGGATATCACTTAAGACTTCATTGTTGGCTACATTTATTACCTTTTTTATTGGTATTGCCGCTGCTTATTGGATGTTGGGATATCGCGGTAAAGGCAAGTCTTTAATTGAAGGTTTATTTGTAGCTCCTCTAATTTTACCGCCAACAGTTGTTGGTTTTATATTACTAGTCTTTTTTGGCAAAAATGGTCCTGCTGGGAAACTAATGCAGGCTTTTGACTTCAGCATTGTTTTCACGTGGTATGGTGCTGCGATCGCAGCTACAGTAGTTTCCTTCCCCTTAATGTATAAAACAGCGCTGGGAGCTTTTGAGCAAATTGACCAAAATCTGCTGCGGGTAGCCAGAACCCTTAGCGCTACTGAATCAACAATCTTTTGGCGCATCAGTTTACCTCTAGCGCTTCCAGGCATTTTGGCTGCAACAACCCTAGCTTTTGCTCGTGCCTTGGGTGAATTCGGTGCTACCTTGATGCTTGCTGGTAACATACCCGGACAAACCCAGACAATTCCGATGGCGATTTATTTCGCGGTAGAAGCTGGAGCAATGGATGAAGCTTGGTTCTGGGCGATCGCTATTATGGTAATTTCTCTATCTGGTATTATTGCAGTTAACCTCTGGCAAGAGTTGAGGGAGAAGAGGGGAGCAGGGGAGCAGGGGGGCAGTGGCTCCTTAGCACTCAGCACTCAGCACTCAGCACTCAGCACTCAGCACCCTGCACTCAGCACTCAGCACTCAACCTCTGAGTCGGGGTTGTTGGTAGATATTGAAAAAATACTTCCTGGCTTTCATTTAAAAGTTGCATTTGCAGCAAACGATCGGCCTTTAGGATTGTTGGGGGGTTCTGGCGCTGGTAAAAGTATGATTTTGCGGTGTATTGCTGGCATAGAAACACCAACTAAAGGTCGCATTGTTTTGAATGGACGAGTATTATTTGATTCGCAACAGGGGATTAACATTCCTAGCCGCGATCGCCGCATCGGTCTTTTGGTACAAAACTACGCTTTATTTCCAAACATGACTGTGACCCAAAATGTTGCTTTCGGTTTGCCTAAAGGATTATCGAAATTAGCTACTAAGCAGCAGGTAGCAGCCCAACTAATAGCAGTACAGTTAGAAGGATTAGGCGATCGCTATCCCCATCAACTGTCTGGCGGTCAACAGCAGCGAGTAGCATTGGCGAGAGCTTTGGCTAGTCAACCAGAAGTGCTGTTGTTAGATGAACCATTTTCCGCCCTGGATACCCACTTACGCAGTCAACTAGAACAGCAAATGGTAACAACGCTAGCCTCTTACCAAGGTATCACTCTGTTTGTCACGCACAATATGGAAGAGGCTTACCGAGTTTGCACTAATCTATTAGTGATGGAACAAGGAAAGGCGATTCAGCATGGTTCCAAAAATGATATTTTTGAGCGTCCTGCTACTGTGAGCGTTGCCCAATTAACAGGTTGTAAGAACTTTTCGGATGCTGTCATCAAAACATCTCAAGAGGTGGAGGCTGTTGACTGGGGTTGTAGGTTGCGAGTTATTCAACCCATTCCCGACCAATTATCTTCTTTAGGAATTCGCGCCCATCAGCTAATCTTTACTAACGACTCATCCCAAGACAATACCTTTCCCTGTTGGTTAGTAAAAACTAGCGAAACACCCCACCGAATGACGCTGTTTCTCAAACTGCATTCCGCTCATAGCAATTCTAATGATTATCATCTGCAAGCAGAAGTGTTCAAGGAAAAATGGGCAACTATGAAAGACCAACCTTTGCCGTGGTACGTTCGTCTAGACCCTTTGCGATTGATTTTAATGGAACGTGAGTTTAATGAGTAGTATTGGCTATGCCTTTCAATATAGTCATATATGAGTATGATTGACCGTTCTTATCTCAGCAATTAGATGCTTGGAAACAGATTTAGCTGAATGTTTTAATATTATTGAATAATTTGCAATTAAATCTCAGCTTATTCTTAACAAACCAGCTAAAGATTTTTTTGCAAATTAATAATTTTTAGTTCAGAGATAATTGAGATGGAAAATACACTAATTGATAAAACCTTCCGTGACAGCAATGGCAATATTGTTATAGCTCAGATGCCCAATCCACCGCTTATTGTTTGGATAGTAACTAGTTTACTATCTCTAATTATTACAAATGGCACAATCAATACAGTGTTAGATGTAGTGGCAGATGGTTCTTTGTTTACTTGGGCGTGGCTAGAATTATTTGAAGGCGTTAATTATTTTCGCAGAGCGCTAGGTATTGCCGTGTTAATTGGTATTATCCTATTAAAAATTCAGTAGCGATCGCAAACTAAAGAATTAAGCAAATTACTAGGACTTACGCAGCGATCCGAAAAATTAAGGGTTTAGACAAGGGGCATAGGAGTGTGAGGTTGTAAGTGAGTAAAACTCTGCACCATTACCCCCTTACATCCAGTCTCAATAAACAACCTTTGCGCGTAAGTCCTATTTTAGTTACAGAGCGTCAAACTGCATCAAAGACTTGCTAGAAAATCATTCATCTATTCATTTGATTTAACATCTGTTCTACTTTCAATTCCTACTTGTTCTAAAGCAGGTTCTTTGGGCGTAAACTCATCAATAAGTGTAATTATCACTGCGGCCGCAGGCACTGCAAGCAGCACGCCAATAAATCCGAATAGCTTACCCATTACCAGAAACGTTACAATCACCATCACTGGATGAATATTAACTTGCTGACCCATCACCAAAGGCTGAACAATATGGGCATCTATTTGATTCATTACTAAGAAAAGTATTAGCACAAATACTAGCTTAAGCGGTGAAATACTCAATGCTACTAATGCTGGTAAAAAAGTTCCAATAATCGAACCAAAGTAAGGAATTATTTCAAATATACCTGCAATAATTCCAAATGGCAGGGCTGAGGGAATCCCTAAAATTAAAAGTCCAAACGTTGCTCCAGCTCCCAGAAATATCATCGCTATTCCTGTGCCAAAAATCCAACCCCGCAATCTTGTTTCGCAAGCTTTAAGGATGCGTTTAAACCGCTGATGATGTCGCCTTGGTACTAATCTCAAAATCCCTTTTACTAAAGAATTAGGATCGTAAGCCATGTAAAGCGCTAAAATTAATGTCGCTAACAATTCCAAAGTTAAGCTAAAAGCTTGACCCAAGAAGACAGGTACTCCGCTGAGTAATTCGTTGGTCAAATTCCGTAATTGTATTAGTGCTTGAGAGATGTCAGGAATAAAAGTAAATCTCTGACGCAGTTGCCCAACATCTCCTGTTAATCTATTTAGATAAGTTGGTAATGTAGCTAGTAACTTTTGAGATTCAAATGTCACGCTTGGTACGACTATAGTAGCTAATACCACAATAAATCCAACGATTAATCCAATTAATAACAGAACAGCAATATCTTGTGATTTGACTAACTTTTGCAACAACCTTAACAGCGTTCGCAAAATTAAAGCAATTAATGCTGCAACTGCTAAAAGTTCTAAGACTGGTAAAAGTTGGTATAAGATGTATAGTACAGCAGCCACTATTACTGCCAATGGCGCACCACGAGTCAACTGCGACCATCCATTATCTGCATTATCAGGATTCGCCATTACAATAACTTATTCTTCTATTAACCATTCTTGAAAATTGGGCGTGAGGGACGGCGCGGAATTTTCTCTTTTGGAGTAGCTCCGCTCTTTTACCACAAATCTAGTTTTTATCTTTTGTTTGAGCCTATATCGACTAGATAATAATTCCCTAAAAATAACTTTTTTAGTCAAAATACAGTTAAATTTAAGGTTGATGTATTTGATTTAACTAACTGATTTGAAATTCATCAATGTGTCAAAGGGTTATTTAGACATCACGTGTCTTAAAAAAATTATAAATAGCAAGGGCAATGGCTAAAAGTAACACTGCATGAATTAAATTTCCAGCAATATGAAGTGTTAGTCCTAATGCCCAAAAAGCAACCAGTACAACAACAATACCCCAAAGTATGCTTAACATATATTTATTCCGAGTCAAGTGAGTTTTAACTTGTTCAGATATTTTACTCCCTAGCTTTGCTTTAATTCTATTTGTCGTAAGAAAGGTTTAGAATTCTAAGTCATCTTTCTTAAGAAAGAAAATCAATTAAAAATTAGGAGCTTGGACAATTGACTTTTCGTAGTTTCCTAGATTGCAGCCTATTCATCTCACTGGCTTCGCTTTGGTTTTGCTCTTGTTGCTGGTGCGTTTCCTTTGAAGACTGACGTTAATAAAATAAACAGTTAATTAACGAAGTTGCCTTTGTTTAATAAACGCTTTGCCAAGCTTTCACCGTCCCTTTGCCAATTTTGCTATCTACAGTTTGACCTCCTTCCAACAGCAATCTGATATCTAAATTTTTATCTGGAGCATTTTTTAAAGCAGTGGCTAACTCCTTACTGACAGCAAATGTGCCGTCTGACCCATCTAACTTAAAAACCTGTTGCCCAACTTTGATTAAGAGTTTAGTGACTTTCCTGGTAGTGACAAACTTAAGATAATCGGGTCTAGGATACACAACTCCGGCGGTGTAAAAAAAAGATTCAGCTCGAGCGGAATTTATTGTTACGAGTACTCGAATACTCGAACGAGTCCACAAACTGATAATTTGTTTAGAACCCTCATGGTATAAAGAACTACCTAAAGTGTTGCGATCGAAGACACCGACAAATTCTCCTTCAAAAGGGTCAATGATTTTGACAGGTTTTGACCAAGGCACATCCATATCTGGTGACAACCCTGCTGATTTAACCACTGGCAAATTGTTTGATGCTTGGGCAATACTAACTATTTCTGGAACGGAAAAAGCTGCACGCAGATGCGGAGAGTGGACAGTTAAGCCAGTTGCGAAAATCAGCACTGGAATTGTCTGTAGTGAGTTCATCATGAGTCAAGAGTATAATTTTCAAAGACAATACTTAGATGGTCTTTAACAGTTATCCTCTGCAAAATTTTTTCCCCAAAGCTTTGGTAATTGGGTGGAACCTAGTCAATGCTATTGGGCGATCGCAATACTGTTGAGTTCATTATACCTTTCTCTTTGGCCTGACATTTGGCAGCGATCGCCAGCAAACATCTAGATACATAGTTCAACTGGCGATCGCTACTAATAAATTATGTTTGAGCGTTACTGACAATTTGATTCCAGTTATCAACCACTTCTCGTAAATTCTGTGGCAAGTTATTTTGCGAAATATCGTTGTACTGAACTGTAGCCTCTTGGCTAGTAAGAGTATAGGTGATGTAATCAGCAGCACCACTGGGAGCGGGGTAACTCTGATTTTGGTATTCGCTAAATTCCAAGCGTTCTAGTAATTGCTCAAACTGTCTTACTTGTTGAGTAGAAATACGGCGGACGCTGCGATCGGAATCATTAGCATCGCCAATTCGCACGCGAATTAAACGCCCATCATTGAGTAATACTGTTTCATAGGTTCTAGGAAACAAACCTCCGCTAGAAATTTGCCGAAACACTACACCTCGATCCAATGGAGGTGGTAATTCACTAGCTGGAATTGGTACAGCCTCACCTGTATTACCGTTAGAAACTTGACTGTTGCTAATCTGATTCCAGGCTTTGACGACTTTTTGTAAATTTTGTGGCAGGTTATTTTGCAAAAAATCGTTGTATTGAACTGTACCTTCTCGACTAGTAAGAGTATAAGTAATGTAATCAGCCGCACCACTGGGGGCAGGGTAATTCAAATTTTTGTATTCACCAAATCTATAGCGTTCTAGCAATTGCTGAAATTTTTGTACTTCTTGTCTAGAAATACGGCGGACGCTGCGTTCTGAATCATTGGCATCGCCAATTCGCACGCGAATCAAACTTCCGTCATTAAGTAAAACAGTTTCGTAAGTTCTGCCAGCAAAGCCACCACTAGAGATTTGCCGAAAAACCACACCTCGATCCAAAGGAGGCGGTAACTCGCTGGCGGAAATTTGTATAGGTTCTGTACTATTATTAGCAGTTGGACTATCGCCTGCTCTATCATTTAGCTTGATTACAGAACCTGTTTGGTTGCTATGGTAAACCAAGGTTTGGTTTGCTGCGCCGATAACTACCCGCCAACCTGGTGTCAAAGCAGCGATACATGATTCATTTATATTTCCCAATTCTAAACAGCCATCTCTCCAAGTCTGCTGTTGAGCTTGAATAACTGTTAACCGAGAAATTGGCAGTTGTAAACGTCTCGATGCTGCTTGCAAAATACGATTTTTTACCAACGCTGGTAATCGGTCGGGTAAATTGTCTGAGGAAGTGTTTGGCAAAGCTAAACGTAAAGAACGCCCGTTATTGTTGGTGTGATAAATCCAATTTTGTCTATTATTAGAGACCACAACCAGCCACCCAGGAACTAATGCTTGGGTACAGAGTTCATCTGGCTGAGGTAATTCCAAGCAACCATCACGCCAAGTTTGTTGACTATAATTAATAATTTTTAGTTGGCTGGTAAAAATCCCCAGTCTTTGGGCTAAATCTCGCAGCACTGCGTTAGCTACTGGACGTGGCAAGCGGTTTAATTTAATGTTTTGTTTAAGAACTTCATTTGTAGTATCTGGTAAAAGGTTGGTAGAAGCGGCTGTAGCGTTTTTGATAAAAGTTAATCCACTACTAATAGACAAAATGCCAGTCAAAATTAAAGCAGTAACAATTCGGACATGGTTGGTGGTAGGATAATTTTTCAGCATAATGTGGTAAAATATCGGCATTAAGTAATTTAGTCAAAATTTATAATGACTAAAAAAGAATATCTAGCAATTAGAAACAAAAGATAAAGTAATCCCAAAACTAAAGTAATCGGGACTGATTATTGTCTTTCTTCTGAGGCAGATGTGAAGATAGACGCAAATGTAACTATTGTTTGTTCCTTGTAATTCACGTTGTCTTCACAAGGTAAAACAGCGCGGTGTAAGTAAGTCAACAACAAAAATTCAGTGTAGATGAAGAAATATAAACTGAATGTAATATTATGCGGTAGGCTAACACACTTTGAATTGTTGGCTTGCATTGCGCGGGCGACAATGCATCCAACATTGAAATTTCTTAACTTAGTACCAAATAATAAAGTGTTGAAGAGTGTTGAAGGCAGTTGCTTGTTAGGATAAAAACTAATGGTACTTTATCCGCAATCCCAGCTTATTATGGATGTTGCTTGATTTTTTAGTCTTAAAACTAGACAAGCAAGCTTCGAGATAAGGACAGTTCTCACACTGTAAGTTTTTCCCTGGATTATTGCATCCACAGGGAAGATTGACGAAACATTCAGAAGGATCTCTAGGAGAAGAATATTTTTTAAATATCAATTGTAAAGTAGCTTCTTCCAGACATAAAATAAAATCTTGCATCATAATATTGATAATCCAACTATGTTTTATATCCGCAAATTCTTGATTAAATAATAAATCTAATTTTTAAGCTACAGACCACCGATTCCATGCAGAAATTCGATCTTCTACCACGTATTCTCTCTTTTGAGAGTTGGCAGACTCAGCTACTAAAACTTTTAAGGTAACTATAGATACACTATTATTTATTTGGTGTCCGTAACCAACTACTTTCCCTAGATGTCCGGTTTTTTGATTTAGCACATAATCACCAATGGCAAACATAATCGCGCTGACATCTTTTGAGGATTTACTAAGGATTCATACATTTTCTATAGACTGATATTTGAAAACTTCGTACCTACAGCATGTTTTACTCCTGACTGAAGGCATAACTTAAGTTCGTTTAGCTTACTCCCTTGGCGAGAAGGAGAGCGCTATGATTCGTGCTAAGTCTACATAAGTTTCAATCAGGAGTTAGGATTAATTTTCTTTCTCCTTCTGTCTTTTCTACTTCGGTATCAGGCAACTTCTTTGTTCAGTCGCCCATCTTCCATACAAATGATTCGATCTGCAACATCTAAAATTCGGTTATCGTGAGTAACTATTAAAATGGCGCAATTTTGTTCCTTAGCCAGTTGCTGCATCAGGCTGACGACATCTCGTCCTGATTTACTGTCTAAGGCAGCAGTAGGTTCATCAGCTAAAACTAATTTGGGATGACTGACTAAAGCACGAGCGATCGCTACTCGTTGCTTTTGCCCTCCTGAGAGATCGGACGGGTAGTAATTAACTTTATTTTCTAACTTCACAGCATGAAGCATTGCTTCTGCTTGCCTGTGAGCTTCCCATTTGGAAATATCTTTGTGTAATTCTAGCGACATTTGGACATTCTGTCGGGCTGTTAAGAAATCTAGTAAGTTGTGAGCTTGAAAGATATACCCAATGTGGCGACGTACTCGTACTAATTGCTCGTTGGTAGCTCCACGAAGTTCTCGATTGAGAAATTTCAGGCTTCCCTCTTGGACAGAACGCAACCCACCAATCAAAGTTAATAAGGTTGTTTTTCCTGAACCTGAAGGCCCAGTCATGATCGTAATTTCTCCAGAGTTGATTGTCAGATTAATATCAAACAAAATTTGGCTACGTAATGTTTTTTTACCAAAATATTGATTGAGGTTTTTTATGTTAACAACATAATTTGATTCCATGATGTCAGAATAATATTTTTACTAGTTTAAAAAATATCTGCTGGATCTATTTTACGCAATTTATTTATTGATAAAAATCCAGAAACCAAGCACATTGATATAGCTGAAACTAATACTAAAGTTGCCTTTTCTACGCTCATTGCAACTGGTAACTGAGTAACATTTTTGGCTGCATCATACAAACCTATAGATATAGCAAAACCTGGTATATAACCCAGAGTTCCTAAAATTAAAGCTTGTTGAAAAACTACAATCAATAAGTATTTATTTTTAAATCCCATTGCTTTGAGAGTTGCATATTCAGCTAAGTGAGTAGAGATATTGCTATAAAGAATTTGATAAATTACAACTACACCAACCACAAATGCCATCAATACCATCAAGTAAAACATAAAACCAATAGGTGTTCTAAGAGTCCAATAATCTTTTTCTAATGTAATAAAATGCTGGCGGGTGACAACTCTCACATCGGGAGGTAACTTGGCTGATAAATTTGCTAAAACTTGTTGAGGATTGGCATCCGGTTTGAGTTTAATTATGCCTATATCTATATTTTGTACGGGGCGATCGGGGAATATTGCCAAGAAGGTTGAGGTACTAACAATTAAATTTCCATCTACTCCAAAGGAAGGGCCTAAGCTAAATAAACCACCAACTTTAACTTTATAGCCAACGAATGCCAGATAGCCGAATATTTCAACTTTCACAGATTTGCCTTGCTCGAAGTCTTTAGCTATTGGCCCAAATTCTTGTCTAGAAGCACGGTCAAATAAAACCATGTTAGGAATCTGTAATATTTTGAAATTTTCTTGAACCTCTGGAATTTTGAAAATTGATTTTACTGGGTCGAAACCAATTACATACATCGGAAACTTTAAACCATTAATTGGATTCTTCAGTTTGGCAAACTGCATATATAAGGAACTGACTGATTCTACACCCTCAAAACCTAGTGCTTGATATAAACGCCAGCGAGAAAAGCTTTGATTAGAAGTTAAAGATTTATATTGGGTGCTAATTATAAATAAATCTCCTTGGATGTTATTATGCAGTTTTGTAGCACTAACATAGAGGGCATCTTGGAAACCAATTTGCATAAATATGAGAATGGCGATAAAAGCAATTCCAGCCACAGCTACAAGAAAACGAGATTTTTGACGCGATAATTGTAGCCAAGCTAGAGGTATATTGAGAATCATCTAAAAACCTCATGTGAGACAGATTAATGTCAAAATAATTAAATGGCGATCGCTTGCTATTACTAGTTGACTGTCAAGAATTTAATAGAGTTAATAAAACTAAATTTGAAAGCTTATATATCAATTAATACCTGTACCTGTAAATCAGTCAGAGTAGCAACTTGTTGATTATCTGCTCGGTTATCGATTCGGATTTTTACATCAATTACTTTGTTATCTGTGTCTGCTTGTATATTGTTATTGAAGATATTTTGTTTGCCAACTTGCAAACCAATATCTATAACTGTCCCTCGTAATATCCCTGAAAAAGCATCACTAGTAATAGTGGCAGATTGTCCTAAATGCACTTTTTTAATGTCAGTTTCATAAACTTCTGCAACTACGTACATCTGCTGTGTGCGACCTAAGTCAGCTATTCCCATATTGCCAATAATTTCTCCAGGCCAAGTATAAATTTTTAGGATTTGACCATTGAGAGGCGATCGCACAGAACTTAAACTCAGGTCTACTTGAGCTTGTTTAACTGATGCTTTTGCACTTTCAACACTAGTTTGTGCTGCCTGCACATCAGTAGGACGAACTTCAGCAATACTCTTGAGCTTGGCTATAGCTTCTTTTAACTGCTTCTGAATAGTTTCTACAGTGCGGTTTAAAGAAGCTCTAGCTTCATTGAGCTGCTGTCGAATAGTTTCGACTCGCAAACGTTTAGTATCTAAATCAGAAGCTGAAATTGCACCATTGTTGTATAACTGTTGATATCGCTGATTTTCGCTGTTAGCATTACGCAACTCTGCCTCTAACCGAGCAATAGTTGCTTGTTGTGCAGCGCTTTCTCCCCGCATCTCAGCTTCTAGACGAGCAATTGTGGCATTTTGTGCAGAGATGTCTCCAGTTTTTGCCCCTACTTTGACTTGGTTAAGACTAGCTTGAGCAACCAATACTTGCTTTTGAGCTTTTTCTAAAGCTGCAAGGCGAGGGTAGTAATTGTCAAGAATTGCTACTACTTGCCCCTGACGCACCCAGTCTCCTTTTTTTACCAAGAGTTGTGCAACTCGAACACTCCCTTGGGAATCAGAAGCAGACAAACGGATAACTTCTCCTTGAGGTTCTAAACGTCCTAACGCAGCAACAGCTGTCATGGTGGGAGAACTATTAGAGATAGTTGAAGTCTGCAATCTAGAACTCGCATGAAATCTTGAAAAGCTGTAGAGAGAAACTGCACCAGTCACTACAGCAGTAGCTGTTGCCAAAATTATTGACCACAAACCTAAAGGTTTTGTCAATGACTGTCTTTGTTTATTTACCATAATTATCTTTTCTAAGTTAGCGATATCTTTCAATTCGCTGAGTAAGTAGTGAGGAGACTTCTTGCCAAAGTAGGGAAAATGGTAAAGAAAAAGGGTAAAAAGAATTAAACAAATATTTTCTCCTTTCCCTTTACCTTTTTAAAATGCTCGATAGCGCAGCAGTAGCGAGTCCTGTCGGATGATGGAACTATCAAAACAGTATCCGTCAATCCGTTCGTAGAATTAGCTTTCAGTAGAGAGGTATTTAGTGTTTGATGTATTCAACAAGAAGTATGTTTATTTGTTTAACACTACCTCTTTTTTCTTTTTCATGATTGCTAGATATTCATTACGAGTTCCATCTACTCGGTAGTGATCGCAAATTTGACATAGTTTCAAAATATCCAATCGACTGAACACTTTTTGATGTTCAATTCCGTTATCATTTCTCCACCGCCAAAAAGTTGTCCGATCAATACGGCGATGACTCTCAGGCCATCTTCGTCGGGATAAAAAATCGACCAGTTCTTCTTCATAAAACGAGTAGCCTTTTGGCAACTTAAGAAGTTCTTCTCTTAACTCAGTTAGCGGTATGAGTGGATCTAGCTCAGATAGTCTCATGCCAGCAAGCCCTTATAGTTTTGTGTCAATCTGAATTATGCAGAACGCTTTATGCAGCACGGTGTCATCGCATTAAGTTGCATTGCCCTACTGTACGGTTCAAAGTGGATGGAATGATGAGGTCTAAGGTGGATTTATATTGTATTGACTCTACCTCTGTATTTCCACTTTTCACTTATTGAGCAATATCTAATTAGATTATTTAATGACATAGAATAAACTAATTGATACTCAATTGCAACCCATATGCAACAAATTTAATAATAAAATTTAGTGAACTTAATAATATAAATAATCAAGTGTACTTGTACTATTTTAACAGCTTAATACAGTATTATGTCCGCCCAATTATTCATATTATTAAAATCATTAAATCGGATATCAAATATTGAAACTATTACATTTATTCATTCCAAAGGCATAGTTACCAGTGGCTATTTTTACATTAAAATAAATTTTACTTTCTTGAAATAAAATTTAAAAAATATCAACTATTTGATAGATACATGGTTATTGCTAAATAAATCAACTTAGCATAAATGTCAAAAATAGTTAGTAACATAAAGAAATACTTATTAATTTTCATTATATATTTTTATCAATTTATCAAGCTATTTGAATAAGTTTGACTAGTTACATGAAAACTTAGTTTTATGATAAAGATATATATTTTCAGCAAATACTAAACTATAAGTTATGCAATTTATATGCAACTTTGGTAATGAAATTTTGCTATGTGAGATATTAATAAAGAAGAGTTTTAACAGCTATGTAAGTGATAGCGATCGCCCTCTAAATACATGGGAAATAATGAAACTACAGCGATTCATGCTTTCATTGCCAAGCTTTGATAATCAGCGGCTGATTTTTCATGCAGCTCGCCAGACTCTTCGTAAAGCTGAGATGGCCCGCCTTGCAGTGCATGAGTGGCTCAATTATCATGATTTTGAGCTAGAAGAATGGAAAAACAAAACAGCCTCCGAGCTTGGAATAAGTATTAGCGAGCTTGAACAGAAGCTATTAGCTGCTGCTCAACGTCAGTTGAAAGATAAAGAATAAAGCCTCAAGTTAATACTTGAATTGCATTTAAGTTGCATATTATTTGCCATATATAAGTAGTCAGACTAATATAAGTGCAAATGGCAATTTGATAACATTATTTAAGATGGAACAATGAAAATTAAAGATTTTTATCAAAGTAGAGATTTCTCATTATTTCATAGTTCAGCATTTCAAGGAGTTACTAGAATTTTAAATATTAGTCTTAAAAAAATTACTGTTGAATGTATATGGCAAGAACTCACAGCCCAGCAACAAGGACAGTTTCCCATAAGATGGTACAATCCTTATACATTGGTTAAGTCATTTACATCAGAAAGTTTGTTTGCTCGTACAGCTAGGACAATCAGAACAATTCGCTATTCCACCATATGATGAACCTTTTTATGTTTCTTGTGAAATCAAACAAAAAACAAAAAGTAGTGTAATTGAGAATTGCATCACCCACAATCGACAAGGAAAAATGTACTCAAGGGTCTAGGGAGCTAAGGCAATTGTTTTATCTATGCAATTATTAAAGCTTAAGTAATACCAAATCTGCAAAAGTTAACTATTTAGAAGTTTGCGCTCAATTATTCTTCTACGTTTAATTACTAGTACATTACAGCGGAAATAAAGCCACAATTTAAAACAATCAAAATCTTGTAATATAAGCGTTAGTTCTTTTTAATTTTAATTTCAAGAGTATCAAGTCCAAATATCAACGCAGAAATAGTTGCATGTCAGCTCGAAATTGTAGTATTTGTATGCGGCGATCGCACTACTAAAATTAATCAATTTATCGGCTTGCGTGCAGTTGAGATTGTCATAGTACAGCAAATGAGGGTTTAGAGACTGCAACAAAACAGCGCTCGCATTGCCGAAAAGTTAGATGCTAAGGTAATTTTTAGTAGCGTCACCGAGCCAACTATTGCTCTGTGGAGTGTGCGTAAGTCTTAACTCAGTTAACCATATCTTAAAAAAAAATTGTATTATTTTTTACTTTTTAAATACAAAAATACGGTTCTAATTTGTTAAGTTTATTATGCAATTGAATAGCTATGACAGAATATTTACGGTTATAATAACCAAGTGTTCGGGATACATTAATAACAATAAAGACTACATGTAGAGTTCCTAATTTGATTAACTTAGTTAAAAAAACTTGAAGGATAATGGATTTACATACCTTTTGAAGTCTGGTGGTAGCCTAGATTGAAAATTTCCTTCACATACAATGTTTCAATGAAAACTTTTACAGCTAATTAGGTTTTTATGACAGAATTTTTACATAATTTTTTTTTACTAGCCAGTTTGTTCCTCATGGACATTGCTACCTTTGGAAGCCAGAGTTGGTGGGGTTGCATGTCATCTCAGATTTGCTAATTACACTGGCCTATTATTCCATTCCAGTGATGCTAGTCTATTTTGTCCGTAAACGACCAGATGTGCCTTTAGACTGGATTTTCCTGATGTTTGGTACATTTATCATTGCCTGCGGCACAACTCATATCATGGATGTGTGGACGCTTTGGCATCCTACCTATTGGCTATCGGGATTAATTAAAGCCATTACCGCCTTTGTCTCTATATATACAGCTTTAGAGTTAGTGTCATTAATTCCTCAAGCACTTGTTCTGCCTAGTCCTGCTCAACTAGAGGAAGCTAACAACCAACTAGCAAAAGAAGTTGCTGAACGTAAAAGAACTGAAGAGGTGCTAAGAGAAAGCGAACAACGCTGGCATTTAGCTTTGCGCGGAAATAATGATGGTATTTGGGACTGGAATGTTAAAACTAATGAAGTTTTCTTTTCCGCTCGCTGGAAGGAAATGCTTGGATATGAAGAGTATGAGATTTCCAATACTTTAGATGAAAGGGTGACGCGAGTGCATCCAAACGATATTGAATGCGTGACAAAAGCAGTTCGAGAGCACTTTGCGAAAATCACACCGTTTTACATTAACGAGCATCGAGTTTTATGTAAAGACGGCACATACAAATGGATTTTGGATCGGGGTTAAGCGCTATGGGATAAAAATGATATTACTGAGCGTAAGCAAACAGAGGAAGCTTTAAGTAACTTACTCGACCAATTAGAAAATATAGTTGAAGAACGAACAGCAGAGCTAACAAAAATAAATGAATCGCTACAAACAGAAATCTCCGAACGACAAGCAGCATTACGCGAACGCAATCAGTCAGAGGAGCAGCTACAAGCATCCCTTTTAGAAAAAGAAGTACTTTTAAAAGAAGTCTACCATCGCGTTAAAAACAATTTACAAGTTATTTCTAGTCTGCTCAGTCTGCAATCTGAATATATTAAAGATAAACAAGATATAGAAATATTTCAACAAAGCCAACAACGCATTGCATCAATGGCTTTGATTCATGAAAAAATGTATCAATGCTGCACCTATTAAAGATGACAAAGATAATATTACAGGTGTCGTCTTAATATTTCGGGATATTACCGAACACAAAAAAGTAATTGAGGCTCGTAAAAAGCAAATTGAGCAAGAGCAATTGATAGCACAATTATAAGAACTTAATCAACTGAAAAATGATTTTTTAAATTTAGTTTCCCATGAATTGCGATCGCCTCTCAGTAACATGAAGGTCATGATACAAATGTTACAATTACCTACCACACCTGAAGAAACTCAGCGTTATCTAAAACTGATGGAAGCCGAGTGCGATCGCGAAATGGAACTCATCAACGATTTATTAGATTTACAACGACTGCAAACTTCACCATCTGTTTCCCTGACCTCCGATGCAGTCCTGTTACAAGAGTGGTTACCTTGGACGATCGAGCCGTTTCTAGTCCGCATTCAAGAACGTCAGCAAATTCTAAAGCTTAATTTACCTTCAGATTTACCAACGTTATTCTCAAACAGCAATAGCTTAGAACGAATCTTGATAGAATTGCTCAATAATAGACCTCTTGCAAAAGTCCTAGATGCGTGAGACAAGTAGGATAGAGTTGGGTAGCATCTATGACCTACGAACAGGTAAAGAGTCTGAAATCAGAAGACTTTAAACGCTTGTGTGGTGTACGTCCAGATACTTTTAACGAGATGTTAGAGGTAGTGCGATCGCTTCATCGAACAAAACAGAAAACAGGGCGACCGGGTAAATTAAGCTTAGAAGACCAATTGTTGATGACATTAGAATATTGGAGAGAATACCGAACAT